>CAUVVR010000001.1:0-217858 GCA_963555475.1 uncultured Selenomonas sp.
TTACGGATATGGGCGGGCTGACGGTGTCGAATCCGATGCTCTACCTCGTCCTCTTTGCAGTCCTCTACCTCATCATGGATGTGTTCTACTCGGCAAAGGACGTTGCCATCTGGTCGATGATCCCTGCGCTCTCGTTCGACTCGCGCGAGCGTGAGGTGACGGCGACCTATGCACGTATTGGTTCGGTGTTCGGCGGTCAGCTGGTCACGGCGATCGTCATGCCCGTCGTGCTCTACTTCTCGCTGAACGAGAACGGCGGTGCGGGTGACTCTGCGGGCTGGTTTGCATTCGCGGTCATCGGCGGCGGCATCGCGACACTCGGCGCGATCATCCTCGGCCTTGGGACGAAGGAAGAGGACTCTGCGCTGCGCGAGAACAAGACGGAGACCTCGTTCAAGGACGTGTTCTCGGTTCTGCTCAAGAACGATCAGCTGCTCTGGATCGCGATTGCATACCTGATCTACGGTCTCGGGATCAATATCATCAATAATTTCAATCTCTACTACTTCATCTATGTGCTCGGCGATGCAAAGCAGTTCTCGTTCCTCGGTGTCATCAACGTTATCATCGGGCTGCTTGCCGTGGCTCTCTTCCCGACATTGACGGAGAAGTTCAGTCGCCGGAGGCTCTTCTTCGGCTCGGTTGCCGTGATGCTCGTCGGTATCGTGCTCTATGCGATGGCGGGCACGAGCGTTGTTATGACGCTCTTTGCGGCAGGTCTCTTTGCCCTGCCGCAGCCGTTGGTCTTCCTCGTCGTGCTCATGACGATCACGGATACGGTCGAGTATGGGCAGCTGAAGCTCGGGCATCGTGACGAGGCACTTGTCCTCTGCGTGCGTCCGCTGGTGGATAAGCTCGCGGGAGCGATTACAAGCGGGCTGATCGGTCTGACTGCGATCTGGGTCGGTATGACGAGCGGTGCGACGGCGGCGACGATTACACCGGAGAACCTCTTTAACTTCAAGCTCGTGATGTTCGCGGCGCCGTTTGCGTTCATCCTGCTCGGCACGATTCTCTACCGTGCGAAGGTGACGCTTACGGAGGCGGAGCACGCGCGCATCGTGGAGGAACTGGAAGAAAAATGGGATGAAATGAATCAGTAATCTGTGTTAATATAAGGGAAGCGGTCGGTGTCGACCGCTTTCTTTGCAGAAACGGAGGTCTTGACATGAGCGGCTTCGATTTTGAGAAACTGAAAGACCCGCAGTATTTTGCGGAGAACCGCCTGCCCGCGCACAGCGATCATATATTCTACCGCGATGAGGCGGAACTGGCACGAGGCGTGTCCTCGTTCTACCGCACGCTCGGCGGTATTTGGCACTTTGCCTATGCGCAGAATACAGCACGCATCCCACAGGGATTTGAGGCGGCGGACTATGACTGCCACGACTGGGAGACGATCCGTGTGCCGGCGCACATCCAGATGGAGGGGCACGGGGTGCCGCATTATACGAATACGACGTATCCGTGGGATGGGCACGAGAGCATTGCGCTGGGGGAGATTCCCGTGCGCTCCAATCCCGTCGGCTGCTATGTGAAGTATTTCAACGTGCCGGAGGACTGGGAAAATGTTTTCATCTCCTTTGGCGGTGTGGATGCGGCACTCGCGCTCTTTCTCAACGGATATTTCGTCGGCTACAGTGAGGACAGCTGCACACTTGCGGACTTCGATCTGACACCGTACGTCATAGCGGGCGAGAACAAGCTGGCGGCGATGGTATTCCGCTATGCGAGTGCAAGCTGGCTTGAGGATCAGGATTTTTGGCGGTTCTCGGGGATCTATCGGGATGTTCTGCTCTACACAAAGCCGCAGCACCACATCGAGGATATTGCTGTTCGTGCCGTGCCGCTTGAACGGGATGGATATACGGATGGGCAGCTTGATGTGCACCTTACGTTTGGCGATGCGGCCGAGAAGCACGTCGAGATCCTGCTCTGTGATGAGGACGGGGACTGTATATGGAGAGATGAGGCGAACATCTCCGCAAAGACGCATACGTTTTCGGGCGAGGCTGCCTGTGTGCTCCTGTGGAGCGCGGAGTGCCCTTGGCTCTATCATGTTTTGATTCGTGTGCGTGATGCGGCGGATGTTTTGCATGAGGTTGTGCGCGTACGTGTCGGATTTCGTGAGTTCTGCATCAGGGGCGGACTAATGCAGATCAACGGCAAGCGCATTGTGTTCAAAGGGGTGAACCGCCACGAGTTCGACTGCGATCACGGGCGGGCGATGGATCCCTCACTTTTCGAGCAGGATATCATTGCACTAAAACGTGCGAATGTCAACGCGATCCGCACATCACATTACCCGAACAGCAGTCGTCTCTATGAGCTGTGCGATATTTACGGACTCTATGTGATCGACGAGACGAATCTCGAGACGCACGGTTCGTGGATGAAGAACGGCGCATGTGCAAAAGACGAGCATACCGTGCCCGGCGCTCACGAGGTTTGGCTGCCCGCCGTGCTTGACCGCGCACAGTCGATGTACGAGCGCGACAAGAACCATCCGAGCATCCTCATCTGGTCGTGCGGCAACGAGTCCTGCGGCGGGCGTGACATCTACGAGATGAGCGAATACTTCCGCTGTGCCGATCCTACGCGCCTCGTGCACTACGAGGGGATTTTCTGGGATCGCAGCTATCCTGCAACGAGTGATATGGAAAGTCAGATGTATACGAAGGCGGCGGACATCGAGGCGTTCCTCAAGGAGCACAGGGACAAGCCCTTTATCTGCTGCGAGTATACGCACGCGATGGGCAACAGCTGCGGCGGTATGCACAAGTACACGGAGCTGACGGAGCGCGAACCGCTCTATCAGGGCGGCTTTATCTGGGATTTTGGCGATCAGGCAATTCGTCGGCGAGGGCGCTATGGGGAGGATGTATTTCTCTACGGCGGCGACTTCGGCGACCGCCCGTCGGATTACAACTTCAGCGGCAACGGCATTTTCTTCGCCGATCGTCGTCCGACGGCAAAGCTGCAGGATGTGAAGTTCAACTATCAGAATTTCACGCTGCGTCCTTCGTGGAATGGAGTGGAGATCGAAAATAAGAGCCTCTTTTCAGATGCGGGCGACTATGATCTGTACCTCTCACTCCTCCTTGACGGGCGTGAGATCTGGCAGGCGTACGCAGGTGAGCATACGGTGCCGCCGGGAGAAACGAGATTCATCAGCAATGCGCTGCCCTATGCAGGGGATGGGGAATATGTGCTGACGGCATCACTTGTCCTCAGAGATGAAGAGCGTTGGGCACCTGTGGGGCACGAGATTGCCTTTGGACAGGCGATTGTTGTGCCGTCTGAGGATGCAGGAACGAGCCTCTTCGATCTCCTCGGCTGTGGTGTCGCTGCTCCCGTCTACGCATCACTTGAAGCGTCGGGCAGTCTACGCGTGGTGCAGGGGGACATCAATCTCGGTGTGCAGGGGGCGGGGTTCTCCCTTATGTTCTCAAGTGCACAGGGCAATCTCGTTTCCTATCGTTATGGCGGGCGGGAGCTGATCGAGGAACTGCCGCAGCCGTCGTTCTGGCGTGCGCCTGTTGACAACGACTACGGCAGCGGACGCATGGCGGACTGTGCGCAGTGGAAGCTTGCGAGCCTCTATCGCCGCTGCATACGCATCGAGTACAGCGTGGATGATGCTGCATTTACGGTGGTGGACGGGTTCTTCGGCAGACAGGAGGAATGCCGCGCACAGAGCGTCACTGTGCGCTTTACCTATGCGCTCACAGCGTCGCCCGCAGCAACCTGCAGCGTCACCTATACGGTGGACGCGACGGGGGCGCTTCGCGTTGCACTCGACTATGGGGCTGCAGCGGGGCTGCCCGAGATGCCGGACTTTGCGATGCTCTTTACGCTCTCTGCGGACTATGACCGCATCCGCTTCTATGGGTACGGGCCAAAGGAGAACTACATTGACCGCTGCGAGGGTGCTCGACTCGGTATCTATGAGAGTACGGCGGCAGACGAGGTTGAGCCGTATCTGCGTCCGCAGGAGACGGGCAATCATTGCGGTGTGCGCTGGATCGAGGTCACGGATCGCAGCGGGCATGGGATTCGCCTTGCGTGTGATGTGCCGTTCGAGGCGTCGGTACTTCCGTACAGCCCGCATGAGCTTGAGAATGCGCGCCATACATACGATCTGCCGCGCCCGCAGCACACGTATCTGCGTGCATCGGCAGGGATGTGCGGCGTAGGCGGAGACGATAGTTGGGGCGCACCCGTGCTTGCGGAGTATGTGCATAAAAACGAAACGCGGCATCTGGCGTTTACGATGAAGGGAATTTGAGGGAGGAAAAAAGGCGAATAACGTGCGTCCCCGCACGAACATGGAGTTACGCCATATTTCAGCTATGCGTGCTCCACGCAAACACCTCGTTATGCAAGCGGTCGTGTGCTCGTTCGCCTAAATACCGGCGCACTTCTTAAACGCGCTGCGCTTGAACGAAAGAAGTACGCCGGGGGCGAGTCGCACACTTCCTCCGCTTGCTCCACTAGGGTTTGCTTAGGAGCATCGCACGCTGTGTTTCGCCTTGTCCGTAACAGTTCATAGTCCCAAAACGTTCTATGACCAATGTTACGGAGTCCTCATGCCTTGTACGACCGTTTCGTCAGAAAAGAAAAAACGCAGGAGTTTTCAAAAAGCTCTTGCGTTTTTTTGCAAAAAGAGATAGAATGAAAAACGGAAAAGAAAACGTTTACTTTCGCTTGGCTACATTTTGATGCTTACCCAAAGATGAACGGAGGATGCAGACGATGGCGATATTGGACGAGATGAACGAAGTGTTTCGAGAGAAGTTCGGCGCGGCGGACACACACGCGTATTTTTCTCCGGGGCGCGTGAATCTCATCGGCGAGCATACGGACTACAACGGCGGACATGTCTTCCCGTGTGCGATCTCGCTCGGTACGTATGCGCTCGTTGCACCGCGCACGGACGGCGTTTCGCGGCTCTACTCGATGAATTTGCCGGAACAGGGCGTGGTGGAGTTCCCCATGCACGGCGCGGTGAAGACGGATGCCTATGGCTGGGCGAACTATCCGATCGGCGTTGTGCGCATGATGGAGGATGCGGGTCATGCGGCGGCGCACGGCTTTGACATTCTGTTCTACGGCAATCTGCCGAACGGCGCGGGTCTCTCCTCCTCCGCATCCATCGAGGTGCTGATGGCGGTTATCCTGAACGACGAACTCGGGCTTGGCATCGACATGGTGGAACTCGTGAAGCTCGCGCAGAAGGCGGAAAATATCTTTGTCGGCATGAACTGCGGCATCATGGATCAGTTTGCCGTCGGTATGGGAAAGAAGGACTGCGCGATCCTCCTCGACTGCAACACGCTTGCGTACCGCTACAGCAAGCTCGATCTCAAGGGGTGCAGCATTGTCATCACAAACACGAACAAGGCGCACAGCCTCGTCACCTCGGCGTACAATGAGCGTCGGATGCAGAGCGAGGCAGCCCTCAAGGCACTGCAGAAGGTGAAGGCGATCAAGTCACTCGGCGAGCTGACAAACGCAGAGTTCGATGAGAATGCCGCCGTAATCAAGGATGAGGTCGAGCGCAGACGCGCACGCCATGCGGTCTACGAGAACCGCCGCACGCTCGAAGCGGTGGAGGCACTTGAGAAAAACGATGTGAAGCGTTTCGGTGCGCTGATGAACGACTCCCACGTCTCCCTGCGCGACGACTACGAGGTGACGGGGCCGGAACTGGACACGCTCGCGGAACTTGCGTGGCAGCAGGAGGGCGTGCTCGGCTCACGCATGACGGGCGGCGGCTTTGCAGGCTGCACGGTCAGCATTGTGCGTGACGAGGCAATCCCCGCATTCGAGAAGAATGTTGCAGAGGCATATACGGCGAAGATCGGCTATGCACCGAGCTTCTATGTGGCGAATATTGCGGACGGCGCACGCCGCCTGTAAGGTGAAAGGAGCATACTCATGGCTATCTTGGTTTGCGGCGGTGCGGGCTACATCGGCTCCCATGCGGTGCACGTGCTTGTCGAAAAGGGCGAGCAGGTCGTCATTGTCGATAATCTGCAGACGGGGCATCGCGGTGCATTGAACCCTGCGGCGAAATTTTACGAGGGCGATATTCGTGATGCTGCAGTGCTCGACAAGATTTTCACGGAGAATAAGATCGAGGCGGTCATCCATTTCGCGGCAAATTCGCTTGTCGGCGAGAGCATGGAAAAGCCGCTGCTCTACTTCAACAACAACGTCTATGGAATGCAGGTGCTCCTCGAGGCGATGGTGCGGCACGGCGTGGACAAGATTGTCTTCTCCTCGACGGCGGCGACCTACGGCGAGCCGAAGCGCGTGCCGATCCACGAGGACGACGAGACGTGTCCGACGAATACCTACGGCGAGACGAAGCTCACGATGGAGAAGATGATGAAGTGGGTGAGCCGCGCAAACGGCGTGCGCTATGTCTCCCTGCGCTACTTCAATGCGGCGGGAGCATTGCCCGATGGCTCGATCGGCGAGGATCACAAGACGGAGACGCATCTGATTCCGCTTATCCTGCAAGTACCGACGGGCAGGCGCGACCATATCACGGTGTTCGGCGACGACTATCCGACACCGGACGGGACGTGTCTGCGCGACTACATCCATGTGGTCGATCTCGCGGATGCGCATGTGCTTGCGCTCGAATACCTCAGAAAGGGCGGCGCAAGCGACATCTTCAACCTCGGCAACGGGCAGGGGTTCTCCGTGAAGGAGATGATTGCGGCGGCGGAAAAGGCAACGGGACGCTCCATCAAGGTGGAGATCGGCGCACGCCGCGCGGGCGATCCTGCACAGCTCATTGCGTCAAGCGAGAAAGCGCGTACCGTGCTCGGGTGGAAGCCGCAGTTCACGGATGTGGAGCAGGTGATCGGGACGGCGTGGAAGTGGCACGAGAGCCATCCGCACGGGTATGAGGACTAGGACGGGAGGGTGTATCATGTGTGACATTCAGCATGAAATCAGCCGCCTCCTGCACTTTGCCCGTCAGAAGGGGCTGATTGCGCCCGAGGACGAGGTCTATGCGGCGAACCGCCTCCTTGATGTGCTGCACGTCGAGGACTATGTGCCCGAAGAGGTGGATGAAACGCTTGAAACAGCAGCACCTATTCTGGAGTGTATGCTCGACTACGCTGCGGAGAAGGGGCTGATCGAAGGCACGACGGACGAGCGCGACCTCTTCGATACGCGCATCATGGACTGTGTGATGCCGCGTCCGTCCGAGGTTGTGCGGCGGTTCCATGCACACTATGAAGAATCGCCGCGCGAGGCGACGGACTACTACTATGCGCTGAGCATCGCCTCGAACTACATCCGCAAGGCGCGTATCGACAAGAACATCGCGTGGAAGACGGCGACGGAGTTCGGCGAGCTCGATGTGACGATCAACCTCTCGAAGCCGGAGAAGGATCCGCGTGATATCGCCAAGGCGAAGCTCGCGAAGGCGGCAGGCTACCCGAAGTGTCTGCTTTGCCGCGAGAACGAGGGCTATGCGGGGCGTGTGAATCATCCTGCACGTGAGACGCACCGACTTATCCCTCTCGACCTTGCAGGGCATCCGTGGTTTTTGCAGTATTCCCCCTATACCTACTACAACGAGCACTGCATCGTGCTGAACAGCGATCATGTGCCGATGGTGATTTCGCGCGAGACGTTTGAGAATCTGGCGGCATTTCTTGCGGTCTTCCCCCACTATTTTGCGGGGTCAAATGCAGACCTGCCAATCGTGGGCGGGTCGATTCTCTCGCATGACCACTATCAGGGTGGACGCTATACGTTTGCGATGGAGCGCGCGGCGGTGGAGCAGGAATATCGCTTTGCGAACTATCCGCAGGTGCGTGCGGGGCGTGTGAAGTGGCCGATGTCGACGCTGCGGCTCACGTCCTCCGACAAGGATGCGCTCGTGGAACTTGCGACGGCGATTCTAGCGGCATGGCGCACCTACAGCGATGCCTCCGTGGACATTCTTGCGGAGACAGATGCGCCGCACAATACGATCACCCCGATCGCGCGGCGGCGCGGTGCGGACTATGAGTTCGATCTCGTGTTTCGCAACAACCGAACGACGGCAGAGCATCCGCTCGGACTGTTTCACCCGCACGCGGAGGTGCACCACATCAAGAAGGAGAACATCGGTCTGATCGAGGTGCTGGGGCTGGCGATCCTGCCCGCGCGTCTCAAATCGGAGATGGAGCAGATCCGTGCGGAGCTGCTGCGGGGAACGGCGGACATTGCGGGCATCGTGGACATCGAGAAGCATGCGGACTGGTATCGCTCGGTACGTGCGGCGCACACGGCGGTCACAGAGGGAAATGTCGATGGGATTCTGCGTGACGAGATCGGCAAGGTGTTCCTGGAGGTGCTCACGCACGCAGGGGTGTTCAAGCGTGACGCGGCAGGGATGGCGGCGTTTGACCGCTGGATTGAAAGCATAGCGGGTGTATAATAGGGAGAAGAGAGAATGAAAGCGACGATCGTTGATGTGGCGCGGGAGTCGGGCGTGTCTGTCGCGACGGTTTCGCGCGTCGTGAACGGGAACTATCCCGTGCGTGAAAAGACGCGGCTCAAGGTGGAGAACGCCATCAAGAAACTGGAGTATGTGCCGAATCTGCAGGCACGCGAGCTGAACACGCAGCGTTCCTCGAGCATCGGGGTCGTCGTACCGAGTTTTGACAATATGTTCTTTGCCCAGGTGCTCGACGGCATCGAGGAGCGTCTGCGGCGGAGCTCGTACTCTCTGCTCCTCGCGTGTGCGCAGAACGATGCGGCACGCGAGGAGGAGTGTGTGCGGGACTTCATCACACGCAATGTTTCGGGCGTTATCGTCGTCAGTCCGAATACGGAGACGGCAGTCTCGGAGTTCTACGAGAATACGGCGGCGCGTCTGCCGCTGGTCTTTGTCAACAGTGCACGCGAACTTGCGGGCATCTCGTATGTGACGAGCGATCAGCACGGCGGAGCGCGTGCGGCACTCGAGCATCTCTTTCACTATGGGCACGAGCGCATTCTCTTTGTGCAGGGCGAGAACAGTGACTCCTACCGCATCAAGGAGAAGGTCTACCGCGAGACCATGCGGGAGCGCGGGGCGTTCCATCCGGAGGATATTGTAAACGTCGGCGAGGGCAACCGCATCGAGACAGTGGAAAACACTATGTTTATCCTCATGGACATGATGCAGGGGCTCGCACCGACGGCGATCTTCTGCTGCAACGATCTCATGGCAATGGGGGCGGTCAACGCCTGTCAGCGCATGGGACGGCGCGTGCCGCAGGACATCTCGGTGATCGGCTATGACAACACGGCACTCAGTCAGTATACCGCACTGCAGCTCACGACGATCGACCAGCATATGGGCGATCTCGGGCGGGAGGCGGCACGTCTCATGTTGAAGCAGATCGAGGAGAACGTGACGGAGAATGTCGTGCTTGCGAATACCGTGGTTGAACGTGAGACGACGGGCTTTCGCGTAGAGGAGGATAGATCTGTAGAGATGCGTACAGCATCTAAGTAGAAAGCAGTTCCACTGTGAAACAAGCGAAGGAGGGATACTTTTGAATATTGTTTATCATGAGCAGGGCAAAGTCTTTCATCTCTTCAACGATACCATCAGCTACATCTTCATGGTACTGCCCCACGGCGGGCTTGGATCGCTCTACTACGGAAAAGTGCTGCGCGACCGCGCGGGCTTTGAGCACCTCTTTGAGCGCGTCCATCGTGGCATGTCGGCGTGCGTCTTTGCGGACTGCCGCGACTACTCTCTGGATGCGATTCGGCAGGAGCTTCCGACCTACGGCTCGTCGGATTTTCGCCGTCCTGCGCTAAACGTATTGCAGGAGAACGGCAGCCGCATCCTTGATATGCAGTATACGGGCTACCGCATCACGGACGGCAAGCCGAAGCTTGCGGGCCTGCCCGCGACCTATGTGGAGTCGGACGATGAGGCAAAGACCCTCATCGTTGAGGTGCAGGATGCGGTCACAGGGCTGCGAGCGGAACTCCTCTATACGATTTTTGCCGAGGGGGGTGCGATTGCGCGCAGTGTGCGCTATAGCAACGACGGCAAGGAAGTCCTGCACCTGCAGAAGGTCATGAGCATGTCGATCGACCTGCCCGATACGGAGTACGACTGGATGGAGCTGACGGGGGCGTGGACGCGTGAGCGTCATGTCGAGATCCGTCCACTTGTAACGGGCATCACGGCAATCGGCAGCCGTCGCGGGCACTCCTCGGGGCAGTACAATCCGTTTGCGGCACTCCTGCGGCGCGGAACGACGGAAACGCAGGGCGAGGTGCTCGCCATGAGCCTCGTCTACAGCGGCAATTTCGAGATGCTCGCAGAGGTCGATAACCACGGTGTCACGCGTTTGCAAGCGGGGATTCACAGCACGGATTTCGATTGGAAACTTGAACCTGGTGCGGCGTTCCAGACACCCGAGGCGGTGCTCGTCTGGTCGGACGAGGGGCTGAACGGCATGAGTCAGACCTATCATCGTCTTTATCAAAAGCGTCTTGTGCGCGGGCAGTGGCGCGAGAAGGTACGTCCGATCCTCATCAACAGCTGGGAAGCGACGTATTTCGACTTTACGGAGGAGAAGCTGCTCACGATCGCGGACAAAGCGGCGGAGTGCGGCATCGAACTCTTCGTGCTCGACGACGGCTGGTTCGGCGCACGCACGTCCGACTATGCGGGACTTGGGGACTGGACAGTCAATCGCGACCGCCTGCCGAACGGTATCGACGGGCTCGTGGAGAAGATCGAGGCGCGCGGCATGAAGTTCGGCATCTGGGTTGAGCTCGAGATGGTCAACGAGGACTCCGATCTCTACCGTGCACATCCGGACTGGGTGCTCTCCGTGCCGGGGCGGCGCAAGTCGCTCGGACGCTCGCAGTGCGTGCTCGACTTTTCGCGTAAGGATGTGGTCGATCATATCTATGGGCAGATGGAGGCGATTCTCGCGAGCGGCAAGGTCTCCTATGTAAAATGGGATATGAACCGCAGCATCACGGAGTGCTGGTCGCACGCGCTGCCCGCCGACCAGCAGGGCGAGGTGTTCCATCGCTACATCCTCGGGCTCTACGATCTCTACGAGCGGTTGACATCGAACTTTCCCCATGTACTCTTTGAGTCCTGCGCTTCGGGCGGCAACCGCTTCGATCCCGGTATGCTCTACTATGCGCCGCAGACGTGGGCGAGCGACAACTCCGATGCGTCCGAGCGACAGAAAATCCAGTACGGAACATCCATGTGCTACCCCGTGAGCAGCATGGGCAGCCATGTCTCCGTCGTGCCGAACCATCAGGTCAACCGCATGACTCCGCTGCATACGCGCGCAAATACGGCGTACTTCGGGACGTTTGGCTATGAGCTCGATCTCAACAAACTTACGGAGGAGGAAATCGCCGAGGTCAAGGAGCAGGTCCTCTTTATGAAGGAGTACCGTGAGATCTTTCAGTTCGGAACATTTTACCGTCTGCAAAGTCCTTTCGAGGGAAATGTAACGGTGTGGATGAGCGTGAGCGCGGACAAAAAGACGGCGATTGTCGGCTGGTACCGCACGCTGAACCGTGTGAACTATCGTTTCGAGCGTGTACGTCTTGCGGGGCTCCTGCCGGATGTGCTCTACGAGAATAGCCGCAGCGGTGTATGCTGCTACGGTGATGAGCTGATGAATTACGGGCTGATCACAACGGACGGTACGGCGGGTGAGCCAAATGCAGAGAACGGACTGACTACAGACTTTGACTCGCGTATCTATGTGCTGAAGGCCGTTGAATAGTTTTTCATAGTGGGACGGGTATCTTTGCGGATACCCGTTTTTGTATGCAGAATCAACCTTGCATATTTAATTAACTTCCTATAAAATAGAGCATGGGAAATGGCGTTCAAGGAGGAGGATACCAATGGCTGTCAAACGAATCTTTGTGGAGAAGCGGCAGGGTTTCTTTGATATTCCGGCGCAGCGGCTTTGCGGTGATCTGGTAGAGACATTCCGTCTGACGGATCTGCGTGCCGTGCGCATCATCACACGCTATGACATAGAGGGACTGAGCGACGAGGAGTTCGCACAGGTACGGAACATCGTCTTTGCCGATCCGCCGGTTGATACGGTCTATGAGGATGTGCTGCCGTTCTTTTCGGATGCGCGGATATTCGCGATCGAGCCTTTGCCGGGGCAGTTTGATCCGACGGCAGCCGCGGCGGCGGAGTGTGTTCAGCTCGTGACACAGGGGGAGCGTCCCGATGTACGGACGGCGCGTGTCATTGTTCTGATCGGGAAAATTGATGACCGTGTGTTTGAGCAGATCAAAGCATATCTCATCAACACGGTGGAAAGTCGTGAGGCCTCACTTGCAACGCCTGCCACCTTGGAGAGCCGCATTGTGCTGCCGATGGACGTGGAGGTTCTCGCACAGTTCAATCAGCTCTCGCGGGGCCAGCTCGGACAGTTCCACAGAGAGCACGGCTTTGCGATGAGTGAGGCAGATCTCGAATTTGTGCAGCAGTATTTTCGTGACACGGAGCACCGTGCTCCGACGATCACGGAGCTGCGTGTCGTTGACACCTACTGGTCGGATCACTGTCGGCACACGACATTTACCACGGCGATTGATGCCGTGAATATCGAGAACGGTTTTTTCTCCCTGCCGATCATCGAGACCTATCAGCAGTATACGGATGACCGCAGGGCGGTCTATACGAACGACAAACGCGATATGACGCTCATGGATATCGCCGTCATCGGGATGAAGGTGCTGCGTGCAGAGGGGAAGCTGAAGGATCTCGATGAATCCGAGGAGATCAATGCGTGCAGCATTCGCGTGACCGTCGATGTGAACGGCAGGGATGAGGACTGGCTCCTCATGTTCAAGAACGAGACGCACAATCACCCCACGGAGATTGAGCCGTTCGGCGGTGCGGCGACGTGTCTCGGCGGCGCGATCCGCGATCCGCTCTCGGGGCGTTCGTATGTCTATCAGGCGATGCGCGTGACGGGGGCATCCGACCCGCGTGTGCCGATCGAGGAGACACTGGCGGGAAAGCTTCCGCAGAAGAAAATCACGCTCGGTGCAGCGGATGGGTACAGCTCGTACGGCAACCAGGTCGGACTTGCGACGGGGCAGGTGCGCGAGATTTACCACAAGGGCTACCTCGCCAAGCGCATGGAGATTGGCGCGGTCATCGGTGCCGCACCCGCCGCACAGGTCGTGCGCGAACGTCCTGCTGCGGGGGATGTCATCGTCCTCCTTGGCGGGCGGACAGGCCGTGACGGCATCGGCGGTGCGACCGGCTCGTCGAAGCAGCATACGGAGGCCTCGCTCACCACATCGGGCGCAGAGGTACAGAAGGGGAACCCGCCGACGGAGCGCAAGATTCAGCGACTTTTCCGCAATCCCGAGGTCAGCCGCATGATCAAGCGGTGCAACGACTTCGGTGCGGGCGGCGTTGCCGTTGCCATCGGTGAGCTTGCCGACGGGCTGACGATCGATCTCGATGCCGTGCCGAAGAAGTACGAGGGGCTCGACGGTACGGAACTTGCGATCTCCGAATCACAGGAGCGCATGGCGGTCGTGCTCTCTCCAAAGGATGTCTCCGCATTCCTGCGTCATGCGGATGCGGAGAACCTTGAGGCGACCGAAGTTGCTGTCGTGACCGCAGAACCGCGCCTTGTCATGAAGTGGCGCGGCAAGGAAATCGTGCATATCGAACGGAGCTTCCTAGCGACGAACGGCGTTCGGCAGCACGTCCGTGTCGTTGTCGAGCCGCCGAACGAGAGAACGCCCTATCTGCAGCAGCTTCCTCCGCCGGTCAAACAGGCGGGGCGTGTGCTTGAGGATATGTGGCTTGTGAATCTCGAGGATCTCAACGTGTGCAGCCAGAAAGGGCTGGGCGAGCGGTTCGACGCAACGATTGGTGCGTCCTCCGTGCTCATGCCGTTCGGCGGGAAGTATCAGCTGACACCCTCGGAGGCGATGGTTGCGAAGCTCCCCGTACGTCATGGGGAGACAAATACGGCATCTGCAATGGCGTTCGGTTTTGACCCCGATCTTTCGACGTGGAGCCCGTTCCATGGAGCACTCTACGCTGTTGTCGAGGCGGTGGCAAAGATCGTTGCTGCGGGCGGTGAGGCGGCAAAGGTGCGTCTGACACTGCAGGAGTATTTCGAGCGTCTCGGTACCGATCCGAAGAAATGGGGCAAGCCCTTTGCCGCCCTCCTCGGAGCCCTGCGTGCGCAGCATGAGATGGGCATCCCCGCGATTGGCGGCAAGGATTCCATGTCGGGCACGTTTGAGAATCTGAACGTACCGCCGACCCTCGTTGCCTTTGCCGTTGCAGCCATGCGTGCGAACGAGGCACTGTCGCCCGAGTTTAAGTACCCGAACAACAAGGTTATTATGGTGCCTGTTCCGTACGATGCACAGGACCTTCCGGTATTTTCACGGCTCAATACCAACTTTGCAAAGATTCATCAGCTTGTGCAGGATAAGAAGGTCTTTTCTGCAATGAGTGTCGGACGCGGTGGTATCGCAGCTGCGATTTCCAAGATGTGTCTCGGCAACAATCTGGGCTTTAAGTTCACCTCCTTTATTCCACAGGATGATCTCTTTAAGCCGCTCTACGGAACCATGCTGCTTGAGGTCGCCTCCGCGTTCGATACAGCGGCGAATCTCAAGGGAACCGGTGCTGTCGAGATCGGCAGGACGCGTGACGTGCCGAGCATCATCACAGATCTGGACACGATCGTCCTCTCTGATGTGTGGGAAGCCTTTACGGAGCCCTTGGAAAAAATATTCCCGACGACCGTGCCGCAGATCACGCGTCAGATCGATCGCCCGACCTATGCACCCTATACGCAGGGCAAATTCGTTGGCAGTTCGGTCAAGATTGCGAAGCCGCGTGTCTGCATCCCCGTATTCCCGGGGACGAATTGCGAGTATGATTCCGCGCGTGCATGGGAGCGTGCGGGGGCGATTCCCGAGATTTTCGTCGTGCGGAACCTCACACCGAAGGCGGTCGAGGAAACCGTGACCGCGCTTGCGGCGGCGCTTCGGCAGTCCCAGATCCTCATGCTGCCGGGCGGCTACAGCGGCGGCGACGAGCCGGACGGTACAGGGAAGTTCATTGCGGCGATGTTCCGCGCACCTGCACTCACTGAGGCGGTACAGCGCCTTCTGCGCGATCAGGACGGGCTCATCCTCGGCATTTGCAACGGGTTCCAGGCACTCCTAAAGCTCGGCCTGCTGCCATACGGAAAGATTGTCGACCTAGATGAGAACTCGCCGACACTGACCTACAACAACATCGGGCGGCATGTCTCCCAGACCGTGCGCGTGCGTGTCGCGTCGAACCTGTCGCCGTGGCTCGCGGGAGTCAGCGTGGGGGATACCCACACGATTGCAGTCTCGCATGGGGAAGGTCGATTCTATGCGGATGCAAAGACTGTGGCGAACCTCCGCATTCGCGGACAGATTGCGACCCAGTATGTGAACGACAAGGGAATGCCGACGCTCGATCAGCCGTATAATCCGAACGGATCCGTCAACGCCATTGAGGGGATTACGAGCCCTGATGGGCGCATCTACGGGCGCATGGCGCACGCGGAGCGCATTGGTGAAAACATCAGTAAGAATGTGCCCGGTGAAATGAACCAGATGATCTTTGAGTCGGGTGTGTCTTACTTTATGCGCTGATCTTTGAAAAAAGAAAAGGAGTATAACGAGAGGGCTGTTGTATGAAGTGTTCTAGCTTCGTACAACAGCCCTTTTCTACGTATTTTCTTTCTAAACTATAGTTTGTTTTCATAAATTAAAACAATAGAATAAGGAGGGACAAAAGTCTAGACGGGGGGGTGAACCGTGTTATAATTTTAGCACATGTTAAATTGTGGATAACTTTATTAGTCGTGATTTAGCATGCGGTAAAATGTTGCGCCGCGCAGAGGGATCCATGCGGCGAAGCGGAACGAAGTGCGCTGAACTTGTGTGCGTGTGGATGCGGCAGAGAGCGGTGCGCTTCCGAAAGGATGATGGTGGCATGAAGAAAAAAGAGGCAAGACTTCTGGCGGCGGCACTGCTCGCGGGGGGCTCACTGCTCTCACTCACGCAGGCATCGGCGGCACCGATGGACAGTGATCGCAGCAGTGCGGCACGTGCGATTGACCGCTCGGAGCATGATGTCCGCGACGCGGCAGAGAAGAGCGCAAAGGCCATGGACATGAAGAACATGAACGTGCGCGTGAGCGCCGTCATCGTTCAGGGGTCGGGAGAGACGAGCGAGGCGACTGTTCGTGCTCTGCTGCCAGAGCTCTCGCGCGACACCGTGAACATCCGCAAGCTCTCACAGGAGATCCAGAGCGTCAACGACACGGGGGGCATCCTCCTCGCGACGGAGTTCACGCCGGCAGGCGCGGGTGCCTACCGCGTTACGGTCAATGTGCAGGAGAAAAAGAGCGACCATGTCCGCCTCTCGGTCAGCAACACAGGCACGGACTACACGGGCGACTGGCGCACCGCGCTCACCTATCTCAATACGAACATCTCGGGACGTGCGGACACCTTTGGTGCGGCATTCGTCACCTCGCCGGGGCATTTCGGCGACGTGAAGGTCGGTGCGCTCTCCTATCGGAAGCTCATGCCTGAGTGGAACGGTGCCGTATCCGTCAGCGTCAGCCACGGCCGCACCAACATCGACAACTATGACACGGGCGCACGCAGCCTCTTTGACGTGAACATCGGCGGCAAGAGCACGAACGCCGACCTGCACTATCAGCGATTCCTCTCCTACACCTCGCGGAACAAGGATATCCTCGACTTCGGGATCGGCTACCGCCGCACGGAGAGCGATTTTGGCTATAACTTTATCGGACGCAGGTTCAACAACACGACGGACTATAACGTCATGCTCGCCTCCGTCACCTACCTGCACAGCCAGCGCAAGGCGAACAGCGTCCTCTCCTACAACGTCGGACTTGCGGCGAACGTGAGCGGAGACGGGGCATCCTATGAGAAGGTCACGCCGGGCGCGGACAGCCAATTCACTCTCCTGCGGGCAGGGACGAACTATCAGGTGCGTGCAAAGAGTGACTGGATCGGAGCCGTGCGTCTGAACGCACAGTATACGAAGGATCACGTCGTTCCCGCCGAACAGATCGGTGCGGGCGGTGCGATGAGCGTACGCGGATTCGATGAGCGTGCGATCGGTGCGGACAAGGGGTTCGTGGGAAGCCTTGAGATCTACAGCCCCGAGATTGCAAAGCATACGCGCCTCCTCGCGTTCACGGACTACGCACATCTCTCGAACAACCGCAACGACAAGAACCGCAATGTGATCTTTGGCAGCGACAGCATCGCGAGTGCGGGTCTCGGCGTGCGCTACTCGGATGATCGGTTCTCGCTCTCCCTCGACTATGCACGGGTTCTGCGTGATGCGGATAAGGTGAACCTCAACAAGCAGAACAGCCGCCATTGGAACCTGATGGCAAGCGTGAGCTTCTAGGGAGCGACCCTATCGGCTCACTGCGTTCGCCACTACTGACCTGTCCGAGAAGCAAGCCCAAAGGGCACAGCTGAGCAGGTAACAGGTCGTATGGGAAAAACTCCCAAGAACACAAGCCGAAAAGGCGAAGTGTGATTGGAGGAGGTTGACCGCTCCCCCGTAGCGACGGGGGAAGCTGATATAGCGTTTCTCCAAAAGCCTCCCCTGCCACAGCGGGGGAGGTGGCACGCGACAGCGTGACGGAAGGGGCGCTTTGAACGAGGGAAAGCCAATACACGATCGAAAGGAACGAAAGGAAGGAACGGAATGAATTTCAAAAAGAAAATGCGCCGCAGCAGCCTTGCGGCATTGATTACACTTGCACTCACGAGCTCTGCACTCGCCATGCCGACGGGCGGCGAAGTCGTGGGCGGCAACCCCGGCATTGCACTCAGCGACGGTACATGGGACAGTGTTGCGAATAATGCAACCATCACGGCGACGAACAACGGACAGATCAACTGGCAGACGTTCAATATCGCAAATGGTGAGACGCTGACTTTCAACATCGCGAGTGACAAGACCCTCGTCAACAATGTGACAGGATCACAGCTTTCCGACATCCTCGGCACGATGAATCAGACGGGTGGTGGAGATCTCGTGCTCGTCAACCCGAACGGAATTCATATCGGCGGGAACGCTGTGCTGAATGTTTCGGATATGACGCTCTCCGCGCTTGGCATTGTCAAGGCGAACAACACGGAGCGCGTCCTACGGCAAAATGGTGAGGCTCCTATTACCATTGATGGGAACGCGAAGTTCAACGTCAGTAATCAGCTCGATATCTTCGGCGGCAAGGTGAGCGTTGCAGACGGTGTCGTTTTCGATATGGGGGTTGTTGGCGGAACGAATGAGCCGATGCTTCAGATCAAGGCGGCAAACTCAGCGGCATGGACGCTGCATGACGGAAAGGATCTCACCGAGGAACTCGTCCACAATGCGGGCAACGATGTCGTCTTTAACGGCACGATCAATATGCTTGGCGGCAATCGCAGAGAGACCGAGATCGGCGGTGCCACAGTCTCTGCAATGGGAGCGAAGTTCCTCGGTGAGGACGCGGAAACGACCATCTATGCTGCATCGAAGTTTAGTGCGGATGAGCGTGACGCTGATGATGCCAAGCATGTGTTTACTGCGAACGTGACAGCAGCAAATAAAGTCTCCTTGGATGGTGTCACCGCGGAGGGAGAGAAACTCGGTCTCGGCGGCGGTGTCATTGACATCAAGAACAGTACTATTGAGGTCTACCGGCTCGGGATGGAAGCTGTTGCAAGCTATCGATCAACCGGGAATGGCGCAGTGATGGACGATACAAGTGCGCCAGACCGCACCATCAACATCGCAAACAGCACGCTAACGACGAATCAGGGCACGATCTACGGCGGCAAGATCGCCGTTGCGGATGATGCAACAATTCAGATGGGAAGCGACGCGGGTCATGAAGCAGAAGTTATCATGATTGCGGGCAACCGCTTTAAGCGGCAGCACGGTGATGATCATGGGAACGAGCTGCTTACCTATCGCGGCACACGGGGCAATGATCTCACGTTCCACGGAATGGTGAAGCATGAGACTGATGGGAAAGCATCGTTCGGTGTCGTGGGGTATACCGTCAACGCAGACCGCGCAAAGCTGCACGGAACGAGGACGGACTTCTCGCTGAGTGCATTCAGTAAGTTTGACTACGACCAGACCGCTGCAGATTGGAGGAACTATTGGTCGCGCAACGAAGCGAGTGTTGCGAATACCCTACAGGCGGATGGGCTGGACGTTCGCACCAAGCGCGAGTTCTATGCGGATGGCGGCAGCGTTAGCCTGAGGAACAGCACGATCGCGACGGGCGGGTTCAATCTCTATGCGTTCTCGCAGGAACGTGACGATGGCGACACGGATGTCGGCAATCGCGCCCATGAGCACAAGACAGCAGGCGTGAACAACATCGTCCATCTGAAGAATGTTACCGTAACGCATCCCACGGGTGTGGACTACGACGGGACAAGAATCTTCGGCGGCAAGGTGACCATCGAGGACAGCAATCTTGGGGCAAATTCGTGGACGGATCTTTATGCGGGGGCGTCGTTTGACCGTGTCTATTCGGGTCATGGCGATCAGGAAGTCAAGGTGGACGTTACCAAGGACAACGAACTCGGTCTGTGGAAATCAGAGGCTGCTGCGTACAATCTGAATCTCGGTGCGGGCAAGATCGGCGTATGGAAGGAGAGCGCGATTACAGCGACCTCGGAGCTCAACGTCAACCCTGCTGCCATCGTTACGCGTACGGACAGATCGGCGGCATCCCTCTTGCGAGACCCATCCTCCCATGTAAAACTTGCAGGGGCAGAGTTGGCTGCATTCACGGAGACGAGCGAACCAGTGCCGCCCGTTCCGCAGCCGCCCGCGCCGCCTGTGAACCCCGAGGCACCGAGCCTCTCCGCCGATGATACATCGAACATCGCCGAGGGCAATGCAAAGGCACTGGACGCACTCGTTGAGCCGACGCAGGAAAAGCGTGCTGAGGCTCTCACAAAGACCGTTGCGCAGCTCAATGAGAAGGTCGGCACGTCGCGTCGTCAGACTGCAGGTGTTGTCGTGGGCATCGTGCAGGAGATTGCGAATGCGGCAACGCTCTCCGACGGTGAGAAGGTCGCCCTTGTTGAGAGCGTGCTGAACGCCTACGCACCCGTGCAGGAGGCAAAGGCAGAGCAGGATAACGTCGCAACGAACACCCTCGATGAGGCTGTGAACGCAGCGACTAATGTCTCCATCGCACCGGTCTACCCCGATGAGACCGAGGCAGAAGAGACTGTTTCCTTCGCATCGTAACAGATGGGGGCCCCCTTCCACCACATACAAGGGGCTGCTCTCGGAGCGCCCCTATCGGCTCGCAAGCTCGCCACTTACTGACCTGTCCGAGAAGCAAGCCCAAAGGGCGCAGCTGAACGGGTAACAGGTCGTATGGGAAAACCTCCCAAGAACACAAGCCGAAAGGCGAAGTGTGATTGGAAGAGGTTGACCGCTCCCCCGTCTCGGACGGGGGAAGCTAATATGCCGTAATGCAAAGCCTCCCCCGTTGCTGACCTGTCCAAGAAGCAAGTCCGAAAGGACGCAGCTGATTGGGAAATAGGTCGTATGGGAAAACGTCCCAAGAACACAAGCGTTAGCGAAGTGTGATTGGTTGACGTTGACCGCTCGGCACGGGGGAGGGGAACCGCGAAGCGGTGGAAGGGGCGCTTTGAACGCTCATACGAACAGAGTCTGTTGTATGGAGTCAAAATGACTTCGTACAACAGACTCTTTGTTTTCCTCAGATATAGTATCTCTTGCAGAGCGCCGTATATGCCGCCGCGCCCACCTCGGTCAGCAGATAGTAGCTGCCCTCGCGATGGAGGAGGTGCTGATCGATGAGCTCGCGGCTGACGCGGCGCACTTTGCTTTCCTCCCATTTCAGATGGTCGCCGATCTCGTCCGCGTGGTTCTCTGCACTCTCAACGCGTTCTGCCGTGTGTCTGCCGATGTGGAGCAGGAAGAGGTCGCGCTGCATCTGCCGCATACTTCTTTTGCGGCGGATGTATGCCGTGACAGCTCCCTTTGGCCCCATGAGCAGGGCGAGTAGGTAGACGAGCATATTTATGACGGCACACAGCCCCGCAATCGAGGCGTTCATATGGACGGCGAGCGCGTAGCCGAGAGCGGAGTTCACCATGCTGATGAGAAGGGCGAGGAGGAGCGTATGGGACAGGTGCTTTGTAAAGAGCAGCGCTGTCGCACCGGGGGCGATGAAAAACGAGATGACGAGGATCGCACCGACCGCGTCGAATGCCGCGACGGTCGTGAGCGAGGTGAGTGACATAAAGGCGTAAAAGAGGATGCCCGTCGGTACGCCGATGAGCCGTGCGTATTCGCCGTCAAACGTGGAGACCTTGAGCTCCTTGTAGAACACGGTGATAAACACTGCAATCAGGAGGGCGAGCCCGCTCATCTTGAGCGCGGAAGCGGGAATTTCCATGCCGCCGATCCCGACCGTGTTCAGCCCTGCGTAGATGACTTCGCCCATGAGTACCATATCGGTATCGAGGTGGGCATTCCCCGCGTATTTGCTGATGAGGATGACGGCGAGCGCAAAGAGCAGGGGAAAGATAACACCGATTGCATCGTCGTATTTGACAAGGCGCGTTTTGCCAAGCAGTTCGACAAGCGACACCGTGACAACACCCATGAGCGCCGCACCGAAGAGCAGCCACGGCGAGCCGAGATCATGCGTTACGAAGAAGGCGAGCACGATGCCGAGCAGAACGGTGTGACTGATTGCGTCCGCCATCATGGAGAGACGGCGCAGGATGAGGAATACGCCGAGCGGTGCGCACGCTGCCGCCGTCAGTAGGAGTACGAGCAGTGCGTCATCCATGTGCGTGCCTCCGTTTCAACACGCTGCCGAGGATGCCCTTTGTCCCGAAAACAATGGAAAAAAAGGCGATCAGCGAGGCAACGAGGATGATGGACGGCCCTGTCGACATGCCCTGTTCGAGCGTGCTGATGTACGTTCCAACGAGTGCGGAGACCGCACCGATGAGGCTGCTCAGCAGGAGCACGCGTGCAAAGTTGTTCGACCACTGATTTGCGGCAACGCAGGGGATAATGAGGAAGGAACTGATGAGGATTGCGCCGACCGCTTTGATCCCGATACCGATGACGGCAATCGTCATGACGAGCAGGAGGAGGTTCAGCAGTCGGCAGGGCAGTCCTACCACCTCCGCATACTCCGCGTCAAAGACGAAGAGTTTCAGCTCCTTGTAAAAGAGCAGCAGGAGCGTGAGCACGAGGGCGGAAACGACGGCGATCAGCAGGACATCCGCCTCAAGCATGTACGCCGCCTGTCCGAAGATGTACGTCCCGAGCCCCGCCTGTGACGCGCCCGCATAGTCAGGATTTCCTTGGATAAAACTCTTGAGTGCCATACCAAGCCCGAAGAAGCCCGAGAGGAAGATTGCGAGGTTTGCATCGAGCCCCAGACGCTTGTCCCTGTGCGCGAGCTGGATGAGCGCGTAGCTTGCCGCACCTGCCAGAATCGCTCCTGCGAGGAGGATGACGGGGCTGCGTGTCGCGAATGCCATGTAGGCAAGGATGATACCGGGGAAGGTCGAGTGCCCGATTGCATCGCCGATGAGGCTCTGCCCCTTGTAGACGCTGAGTGCGCCGACGGGGGCGGCGGCGACGGCGAGGATGACGCTGCCGAGCGCGACGATCTGAAAGGTGTAGTTCGTCAGAATGTCCATCGCTCACTCCTTCACGCGATAGGCGCGCGCGAGTGCCGCCTCCTTGTCGATATCTGCGAGATAGTCCGATGCCTTTACCGTGCGGTTCAGCACGACGAGATAGTCGAAATAGGCATCGAGTGTGCTGAGATCGTGGTGGACGGCGATGACGGTGCGCTTTTCTTTTTGTAAATCCATGAACTTGTCCATGATGATGCGCTCCGTCGTCTCGTCAACGCCCGCAAGCGGCTCGTCCATGATGTAGAGCTGTGCGTCCTGTGCGAGTGCGCGTGCGATGAAGACGCGCTGCTTCTGCCCGCCCGACAGCTCCGAGATCTGACGGTCGGCGAAGTCTGCCATCTTCATTTTATCGAGCGCGTCCATCGCCAGAGCGCGATCCTCCTTGCCGGGACGGCGCACAAGTCCCAGATGCGCATATCGCCCCATGAGCACGACATCGAAGACCGTCGTCGGGAAGTCCCAGTGTACCGAGCCGCGCTGCGGCACATAGGCGATCTGCTTGTGCACGGCGGAGAGTGCCTTGCCCCAGAGACGCACTGCGCCCGAGACGGGCTTTAGCAGCCCGAGGATGCCCCGCAGCAGGGTGGACTTGCCCGCGCCGTTCGGTCCTACGATCGCACAGCGCACGCACTCCGGCACATCGAGGTCGATGTCCCAGAGTACGGGGGTATCGCGGTATGCCATTGTGAGGTCTTCGACGTGGATCACACTGTTTGTTCCTGTCATTCTGAGCCCCTTCTGTATGGTTTGGTATGTTGCCATGCGATGCTCCTAAGCGAACCCTAGTGGAGCAAGCGAGTAAAACGTGCGGTATGCCCCGGCGGATTTCTTTCGTTCAAGCGAAGCGCGTTTAAGAAGTCCGCCAGTATTTAAGGAAGCACTGATAAATTCAGCACCGTCATCTTGGCGTATCTTTTTTTCCCGCACTGTGTCGGCAAATCCTCCACATAGCCTTTGCTATGCGTCCGGTTTGCCTCCTTGTTCGGACGAAAAAATCTACGCTAATCTGACGGACTTCATTTTATCAGCGATTCCTTAAGCATACAAGCACGTGATCGCTTGCGCAACTAAGTGTTCGCGTGGAGTTCGCAGGGCATATGAACAGTTACTTCAAATGCGAAACAATCAGATCAATGTTGCTGCGGTACATCGTGATATAGGTGTCGCCCTTCTGTCCGACAGGCGCGAGTGAGTCGGAGAAGAGCTCGCTGCCCTCGCCGCCGACGATCTCCACATCGAAGCCCTTCGTCTTGCAGACCTCCTGCAGCTTCTTCATGCGCTCGGGATTTGTCGTGCTCTCGGCGAACACTGCCTTGACCTTGTGCTCGACAATGTAATTTGCTGTCTTTTCAATATCCGCATTTGCGACCTCGGAATCCGTGCTGACACCCTGCGGTGCAATGACGTTCACATGGTAGCGATGGGAGAAGTAGTTGAATGCGTCGTGCGGTGTGACGAGGTTGCGCTGACCCTCGGGAATCTGTGAAATCTTCTGTGTGATCTCCGCATCAAGGGCATCCAGATCGGCGAGATACTTCTTCAGATTCTCTTGAATCTCCTTCTCGTGTGCGGGAACGAGCTTAATGAGTTCGGCTGCCGCCGCTTCCGTCGCCTGCTTGTAGAGCGCGACATCGAACCAGAAATGCGGGTCGACGATCTTCTTGCCGTCCTCCTCCATGTAGTTGATGTTCGCGTCCGCAAAGTTCTTCGTGACCGCGACCCCCTTCTTCTCAAGCACCTCTGCCATCTTGCCCTCGAAGTGCAGGCCGTGGTAGAGGAGGAGATCTGCCTTCTTGATCTTTTCAAGGTCGGCAGGCTGCGCGACGTAGAGATGCGGATCCTCACCTGCGGGGATAATCAGCTCGATGTTCACATAGTCGCCCGCGAGCTGTTTTGTCATATCCTGTAAAAATGAGGTTGTGACCGTCACGGTTTTCTTCGTGTCGGCTGCCTTGTCGCTGCCTGTGCCTCCTCCGCCGCAGCCGACGGCGACCAGTGCCATCATGGCGAGTGCGAGGGTGAGCAGGAATCGTGGGAATAATTTTTTTGCGTGCATATTTGCACCATCCTTTCATTTGTATTGAGAATAGCACAAAAATTGAATCTTGTAAATGAGAAAATTTCTCAACGATGATATTTTTATGGAATCGCTGATAAAATGAAGTCTGCCAGATTGGCGTAGATTTTTCGTCCGAACAAGGAGGCAAACCGGACGCATAGCAAGGGCTATGTGGAGGATTTGCCGACACAGTGCGGGCAAAAAAGATGCGTCAAGATGGTAGTACTGAATTTATCAGTGCTTCCATAAATGAAAAGCGTCCCTGCACGAATACACAGGGACGCCAATATGTGTTTTCCAAATTATTTTCCGAGCAGCTTCTCTTTCAATGCGCGATAACGAATCGTCTCATATGCACCAATCTGGGACTCGGGATGGTCGCTGCCGTAAGCACACCCGCTAACGGACAGCAGCGGCGGCGATTGGATGCGCTTGGCGACTGCCATGCCTGTATAGAGTCCCCACCAGCGTTCGAGGTCGGCGATAAAGTCTGCCGCCGTCGGGAAATATTCTGCGACAAGCCCTTTCTTACAGCCGATATGTGCTTCGAGCGCGTTTTTGGCATAGTATTCCAGAATTTCCTCAGGCGTTTCATTGTTCTCTGCAAAGGCGCGGAAGAGGTAGTCGTGATAGGGGTAGCGAATGGGGTCGCCCTTGCCCTCGTCGACGTTTTGCGCATCGGAGAGTTCGGCACTCGGTACGATGTCGATGATACCCTGTGGGACAACCTCGCGCCCATAGACGCTGTCGTTCAGATAGCGTGCGAGGTCGTAGACCTGATATTTCCAGAGGTCAGCGAGTGCTGAGAGGAAGCCTGCCTGATCGCCGTAGAGGGTCGCGTAGCCGACGGTGGACTCCGCCTTGTTCGCGTTGCAGGTAAAGCCTGCGCCCCATGCGGCGGCGACGGCGGAGAGGACACGTCCGCTGCGGTCACGCGCCTGCATATTCTCGCGCACGAACGAGGAGATCGTGAGGTGCTCCCCCTCTGCCGCACATTTTCCCATGATGGGAACAGTCGTGAGCTGATCGACCGTGTGCGTGACACTCTCCTCGATGGGGACGATCATGTGGCGGCAGCCGAGATTGTCCGCGAGCTGTGCGGCAAGCCCCTTCGTCGTTGCAGAGTTGAAACGGCTCGGCATATTGACGAGCAGGACGTTCTCCGCGCCGATCGCGTCGACGTAGAGGGCGGCGGCGACGGCAGAGTCGATGCCGCCCGAGATGCCGATGACAACGCGCTCCATATGGATGCGTGCAAGAAATTTTTGTACGGCATAGCGCAGCATACGGTGGATGGGGGCGATTGATTCCTCGGTATGCTGTGTGACGGCGGGAGGAAGCTGTGCGGTGTCAATCACGTTCACGCCCTCAGTATACGCGGGCGATATCAGCACACGCTCGCCGTTTTCGTTGAATACCTGTGCCCTGCCCGGGAAGGCGTAGACGGTCTTGCCCTTGTCCTGCAAGCCGAGCGTGTTGATGTAGAAAATTGCTTTGCCCTTTTCGCGTGCCGTCTCTGCGAGTGTGCGTGCACCGAAGCAGATGGGGAAGGGGGATGCGTCTGCGGCGAGAATGATGTTCTCATTGGGCAGTTCATAGAGGAGCGGGGCAAAGGTGTTTCCTGTACCGTGGAGCGGCATTTGTGCTACCTCATGCAGTACGCCGTCCCGTGCCTCCATCAGTGTGCGGCGCACGCCCGTGCAGCTGTCCGTCTGTGCGGCGTTTCCAAAGACAACGGTGATGCCATCTGCGGCAGCGGCAATCTCCTCGGCGTAGTCCGCGAGGTCGCGCAGGAATGTGGACTGTTTCCATACACCGCCGAGGAAGAGCCCCGAGAGGCTGAGCGCGGGAAAGAGGGCAAGCTCCGCACCCGCCGCTTTCGCCTCCTTTATTTTTTCACGCATATGCGCGGCATTGCGGTCGGGGCGACCGGGGATGACTTCCATAGAGATCAGTGCAATTTTCATTGTAATACTCCCTTCCAAACGCAATAGCGTTTGATTTTTATTCAGGCTCAATGGTATAATCAAAGACGGTGAGTAACATGGCGAAGAAAAAAACTCCAAAGACAAACGCAGCTCGTATCTTGGATCGGCTTGGGATTTCCTATGAGCTGCTGACCTATCCGGTCGATGAGAGCGATCTATCGGCGGTGCATGTGGCGGAAGCAACCGGCATTCCCTTGGAGCGCATCTACAAGACACTCGTTGTGCGCGGCGACCGAACCGGTGTATTTATGGCCGTAATTCCAGGGGCGGGAGAGCTCGATCTCAAGGCAGCGGCGGCCGTCTCCGGGAACAAACGCGCGGAGATGGTTCATCTCAACGAGGTGTTTGATCTCACGGGCTATGTGCGCGGCGGATGTTCGCCGCTTGGGGCAAAAAAACGGTACCCTGTCTACTGTGATGAAAGTATTTTGCGGCAGGATCGCATTTGCGTGAGTGCCGGACGGCGCGGGGAGCAGCTTGCTCTTGTTCCACACGATCTCGTTCGTGCAGCTGACGCGACGACAGCAAGGCTCATACGCTGACAAGATGCTTCCACAAACTTCACGCCATAGTATAACACAGATGATTTACGGAATCACTGATAAATTCAGCCGCACTATCTTGGCACATCTTTTTCGTCCTGTCCGCGTCGGCAAATCCTCCACATAGCTCTGGCTATGCGCCCGGTTTGTCTCCTTGACAGAAAAAATCTGTACCAATCCGAGGGCCTGTTTTATCAGCGATTTCTTGCGAAAGGATGTATACAATGGATTATTTCAGCACACGCGGGGAAGCCGAGCACGTTTCCTCCGCCACAGCGATTCTCAAGGGGCTTGCTTCTGACGGTGGTCTTTTTGTGCCGGATTCGTTTCCGCATTTGACGATTGGCGAGATCGAGGCACTTGTGCCGCTCTCCTACGAGGAGCGTGCCGTACGCATCCTTCGCCTCTTCCTGACGGACTATACAGAGGATGAACTGCGTGGCTGTGTGGAGCGTGCCTACGGGCGTACGTTCGATGATGTGCGGCGTGCACCCGTGCGGACGGTCGGCGATCTTGAGGTGCTCGAACTCTGGCACGGACCGACAAGCGCGTTCAAGGACATGGCACTGCAGCTCCTGCCGCAGCTGATGAGCACGGCGCGGAAAAAGACGGGGGAGCAGGACACAATTCTCATCCTCGTTGCGACCTCGGGCGATACGGGGAAAGCTGCGCTTGAGGGATTTGCCGATGCCGAGGGCATCCGCATCATGGTGTTCTATCCCAACGGCGGTGTCAGTCCCGTGCAGCGTCTCCAGATGGTGACGCAGACGGGGGCGAATGTCTCCGTCGTGGCGGTGCGCGGCAACTTCGACGATGCACAGCGCGGGGTCAAGGAGATCTTCGGCGATGCGGCGATGGCGGAGGAACTTGCCGCGCTCCGCACGAAACTCTCCTCGGCGAACTCGATCAACTGGGGGCGGCTCGTCCCGCAGATCGTCTACTACTTCAGTGCCTATGCCGACCTTCTCGAAGAACGCAAAATTACGGAGGGCGATGCGGTGAACTTCACCGTGCCGACGGGGAACTTCGGCAACATCCTCGCGGGCTACTACGCAAAGCGCATGGGGCTGCCCGTCGGAAAGCTCGTCTGCGCATCCAATGCGAACAACGTCCTCACGGACTTCCTGCAAACGGGTATCTATGACCGTCAGCGTGACTTCTATCAGACACTGTCGCCATCCATGGACATTCTCATCTCGAGCAATCTTGAGCGCCTGCTCTATCATCTGACGGAGGACACAGCGCAGGTCGCTGCGTGGATGACGGAACTTGCAGCGAGCGGGAAATATGATGCGAGTCGCCTCCTGCCTGCACTCCGTGAAAACTTCTGGGCGGCATTTGCGGACGATGCGGCGACGGAGGGAGAGATCCGCGCAGTGTATGAGCGTACATCGTATACGCTCGATACGCATACGGCGGTCGCCTATCGTGCGGCGGAGGATTATCGGCGCGCGACGGGCGACACACGCCCCATGGTCGTGCTCTCGACGGCAAGTCCGTACAAGTTCGGTGCAAGCGTGCTCCACGCACTCGGCGAGGATACGGCAGGTCTGGATGAGTTCGCA
Organism: uncultured Selenomonas sp.; assembly: GCA_963555475.1. Lineage (GTDB taxonomy): Bacteria > Bacillota > Negativicutes > Selenomonadales > Selenomonadaceae > Centipeda. The sequence goes on from CAUVVR010000001.1 coordinate 28,967, forward strand.
CAGATGGCACGCCTGAAGACTCGGAGCGGGATGGAAGTTCCCGCGCGGCTTGCAGCACTTCGTGAGGCGAGTGTGCTGCACAAGAGAATTTGTGCGAAGAATGATATGTGCACAGAAGTTCTTGCGTTTGCGCGAGCGTAAGAAAAAACAATAATTTTTTATGATCTAAAGAAGGATTTTCAGCGTATGTGAAGAATTTTCACAAAGTACAGTAATCAGTGCTTCCCAATCTGTTATTGGAGAAAGAGGTTATATCATGGCAACGATTGATCTGACACAGTACGGTATTACAGGCACGACGGAGGTTGTTCACAATCCAAGCTACGATCAGCTGTTCCGCGAGGAGTTGCGCCCTGATCTTGAGGGATATGAGCGCGGGCAGGTGACGGAGATGAAGGATGCCGTCAACGTCATGACGGGCATCTACACGGGACGCTCCCCGAAGGATAAGTACATCGTCGATGATGAAACCTCGCACGATACGGTGTGGTGGACCTCGGATGAATACAAGAACGACAACCACCGTGCGACCCAGAAAACGTGGAATGCCGTGCGCGAGATTGCGATTCGTGAGCTCTGTAACAAGCGCCTCTTTGTTGTGGATGCGTTCTGCGGTGCAAACAAAAATACGCGTATGGCGGTGCGTTTTATTGTGGAAGTGCCATGGCAGGCGCACTTCGTCACGAATATGTTCATCCGTCCGACGGCTGAGGAACTTGAGGATTTCAAGCCCGACTTTGTCGTCTACAATGCGGCGAAGGCGCGTGTCATGCACTTCGGCGATCTCGGTCTCAACTCTGAGACAGCGGTCATGTTCAATCTCACGAGCCGCGAGCAGGTCATTATCAATACATGGTACGGCGGCGAGATGAAGAAGGGTATGTTCTCCATGATGAACTACTACCTTCCGCTGAAGGGGATCGCTTCCATGCACTGCTCGGCAAACACGGACAAGCAGGGAGGGAACACGACTCTTTTCTTTGGTCTCTCGGGTACGGGCAAGACGACGCTCTCAACCGACAATGCGCGGCTGCTCATCGGTGACGATGAGCACGGTTGGGATGACGAGGGCGTGTTTAACTACGAGGGCGGCTGCTACGCGAAGGTCATCAACCTTGACCCTGATGCGGAGCCGGACATCTATCAGGCGATTCGCCGCAATGCGCTGCTTGAGAATGTCACGGTCGACCTCGCCGGCCGCGTGGACTTTGCGGATAAGAGCGTGACGGAGAATACACGTGTCTCGTATCCGATCAACCACATCGAGAACATTGTGCTCGGCCATGTCGCAGACAAGTCCGCCGGTCCGCACGCAAAGCACGTGATCTTCCTCTCGGCGGATGCGTTCGGCGTTCTGCCGCCGGTCTCGATCCTGACGCCGGAGCAGACGAAGTACTACTTCCTCTCGGGCTTCACGTCGAAGCTCGCGGGTACGGAGCGCGGCATCACGGAGCCGACGCCGACGTTCTCGGCATGCTTTGGACAGGCGTTTCTCGAGCTGCATCCGACGAAGTATGCGGAGGAACTCGTCCGCAAGATGGAGGAGCACGGCTCGCGTGCCTATCTTGTGAACACGGGATGGAACGGCACGGGCAAGCGCATCTCCATTCAGGATACGCGCGGCATCATCCACGCGATTCAGGACGGCTCGATCGACAGCGCACCGACGAAGAAGATCCCGTATTTTGACTTCGAGGTTCCGACGGAACTGCCGGGGGTCGATCCGAAGATCCTCGACCCGCGCGACACTTACGCAAGCCGCTCGGAGTGGGATGAGAAGGCACGTGACCTCGCTGAGCGTTTTATCAAGAACTTCAAGAAGTACGAGGGCAACGAGGAGGGCAAGGCACTCGTTCCTGCGGGGCCGCAGCTCTAAGGCGTATTTGTTCGATAGAAAAAGCTGCCGCAGATGCGGCAGCTTTTTTTGATAACGGAAAGGAGATACGATGCACCTCACGGACAGCATCAACAAGGTGCGTGGTGTCGGCGTGAAAAAGGCGGCGGCATTTGCGCGTCTCGGCATCGGAACGGTGTATGATCTCCTGACGTATTATCCGCGCATCTACGGAGATCAGAGCCGCGTGACACCCATCGCCGAGCTGCGCGTTGGAGAGCGTGCGACTGTCCTCGGCGTGATTCAGCAGGTGACGGAGCGTCCGACGCGGCGGCGCGGCTTTACGGTGCTGACGGCACTTCTCGGCGATGGGACAGGCTATGCACAGGCGGTCTGGTTCAATCAGCGTTTCCTCAAATCGAAGCTGCGTGAGGGGCAGCGCATCCTCCTCTCGGGCAAGGCGGACTATGCCTATCAGGGGGGCGGACAGCTTGCGCTCTCGCAAATCACGTCGTTTGAACTCCTCGGTGCACAGGATGCGGCGGATGAACACCTCGGCATCCTGCCCGTCTATGCGGCGACCGAGGGGCTGACGCAGAAGCAGCTGCGGCAGATGATGGAATATGCGCTTGCGCAGACGGTGGATGAACTGGAAGAGAACCTGCCGCAGCGCATCCGTGAGGAGTATCGTCTCATCGGACGCAGGGCTGCCTTTCGGCGCATTCACTTCCCAAAGCAGGAGGAGGAACTGCGTGCGGCGCGGCGGCGGCTTGCGTTCGAGGAACTGTACCTCATCCAATGCGGGCTGCTCGCGCTCAAGAAGCGCACGGCAGAGGAGCAGAAGGGGATCGCACATGCAGCGAATGGGGATCTCGTCGCGCAGGTGCTTGCAGCACTGCCCTTTGCACTGACCGACGATCAGGAGAAGGTGTGGGCGGAAATCACGCGCGACATGGAGTCGCCGCTGCCGATGCGCCGTCTCGTGCAGGGCGATGTCGGCTCGGGCAAGACGGCAATTGCACTGCTCGCACTCGTCAAGACGGTGGAGAACGGCTGTCAGGGGGCTCTGATGGCTCCGACGGAGATCCTTGCACATCAGCATTATGACTATTTGCACGCGCTTCTCACACCTCTTGGTGTGCGCGTGGGGTTCCTCACGGGGCATTTGACAAAGAAGGAGCGTACCGCAGCTGCGGCGGCACTTGCCGCACATGAGATTGACATCGCCGTCGGGACACACGCACTGATTCAGGACAGTGTATCATTCGATTCGTTGGGACTTGTGGTGACGGACGAGCAGCACCGCTTTGGTGTGGCACAGCGGGCGGCACTGGAAAAAAAGAGCACCGTGACCCCCGATGTACTTGTTATGACGGCGACCCCGATTCCGCGCACAATGACACTCACGGTGTATGGTGATCTCGATGTTTCGCGCATTGAGCACCTGCCGCCGGGACGGCAGCCCATTCGGACATTTCTGCGCGATGAGCGGGCGCGTGACAAGATCTATGCCTTTGTGCGCAAGGAAATTGAGGCGGGGCGGCAGGCATACGTTGTCTGTCCGCTCATCGAGGCGAGCGATGAGAGCAGTCTGCCCTCGGTGGAGGAGGTCTATGAGGAACTGTCCCACGGCATTTTTCGCGGGATTCCCTGTGGGCTGCTCCACGGTCGCATGAAGTCCGCGGAGAAGGAGGCGGTGATGGAGGGGTTCTACGCCGACCGCATCAAGCTGCTTGTCTCGACCACGGTCATCGAGGTTGGCGTGAACGTGCCGAACGCGAGCATCCTCGTTGTCGAGCACGCGGAGCGGTTTGGACTCTCCCAACTGCACCAGCTGCGCGGGCGCGTCGGGCGCGGCTCCTACGCTTCCTACTGCATTCTCATCGCGGGGCGCAGTGCCGCTTCACAGGAGCGGCTTCAGGTCATCGAGCGGACGAGCGACGGCTTTCGTCTCGCCGAGGAGGATCTGCGCCTCAGAGGTCCCGGACAGTTCTTCGGTGCGATGCAGCACGGGCTCGGCGACCTCAAGATCGCGGATGTGCTCGCCGATATGGATCTCCTGCTGCTCGCCCGCCGCGCCGCTCTCGCAACGCTCGACGATCCCGCCGCGCTCTCCTTTGTCCTGCCGACACTCATGCGTCAGTACCGCGAGCGTTTCGCGCATATGCGGGAGGTCTGAGGGGGAAATACGCTTGTATTCCTTGACATACGGGGATTCTCTGGGCTAGAATAGGTCATACTGTATTTGGGAGGAGATTGCCTTGACAAAGGTTTTGGTAAATGGCGCGGCGGGTCGCATGGGACGTGCGGTGCTGAAGGCTGTGATCGACGATGCAGAGTTGGAACTCGTCGGTGCGGTGGATATCACAGGCGGTGCGGACGCGGGAGAGCTTGCGGGGACGGCGAAGAACGGCGTGCTCGTGGAGACGGATCTTGCGGCGGCACTCGAGCGGCTGCATCCCGACGTGATGATCGATTTCACGCGTCCCGATGTCGTCTATGGAAATGTCCTCACGGCACTCGCACACAAGGTCTCGCCTGTGGTCGGAACGACGGGATTGACCGAGGAGCAGAAGGCGGCGATTAAGGCGGCGGCGGACGAGAATGCTACGCCCGCATTCATCGCACCGAACTTTGCCATCGGTGCGGTGCTGATGATGCTGATGAGCCGCATGGCGGCAAAATATATGCCCGATGTGGAGATCATCGAGCTGCACCACGACAACAAGCTGGACGCCCCCTCGGGGACAGCGGTGCAGACGGCGGCGATGATTGCCGAGGTGCGCGAAGCACACGCGCAGGGGCATTCCGACGAGGAGGAGAAAATCGCGGGAGCACGCGGCGCAGAGTATGAGGGCATGCGTATCCACAGCGTTCGTCTGCCGGGCTATGTTGCGCATCAGGAAGTCATCTTCGGCGGACTTGGGCAGACGCTCACGATCCGTCACGATTCGCTGAACCGCGAGTCCTTTATGCCGGGAGTGGTGCTCGCGGCGAAGAAGGTGTGCGGACTCGCATCGCTCACGGTTGGACTGGACAAGCTGTTGTAAGGGATAGTGGGGAGTACATTATGAAGAAGTATCGTGTCGCCATCCTCGGCGCAACGGGTGCCGTCGGGCAGGAGTTTCTGAATCTCATCGAGGAGCGCAAGTTCCCGTTCTCGGAGCTGCGACTGCTCGCGTCCAGCCGCTCGGCGGGCAAGAAAATCGCCTTTATGGGCAAGGAGTATACCGTACAGGAGACGACGGCCGATTCCTTTGAGGGGATCGACATTGCCCTCTTTGCGGGCGGCGCGGCAAGCAAGGAGTTTGCCCCCCATGCAGTTAAGGCGGGTGCGGTCGTCATTGACAATTCAAGCGCGTTCCGCATGGATCCGGAGGTGCCGCTCGTCGTACCCGAGGTCAATCCCGAGGCAATCAAGAAGCATAAGGGCATCATTGCCAATCCGAACTGCTCCACCATCATCATGGTGATGGGGCTCAAACCCCTCTATGATATCGCAAAAATTCGCCGCATCGTCGTCTCCACCTATCAGGCGGTCTCGGGTGCGGGCAAGGAGGGCATGGCGGAACTTGAGGAGCAGGTCGCGGCACTGTCCTCGGGCAAGGACGCACAGGCGAACATCCTGCCCGTCGGAAAGCTGCCGAAGCACTATCAGATTGCGTTCAACCTCATCCCACAGATCGATGTCTTCATGGACAACCTCTACACAAAAGAGGAGATGAAGATGATCGACGAGACGAAGAAAATCATGGAGGACGACAGCCTGCGCATCACGGCGACCACCGTGCGCGTGCCCGTCTACCGCAGCCATGCGGAGTCCGTCAACGTCGAGTTCGAGAGTGAGGTCTCGCTCGATGCGGCACGCAAGGCAATTGCGGCGTTCCCCGGCATCGTCCTGCGTGACAACCCGTCGGAGCAGGAGTATCCGATGCCACTCTTTACCTCCGGCAAGACCGATGTCGAGATCGGCCGTCTGCGCCGCGATGAGTCGACCGACAACGCGCTGAACTTCTGGATCTGCGGCGACCAGATTCGCAAGGGCGCGGCACTCAACGCACTCCAGATCGCAGAGTACATGATCGCACACGAACTCGTTTGAGCAGTACACTTTAGTGGGGCTGTTGTGCGAAGGCAAAGTTGTCTTCGCACAACAGCCTTTTTTGCCGGGCGTGAAAAAACGTTGACGCTGACATGGGAAGTATTTATAATTTGAAATGAGGGGGCGGTAGGAATGCCGATGACACCAAGACAAATGATACGCCTGTTGGAGAAGAATGGCTTTCGCAAAGCGGCATCAAGTTCCGGCTCTCATCAAAAAATGTGGAATCCGCTGACAAGAACAACGACAGTTGTTCCGATTCATACTGGCACATTGGGGAAGGGCTTGGAACATAAGATTTTGAAACAAGCGGGTCTGATATAATGGTGAATGTTGGAGGTGGTGGCAATGAAGCATTATTATCCTGCGGTCTTCGAGACTGCCAAAGAGGGGGGCTACACGGTGACCGTTCCTGATATTGAGGGGTGCTTCACAGAGGGGCGAACGCTGGAGCAGGCCATGTGGATGGCACAGGATGCGATTGGTTGTATGTTGGAGGGCACGGATGAAAAGGACTACCCGTGCGCCCGCAGTGTAAAGAGTGTAGATACATCAGAATTTGCGGATTGTTTTGTGACACTCGTGGAGTTTGATCGGCAAATCTACGAGCAGCGGTGTCGGGATATATCGATTGCGCGTGAGCAGCTGGCGGCACTGGCATAAGAGCCGCATAAAAGTACCATATTGTGCGGACAAGGGCATCTGGACAAGGTGCCTTTTTTATGTGCAAAGATCGTGAGAAAATCGTACGAAGAATGTAGGAAGTAAGTCCTTTTTTGACTGTGAAGCCCTTTCCATTGAAATGACGGGCTTTGCGCGAACATGCAGGGGTATTTGTCTACCGTTTGTCTACGGAATTACTTGTCTACAATCTGCGCGAAGAGGGCGACGGTTGCACGCTGCATCTCTTCAGTATCATGCGCGTAGAGGTTCTGGGTAATGGAGACATCCGCATGACCGAGCCGGGCAGCAACATCGATAGGGTTTGCCCCCGCCTCGATGAGTTTGGTTGCGTGTGTATGGCGAAAGCTGTGTGAGTTCAGACCCAAGGAATGCAGCCGCCCATGCAGAGCCATATAGTAGATCGGTAGTCCGAACTTGTCCGTACAGACGAGCGGGCAAAGATGAAAATCTGTCGGCGGGGTTTCTATCTTCGGCGCGGTATAAAGACCGCGCTCGGCGGTTTCATAGACACGCTGGTAGGCGTTGCCAAAACGAAGCTCGTTCTCTGTTTGCACCCGCTTCCAATGGGCGAGCTCTGTCATCAGGATTTCGTCCATATAAATCTCGCGCGTGCTTGTTCGGGTCTTCGGATCGGCGAAATAACACTGACGCTTTGCGCCCACGGTTGCGAGCTGGCGATGGATGTAGATTCTTTGATTCTGCATATCGACATCGTCCCACATAAGCCCGAGTACTTCACCGATGCGTGCGCCCGTGTGATATGCGAGAATCAATGGTATGTGGTACTTGTGTCCGCGTGGGAACTTTTCCATGAGCGCATGGAACTGTTCCCCCGTGATGATGGTACGTTCTACAATTTTCGCAGGTGCTGATCGGGGGACGCGGATATCGGTGCACGGGTTGCTGAGGATGAGCTCTGCCGGATAGACCGCGTATTTCAGTGCAAGGGATAAAATAGACTTGGAAAGGGAAAGTGATCTTTTGGAAAGCCCGCGTTCGGCAAGCCGTTTCATCCAGGCATCGACATCGCGGGGGCGGATATCCTGCACGTGGAGATCGCCGAGGAGCGGGATGATCCGTACGCGGATCACAGAACTATAGTTGTGATAGGTTCCGCGTGTCACATTCGGGCGCATGACATTCTCCAGCCACGCAGCGAGATAGTCGCGCAGCTTGATCCGCTCGCTGGTGATGCCGATGTTGCCGGACTTCCAGTCTGCGTAGGCGGCGACACCTGCGTCATACGCCTCCTGCTCCGTCGCATAGCCGCCCTTTTCGATGGCACGACGTTTCCCTGTGGTCGGGTTCTTTCCCGCGTCAAAGGAGTAGGAGTAGGTGCTGCCGCGTCTCCTCGTGCGGATCGTTGCCTTCTTTGCCATAATAAAACACCTCCGAAGATTCGTTGTGGAATAATCCCCGAAGGTGTGATATACTTTCGCTTGAGAGTGCGGGCATATCTCCTCGGGGATTGCTTGCTTCACCGTTCATCGTGTTGGTAGCACGGTGGGCGGTTTTTTTTTGTCAAAAGTTATTTTGTGCTTTTCCAATCAGGGCCCTGTTTCGTGTGCATCCCTTTTGTAATGTACTGGTCATAGAGCCATTTTGATCGGTTATCTTTATGTTGCACCTGTGCAACGGCAATCGCAATGTCGTATTCGTCGAATAAACTTCCGTAGCTATTGCCCGATGGGGCCGTGAAAGAACTATCGTGTGCCAACACATTAGATGAAAAGCGGCGAATCATGGTATCAGCTAGATCAAGTGCTGCGCTTTTATCCGTTGTAGGATTTACGACCACAGTCATTGTGATAAGTTTTTTGTTATAGTCCACCTCAATGTAAGCGTCAACCACCATCGGGTGATAGCGTTTATCTTTCATTTCTTGAACGGTTTCAGGTATCGCCTTGTTGATGGAAGCTTCTTCTTTTGTAGCTTGTGCTTCTCTTTCCTTTTTCTCTGCTGCCTCTTGTTCTTTCTGAGCGGCCTCTTGAGCCTTACGTGCTTCCTTTTCGGCTCTCTCCTGCTCTTTCTGAGCTTGTTCAGTGATGCGCTTTTGCTCCATCTCTGCGCGTTGCTCAGGAGTCGACGAAGTTGATACACCTCCGATGACTGAAACAATCAGAACGCCGACGGCTATGCCCGCGCGAACGAGCCACTTCTTGTAGTTATCCTTTTGAAAAAAGAACATATACACAGAAATTGCAAGCAGTACAAGGATAGATACTGCCGAAGCAAAAAATATGATCGCGAAAAAAGTGCCCATTGCAGCGCCTCTCTTTTTTTTCCTACCCAATATCCTCTTAGAGGGTCACGTTATACATAACGACCTTACCGATCAGGCGAAGATCATCGCAATTATCATAACTAAATACAATATCCCGAAAGGAAGGATCGCTACTGTCCGGTCGAAAGACGTATTCTTCGTGTATCCTATCATTGAAAAAGCGTTTCACAGAGTATTCTCCACAATTCTGGATGACAACAATATCACCGTCTGCTACAGAGGAAGAATCACTGTTTTTTAACACCGCAATGATTGCACCGTCCTCGATCACATTATTCATGCTCTCGCCATTGACTGGCATGAGGATGATGTTCGGATTACGAGCATATCGTCCAAGCATCAGATCTGGGACGGAAACGCGGGGAAGTTCTTCTATCGCCTCTACTTCTTCCAAAGCACCGGCGGAAACTCCATAAGGGACGTATTGATATAGGTAGGATTCCGTGTAGGGAGCACGGGAATTCTCTTGCATGGCATCTTCGTAGCGTGCCTCTTTGGACTCCTCATATTTATCGACGTCATCTCCAAATATTTCGGGAACTATATCGTCGTACATATCGTGGTCGTGGAGAAATTGGGGGATTGACTTGCCATAAACATCACAGATTTCTTTTAGGAGAAATTCACTGATGGGGGATAGTCCTTCTTCGTACGCTTCAAGGAGACTCACAGGGATTTTGGTTTCAGAAGAAAGTTCTTCAAGTGAAAAATTATAGCTTTCACGCTCATCTTTTAGTGCGTTTGAGTAAAAGCATCCAGTGCCAAAGTCATCCTCGTAGTAACAATCTTCCCCTACGAGATAATCAAGCGAGCAGTCAAGCACTTTGCTAATATCGCGAGCTTTTTGAACATCCAATTTTTTTCGCTTTCCGGTCATGATATCCGATAGCGTCGAAAAAGGAATGCCGGCTTTTACTGCTAAATCCTTCATTTGAAGCCCGCGTATATCTAAAGCGATTTTTATTCTATCAGAGATGCTCATAGCTGATCCCTCCTAAACTTTATATCTATTATACTATATCTACGGGTTTAGGTAAATAAAAAAATACGGTATTCCGAAACATTTTCAAATCCATTGTTGACTATTTCGGAATACCGTATTATTATATAAACATGATACGGTATTCCGAAATAAAGGGGGCGTTTGTTTGTTTCCAAACTGGAAAGCCGAAATGTCGCGCTTAGGTGTGACCTGCGCGGATATAGGCAAAGTTCTCGGTAAATCTTCTGAGTGGGTTGAAAACAGATTACAGGGAAAGGCATCTCTTCCAATATCAGCAGCGATGTTGATTCGTAACACTTTCTTTGGGACTTTGTCCTATGATTATCTGTTTTCAGATAAACCCGTCCTGCCAGTAGACAGCGGGGATCAAATTAACAACCGCGAGAGGAGGTGACGTAATGACAAATGCTAATCCGTTCGATGCGCTGCGGGACGAGCTTTCGGAGATCATCCGCAGCATCGTCCGTGAGGAGCTGCAAAAGCTCAAAGCAGAGCAGTCCAAGGATGCGCAGCCCGCAGCACAAGAGGATGACAGACTTGTCGGACGCGAGGAGATCGCGCGACGGCTGGACATCACGCCCGATGTTGTGACGGCGAAGATGGGGCGCGGCGAGCTGGTCTGGACGATCGACCCGATCAGCGGGCAGCGCAAAATGAAGAAGTCCTGGTTGGATGCACTTATTAGAGATATGCCCGCCTATCGCGGACTGCTGAGCGCAAGAAAGGAGGCGGTCGCATGACTGGGGAGAAGGCTGTCGCAGGCGCGGCAATCGCACTTGCTGCAATCCTCTGTGCGGGGGCAGCAACACATGACGGCGGCAAGAACGCCGTCCTTGTCGAAGAGACATACGTCGTCAAGAGTGGCGATACGCTCTGGGACATCGCTGAAACGTACCTCGCCAAGAACACGGGGGCGCGACGTTACATCCTCGAGTATAAGGAAGGAATCTACGAAAATAACCCTTGGCTTGTGGAGCGCAAGGGACTAATCCAGCCCGGTGATCAGCTGGTCTTGACCTACTGGAAGAAAGGAGACAGTAAATGAGCGAATGGAGAATCTCAAGTATGTACCTTGGCGGCAAGAAGGTGTATCAGGTCTACCGCATCAAGGACATGCGCGTTGTCGATCACAGCGGCAACCGCGAATATGCGGGTGAACTGATGCACGATGAACGTGAGGCGATGGAACATGCGGAGAAGCTGAACCGTGAACAGGCATAAGAAAAAAAAAGAACCCGCAGCAGCCGAAGCCAATGCGGGCGACAAGAAAGACTTACAGACACAGTATAACACAACTCAAGGAGGATTTACAACATGACGATCAATATCAACTTGACAGGCATGGATCTCGCGGGGGCTCAGAAGGACGCCATCGCTAATCTCATCTGCTCACTGCAGGCACTCAGCGCCTCCACGGGAATCAAGAGCGAGATCTCAGCGAGCTCGGAAATCGGCACGGAGATCGACCTCCCCGATGTACCGCACAAGACGAAGTCCTCGGAGACGGTCATCGTGCCCGACAAGGTCTACAAGGATGAGCCCATCCCCGCAAAACCCAAAGCAAAAACAAAGCCCGCACCTGCGCAGGCTCCCGAGCCCGAGACGAATAGTGCGGAGGAAGTCGCTGCAGAGGAAGAGACACCGCTGCTTGAAGAGGCAGCAGAGGACAGCACCGCCGCCCCCGCTCCCAACGATGCAGAGACAGACTACAAGAAGCTCCGTGAGACAGTGAAAGCGGAGTGCGCCGCGATCGCACGCAGCGGCAAGTCCAAGGCGCTCAAGACACTCCTCGCAGACCGTGGCGTTGAGAAACTCAGCGAAATCTCGGACGCCGCGCTTGAGGACTTCCTTAAAGCGGCGCGGGCGCTCTGATGGCACACGCAGTTCTGAGCGCCTCGGGGAGTAAGCGTTGGCTCTCCTGCCCGCCGTCCGCCCGTCTCGAACGGAAATTCCCGGACAAGGCGGGCGAAGCTGCGCAGGAGGGAACGCTTGTCCACTCACTCGCAGAGGCGCGGATCCGGCACTGGCTCGGTGAGATATCCGAGAACGGCCTGGCACTCCGTATTGACAGCATCCGACATGACGCGCTCTACTCCCCCGAGATGGGTGAGTACGTCAGTGAGTACGTTGATCTCTGTATCGAGAAGATCAACGAGGCACAGGGCATCGCCCTCGTTGAGGAACGGCTGGACTTCAGTCGCTGGGTCAAAAATGGATTCGGCACAGGGGATATGGTCATCATCGGTGACGGCGTCCTTGAGATCGTTGATCTCAAGTATGGTAAGGGCGTCCCGGTCTCCGCTGAGAGCAACACACAGATGCAGCTCTACGCGCTCGGCGCGATCGAGCAGTACGGCTACATCTACGATTTTAACCACGTCCGCATGTCCATCTTCCAGCCGCGCAACGGCGGACTCTCAACGCAGCTCATGTCCGTTGCCGAGCTCCTTGCGTGGGGTGAGAGCATCAAGCCGATCGCAGAGCTCGCCTACGAGGGCAAAGGAGAGTTCAAGGCGGGTGATCACTGCAGGTTCTGCCGTGCAGCCGCACAGTGCAAGGCTCTGTCAGAGTATAACATGGAGATCGCAAAACTCGAGTTCCGGGACGTCGATCTTCTCACGGATGACGAGGTGTCATCCGTGTTGGAACGTGTCGACGGGCTTGTGCGGTATGCCGAGAAGATCAAGACATTTGCCCTTGAGGAAGCGCTCAAGGGGCAGCGATGGCCCGGCTTTAAGGTCGTTGAGGGACGCAGCAATCGGAAAATTACGGACGAGGCAAAGGCCGTCAAGCTCCTGCGCAAGGCAGGGTACGCCGATGATGTGATCTACAAGCCCCTAGAGATACAGACCATCACCGACCTCGAGAAAACCATCACAAAGAAGAAATTCGGCGAGATCCTCGGGAGCGTCGTCGAGAAGCCGCCGGGTAAGCCAACGCTTGTGCCGGAGGATGATAAACGACCGGAATATGATCCGGTGCAGTCAGAATTTGAAGTTATGGAGGAAGAAGATCAATGAGCAGAATCGTTATCAAGAATGTCCGTCTCTCGTATGCGAATATCTGGGAGCCGAAGCGGATGCAGAATGACAAGGACGGAAAGATGCGCTACAGCGCATCGCTCCTCATCAGCAAGGACGACACCAAGACCATCAAGGCGATCAACAAAGCCATCGAGGAGGCGAAGGTCGAGGGCAAAGCGAAGCTCGCCAACAAGAACGGCGTCGTCCCGAAGAACCTCAAGCTCCCGCTGCGTGACGGCGATGAGGATCGCCCGGACGATGATGCGTACGCAGGATGCTATTTTCTCAACGCCAATGCAAGCGCGGACCACCCGCCTAAGATCGTCGACCGCCGTGTTGAGCCAGTTATGGATCGCTCGGAGGTGTACTCTGGGTGCTACGCCAACGTCAGCGTCACGTTCTTCGCGTTCAACACGCAGGGCAATGTCGGTATCGGATGCGGGCTCGGCAACATCCAGAAGGTGCGCGACGGCGATCACCTGACAGGCGAACGCTCTGCCGACGAGGACTTCGAGGATCTCGGCGGGGATGATGACGACGATTTTCTCAGCTGATCGATAGAGCGGAGCCCGTGCGGAATATCCGTACGGGCTCTTAGAGGTATTCAGATGATACTATCCATTGACATAGAGACTTACAGCGATCTCGACATTAAGAAGGTCGGGGGGTACAAATACGCCGAGAACTGCGAGGTGCTGCTCTTCGCGTATGCGTGGGACGATGCACCCGTGCAGATCGTGGACTTCACAGCGGGCGAAGAGCTCCCGGATGATGTTCTCTTTGCCCTTACCGACAATATGGTAACGAAATGCGCTTATAACGCGCAGTTCGAGCGCACGGTGCTCAGTCATTTCCTGCACCGCCGTAGCCCTGACGTGCCGTTTCAGTTCCTCGACCCCGCAGGATGGTCATGCACGATGGTACACGCTCTGACACTCGGGCTCCCCGGAAGCCTCGACATGGCGTCAAAGGCGCTGCGCCTCGCAGATGACAAGGCGAAGATGAGCGTCGGAAAACAGCTCATCACGTATTTTTGTAGGCCCTGCAAGCCGACGAAGGTCAACGGCGGCCGCGAAAGAAACCTGCCGGAGCACGCGCCGGAGAAATGGGCGACATTCAAGGAGTACTGCGTGCGCGACGTTGTGGCCGAGCGAGAGATCCGCCGGCGTCTCTCCAATTTCCCGGTACGGGTGGAGGAACAGCTGCTGTGGGAGCTCGATCAGTGCATCAACGATCGAGGCGTCAGCATCGATGCGCAGCTCGTGTCTAAGGCGATTGGCTTTGACGCAGACTTCAAGGGACGCGTCATCGCACACGCCAAAGCACTTACGAGCTTACCAAATCCCGCGAGCGGCGAACAGCTCAAACGCTGGATCGAGCAAGAGGAGGGATTTTTCCCAGCATCGATCACGAAGGATAATTTACCGGAGCTCATGACGCAGGTGCAGAAGCCCGCGGTCAAGGAGATGCTGCGCCTCAAACAGCTTATGTCCAAGACCTCTGTCAAAAAGTATGAGGCGATGCAGCGGGCGCGCTGCGACGATAGCCGCGTACACGGACTGCTCCAATTTTACGGAGCGAATCGGACGGGTCGCTGGGCAGGGAGACTCGTGCAGGTACAAAACCTGCCGCGCAACTCTATGACCGAGCTTGACGATGCGCGGGAGCTCTTACGCAGAGGAGATACGGATGCCATCGAGATGATCTATGACCATCCGCTTGACGTTTTGTCACAGCTCATCCGTACCGCATTTGTACCGCGCGATGGGTACCGCTTTATAGTCGCTGACTTCTCAGCGATCGAGGCGCGTGTGATTGCCTGGCTCGCCGGAGAAAAGTGGCGCATGGACGTTTTCGCCGACGGCGGGGACATCTACTGCGCATCAGCGTCCAAGATGTTCGGGGTGCCGGTCGAAAAGCACGGCATCAACAGTCATCTGCGGCAGAAAGGAAAGATTGCAGAGCTCGCCCTTGGGTATCAAGGCAGCATCGGCGCACTCAAAGCGATGGGCGCGGATAAGCTCGGGCTCAGTGACGAGGAGCTGCAGGAGATTGTCAATAGCTGGCGCAAGGCCAGCCCGCACATCAAACAGCTCTGGTACGACGTAGACGCAGCTGCTCTCGAGGCGGTTCGTGAGTGCAGGGCGGTGACACTGCACCACGGTGTCGCATTTTCGTACCGTAAAGGCATCCTGTTTCTCCGGCTTCCCTGGGGGCGCAAACTTGCATATGTACGTCCAAAGATCGAAGTCGAACCCGAATTTGACCGCGAAGGGCTGACCTATGAAGGCTCAGAGCAGACATCGGGCAAATGGACGCGTCTGCGCACCTACGGCGGCAAACTTGTCGAGAACATCGTCCAGGCAATCGCACGGGACTGTCTCGCCGCTGCCATGACACGCCTCGAGGCGGAAGGGTATCAAATTGTTATGCACATCCACGATGAGGTCGTGATCGAGTGCCCCGCCGATGCATGCGATCTGGACAATGTGTGTCGGATTATGGGGCAGCCGATTGACTGGGCGCCGGGGCTGATCCTGACCGCCGACGGATACGTTACAGACTACTACAAGAAAGACTAGGAGGACTTACAAATGATTAAATCACAGATGGATCGGCAGCTCGGTGTACTGAAGGAACTCGACGATCTGCTCACACGGTCGGATGCAGAGGGGCAGACGGGTACGGCATCCGCCGAGGATGTGGATCACCTGCGCGGCTATGTTGCCGATATGCGGCGCGCATGCAACGTCGCGATCGCACTTGAGACTGCGCTGACGCCTCCGAAAGCAGAGAAGAAAGCAGAGCCCGCAGCAGAAGAGAAACCTGCAAAACGGAAGTCTCGTGCAAAGAAGGCAGAGCCGAAAACGGAAGCCCTTCCCGTGGATGTCCCTATGCCAGAGACTGCCGAAGCTGAGGACGACGATCTCAGCTTCCTGGACTGATGGGAGGCACTTATGCAGATTGCACAAGTATCGATCCCGCGAATGTTTGAGTCGTACACAGCCTCCTCTGAGGACTACAACCCCGACGAGCTGATCTTCCGCTGTATGCACTGCGGTCACGACTTTAGGATCCTTGATCGACGTAACGGACAGTACTATCCCGTAACAGTATTTTGCCCGCAGTGCCGGATGCTTCTCCACTACGACGCGCGAAACAGCGATAATGTCTGGGCGCACTACAACAAAGTTGTTCCGGTCACAATGTTTCTGTACCTCCACGAACACAAGGACTTCGTCAAACTGGCGGTGTATGGAAAAGGGCTGTCGCCCGCTCCGCGCGGCTCTCTGGAATATTGGCAGGAGTACTCATATAAAGAGGAGTTCCGCTTTGATGTGAAACGGCGCAGAACTATTTGGACGCAGCACGTCAAGGGGGAATCGCGGCAAATGGAACTCTGCGACCCAAAGGTGCTGATCGAGCTCGGACAGTCGTCGATGATTCGCTATCTCTACACGCATTTCAGCATTGCGAAGCATAAGTCCGAGGTGCTCAATCTCCTGCGTCTTCTCCGAGAGACCGTCCGGAGGAAACTGGAGCAGCGCGTCGGGCATAAAGTATCCTCATTCTTTTGTCCGGCGGGAAGCTCTGCCGGCTGGTTGCTTCTCCCGATCGGGAACATCGCCTATCGGGTGGTGTTCAAAGATGCGTCGAACCTGCCTGCGAATCTGCGAAAGCTCAATACAATCGCGGGGAGAAACAATGTCGCGCAGCTGGGTCGTTTCCCGGAAAATACTGAACTCGAAGTCATCCGGCGTGCAAAAGATACCGTCACAGGAATGATCGCCGCCGCAGGTCTCCCGGATACGCGCTCTGTGCGCCGCGCGCTCACAAAGGATGCGTTCTGTCTGCAGCGTCTAGTGTTCCTGCACCAGCTCTTCGACCGTTCCGACCTTGCGATGCAGGCGTTTCCATTGTTCGGGAACTACGAGGGCGGTGAGCAGCGGGTCTATCCTCTTAATGACACACTGTTGCAGCTCAAGGAGTTTTACACGGGCGCGGAGATCCTGCGCTTCCTGCGCCGCAGTTCTGAGCACACTGTGCGGGACTCCCTGCAGATGCTTCGCTTTCTGGGGAATACGTCCTATGCGGAACTCCGACGTCGCCCGCCGAAAATTCGAAAACTGCATGATACGCTTGTCGCACTGCATCATAAGGAGCGGTATCCGGACTACACCTTTGATAACGAGACCGCGCCGATTCGTCGGCGCCTTGCGATGCAGCAGGACCGCATACAATTCTTCCTGCCGGACTGCTCAAAGGTTCTCTATGACGCAGGAAAAACACTGCACAACTGCGTCGGGACGTACGCGCAGAGAGTTCGAAAGGGGGAAACACACATCGTCCTCATGTCGGATGATCGGGGCAAGCTAGTCGCGTGCATCGAGGTTACGGACGGTGCGATCAAACAAGCAAAGCTCGACTGCAATCAGCCGGTGCACAAAAAACCGGAGGTCAATGCCGAGATTATCGCGTGGGCTGCGCAGGTAGGCATTACATACGACCACTGCGCAGACATCGATGCACGGACTCGGATGACAGAGACAGCGATCGCAATGACGGCATAGGAGGGATCAGCATGGGTGGATCCTCATGAGTAACAAGACAGATACCATCCCCGCGTTTTCGCACGACGCGCGCCTTACGATTGCCGTAGGGCGCTCCCGGATGGATAAGCACTGGAAAAACCAAGAAATGACGTGGTCCAACTTCGTCCGCCGTCTCAGCGAGACACAGCGCACGAACGAGACCATCGCCGAATACAAGAAACTCTCCAAGACCGAGCAGAGCCTCATCAAGGATGTGGGCGGCTTCGTCGGTGGGGTGCTGAAGGGCGGCCGACGCACAGCAGAGTCTGTCGCAAGTCGGCAGCTCCTGACACTCGATGCGGACTTTGCGCAGCCGGACTTCTGGGATCTTGTGATGTTCACCATCGAGAGCCCGGCGGCCGTGATCTACAGCACGCATAAGCACACGCCCGAAAAGCCGCGCCTGCGTCTTGTCTTGCCGCTCAGTCGCCCGGTATCGCCGGACGAGTATCAGGCGATCGCACGACGTGTCGCGGCGGACATTGACATCGAGCAGTTCGACGACACGACCTATCAGCCGCATCGGATGATGTTCTATCCCTCTACGCCGATTGACGGAGACTATGTCTTCGCGTACAACGATGACGCATTTCTCGATGCCGACGAAGTGCTTGCCCGTTACGAGGATTGGCGCGATCAGTCACAGTGGCCGGAGAGCTCACGCGTGCATGCCGAGATTCGCAGGTCCGCCGAGAAGCAAGAAGATCCACTGACCAAGAAAGGTATTGTCGGAGCGTTCTGCCGTACGTACAGCATCACCGAGGCGATGGACACGTTCCTGCCGGGAGTGTATGAGCAGTGCACGGCAGATGATCGTTACACCTACACGGCGGGAACGTCTGCGGCGGGAGCCGTGGTCTACGATGACGGCAGGTTCCTTTTTAGCCATCATTCGACGGATCCGTGCTGCGGGCAGCTGGTCAACGCGTTTGACCTTGTACGCATTCACAAGTTTCGTGTTCGCGACGAGAACGCCGCACCGAAGACACCGCCCGGGCGTCTGCCGAGCTACAAGGCGATGCAGGAGCTCGCGGCGGCCGATGACCGCGTTAGGGTCACGATCGGTGAGGAGCGCCTTGCGGAGGTGCGGCAGGAGTTTGACGCAGTGCCGGACGGCGAGGAGACAGATAACAGCTGGCTCAAAGAGATGGATGTGACCGTTATGGGCGGTTACGAGAGCACCGCGAAGAACGTCAAGCTTATTCTCGAACATGATCCGGGGCTGAAAGGCTCCGCTGCGATCGACGACTTCGCGCACCGTATTGTCGTGCTGCGTGATCTGCCGTGGCGGCCGCGCGAGCGGTCAACGGCGTGGATGGATAGCGATGACTCTTCGCTGCGGAATTACCTCGAGGAGATTTACGGCATCCGCGGCAAAAGCACGATCGAGGATGCGCTCAGTGAGGTCACGACGCGCCATGCGTTCAACCCCCTCAAGGACTACCTGCTGGGGCTGACATGGGACGGCATCCCGCGCCTAGATACGGTCTTCATCGACTATCTCGGGGCGGAGGACACGGAGTTCAATCGTGCGATCACACGCAAGACACTCGCGGCGGCCGTCGGCCGTGCGCTCGAGCCCGGCATCAAGTTCGACACGGTCTTGACGCTGATTGGCAGGCAGGGGCAGGGCAAGTCCACCCTTGTGCGCAAGCTCGCGCATGGCTGGCACTCCGAGAGCCTTGTGACCGTCCAGGGCAAGGATGCAATGGAGCACATTCAGGGATTTTGGCTGATCGAGCTGGGCGAACTCGCGGCGATCCGTAAGGCAGATTTTGAACTCGTGAAGCAATTCATCTCCAAGCAGGAGGACTCCTTCAGAGCCGCCTACGGGCGCCGTACAGAGCGGTATCCACGTCAGTGCATCTTCATTGCGACAACCAATATCGCGGACTTTATCCGCGATCAGACGGGTGGCCGCCGCTGGTGGCCGATGCGTGTGGACAAGGAGCAGCAGAAGATGTCCCATTTTGAGCATCTTACGGAGGACGTTGTAGGGCAAATATGGGCGGAGGCCGTCGACGCCTTCAAGGGCGGTGAGCCCCTGCATCTGAGCCCCGCTATGGAAGCGATTGCGAAGGAGCTGCAAGAAGCACATACGGACGAGAGCCCCTTGGCAGGATTGATCTACGACTTCGTGGATCGGCCGCTTCCGAGCAACTGGGCAAAGTTTGACCTCGGAGAGCGTCGGGACTACATCCACGGTGACGGACTGGATATGCCCGAGGGGACGGTGCTGCGTGACCGCGTTTGCGCCTTGGAGGTCTGGGTCGAGCTTCTGAACGGCGATCCCAAAAAGCTAACTCGAACGCAATCAATAGAGATCAATGACATTTTGCGGAAGATGAAAGGCTGGGATCAGCCAAGCGGAGGCATCCGATTTCCACATTACGGGGCTCAAAAAGGCTTTGTTCGGAAGAATCCGCTGCAACTCTCTAAAGTTGCACGGAGGGGAGAAAGTTGCAGTCGTGAGAACAAGATTAGAGATATTGCAACTTTGCAACTTTGTGCAACTTTAGAAAGTTGCGGGCTAAACCCTAGAGAAACAAGGAGTTAGACTATCTGCAACTTTGCAACTTTGTTTGTATAGAGATATTCTGAAATAAGGATAGAAATACGAACATAATGTTTAATTTTCTTAAATACGTAAACATGTCGCGCCCGCCTGCGCGGGTGCGCACGCGCGTAACACAAAACGATCTGCCTTGTCAAGAGGCGGAGGAGGAAAAATGAAAAATATTTTTTCAGGGCTGTTTCGGCGCACCGAAACAATAACAGAAAAGCAAGTCGAACGGAATTTTGTGAAGGCGGTCAAAGAAGCCGGCGGGCTCGCTATGAAATTCGTTTCCCCGGGGCGCGTCGGCGTGCCCGATCGCATCGTGCTTCTTCCTAGAGGGCGCGCAGTCTTTGCAGAGATTAAGCGTCCCGGAGGGAAACTCCGGAAGTCGCAGGAAGCGGCACACAGAGAGATTCGCGCGAAGGGCTTCCCGGTCTGCGTGATCCGCTCGGATGCCGATATCCGCACGTTCTGTGAGTTTTTCTTCGATGCGTAGGGAGTTCGTACCGCGCCCTTATCAGCAATATGCGATTCAGCGGATCATCGACACCCCGGCTGTAGGCCTCCTGCTGGATATGGGTATGGGCAAGACGGTCTCAACACTGACGGCGATCAACGAGTTGATGTATGACCGCTTTGAGGTGCGCCGTGTGCTGGTGATCGCACCGCTGCGCGTGGCTCTGAGCACATGGCGTGACGAGTGTGAGACATGGGCGCATACGCGGAATCTGCGTATCTCCATTGCTGTCGGCGATATGGCGACGCGGGAGGCGGCACTGCGGGCAGATGCGGACATCTACATCATCAACCGCGATGTGGTTAAGTGGCTGGTCGGTTACTACCGTGACAAGTGGCCGTTTGACATGGTGGTGATTGACGAGTCGAGCAGTTTCAAAAATCCTGCGTCACAGAGATTCAAGGCGCTGCGGAAGGTGCGTCCGCTGATACAGCGCGTCGTACTTTTGACCGGGACGCCCGCCCCCAACGGTCTGATGGATCTTTGGAGTCAGCTGTATCTCCTCGATCGCGGCGAACGGCTCGGCAGGACACTGACGGAGTACCGTGAGCGGTATTTTCGCCCCGGGCAGCAGAGCGGCTATGTCGTATACAGTTACGACCTGCGCCCTGGTGCAGACAAAGAGATATACGGGCGCATCGGTGATATCTGCGTCAGCATGCGGAGCGAGGATTATCTGACACTGCCTCCGCTGATGCAGAACGTTGTCAAGGTGCAGCTGCCGGATGAAGCGTTGGAGCGATACCGCGAGATGGAGAAAGAGCTTGTGCTGAACATCGGAGATACGGACATCACTGCCGTATCTGCCGCCGCGCTGACAAACAAGCTGCTGCAGATGGCCAACGGGGCTGTCTATGACGCAGAGAAAGAAGTTGTGCAGATCCACGGGGCAAAGCTTGAGGCGCTGGACGAGATTATCAGCTGCAACGAGGGCAAGAGTGTCATGGTGATCTACAGCTATCGACATGACCTTGACGCTCTGCGAAAGCGTTATCCAAAGGCGCGGGAACTCAAATCGGCGGATGATATCCGTGACTGGAACACCGGACACATACCGATTCTCTTGGTGCACCCGCAGAGCGCGGGGCACGGGCTGAATCTCCAGCACGGCGGGCATATTGCTATCTGGTACGGACTGACATGGAGCCTCGAGGCATATCAGCAGACGAATAAGCGCCTGCATCGTCCGGGACAGACTGAATCTGTGGTGCTGCATCACCTTGTCGCAAAGGGAACGATCGATGAGGACGTAATGCGGGCACTGGAGGGCAAGGCCGCAGGGCAGGAGAGCATGCTGGATGCGGTCAAAGCAAGGATAGAGCGCTACAAGGCGCGATAAGGAGGACTACGAAATGCTGATTTTCATGAAGAATGCCAAGAAGATTCTGGGCAAGGACGAGGCCTTGTCAGTGATTCGTTACCATGCAGGGCGGGCCTATGTGTCAAATCGGTACAGCTGTATTTGGGTGGAGGATGCTTCCGGCGGAGAGGGAACCTTTGATTTACAGAGCAACCTTATGTGCGAGAACGCTGCAATGCCGAATTATGACAAGCTGCTGCCGCCGATTATCGGCAGTGAGCCATATACGATCGTCTGTGCAAATGAGTTTACGGAATTTCTTGCAGCAATGAAGCCGGTGAATGCGTGTACACCGAAAAAGCAGATCGCGACCTTGCTGCTGGTGTGGCGCATGGATGGGCTTACTGCGTATATGCGCAGTGCCAAAATGGACGTGAGATATCGGTTTTCAAGTATGTCAACGAATATTGAGAACGGGCAGACCTTTTACGCAGCGTTCGACGCGCGTCGCCTCTCCGATCTCGTCGATTACTTCCGTCAGCGCACGGCTCCTGTGCGTTTTTACCCGCCCGTGCGTAAGTACGTTCCCTTGCGGATGGAAGTGGACACGGAACTCATTTCTGCGGTACCTGCGGGAGGGTTGATTGCGCCGTTGACGAGATTCGAGGAGGAGCTCTTTGCAGATGTTATTCCGGACAAGGCTGAGTGATTGGAGGTCAGAGAAATGGCAGATACAAAATATCCACAGGACGAGGAGAAAAATGAGTATCGCTACATTGATTTTGAGTGGCTGGATGAGGTCGCTACAGGTCTCACAGCAGGTGCGGAGAAGCATCCGGGCGAAACGTGGCGGGATATCCCTGCAGAGGAGCACGCTGCACGGGCGTTGCGCCATCTGGCTATGTGGCTCGCAGGTGATCGGAGTGACAGTCATATCATCAACGCGAGTATGCGCTGCATGATGGCGCGCGTAATGGAACGGGAGGAGGATCAGAATTGCGATCCTGAGGAAATTGATGCACTCAGGGAGGAGAATAAGGAGCTGTGGGCAGAATTGAACAAGTACCGGCTGCGTGACTTGGAGGAGATGCGAATTGACTGACATAAAACAAGTAAGGGCATACCTCTGGCGTGTCCGAGATGCAGAGCGGGAGCTGAAACTGCTTGAACAGGAGTACGAGCAGGCGAAAGCCGATATCTTGCATCTGAAAGCGATCCAGTATGACGCGGATAAGGTCAGCGGAGGCAAGATCGGTGATCTCTCTGATGCGATTGCGGTACTGGAGGGATACGCAGAGCGTGTGAATGCGCAGTGGGATCGGTTAATTATGCTGCGCAAGGAAGCCGGGGCACTGATTGAGCAGATTGCAGACGGTCGTTATCGTGAGGTATTGACGCGGCGTTATTTGCGGGGGCAGACACTGGAAAGGATTGCGGTTGATCTTGGGTATAGTTACAGGCAGATCAAAAGGATTCACGGTGGGGCATTGTGCCGATTCAAAAAGATGTCCTTTAATGTCCCCTTCGACCTGTGATATAGTATAAGCTGTGAATAGTGAGGGCACCGCGCAAGCGATGCCCTTTTTGCATGGGTGAATAAAGGCAGGTGGTGAGCATGTAGATGGCGAACGAGCAGAATCTGATTCCGGCATCGAAACGAAGTAAGAGCGAAGCTAGAGAGAATAGCAAAAAAGGCGGCATCGAGAGCGGAAAATCCCGTCGCCGCAAAAAGGCATTGCGGACAGCCCTCAAAGAAGCAGTTTCGCTCACATTGAAAGAGTTACACCCCGATCTCAGAGATGGGATCATGAAGTCGGCAAAGCTCAGCGATGCGGAGCTTACTGTTGGTGATGCCGTACTTGGCAGCCTTATCCGCAGCGCGTGCGCAGGAAACTCACAGATGATGAAAGTGTTATTCGATACCATCGGCGAGAGTGCTGACATTCGGATTCGGGAGCACGAACTGCGGCTCAAGGAAAAGGCGCTTAATACCGGGCAGATGGATACCGCACTGAATGTCACGATCACAACGAAGGGGGAGCGGGACATTGAATATAGCGAAGGAGGTTAATCCGCATTTCGAATCTTTCCTGTTCGACTGGGAAAGTAAGATTTACTTCCTCGTCGGCGGATATGGATCGTCGAAGTCGTATCACGTCGCACTGAAAGTTATCCTGAAGCTCCTCAGCGAACGCAGGACGGCGCTTGTTGTGCGTGAGGTTTATGACACCATACGCGACAGCTGCTTTTCGCTCTTTCGGGAGATTGTGGAGGACATGGGGCTGGGCGCGATGATCGTGTTCAACGCCTCACCGATGCAGATGCGTTTCCCCAACGGCAGCAAGATCGTGTTCAAGGGGATGGATAAACCCGCAAAACTCAAGTCCATCAACAACATCAGCCTCATCTGGGTGGAGGAGTGCAGCGAACTCAAGTATGCGGGCTTTAAGGAGTTGCTCGGACGTCTGCGCCATCCGACGCTGCCACTGCACATCATCCTGACGACCAATCCCGTGGCGCGGTCAAACTGGACATACCAGCATTTCTTTGAGAGCCGTGGATTGGATGATAAAGAGTTCTATGTGCGTCGCGTCATGTGCGAGGGAAACACATACTACCATCACTCCGTTGCCGACGACAACCTGTTTCTGCCGGTGGATTACATCGAGCAGCTCGATGAGATGCAGGCGTACGACGCCGATCTTTATCGCATCGCCCGTCTTGGGCAGTTCGGCGTCAATGGTAGGCTTGTCCTGCCGCAGTTTGAAGTCATGCCGCATGATGAGGTTATGGCAGCGGTCGAAGAAATCCCGCGTAAGTATTTGCGCGTCGGCATGGACTTTGGTTTTGAGGCATCGTACAACGCCGTCGTCCGCATGGCAATCGACCATGAAAACAAGTGGCTCTATCTCTATTGGGAGTACTATCGCAACCACATGACTGATGACGAGACGGCAGATGCGCTTGAGGAGTTCGTGCGGACGCGTGAGCGCATCAAGGCAGACTCAGCAGAGCCGAAAGCAATCCGCTACTACCAGAAACGCGGGTTTAACATGGTTGCGACACGCAAGAACAACGGCGGCAGCCGCCATTCGCGTCTTGACAACACACGCAAGCTGAAGCGTTTTCGCCGTATCATCTGTTCGGATGCGTGTGTGCACTGTATTGACGAACTCAAAGAGCTTACCTATGCAGTGGATCGGGACGATGAGATCATCCCGGACGAGTTCAATCGGGATGCGCACACGTTTTCCGCGATGTGGTACGGGCTGGATGATTATGACGTGGTTGATATCAAGCATCGATTCACGAAGGAGGACTTTGGATTATGAGGGTACACACTACAAAGGAGGTGCTCGACCCGCAGGACATTGCGGATATTCTGCAGCGACATGAGCGCGATTTCGTGTCTCATGTGCTGGAGCTCAAGGACTACTATGTCGGCAAACACAAAATACTCAATAAGGAGCAGCGTTCTGTCAGCGCACCCAACAACAAGATCGTCGCGAATTATTGCGAGTACATCACCAACATGAGCACGGGCTTTTTCATGGGTCAGCCGGTTGCATACTCCTCGGTGTCGGGAGATACGGACGCCGTGAGCGCGCTGCAGGACGTGTTCCGGTACAACGATGAGGCGGACGGCAATCTGCGTCTTGCGGCGGAGGCGAGTATCACAGGGGCGGCGTATGAGGTGCTTTACGTTGACGCAGAGGCAGAGATCCGCTTTTGTGCCGTTCCATCGGAAGAGGTTATTCTTGTTCTTGATGCGACGCTCGAGGAGAATCTGATCGCCGCCATCCGCCGCTACCGTGTTGTAAGTCTTGACGGGTCGACGTACAACGATTATGTGGATGTTTACGACGCACACAGCGTCACAAGCTACGACTACACCGCCGATAAACTCATCCAAAACAGCGCGCCCGTACCGCATTACTTTGACGGCGTGCCCGTGATCGAATACCCCAACAACGATGCCCGTCGCGGTGATTTCGAGGGCATTATGACGCTCGTGGACGCGTACAACAAGGCGCAGAGCCTCACGCTCGACGATATGGAGGATTTTACGGACGCTTATCTCGTGCTTAAGGGCATGGGCGGCATGAACGGGGAGGACGCAGCAGAGCTGCGGCGCAACAAGATGATGACGCTCGATGAGGGCGGCAGCGCGGAGTGGCTGATCAAGAATCTCAACGATACATATATCGAGAACATCAAGACGCGGCTCCAGAACGATATCCACAAATTCAGCGCGATCCCCGACATGAGCGACGATGCTTTTGCCGGCAATACATCCGGTGTTGCCATCAAGTACAAGCTCATCGGGCTGGAGCAGGTGCGCAGCCGCAAGGAGCGTGGTTTCAAGAAGGGACTGCAGCGGCGCATTGAGTTGATTGCGGGGATGCTCAAAACTAAGAGCAAGGCGGACATTGATTTTCGAGATATCGAGATCACCTTTACGGCGAATATCCCCGCCAACAATCAGGAACAGGCAGAGATCGTCAAGACACTCTACGGGCTTGTCTCGCAAAAGCGTCTGCTCTCGCTCCTGCCGTTTGTCACGGATCCAGCCGAGGAGCTGGAGGAGCTGAAAAAGGAGCAGGAGGAGAATGATTACGGAATAGGGGTGGGCGCACATGGCGAAGACGAAAGCGACACCGACGGAGAAGTACTGGAAAAAGCGGCAGGAAGAACTTGAAAAGAAGTGGGACAAGAAGAGCCGCGAGGAGATTGAGCGAGAGCTGCGCGCCTACTATGAACACTCCCTCGCCCATATCGAAAAGGACATCAGTGCACTTTATCAGCGGTTCGCGACCGACAACGGAATGGACATGGCGGCGGCGCAGCAGCTCCTCACGGGCAAGGAATATCGTGTATGGCGCATGGACATTGCCGAATACGTCAAGGAGATCAACGTAACAGGCAATCAGGAGCTTTTGCGTGAGCTGAACACCCTCGCCATGCGCAGCCGGATCACGCGTCTTGATGCACTCAGGGCGGGTACACTCAAAGAAATGGTGCTCCTCTCTGAGAAGTCCGAGAAGGCGATGAAAAAGTTCCTGAAATCGGGTTATGAGGATTTTTACTATCATGGGCTCTACGAGATCGGGAAGAAGCGCGGCCTTGAGGGGGCTGTGTCCCTCGTGGACGGAGAAAAGCTCGAGCGCGTCCTGCGTGTCCCGTGGAGCGGTAAGAATTACTCTAAGCGGATCTGGACGAATGGCGCGAAGCTTGCAAAGACCATCCAGCAGAACATCATCGCCGCCGCACATCGTGGCGTATCCGTGCAGGAAATGACGCGCGTCATTCGTCAGAAAATGGGCGTCGGTACGAAAGAGGCGGTGCGGCTCGTCCGTACCGAACTCAACTACGTGCAGAATCAGGCGGCGCTTCACTCCATCAAGGATGCGGGGATGAAATACTACCGCTTCATTGCGACGCTTGACAAGCGCACCTCAAATCTCTGCCAGTCCCATGATGGTGATGTGTTCCCCGTGGAGGAGGCGATGCCGGGGAAGAATATGCCGCCCCTGCATCCGCATTGCCGCTCCGTCATTTCGGGTTGTCTCAAAGGTGAGTATAGGCCGCAGAGCGGCACGCGCACCGCACGAGACGAGAACGGCAAGAATGTGCTTGTCCCTGCGAACATGAAATATGACGATTGGCGAGCCGTCTATTTGGACAAGAAGCTGACACTCGATGAGTGGAAGGCGGGCAATGTCGCATCACAGGCGACAAATGCGACGGGAGGATTGAATGCGGGCGTGCAAAGTGGTACAATAAAATCAAACTTATGGAGTACGCCAAGTGGGTGGCAAATGTCTAGCGGATACAAGTACATTATGGGTGCCGCTAGGGCGAGCGGGGTTGAATACAGGAGTGTCAGCACCTTTGCTAAGTTGCCGACCGACGCTGAAATCATATCGCGATTGGCAGGTGGAGATAAAACCAAGGGGTCTTGTGCGTCACTTGCACTTGCATACGCAGGAAATAAGGCGGGATTAGATGTAATCGATTTTAGGGGCGGGCAGAGTCAAGGCTTTTTCTCAAGGTATTACAATTTGAAGAACATAGCGCATTTTTCTGGCGTTGTGTCAAGGGAAATTACCCTCAAGAGATGCGCAACGGATTTGGCAAAATATCTCAAAGGAAATGAGATTGTTGACGGGAAAGAATATTGCTTAATTGCGGGGGCGCACGCATCAGTTATAAGACGGCTGAATGGAGTTCTTGAATATCTAGAATTACAATCACCAGAAACAACAGGACACGTAAAAAATGGATGGAATCGTTTTGATAGATATGGCAATGCTGCGACGTGTCTATATCGTCGGTTTGGGTGTAAAAAGACTGTTGCGAGCCGCGCAATACTTATCGAAATAGATTCTTTCTTAAACAATCCGGAAATAAGGGGCATGCTTGGCTATATCAATACAGATGTGAACGCTCAGATGAAGGGGGTTACCGGAAATGTCAAGTGATACGCCTGTTTGGGAAAAAAGATACGAGGGTAGTAAGCTTTGGTGGAAGAATATTCCGGGGGTTATTGGCGAGGTCGTTTTTAGTTTTGACAAGAAAAGAGAGTACAATCTGTTTCAGGATTATGACAAGCTAACACCGGAACAGAGAAAACTCGTCGATGCGGAGAATCCTCTGATTCCTTGACAATCAAACACACAAGCACTTACGAATTGTCGTGAGTGCTTTTCTTATGCCAATTTTGAGGAGGTGGGGCTATGCCCGATAGTGTAATGATTGACGCCGTACGATATGCGATTCTGCGCGTCAAAGAGCCGCTGATTCTGGATGGGCGTGCTTGTAACGCCGTTGTTGAGTATAACACGGCACAGATCAAGATACTCGAGGGTGGGAACATCGGCGAGGGTAATGTGGCAAAGCTGCTCATGCACGAGATTGTCCATGCACTTCTTTTCGAACGAGGCATGACTGAGGCGGCAGCAGATGAGGAGCTTGTTTCGGAGCTTGCGGCGGGCTTTGTGAATCTTGTGCGGGCGAATCCGCAGCTTGTCGAGTTTTTGCAGAAATAGGAGGAATTGCTATGAACGGGATCCGAGCGCCGGCGCATATCCGTGTCGGTATAAAACTAGCACTCACACAGAGGAGGAATGAAATGAGCGATAATCTGTTTGATTTCGACCTGCAGCGCTTCGGCGACGATGCAGGTGATTCCGCAGGAGCGGACAATGCGAGCGACGACAAGCCAAAGACTGATCCTGCCGATGATAAGCAGGACGACACGCAGGCGAAGATTGACGCTGCTGTCGCTGCCCGTCTTGCCGATGAAAAGGCGAAGTGGGAGAAGGCGTATCAGAAAAAGGCTGCGGCGGACAAAAAGGAGGCCGAGCGGTTGGCGAAGCTCTCCGAGGACGAGCGCCGTGCGGCGGAACTCGAGGCACGCAACAAGGAACTTGAGGAGAAAGATCAGGAGATCCGGCGCAAGGAACTCAAGCTTGAAACGGTGAAAGTGCTCGCCGATCGGAGCCTCCCCGTTGCGTTTGCGGACTATCTGATTGCCGAGGACAGTGAGTCCACACTCAAGCGCATCACTGCGTTTGAGAAGGAATACAAGAAGGCCGTAGAGGCAGGCGTCAACGAAAAGCTCAAGGGGAAAGCCCCTGCAGCGAGTGGCGGTGCAGGTGACTCTGCGGGCATTGAGAATGGTTTCTTCAAGGCCATTTATGACAATCAGGCAAAGAGGTAAGAAAGGATGACGACTATGAAGAATAAGATGAGCTTTGATCTCCAGCGTTTCTCGGACACGGGGTACCTGAAGGACAATCTGCAGGGCTTCGTGCCGAAGCCGATCGCGGCGGACATCATCGCGGACATTGTGCGCGGCTCGTCCGTAATGCGGCTCTCGACGGTGCAGGAGATGACCTCCGAAACACAGAAATTCCCCGTTATGACGGCGGGGCCCGGAGCATACTGGGTCGGCGAGACGGAGCGCATCAAGACATCGGTCGCTGAGTGGATTTTCCCCGAGCTTGTCGCAAAGAAGATCGCTGTCATCGTACCGTGCAGCCGTGAGAAGCTCGAGGATACGACAATCAACGTGTTCGGCGTTGTTCGCCCGTATATTGCGGAAGCGTTCTACAAGGCGATTGATTCGGCATGTCTCTTCGGCACGAACTCGCCCTTTGCGAAGAACATCTTCGGTGTTGCGAGTGCTGCGGGGAACGTGATCGCGGAGGAGACGAATCCGAAGCTTGACCTCGATATCTCCGATGTAATGGCACTTGTCGAGAATGGCGGGCTTGACGTGAACGGCTTCGTCGCAGGCTACGACCTCAAGAACAGCCTGCGCAAGCTCCGCGACGGGAACGGCAATCAGCTCTACGTTACTGGTGTCGACTCGAGTACGCTCTATTCGCAGCCGATTGAGTTCTCGCGTAATGGTGCATGGGACAAGACGAAGGCGCGCGCAATTGCGGGCGATTGGAAGTATTCCATCATTGGCATCCGCGATCAGATTCAGTATGAGACGCTGCGCGAGGCAACGCTGCAGTCGGTTACAATGAGTGACGGCAAGCCCCTGAGCCTTGCTGAGAATGACATGGTGGCGATCAAGGTAACGATGCGCCTCGGGTTCCTGCCGGTCAAGGAGAACGCATTCGCTGCACTCAAACCGAAGGCGTAAGGAGGATACGGCATGGATTTTCAGGAATACGAAAAAGATGGCGTGACCATCACGGCGACAGAAACCGCCTACGAGGTTATCTACAAGGCGCAGGGATTCCGTCCGAAGGAGGAGAAACCTCCCGAGCCCGTTCAAAACAACGACAAGAACGACGACAAGAACGACGCGGGGAAGGGCGGCACGAAGGGAGGCTCGCGAGGTGGAAAAGCAGGAAGCGATCCGGGTGATCACGGAGAAGGTGCGCCTGCTGGAGAGGCACAGGACTCTTGATGCCGGGCTTCTCACGTTCTACGTCGAGAAGCTTGTTACGGACATTCTTGACTACTGCCACCGCACAGATTTCCCCGAGCCGCTCGTTTATTCAGCGGTTGATCTTATCCGCAAACGCCTTGCGGATGAGGATACGGCGGGCAATGAACCCGGCGTGCCGACAAATGCGCCGCTATCGAGTGTCAAGATGGACGATACGGAGTTCAAATTTGCCGTGTCAAACATCGACCCGACGGGCTGTCTTGCCGATCTGGACTTTGCAACGCTGAGGCCGAAGCTCAACCGTTGGCGTAAGGTGGTGAGTCTGCCGTGAATCTCAAGGGCATCCTGCGTCGCATGATGTACCATGACCGCGCGGACGTATACCGCCTCCGGCAGGTACAAGCGGCAGATGGCTCGGACGACTACGCCGAGGAGGAGACGCCTGTCTACGAGAAACTCCCCTGCAAGCTTTCACAGTATGGCAAAGACCTCACGACGAACAAGACAGAGCGCGCGGTGAGTGTGTTTGTCGATCTGCGGCTCTGTTGTGATCCTGCGTTTGATATTCGCGCGAATGATCGCGTTGTTGTACTGCGGCAGGGGAAACGTATGGAGTTTGTCGCAGGGATCAGTTTTCCATATCCGACGCATCAAGAGATTGCGCTCAGGCGCAGAGGGGAGGTCGGAAATGGGGGTTGAAATCAGCGGACTGGACGATTTTGAGAAAATGCTTGCGGATGCGGAGAAGCGTCAGCACGGGGTGGTCAACACGTTTCTCAAGGTGGAAGCGGAGGAACTTCTCGGGGCAGCCCGCGATAAGACGCCCGTCGATACCGGTGCGCTGCGATTGAATTGGGTGCGTGGACAGCCCCAGGGCGGCACGGTGGAGGTCGGGAATGCTGCGGACTATGCCGCTCACGTTGAGTATGGGCATCGAATCGTCCGCATGGTCGGTGGAAAGAAAGAGTATACGGGCAAGGTCAAGAAGGGCGTCCACATGCTCAAGACGTCTGTCAACGAACGGCGTGAGAACTTTCGTGAAAACGCGCAGGAGATTCTAAAGGAGATGTTCAAATGATTCCTTCCCTTGACATCCGCAGCGCGCTTTCGGCTCTTTTGAAAAAGCACTTTCCACATGCCGTCTACTTCACGAACAATGCCGACTCTCAAAAGGGTTATTTCCACGTTGAGATCGCGCCGAAAAAGCGCACGGTTGACCGCGTGATCTATGAGCGCTCGCTTGACATCGAGCTTACCCTTGTCCTGCCGCCCGACGCACGCGGGCGCATTGACCGCACGAAGCTCTACGAGGCGGTCGATACGCTCGACGCTGCTCTCATGCCTGTGCTGACAATTGGCGACCGTCATATTACTGTGCAGGAAACGAGCAGCCGCATCGTTGATGAGGTGCTGTACTACAGTTTTACGCTCGATTTTGCGGATGCTATGCCAGGCGAGGAATACGAGTTGATGGAGGAGCTTGCTATCAACGGACAAAGAGAACATACAGAGGAGGAATGAATATGCCAAATGAGGCTGAAAAGTTTGGTTTGCCGCAGGTCATCATTGACTTTCGTACAAAGTCGACAACGGCGATTGCTCGCAGTGCGCGCGGCATTGGCGTGATGATCCTGAACAACGAGTCGACGAACGTCTCGAAGTTCTACAAGATTTCGGACAGCACAGATATTCCCGATGAGGGGCTGACGGCGAAGAACGTTGAGCTCATCAAAAAGGCGCTGCTCGGTATCCCCCTGCGCATCTTGGTCTACACGCTGCCGATGGCGGACGTTACGCCGGGTGGCGGGGAGTCGCTGCTCAATCAGGCGGACGTACTCAAGAAGCTCCACAATATCAAGTGGAACTACATCTGCCATCCGACAGGCACGGCGCAGGATCAGGAAGATCTTGCTGTGTGGGTCAAGAAGGAGCGCAATATCAAGCGCAAGACGTTCAAGGCGGTCGTGGCGAATTTCGACGCGGACGACAAGGGCGTTATCAATTTCACGACGGACAACATTCGTTGTGTGAATCCCGCCTACACAGATGCGCTGCAGGCGGCAGGCGGCGACCGCAAGAAGGTGAGCAGCTCAATCGCCGAATACCTCACCTACACCTCGACGGAGTATACGGCGCGCATCATGGGCATTCTCGCGGGGCTTGCACTCGACCGCTCGGCGACGTACTACGAGCTGAATGAGGTCTACGACTGTGAAACCTACGAGGACATCGACGACTGCATCAGCAAGGGGCAGCTCTGCCTCATCGACGAAATGGACGGCAACGGTGTCAAGATTGCGCGTGCGTGCAACTCGCTCCATACGTTCACAACGGATGTAGGGCAGGATTTCCGTTACATCAAGATCATTGAGGCGGTGGACATGATCACGGACGACATCCGTGACACGTTCAAAAATTCGTATGTGGGTAAGGTTATCAACGATTACAATCACAAGATGCTCTTCATCGCGGCGATTCTCGTCTATTTCCGCAATCTCAAGGGTAATGTGCTGGATGATTCGCCGACGGCGATCAATACGGTCGATATCGACGAGGCGGCACAGAAAGACTATGCCATCCTGCACGGCGATGATGTGACCAAGATGACAGTGCAGCAGATTCGCGAGTACAACACAGGGACACAGGTGCTTCTCACGGGGCGCCTTACACCTGTCAACGCGATGGAAGACCTGCGCATCACGTTCACAATGTAAGGAAGGAGGAATAGTATATGGCAAGAGCTGCAGAAGATGTGAAGTATCGTGGCCGCCGCCGCTGGAACGGTTCGCACGGACGCGTCTGGTGGGAGGGACTGCTGATTTTTGAAATCTCGAAGTATGAGGCGAAGGTGACAGCTGATCGTGAGGATGTGCTGATCGGCAACTCCAAGGACAGCAAGGTAGTCTCCCTCACAGGAAAAGGCTCGATGACGGTCAAGTGTGTCATCAACCGTAATATCAGTCGATTCCTTGAGGCGTGGAAAGCAGGCAAGGATCCGCGTACGACGATTGTCAGCTTGGTTGATGACCCGGATGCAGTTGACGGACAAAAAGAACGCTGCTCGATCGATAACGTCTGGCTTGACGAAATCACGCTGATGGCCTTTGAGAAGGGACAAGTTGTCGAAAAAGAATATCCCTTCGGATTTACGCCTGAGGATGCTTCTTTCGTCGAAACAATCGATGCTTAAGAAAATGGTTTTGCCCCGCAGCAGCTCTGCGGGGCATTCTTATAGGAGGAATACAAATGGCAGTATCAATCAAAGATCTTATCGCAAAGAAAGAGGCGCTCACGCAGCGTAAGAAGCAGAAGTATGACATCGAGACCTCGGCTGGCGTTCTGACGGTGAAGATGCCGTCACGCGCGCACGTCGCCGAACTTCTCAAACTTGAGGATTCGGACGCGCATCTCATCATTGGCTATGTCGTCGAGCCGAATCTGTGCGATCCGCAGCTCCTTGAGGCGTACGGCTGTCTTGAACCGACGGATATTGTAGAGAAGATTTTTGACCCCGGCGAGATTCCCGCTGTCGGGCGTAAGATCATGGAGCTGGCGGGCTACGGCAAGAACATCCGTGCCGATCTGCACGAAGACGTAAAAAACTGATCGAGGAGGACTGGGAGGCGCGCACCGTCGCCTTCCTTGTCCTCAGAGGTCACACACTGGACTATTTTTATACGCTCTCCGAAGTGGAGAAGATATTTTGCTATGAAGCGATGGCACGCGAAGAGCGACAGCATATCGAGGAGCTGAAGCTGCTTGCGGCCGGAAGGGGGTTAAATCTGCGATGAGCGATTATGTCATATCTGCGATCCTGCGTGTCAAGGATGAGTTGTCGGGCAAGACCAAGAAGGCAAAGGACAGTCTCAGCGGGGTCAAGAGTGCCGCCGAAGGCGCATCTGCAGGGCTTGACCATACCGAGAGCGCAATGAAAAAGGCTGCCATGTCTGCCGTCGCACTTGCCGCGAAGGCAGATAAGGCGAAGACAGAACTCAGTGGCTTGCGCGGCACTTATGCTCCTACGCTCAGCATCAAGGACAAGGCGACCGAGAAAATCACGGGC
The DNA here is from genome assembly GCA_963555475.1 of uncultured Selenomonas sp. Taxonomy (GTDB): domain Bacteria; phylum Bacillota; class Negativicutes; order Selenomonadales; family Selenomonadaceae; genus Centipeda. Next base: position 63,837 of record CAUVVR010000001.1, read on the forward strand.
ATCAAGGGTATGCTCGGCTCTCTATCGGGCAAAGCCTACACGGCGACGGTCAACGTCCGTCAGCATCTCAGCGGCGCGGCAGGTGTAGCGTCGGGACTCGCTGGAAAAGCGGGCGGTGCGCTCTCCGGTATGACGGGCGGCATGATGATGAACACGTCCATGCAAATGGCGGGTGCAGCGGGCATCGGCATGGGTATCTACGATACTGTCAAGACGTACATGGACTTTGAAGCCCAAATGAAGAAGGTGCAGGCGATCTCCGGCGCGTCGGGGGCAGACTTTGACGCACTCACGGCAAAGGCGAAGGAGATGGGCGCAGCGACGCAGTTCTCCGCGACTGAATCCGCGCAAGCACTTGAATACATGGCGATGGCGGGCTGGAAAACGGATGATATGCTCGGTGGTATCTCCGGTATCATGGATCTCGCTGCGGCATCGGGTGAAGACCTCGGGCGCGTTTCGGACATCGTGACGGACGCGCTCACCGCGTTTGGGCTGCAGGCGTCAGACTCCGCTCATTTCGCCGACGTGCTCGCGCAGGCGTCCTCGAACTCCAACGCCAATGTCAGCATGATGGGCATGACGTTCAAATACGTCGCCCCAATTGCGGGTGCGCTGAAATACTCCATTGAGGATGTTGGCACAGCGGTCGGCCTCATGGCGAACGCTGGCATCAAAGGCGAGCAGGCAGGTACATCGCTCCGTGCGATGATGACGCGCCTCGTTGACCCGCCGAAAGAGGCAGGGTCTGCAATGGATAGGCTCGGTATCACCGTCAAAAATGCTGATGGGACGATGAAGCCCTTCCGGCAGACAATGAAGGACTTGAGGAGCACGTTTGCAGGATTGACGGACGCTGAGAAGGCAGAAGCTGCGTCAGCGATTGCAGGGCAGGAAGCTATGTCTGGGTTCCTTGCGATTGTCAACGCCTCGGAAGCGGATTTTGACAAGCTTACCGCCTCGATCGACAACGCCGAGGGCGCTGCCGGCAATATGGCGAAGACCGTCAACGACAATCTCAAGGGCGACCTCAAGTCCCTCTCCTCCGTGTGGGAGTCCGTGCAGCTCGAATTTATGAGCGGTAAAGGTGCGGATGGCTTGCGGGAGTTCGTGCAGGGCGTCAAGGATGATGTTGCGAAGTTCAAGGGCTACATCGAGGACGGTTTCGACATCTCGGACATCGGCAGGAGTGCGATGGACGTGCTTGTGCAGCTCAAGAACAAATTCATTGAGTTGGACGGTGTCGGCTCTCTGCTCGCGGGCGGTGCGCTTGCGGCGGGGCTTTATAAGATCGTCAGCCTCTCGAAAAAGGCGGTTGACGGCATCAAGGGGCTTGGCGGTGCAGGAAAGCCCGTACCGGGGGGCAATTTCCCGACGGGCGTTGGCGAGATGGTCGTCCATGCGGGTACGGTGATTGTCAACGGCAAAGGTGTCGCCGGTGGCGAAGGTGTACCCGGAGCACCGGGAACCCCGACAAAGACGACAGGGAAGACCGGGACTTCTGTGTCAACCGCCTCCCGTACAATGCTCAAAGGTGCAGCGTTTGGCGGCGGTGTCGCCGCCCTCTTCGCCGCAGGTGATGTATATGAAACGACGCAGCGCAACAATCAGCTTTTGAAAGAGGCTGCCTACGGCATTGATTCTGCGACCGAGAATTTGAATGATCTTGTTGCGCGTGGAGCGTCAGAGGATGAGATCAACATCGCACAACAGAATCTCGATGAGATGAAAGCCTATCAAGCCGCTGTCGAGAAGGACAACTCTGCACGCATGGCTGAATCCATTGGCGGCGGTGCGGGTTCTGTCATCGGCGCGGCGATTGGCACGGCGATTGCGGGACCGCTTGGCATGGCGATTGGCGGTGTGGTCGGCGAAGTCCTCGGCGAGAAAATCGGAAATCATTTCAATGATATGGCGAACAGTAAGCCCGAAGACTATGGAGCGGTTGTTGCCGTCGAAACAAAGTACGACGACTATGACAGTGCATTCTTTGAGGAAGAGCCTGAGATGCAGGTGCATCTTACTGCGCCGTCTCCCGAGGATATTCAGCAGGTTGTCGCAGATACACAGGCGGGGATCCTTACGCAAAGTCTGACTGACTTGGATGGTAATGCGGGGCTCGGGTGGAGCTTTCTGACCCAGGGTGCGGAGGAGGCGAGCGCGTCAGTGTCCGCGTCCTTTGCGGAATCGAATGACGCAATCAAAGCCGAATGGGCTTCGACACCAGGATATTTTGAGAGCTCTGTATACGAGCCGACGATTCTCGGTAGTGAGGAGGCGGGTGTTGAGCTCGCAGCGGGTATCAATGCGGGTGCACCTGCGGTTAAAAGTGAATGGGGCGGTGTAAGGGCATTTTTCTCTGGACTTTTCTCGTATGTTGCGGAGGGGGCGTCAAGCCTTTTTTCCTCGGCGCGCGAGATTATCGGTCTCCAATCTGGGGGCTCGGGGGGCGGGCACTTTGCCTCCGGCACAAGTTTTGCTCCTGGCGGTTGGACAGAGGTCAACGAAAACGGCGGTGAGATCATCGACTTGCCTCAGGGCTCGCGTGTCTATCCGCACGCAACGACGATGAAGATGCTGCGTGACAGCATGGGAGGGAGCGGCAGCTCGCCTATTCCTGCCGCAGCGCCTGTTACTATCACGGGGAACACCTTCCATGTGCGCGAGGAGGCAGACCTCGACCGCATCGCCTATAAGCTCTATCAGCTCATGGCAAAGAGCCACGTCAATATGAATGGGGGAATAATGGCATGAGCCTCATGAGCCTGTGGAATCAGGTCAACAACATCGGCGGCTTCCTCCTCGGCGTTGGAGGGGCAAAGCGGCAGGTGATCTTATCTGTAGAGGATGAGAAATTCACGCTGCCCGTTACGCCGCGCGTTTACAAAGTGCAGACGGAGCAGAACAACCGCATTGTTGACATCATCGACTTTGGCGAAGCGCAGCTCTTCGGCAATCCAAAGCTCAAGAAGCTGTCTCTTTCCTCGTTTTTCCCGCATCCGAAGCACGAATATCCCTTTGTGGTCGGTGACTCTGCAGAGCCGTCGGAGTGCGTTGCGAAGATCGAGAAGTGGAAGGAAGCAAAAAAGCCCGTCCGTATCATTATCACGGACAGCCCCGTCAATCTGATGGTCGCAATCAAGTCGTTTGACTACAAGGAGCAGGACGGCTCACGTGACATCTACTTTGAACTCGATCTTGTGGAGTGGAAAAACCTCAATACTCCGATGGCAAACAACGACAAACAGGTGGACGAAAAGACGGGACTGAAAGATCGTCCCGTGGAGCGTACGCCGCCGCGTCCGAAAGCCATCGAGCGCGTGCAGGACTTCCTCGATGCGAGCAAAAAGGCGTATGGCGACTATCAGCATTGGCGCGGTATGGCAAACGCGAACGGCATCAAGAACCTTGCGATGAAGGAGCTGCGCGGCGTACTCGGGAAACTCAAGCTGAAATAGGAGGGCGTATGAAGGTCAAGATTATGCAGACGGATATTTCTCATCTGCTCACATCCTGCACATGGTCAGGATCGCGGCTGAACGTCGCGCGTAAGCTTGAGTTTTCCTTTGTGCAGGACGACCGCGATCCGAATGTCCCCGTGATTGACGTGGACAACGGCTACACCTGCTATGGCTACGATGACGCGGGAAATCTCGTCTTCGAGGGGAACATCTACGCGCTCGAGCGTGACCGCGCAAAGGCGACGGTGCGTGTCACGGCATTTGATCATCTCATCGTCCATGCGCGGAGTAAGACCACGCGCAAATTCACGAACATCACCGCCGAGGACATCACGCGGCAGCTCTGCGCAGAACTCGGCGTCCTCATCGGCGACATTGCAGAGACAGGCGTGCCGGTGTCCTTTATTGCGAATGCCAAGACGGGCTATCAGACGATCATGGGCGCATATACCGAAGCGGCGAAGGTGACGGGCAAGAAGTATCACCCTGTCATGAACGGCGCAAAACTTGACATCGTGGAGAAGGGAACGCTCATCGAGGGCTACACCGCAGATTCCGCGCGTAATATGGAAGAGAGTACCTACAAAGAGAGTATCGAACAGCTCGTCGATCAGGTGCTTGTGGTGGACGAAGAGGGCAACCATGCTGACTACGTAAAGAACGAGGAGCACATCAAGAAATACTCCATGTTTCAGGAAGTCTATAAGACTGACCCGAACAAGGATACGCAGACGGAGGCGAAAGCCCTACTCACAAAGCCGGAGCGGTCAGGATATATCACGGCACTTGGCGACTACCGCGTAAAGTCGTCCTACTCCATCATCGTGAAGGACAGCCTTTTCAAAGGGCAGTTCTGGGTCAAGTCCGACATGCACACCTTTGTGGACGGCAAACATGAGATGAAGCTTGAACTCGAGTTTGAAAACGTCATGAATGAAGAAGAGACCGAGAAGGAGAAGAAAAAGAAAGAACCGGAGGGAGGGAAGAAACGCCGTGGCAGAGGTCATTCCAAGCGCGGAGAACTCCGTGAGCAAGATGCTGGAGATCCAGCATGATATCGCAGAGGAGCATACGCCTCTCCTCCCAAGCACGGGCAAGGTGCTGACGCCGCCGCCTGCACTTTCCGTCGAATGGAACGGCATTATACTCACGCCCGACAAGCTATATCTAAATGAGTATTGGCTGCCGGGGCATACGCGTCATATTGTCGGCGAGACGAGTTTTCGCGGCGGTGGCGGCGGTCTTGCCATGTACGAATCGCACAACCATCCCATCGACAACGATGAGACGTGGACAGATACGCTGAAGCCTGGCGATATCGTGAGTGTCTATCCGCAGAAGGGCGGGCAGCTCTTTATCATCGAGAGTAAGTTGGTGAAATTATGAGCAGTGAATTTCCTTTTATCGGGGCGATGCGTGATGCTGCGATGGCTGATCTGCCGCTCTTTCAGGAATATGCGTGGGACTTCGAGCGTGACCGCTTCCTCTATGATGTGAATGGGCGGCACATTCTTTTGTCGGGGAATCCAGCGCTCGAGGTGTGGATTTACAAGGCACTCAAGACGGAGCGATTTGAATATCTCGCGTATTCATGGCGGTACGGCATCGAGCTGAAGCCTTTTATTGGCAAGGTCATGGGCGTACAGGAACGATATTCGGAGTTGCAGCGTGTGATTACAGAGTGTCTGATGGTGAATCCGTACATCCGGAGCATCGACAGTTTTTCCATCACGCAGGAAAACCGTGCGGAGCTGGTACGGGTGCACATTACTCTGACAACAGTGTACGGGGAGGTGAAGATCAATGTATAGGGCACGGGAGCAAGCAAACATCCTGCGTGATCTGCAAGAGCGCAGCAAGACACCTGCAAGCAAGATCGAGGGGACGTTTGAGTATGATGTGCTGGCGTCTAACTCGATCGAGTTTGGCAAAGTGGAAGTGGAGCTTGAAGAGGCGTATCGAGCCGTCTTTGCTGAAAGTAGCTGGGGCGAATATCTCACGATGCGTACTGCTGAGCATGGCGTTCTTCGGAAAACAGCAACCAAGGCACGCGGTGTTGTGACGGTGACAGGGAACGGGCGTGTGCCTGCGGGCAGCATTTTCCAGTCAGAGACGGGTGCCCGCTATCAGGCACTCAAATCAACTGAGGTTGTAAAGTCCGCTGCTGTTGAGGTTGAGGCGCTTACCGCAGGGAGTGCGGGCAATGTCGGGAAGCGAGTGATCAACAAGATCCCAATGAATATTCCAGGCATCTCCGGTGTAAGTAACGAGGAAGAGGTGCGCGGCGGCTACGACGAGGAAAGCGACGACGAACTCAAGATGAGATATCTCCTCTATGTCCGCACGCCGTCTACGAGCGGAAACAAGCACCACTATTACAACTGGGCAATGAGCGTCCCTGGGGTCGGCGCATGTATGGTTGTCCCGCTCTGGCAGGGTGCAGGGACGGTAAAGGTGCTCATTCTGGATGCGCAGCGAAAGACTGCACCGTCAGAACTGATCGAAAAGGTGCGTACCTATATCGAGGAGGTACGTCCGATCGGCGCAACCGTGACGGTCACAAGCCCCGCACCGAAAACTGTGCGGATTACGGGCAGCATAGTCGGACACTGTGACACACCCCGATTTATTGCTGACCTGAACGACTATTTGATGAAGCGTGAATTAGCTATAAAATCACTTTCTGTTGCACAGGTCGGCGACATTCTGATGAATCAGCAGGGGGTAACAGATTATGAGGATTTGCTGCTCAATGGGGCGAGTAAAGTGCTCGTAAGCAATGATGAAATTCTAGCCGTCGGAGAGGTGACACTGCATGAACTTCCAGTTTCTCCGTGAGAATCCGGTGCACCTTGCACGATACCTTCCGCAATTCCTTCAAGCAGACCCCACATTTCGGGATGCGCTCGAAAACTGCAGCACCGAGCATGAACTGCTTCGGCTTGTGTTACAGGATATTGCCCGTCAGATTTTTGTAGAGAAGGCGACATGGGGGCTTACCTCGTGGGAGCGCGAACTCGGACTTACCCCTCGTCCTAATGCGAGCTATGAGGATCGGCGCAAAAATATCCTGCTGAAGATACAGAGCCGGCAGACCTCGACCGTCGTTTTTATGGAACGGCTGGCATCGTATTTCTTCCCAGATGGAACAAAGGTAGAGATCGAGGAGCGGAACGAGCAAAATGCGTTTCGTGTGATTTGCGATGCACTCAGCTCGGATTATGCAGGGCTGCTTGAGACAATCGAGGAGTACAAGCCCGCGCATCTGACCTTTGCCCTTGACTATTTGATGGAGCGCGAGGCGAAGGTGTACGCTGCAGGGTATGTTTCGGAATATGAGATTGTCGACATACCTTGCAGCACCGAGGTCTCCTATCAGGTCGATGGACTGCCCTTGTATGTAGGCGGACGCGTGGATGGTTTTGAAATCGTTGATATAAGGAGTACATAGTATGGCGCATTTTTCAAAAATCCAAACAACTCAGCAGGGGAAAAATATTATCCTCGCGGGTCAAAACAAGCAGAGTGTCGTTTTTACAAAGGTCGAACTCGGTGATGGACTTCTGGACGAGGGACAATCTGTTGACGACATGACAGCACTTGTACACAGCGTGATGAGTCTCCCGTTGCAGAACTTTGTGAATAATGGCGACGGGACGGCACGGCTGCGCTTTGTCCTTGACAATAACAACCTGTCTAAGGGGTTCTTTAACCGCGAGATCGGGGTGTTCGCCAAGGTCGGAGATGGAACGGAACAGCTCTTTGCGTATACCAACGCAGGCAATCTTGCAGATTATATTCCAGGCAAGGAAAGCCCAATCTCAAGCAAGATCATCAATCTGCATATCATCGTTGGGAATGCGGCGAATCTGACAATCGTTGCCGAAAATAGCGCGTATGTCACAAAATTGGATATGGATGGGCATAAAACACAGGAGGTACTCGACCATCCGGATGGGAGTGTGACGACACCGAAACTCCGAGACGAAGCTGTGACGGGGACAAAAATCGCGCAGGCATCCATCGAAAAGAAACACCTCAAAAAAGGGGGGATTTCGGCGGAGGATGTAGGCGCGTACTCAAAGAGAGAGACGGACGAGAAAATCACCGCCCTTGTGAACTCTGCACCAGGAGCTCTTGACACATTGCAGGAGCTCGCTGCAGCACTCGGCAATGATGCGAACTTTGCAACGACCGTGACAAACGCTCTCGCGGGTAAACTCGGGAAGAATGAGACCGCCACCCGTGCTGCTGAATTGGTCGGTTGGTCTCTTGAGCGAAATCGCGCTTACTCCGTCGGGGATGTTGCATATCATAGATCCTTGCCTTCGTGGGCACGGCTTGAGTGTGTCAAGGCGGGAACGACCGCAGGAAGTATGCCGAATCTCGCAGCAGTAAGCCAATGCGGTGTAGTGCTTACCGACGGTTCCGTTGTGTGGATCGTTGATGACCTGCGCGACGGCACACCCGTCGGCGTGGTGCGCGGTAGCTTGTATGTCCCTGCGGGTTACGTCAAAGCCAACGGCGCAACCGTGCAGCGCGCGGACTATCCGCGCCTTGTAGCTCTTGCCGATCGGTATAGTCTCTGGACGAGCAATGTGCCACGTGATCCAGGTCTTTTCGGGCGTGCAGATGAGAGTACAACAATGATCTTGCCAAATTGGATTGACCGTATGGTGCAACTCTCGGAATGCAACAACGGCACAGAATATGGATGGGCTGTGGCGGCAGGATTACCGAATATTACAGGCGCACTCAACAATCCGGGAGGACATTCTCTTTTCGATGTCGTCTTACAGGCTTCTGGAGCGTTATTCGCAAAAGATGCACGCAGGTTAGGCGTACCGGGAAGCATCACCACAGATAACTGGTCGGATTCTATTGACTTTGATGCTTCGCGGTCTAATCCCATCTATGGGCGTAGCAATACAGTCCAACCCGCCGCGATCCAGCTCATACCGATTATCAAATACTAGAGGAGGGACAACATGCAAACAAAAACCGTCTATGCCTACGGTGCCGAGAATGGTGCATACCTCGGTGAGCGCACCCTTGACGACACCGACAGATCGCCGATCAGCGGCGTATGGCAAATCCCCGGCAACATGACGGAGGTGCAGCCACCTGCCGTAAAAGAGGACTATGACCTCTACTATCGTTCAAGCCAGTGGGAACAAGTAGAGCGTCCGAAGCCGGAGCCGCCACCTGACATCCCCACCATACCGGATGAACCCGCAGAGCCCCCAGTCGACGAGGAACGCCTTGCCGCATTTGAGGCAATGGCAGCGCAGGAAGCCCGCCTCGTCGCACAGGGGGAGCGCATCGCAGCACTGGAAGCTGAACTTTCTGCACTGAAGGGAGGTGAAGGAAAATGAAGAAGTGGCCATATATGATTCCCGTCTATGCTTATCTCGTACGTCGCGGAACGTGGGCAATTTCCGAGGAGGATAAGAAGGACGATCAGAAGGTCGTCCCCGAGGTCTACCGCGAGGACGTAGCCGCATACCTCGTCAAGCACACAACAGGATGAACATGAGCGCAGAACAGCCGTCATAACGTATGGCGGCTTTTTCTGTGCACGGAAAGGAGATTGCTTATGGATTTTATGCCGGTTATTCAGCGTCTTACGGAGGGATGGGGGGCAAAGGTGGGACTGTCTGTTGCTCTTACCATCGCCTACGAAGATCATGCACAGATCTTCGCGGCATTTGTTGCACTGGTCTGTCTTGACCTTGTGACAAAGTGGCTTTCGCTCTCACGCCAGCACCTCGTTGATACGGGGGTAGATCAGCCGTCTCTTTGGCAGGCGTTTCGGAACGTGAAGAGAGCCCGTCGTGCGGGCTACATCAAGAGCGACATTATGCGCAAGCGTTTTGTGCCGAAAATCCTCACCTACATCGGCGTCGTCTCGGCGGCGTTGATGCTTGACTTTATTCTGGTGAAGGCACACGCACCTGCATTTGCCGCAACGCTCGTGATCGGATATCTCTCACTCACAGAATTTATCTCAATCCTCGAGAACATGCAGCACTCAGGGATTGAGGAAGCGGGGGCACTTGTTGATATGGCGCGCCGTAAAGGCGGCATTGGAAAAGGAGGGGATGACAAATGAAAGTATTTTTGAATCCCGGGCATGACCTTGTGCATGACAGCGGTGCAGTGAGCCCCATCACAGGACTGCGTGAGTGCGACGTAGCGGCGGCGGTCGGGGAACTCGTAAAAGGCTACCTCGAAGCCGTCGGTTATGAAGTGCGCATGTGGCAGAGCGACAATCTCAACTGGGATAGTGGCTATGCCGATCGGCAGGACTGTTCCGTGTGCGACTGTGCCAATCAGTGGCCAGCGGATATCTTTGTGTCCATCCACTGCAACAGCGCGGGCAATACGAGCGCACAGGGCACGGAGACGCTCGTGCACAACATGGGCGGGCGCGCCGAACGTCTTGCTGACTGCATCCAGCGGCAGATCGTTGACAGCCTCGACACCGTAGATCGCGGCCTGAAAGAGCGTCCCGAGCTTACCGTCCTGCGTGCAACGGATATGCCCGCCGTATTGGTGGAGCTTGCCTTTATCAGTAATGGGGAGGACGAAGCGCTACTGAGAGACAGACAGGATGATTTCGCACGCGCCATTGCACGCGGGGTGACCGATTACGCATAACACGGAGGGGAGGTGTAAACCATGCTTGAACGGGTCAAACAGACGGTGAGAGAGCACAAAACAGCCCTGCTGGTGATCCTGTGTCTCCTGCTTGTCGGCATTGCCTACGCCGTCGGTCGGTACTCCGCACCCGAGCAGACAGCGGCGGAAAAACCTGCCGTCTTGACGCAGAAGGAGACGCAAGAGGCGCGGGAACTGAAAGACCGACTAGACATATCCACGGCGAACGCCAACGCGCTAGAAAAGCGTATTACGGCGATACAGGCGGGGCAGCGTGCGCCGACAACAACATACTACGTCACCGCTCCAACGGTGGAGCGAGCGGCTACAGTGGTAGAGCGGCAGATACGCACGGACGATGTGGCACTACCTATGGCGGCGCGGGAGAAGAGTGACCGCACCGTCGTCACGCCGATAATTAAGGATAAGGACGGAAAAGACCTGCCGCCCGATCAACAAAAGGTTGACGTGTATAAGATCAACCTGCGCAAAGACCACCGCATCAAGGCGGGGGCAACGATGATTGACGGCAAGGCACTCATGACTGTAGGATATGAGCAGGGACGCTTTGAGGCTCTTGCTCACTTCGATGGCTCGCACTACAAGGGCGCGACCGTCACATACAATATCATAGAGTGGTAATCACCGCCCCGGGGCTTCGGCTCTGGGGCTTATTTTTGTGCCCCTAAGCATATAACTATAAAAATAAAAATATATGTATATAAACTATTGACAAACATGTATATAGATGCTATAATATAATCAAGATAAAGGACAGGGGCACAAAGCCCAAAAAGAGGAGGAAATCAAAATGGAAATGTACAAGAGCAACGACGGAAAGAAGTTCATCACGCTGCAGGATCCGTACCTCACGGGAGCGGGGCGCGGATATTACGCCGCATCAGCATTCTGCCCGGACGACACTCCAGACGAGGACGGGTACATCCCCGTCTACGAGCTTCGCTGGGAGATTCTTCCCGAAGAGGAATATGACCCCGAAGATAGAGACGAGAGCTGCGCGTGTGACTGGGATGACATCGCAGACTACTCCGTTGTCGGCGACATGTCGGCAGAAGAAAAGGCTGAGTACGTAGCGTAACGGCAGAGAGAGAGAGGGGCGAAAGCCCCTCTTGTATCAAAAGGAGGAGATCAAAATGGCAAAAACAAAACAGGTGTATATGAACCCTGCACTTGCAGGGCTCGAAGCGGACGTGAAGGAGAGCGGCGGGAGTTTCTCCGCGCGACTCGGTGAGATTGTCGAGCGGTATGGTATTCTGCTCGACCTTGAGGAGCTGCCGGACTTCTCGGAGGCCGAGACGGAGATCCTCAGTGAGGTAATCTGCGGGGCAGGCGTCGACCGCCGCAAGGTGAGAGGACTGCACCTTGACGTTCTCGATGCGGCGACGGGGACGATAGCGGAGCGTGAGGAACTCAACCGCAAGGTGGAGGAGATGGGTGCAGGTGCAAGACTCGCTCTCATCGAGCGGCTCGGACAATGAAAAAAGGAACATCGACCATAGCACCCCGCACCTGCCGAGAGTGCGGGGCTACTTTTGAGGGCGGGCCACGCGCGTGGTACTGCCCCGACTGCCGTGAGATAAGAAAGAAATTGCAGAAAGCTCGGTATAACGAGCGACGCAAACGGGGCTTGTCCCTCTCGTTGGGAGAGAGCATTGGCCGCTGCGAGGTGTGCGGCCGTGAATTTGTCTACGTAGCCGCGCGGCAAAGGTACTGCTCTGATTGCGCCCAGGAGGCGTGGAAAGCCTCTGATCGAAGGCAAGGATTATTGTGGTATTACGCAAACGATACCGAAGAAAGGAGAAAAGCCAAAGGACAAAGACAAAAAGAGCGACGTAAGGGGCGCAAGGGAAAACAAAGAGATTCCGATTTGTTGGGGGAGTGGAAATCTCTAACGAAAAAATGGGCGGTAAAGGACTGCGTGGTATGTGGTAAAGAAATCTCAAATAGAAGACGGCATTATTGCTCTGAAAAATGCCATATGATTGGGTCTGCGTATGCCACGGCATTGTCGCACTATCTCGCAGGAGATATTAGATCATGCCCCACGTGGGAAGAGTGGGTAGAACAACATAAGAAATAGAGGGGACAGCGTATCAATCGCCGTCCCCTCTGTTTTTGTCTACAATTTGTCTACCATGCCTACAAAAACCACTGAAAAATACTCAGATATTCTTTGTTGGCGAATCTCGTTGAAAATTCTGCAATCCTGCGCCGTAATTGGGCGCGTCAATGTTTTCTGTAATTGAATCACCACACCTATCTAATACCTAGTAGGAAGTAAGTCCTTTTTTGTGCTTTTAAACAAGGGCGAGTGTTCCGCGTACATCCTTTTATGGCGCGGAGCGCGGGGGATTTTATAGATTGTATGCAAGAAAAAAGGAATGCTTGTTTTCTTGAAAAAATGGGGAGATTTTGCTATAACTGTTAGTAAAAGTGGTGGATTGTGGTGGAATGTGCCACACAGTGGCGATGGAGAATCGAAGGGTGGTGCGGCAGGATGTTCATGGGGGAATACACCCACAGCATTGATGCCAAGGGCCGCGTCATTCTGCCCGCCGATTTCCGGCAGGAGCTCGGTGTCTCCTTCATCATCACGAAGGGGCTGGACGGCAGTCTCTTCCTTTTCCCACAGGCGGCATGGGACGAGTTCGCGGCGAAGCTGCGGACGCTCTCGATCGCCGACCCGAATGCGCGTGCGTTTGCCCGGTTCTTCATTGCTGGTGCACGCACGCTCGAATGCGACAAGCAGGGGCGTTTTCTGGTTCCCGCGAATCTGCGTGCCTACGCGAATATCGGTCTCAAGCAGGATGTCATCCTCACGGGTGCAGATGCACGCATCGAGGTCTGGGACAAGGAGAAGTGGCTGCGCTATGCGGGTGAGGTCGATCCGAACATCACGGAGATCTCGACGCAGCTCGCGGGCTACGGGATTACGATATGAGCGACTTTCATCACATCAGTGTTCTGCCTGAGGAAACGATTGAAGCACTCGCGGTGCGTCCTGACGGCATCTATGTGGACTGCACCCTCGGCGGGGCAGGGCACGCGGGGCGGATTGCACGGCAGCTTTCTGCGAAAGGCCGTCTCATCGGCATCGATCAGGATGAAATTGCGATTGCGGCAGCGGAGGAGCGTCTCGCGGATGCAGCGTGTCAGGTGACGCTTGTACGAGATAACTTCCGCAACCTCGCGGCGATTCTCGCCCGCGAAGGTGTGGATGAGGTGGACGGTATCCTCTTCGATCTTGGCATCTCGTCGCCGCAGATTGACACGGCGGAACGCGGCTTTTCCTATATGCAGGATGCACCGCTCGATATGCGTATGGATCGTCGTGCTGCGTGCAGTGCCTATACTGTTGTCAACGAATACAGCGCAGAGGACCTTACGGAGATCTTTTACACGTACGGTGAGGAACGATGGGCAAAGCGCATTGCCGCATTTATTGAGGAGTCTCGAAAATCCCGTCCCATTGAGACAACGGGCGAGCTCGTCGCAGTCATCGATCGTGCCGTGCCGAAGGCGGTGCGCGCAAAGGGCGGGCATCCCGCGAAGCGGGTCTTTCAGGCGATTCGCATCGAGGTCAATGAGGAGTTGACGATTCTTGCAGATGCACTCAGAGATGCGGTACACGCTCTCCGTACAGGCGGGCGGCTCGCTGTTATCACGTTTCACTCGCTTGAGGATCGCATTGTCAAAAGGACGATGCAGGAAGCGGCACGCGGCTGTATCTGTCCGCCGCACACGCCCGTCTGTATCTGCGGCCATGCGCCTGAGGTGCGCCTGATTGGCAAGGCGCGTGCGGCAAGTGCTGCTGAATGTGCGGAAAACTCACGGGCGCGGAGTGCAAAGCTGCGCGTCGCAGAGAAAATATAAGGAAGCAGAGACCAAAGGAGGTGAGGGCGTATGCCGGCACATAAAGTGTATACTTACGAGTATGCGTATGAGGAGGAGATGCGACCCGCACCACAGCCGGAGCCTTCCAAGGAGCCGTTGATCCGACGGGAGGTTAATACGAATCTCAGGAACTGTCTGCGTGCCATCTTCTTTCTGATTGCATTTGGCGCAATGGTGGTGACGCTGCTCGGCGGCATCAGTGCGAACAACGGATATACCCTGCTCGAAACGCAGCAGAATGCCGACCAGCTGGAGCAGGAAAACGAGCGTCTGAAGATCGAGATTGCTCAGCTGAAATCACCCGCACGGATTGAGGCGATTGCGGTGGAGCAGCTGCATATGCAGGTGCCGCAGAATATGTATTTTTCACATGAAGGGGAATGATGGCGCATGATGAAGCGGTTGTCAGAGCTTGCCGCGCTCCTGAAGGATGCACGGATTTCGGGCGGCGATGCCGAGATTACGAGCATTGAGCGGGACTCGCGCCGCGTGCAGGAGGGGGCGCTCTTTGCCTGCATCAGCGGTGCTCATGTGGATGCACACAGCTTTATACCGAATGCGGCGCGGGCGGGAGCTCGCGCCATTTTGACGGAGCGGGAGACGGTGGATGTCCCCGAAGGCATCACCGTTCTCCATGTGGCGGATCTCCAAGAGGCTCTGGATGTCATTGTGCCGTATTTCTACGACTATCCAGCGCGCGCAATGCGCGTCATTGGGATTACGGGGACGAACGGAAAGACGACGACGAGCTATCTCGTGCGTGCAATCCTGCGCCATGCAGGGAAACGCGTGGGGCTCATCGGGACGATACAGGTCATGATGGAGGACGAGGTGTTCCCGACGGCGAACACGACCCCCGATGTCATTGTCATGCAGCAGCTGCTGTCCGAAATGCGTGCACGCGGGATGGATGCGGTCGTGATGGAGGTATCCTCACACGCACTCGACCAGGGGCGCGTCGCGGGCATTGAGTTCGACACGGCGGTGTTCACGAACCTGACGCAGGATCACCTCGACTATCACAAGACGATGGAGAACTATGCGCGGGCAAAGGCACGGCTTTTTGAGTATGTGTCTGCGCAGGGGGCAAAGACGGGCAAGACTGCGGTGCTCAACGCAGACGACGCGGCAAGTGAAACGATGTGTGCACACACGCACTGCCCTGTTATTTCCTACGGTGTGGAACACGATGCGGATCTGATGGCAAAGGGCGTTCATTTGGCGCAGGACGGCATGGAGCTGACGCTCATGTATGATTGGGCACAGCTCGCACATCTCCACATCGGGCTCACGGGTCTGTTCAACGTGTCCAATGTGCTTGCGGCGACGGGGGCGGCAGTTGCCGAGCATGTGTCTGCGGCGGATATTGCGGCAGCACTCACCGTGTTCGCGGGCGTACCGGGACGCTTTGAGCTTGTGCGCGAAGGGCAGCCGTTCTCGGTCATCGTGGACTATGCACATACGCCGGACGGCATGGAGAATGTCCTGCGCACGGCGCGTGCCGTCACGGCGGGGCGCATCATCGCCGTGTTTGGATGCGGCGGCGACCGTGATCGAACGAAGCGTCCCATCATGGGGCGCATGGCGGCGGAGCTGGCAGACATCGCCATTCTGACCTCGGACAATCCGCGCACAGAGGATCCGGCGGCGATTTTGGATGAGGTGGAGACGGGCGTTCTTCCCGTGATCGGTGCAAAGCCGTATGAAAAGCTGGTGGATCGCCGTACGGCGATTTTTCACGCAGTCGGGATGGCACAGGCAGGGGATACGGTCGTCATCCTCGGCAAAGGGCATGAGAACTACCAGATTCTGAAGGACAAGACGATTCATTTCGACGACCGCGAGACGGCACGCGAAGCAATCAGGGGGCTGTGATATGGAACTGACATGGAACGAGGTGCTGGCAGCGACCAATGCCAAGGAGCACAGCGGGAAGCTGCGCGGCAATGATGCCATCCCCAAGATCACGACGGATACGCGGAAAATTGAGAAGGGAGATCTCTTTATCGCACTGCGTGGGGAGAACTTCGACGGTGCGGAGTTTGCGGCGGACGCGCTCCAAAAGGGAGCGTCGGCGGTTCTGGTCGGTGCGCCGCTTTCCAAGTCGGTGGAAAAGGCCCTGAAGAATGCAAAGGGCGCAGTCCTTACCGTGTCCGATACCCTCGCCGCGTATCAGGCAATCGCGCACGCATGGCGCATGAAATTCGGCGTTCCCGTCGTTGCAATCACGGGATCGAACGGCAAGACGACAACGAAGGATCTGACGGCGGCGGTGCTCTCGGCACGCGGTACGGTCTGCCGTACGGCGGCGAACTACAACAATGAGGTCGGGCTGCCGCTGACCCTGCTCGGCATGACGGGCGGGGATATTGCCGCCGTTGTGGAAATCGGTATGCGCGGGCTGGGGCAGATCGCCGCACTCGCACCCGTTGCCGCTCCCTCAATCGGCATCGTGACGAATGTGTGCGAGGTGCACATGGAGCTGCTCGGCTCGATCGAAAACATTGCAAAGGCAAAGGCGGAGCTCGTGCAGGCGATTCCTGCGGGTGGGACGGTCATCCTCAACGCGGACGACGCACGCGTTGCCGCGATGCGCTCCCTTGTGGCGGATGGTGTGCGCGTCCTGACCTACGGCATCGGCGCAGATGCCGACGTGCGTGCCGAGGCACTGCGTCTGACATCGGACGGTTCACAGTTCATGGTGACGTGGAACAATGAGCGGCACGACTACAGCATTTCGCTTGCGGGACGGCACAATGTCAGCAATGCGCTCGCGGCACTCGCGGTGGGCTTCGTCCTCGGCTACACGCCGCAGGAGATGCAGACGGGGCTGCAGCGGCTCGCGGTGACGAAGATGCGCTACGAGGTGCATGAGGTCGGCGCATGGACATTCATCAACGATGCCTACAATGCGAGCCCGTCGTCGATGGCGGCGGCACTTGAGACGACGGCAAATCTCTATGAGGGGCGCAAAATCGCCGTGCTCGGTGATATGTTGGAGCTCGGCGATGCCGCCGAGGAGGCGCATCGCAGGATTGGCTGCCGCGTGGCGGAGCTCGGCTTTGCGGCACTCGTGACCTATGGACCGCAGTCCCGATGGATGAATGCGGCGGCAGAGGCGGCGGGTTGTCCCATCTGCCGTCACACCGAGACGCATGAGGCGGCGGCGGAGCATCTGCGCTCACTTCTCAGAGAGGGGGACACGGTTCTTTTCAAGGGATCGCGCGGCATGAAAATGGAAGCGGTCATTGCCCTCCTGACGGGTGAGGAAGCGGGGCACTGATGGAACATCTCTTGGATCTTTTATCTCCACAGCTGCGCATTCTGCTGACCATGGTGACAGCCCTTGCGATCGTTCTGTTCAGCGGGGTCTACTTTCTCCCCATGCTGCACCGGCTGAAATATGGGCAGAGCATCCGTGAGGAGGGGCCCGCGAGCCACCAGGCAAAGAGCGGAACGCCGACGATGGGCGGTGTGATGATCGTGCTCGCCGTGACCGCGGCGACGCTGCTCTTTGCGTCGCTCACGGTGACGACGCTGCTCGCGCTCTTCATCTTCCTCGGGCATTTCCTGCTCGGCTTTGCGGACGACTACATCAAGGTGGTCAAGAAGCGCAACCTTGGACTGCGTGCCTACCAGAAGCTGCTCGGGCAGCTCATCATCGCCTTCGTTACGATCTTCATCGGGAGCACCCTGCTTGCACACGATACGAGTGTATGGGTGCCGCTTATGGGAGAGCGGATCGACATCGGTATCCTCTACTATGTGCTTGTCATCTTTGTGCTTGTCGGCACATCCAACGCGGTCAATCTGACCGATGGGCTCGACGGGCTCGCCTCAGGTACGGTCGCGGTGGCGGCACTCTTCTATGCAGTGCTCATGTACGGCGTAGATGGCGGGCTGATGGCGTTTTCGACGGCGATAATTGGTGCATGTATCGGTTTTTTGTGGTATAATCATCATCCGGCACGCATCTTTATGGGCGACACGGGTTCGCTCGCACTCGGCGGCGCACTCGCGGGTGTGGCGATTCTCTCGCACACGGAGCTGCTGCTGCCCATCGTGGGATTCGTATTCTTCTGCGAGGCACTGTCCGTGATTTTGCAGGTCGCCTCGTTCCAGACGCGCGGCAAGCGCATCTTCCGCATGAGTCCGATTCATCACCACTTCGAGCTTGGCGGATGGAGCGAGACGCGTGTGGTCTATACGTTCTGGGCAGTCGGCGCGGCGGGGGCTCTTCTCGCATGGATTGTGGTGCTGCTTTCGTGAAAGAATACACCTGCATACTCCACGCAAACACCTCGTTACACAAGCGATCGTGTGCTTATTCGCCTAAATACCTGCGGACTTCTTAAACGCGCTGCGCTTGAACGAAAGAAATCCGCAGGGGGCGAAACGCACGAGCGGTCAACGTCATCCAATCACACTTCGCTTATGCTTGTGTTCTTGGGACGTTTTCCCATACGACCTGTTCCCCAATTAGCTTCGTCCTACGGACTTGCTTCTTGGACAGGTCAGTATTTACTCGCTTGCTCCACTAGGGTTTGCTTTGGAGTATCACATGATATCCATTTTTCATACATCACATATATAAGGAGGACACAGGGAATTGTCCTATCACAATCAGTCTGCGCTCGTCATCGGGGCGGGAATCAGCGGCTTCGCGGCGGCAAAATACCTTGCGGCGGCGGGCGCACGCGTGACGCTCTCGGATGCGAAGGATGAGGCGGATGCGGAAAAAGATGCGGTAACGCAGCAGCATATCGAGGCTTTACGGGCGCAGGGAATCTCCTGCGTCTTTGGTGCACAAAGGGAAGAACTTCTGGACGGGACGGATCTTATCGTCCTTTCGCCCGCCGTGCCCGAGCGCATTCCGCTTGTGCAGGCGGCACGCGCGCACGGCATCCGCGTCACGACAGAGGTAGAGCTTGCGGGAGAGATTGCGTCTGCGCCCATCTATGCCATCACGGGGACGAACGGCAAGACGACCACGACGACCCTGCTCGGAGAACTCCTGCGTGCGCATTTCCCTGCAGTCGGTGTCGGCGGCAATATTGGCGTTCCACTGATCGACGTGGCTCAGGAAACTCCTGCGGACGGCGCAATCGCGGCGGAGATCTCAAGCTACCAGATGGAAGCGACCACGCATTTTTACGCGCATATCGTCGCGGAGCTGAACGTAACCCCCGATCACATCGTCCGTCACGGCTCGATGGAGGTCTATCAGGCGATGAAGGAAAAGCTCTTCGCTGCGCAGACGGCGGACGACTTCCTCGTGCTGAACTATGACGACCCGCATACGCGCGGCATGGCAGAGCGTGCAAAGGGGAAGGTATGCTTCTTCAGCCGTCGCGAGGAACTGACGGAGGGGGCAACCGTGCGTGCAGACGGCATGATCGTTATCCGCTGGGACGGTGCGGAGCATATTCTTATTCGGACGGATGAACTCGGCATCCCGGGCGGACACAACATCGAGAATGCGCTCGCGGCGGCGGCGATGGCTTTCCTCGCGGGCGTGACACCCGCCGAGATGCGTCCCGTTCTGTATTCGTTCAAGGGCGTGGAGCACCGTATCGAGTTTGTGCGCACGCTGAACGACATCAACTACTACAACGATTCCAAGGCGACGAATACGGATTCGGCGATCAAGGCACTGGAGGCGTTCGATGGCCATATCATCCTGATTGCAGGTGGCGATGACAAACTGACGGATCTTACGGAGTTTATGGCACTCGTGCACGCGCGTGTTGATGAACTCATCCTTGTCGGGGATGCGACGGAGCGGTTCGCTGCGGCGGCAGTGGCCGCAGGGATTACGGCGGAACATATCCACCGTGCGGGCTATCACATGGAAGAGGCGGTGCGGATCGCGCATGAACTCGCCGCGCCGCCGCAGACTGTTCTGCTCTCCCCCGCGTGTGCGAGTTTTGATATGTACGGCGGCTATGAGGAGCGCGGGCGTGACTTCAAGAGGATCGTGAACGAGCTATGAACATCATCGTATCCGGCGGCGGGACGGGCGGACACATCTATCCCGCGCTCACGATCATCCGTGCCATTCAGCGGCGCGAGCCGTCCGCACGCATCCTCTACGTCGGCGGACGCAATGGGCTTGAGGCGGACATCGTCCCGCGCGAGGGCATTGACTTCATCGCAATGGATCTTGCGGGCTTTCAGCGTACTATTTCCATCGAGAACATCAGCCGCGCATGGCGTGCTTTGCGTGCGGTTGCGCGTGCACGCGGCATTGTGCACGGATTTCGTCCCGATGTCGCCATTGGGACGGGCGGCTACGTCGCGGGACCGATCCTGCTTGCGGCGAGTCTGGCGGGCGTGCCGACCCTCGTGCAGGAGCAGAATGTCTTCGCGGGCGTGACGAATCGCATTCTCGCAAAGTTTGCGACGGCAATCGCCGTCGGCATGGAGGACGCACAGCGTGTATTTCCAAAGGAAAAGACCTATGTGACGGGCAATCCGATCCGCCCCGAAGTGCTGACAGCGACGCGTGCGGAGGGAGCGAGGGCGTTCGGGTTCGACCCCGTGAAAAAGACCGTACTCGTCTCGGGCGGCAGCCGTGGGGCGCGTTCGATCAACCGTGCAATGGTCGAGGTCATCGTGCACGCGGCAGAGCAGCGTGAGGTGCAGTACCTCCATGTGACGGGTGCAGACGAGCATGGAGACACGCTTGCCCGCATTCGCAGTGCGGGTGTGCGGCTTGAGGAGCATCCGCATCTGCGCGTTCTGCCGTATCTCTACAATATGCCGGAGGCCATGGCGATGGCGGATGTCGCCGTCTTTCGTGCGGGCGCAACGGGGCTTGCGGAACTCGCGGCACGGGGGGTGCCCGCGATCCTCATCCCATATCCGTACGCAGCGGAGAACCATCAGGAGAAGAATGCGCGTGCGATGGAGGCGGTGGGCGCGGCAGAGGTCATCCTCAACCGCGACCTGAGCGGAGATGTGCTCAGAGAGGCACTACGGAGGATGCTTGCGGACGATGCACGCCGCGCGGATATGGCAGCGGCGATGAAGCGTCTCGGAAAGCCCGAGGCGGCAGAGGAAATTGCGGCACTTGCGCTGCGGATTTGTAAAGAAGGGTGAGAGCGTTGCTCAAGGACTTGAAGGGGATTCACAACATACATTTTGTCGGCATCGGCGGTGCAGGGATGAGTCCGCTCGCAAAAATTCTCCTCCTGCTCGGCTACAACGTCTCCGGCTCCGATCAGGGCACATCGCCCATCATCGAGGAGCTGGTGCGTCTTGGCGCGCGTGTGTGGACGGACGGACAGCGTGCGGAGAATGTGCGCGGCGCGGATGCGATCGTCGTCTCCACGGCGATTCCCTATGACAACCCCGAGGTGATTGCGGCGTGGGATCTGCGCATCCCGAAGCTGCACCGTTCGGACATCAATGCTGCACTCGTCAACGAGTATGATGGCATTGCGGTCGCGGGCTCGCACGGCAAGACAACGACCACCTCCATGATCGGGGTGACGCTCGACCGCGTGGGCGTGTCCCCGACGATCATCGTCGGCGGTGAGGTGCCCGACCTCGGCACGAACGCGAAGCTTGGCACGAGCCGCTACCTTGTCTCCGAGGCGGACGAGAGCGACGGCTCCTTCCTCAAGCTGCGTCCGCATGTCGCCGTCGTGACGAATGTCGAAGACGATCACATGGATCACTACGGCACGATGGAGAAGATCATCGCCGCGTTCCGCACTTTCATCGACCAGGTGGACGAGGACGGGACGGCAATTCTCTGCTTTGAAAATGAAATTCTGCGAAATCTCGCGGCAGAGACGAAACGCCGCGTGATTTCCTATGCCATCGATCAGGAGGCGGACTACCGTGCGGCGGATATCGAGACGCACGGTGCAATCATCTCCTTCACCGTGTTCGAGCGTGGTGCGGAGCTGGGGCGTATTTCCCTCAACATCCCGGGGCGGCACAACGTTCTCAATGCGCTCGCCTGCGTCGCCGTTGCACGGCTTGCAGAAGTTTCATTTGCACAAATCCAAGATGCGCTCGCGGGATTCCACGGGGCAAAACGCCGCTTCCAGACGAAGGGAAAGGAACGTGGTGTCTGGGTCGTGGACGACTATGCACATCACCCGACGGAGATCGCTGTGACGCTCACGGCGGCGCGTGCGACGAACCCAACGCGGCTTATCTGTGTC
Source organism: uncultured Selenomonas sp. (assembly GCA_963555475.1). GTDB lineage: Bacteria > Bacillota > Negativicutes > Selenomonadales > Selenomonadaceae > Centipeda. Next base: position 86,050 of record CAUVVR010000001.1, read on the forward strand.
TTCCAACCGCACCGCTACTCACGTACGAATCTCCTGCGCGCGGAGTTCGGTACGTGCTTTGCCGCCGCCGACCTGCTCCTCCTCACCGATGTCTACGCGGCGGGCGAGGCACCGATCCCCGGTGTCAGCGGCGAGACGCTGATGGAGGAGGTCGCAAAGCAGACGGGACAGGATGCGGTCTATCTGCCGGAGCGTGCCGACCTTGAGCGGTATCTTGCACAGCACGTCCGTGCGGGTGATCTCGTCATCACGATGGGGGCGGGCAACATCCTGGAGGTCGGAGAGACGCTTGTGGAGCAGCTGAAAAATGGAACGGCGGGCACGGGGGAACGTCCGATCGTCGTCGTTATGGGAGGCCCCTCCACCGAGGCTGAGGTGTCGCGCCGCTCGGGCACAGCGATCCTCGATGCCCTGCGGAAAAAGGGCTACCCCGCCCTTGGCATGGAACTCGTACCAACGACATTTGCCGAGGAGATTCAAAAACTGAACCCCGCAATCGTTTTCAATGCGCTGCATGGGAAATACGGTGAGGACGGCATCCTGCAGGGGACGCTTGATATGCTCGGGATTCCCTATACGGGTTCAGGTGTGCGTGCTGCCGCGCTCACGATGGATAAGCTGACGGCGAAGCGGATCTTTTGTGCGGAGGGGATTGCAACCCCTCGTTTCCGCTGCATATCCAAGGCGGAGCGGGATGTATATACGGCGGAGCTCATCCGCACGGAGTTTGGGCTGCCCGTTGTCGTCAAAGCCCCCGAGCAGGGATCGAGCATCGGGGTCTACATCGTGACACGAGAGGAAGATTTGCAGAGCGCAATCGACGAGGCTTTCACCTATGGCAATGAGGTGCTCGTCGAGGAATTTATCGAGGGGCGCGAGCTGACTGTCGCCGTCTGGGGAACCCCCGCAGATGCACAGGCACTGCCCGTCATCGAGATTACGACGACCTCGGGTCGCTACGACTACGCGAGCAAGTATACGCCGGGGGCTTCGGCACACATCGTACCGGCGGAGCTTTCGCCGGAGTGCACGGCAACTGTGCAGGATCTCGCCGTTCGTGCTTTCCATGCGTGTGGCTGCGCCGGGGTGGCGCGTCTGGATGTTATGCTGAGCGAGGGGGGCGAGCCGTATGCGATCGAGGTCAATGCCGTGCCGGGCATGACGGCGACCTCGCTTGTACCTGATGCCGCACGTGCGATTGGGATCGAGTTCCCTGAACTCTGCGAGAAGATCCTTGCGATGGCGGGATATCGGCAATGAGTTCACGCCGCGTTTTAAAGGGAACGTTCTACCTCCTCAGTGCCGCTGCAATCATCGCCGTCCTCGTCTATTCACCGCTCTTTACCTTTCAGCAGCTCATCGTGCATGGCAACGTGCATTTGGATGAGACGGAGCTCTGCGAGATCGCGCGCATCCATTACGGGGAACGGCTATTTGAGGTCAAGACGGATGCCATCACAACAAACCTGCTGCACGATCTGCGCATCGAGTCCGCCGTTGTGCGGCGACAGTTGCCCAACAGGATTGAGATGGAGATTGTGGAGCGCATTCCTGTTGCCACTGTTGCATGTGATTATGGTTATTTGGATTTTGATCGGCAGGGCAAGGTCATCGCCAGCTACCGTTCGCTCAAGGGGGCGGACATCCCCATCATCACGGGCGTAAAGCTGCGCGATCTCTACATCGGGGACGACAACGACAATGCGCAGGTCGCGCAGGTTATCACTTTCCTCAGCAGGATTGATCCTGCCGACATCGGGCAGATCTCCGAGGTCAATATCACCGTGCCAACCGCCGTTGTTGCCTATACAAAGACCGCTCTGCCGATTCGTCTCGGACAGCTCGAGGGCATTCCGGGCAAGGCGGGGCTTACACAGGATTTTTTACAGGATCAAAAGACCACGCGCCATACGGTCGAGTACGTCGACTTTAGCTATGACGCGCCATTCATCAAACTTGCGGATAAAGTTACAGAGGGAAAGTAAATGAAACAATTCTGGCAGGGCGGGTGGCTCATTGCCCTCGTCTGCGTCCTGATCGGATTTATGATTGCCGTGCAGTTTCGTACGGCACAGGACGGGAAAGGGAGTCTTTCGCAGCAGCGCATCGAGGAAATCTCTGACCGTCTGCTTCAGACGGAGCACGAGCGTGACGAGCTCGGCGAGGAGCTGCGTAAGATGCAGGCGGCAGCCGCCAACACGGAGAATCAGCAGGATCGGGAAATGCTGCGCTACCGCGCTGCACTTGTCCCCCTTGAGGGGGAGGGGGTCATCGTACGCATGGATGACAGCACAAAGCCTGTAAAGAGTGGAGAAAATCCGAACCTCTACGTCATCCATGATGACGACCTCCTGCGTGTCATCAACGAACTGCGTGCGGCGGGAGCGGAGGCAATCTCCGTCAATGGACAGCGGCTTACGGGTATTTCCGAGATCCGCTGCGCGGGACCGACGCTCTCGGTCAACAACGTGCGCTCGTCTGCTCCGTTTGAGATCCGAGCAATCGGGGATAAAAAGTCGCTTGAGAACTCGCTGCGTATGCGCGGAGGTGTGGTCGAGACATTGAGCGTCTGGGGCATCCAGCTCGACATCAAGGTGAGCGATGATGTCTACATTCCGCCCTATCGCGGGAGTATCCGTCAGAGCTACGCACGCGAGACCAAGGAGCGCGAGGAGGGAAGCAAATGATCTACATCGTTATTGTGAGCCTCGTGATCGGTCTCCTCATCGGCTATAACAGTCCGATTGTCATTCCGCTTGCCTACACAAAACTCTTTTCCGTCGCGCTTGTCGCTGCGTTGGATGCGGCATTCGGCGGTCTTCGGGCGGCGGTGGCGGAGCGCTTTGACAAGCACGTTTTTGTCACGGGGTTCTTTTCAAATACCCTGCTTGCGGCGGCACTCGTCTTTATCGGTGACCGCCTCGGCATCGACCTCTACTACGTCGCGCTGCTTGCGTTCGGCTTCCGCATCTTCAAGAACCTCGCGATCCTGCGCCGCTATCTGCTCAAGGACTATCGTGACGGTGCACAGTGACCGCCTTTGCTATGGACTCCATTTCTTTTCTTAGTAGGAAAATCGTATCCGTTTTATCGGTGGTTCTCTAAAATTTTTTCTCTGCTATGGAAATATATTGATTTTCATGGTAAAATATGCGAGGACAATTATTATTTATTGATAGAGAAGCTTGATGTAAATACGATATGGAGGCTGAAGCTGTGTTCGAAATGGATGATAACTTTGAGGAACTCGCAAAGATCATCGTTGTCGGTGTGGGCGGTGGCGGCGGCAACGCGGTAAATAATATGATCGACTCCGGCCTGCAGGGCGTTGAATTTGTTGCGATCAATACGGATGCACAGGCCCTCCTGAAGGCAAAGGCGGCAGTGCGCATTCAGATCGGCGGGAAGAGCACGCGCGGGCTTGGAGCAGGGGCACGCCCCGAGATTGGCGAGAAGGCGGCAATGGAGAGCCGCGATCAGATTGTCGAGGCTCTGCGGGGCGCAGATATGGTCTTTATCACCGCCGGTATGGGCGGCGGCACGGGCACGGGTGCTGCTCCGGTTGTTGCCGAGTGTGCACGTGAGCTCGGTGCACTCACTGTTGCTGTTGTCACGCGGCCCTTCTCCTACGAAGGAATGACGCGTGCACATAATGCCGATTTGGGCATTACAAACCTGCAGCAGCACGTCGACACCATTATCACGATTCCGAACGACCGTCTCATGAAAATCATCGACAAAAGTACGCCCGTGACCGAGGCGTTCAGCAAGGTCGACAATGTGCTCTGGCAGGGTGTTAAGGGGATTACCGATCTCATCACGAATCAGGGCGTTGTCAACCTCGACTTCGCAGACGTTCAGACAACGATGGCAAACGGCGGCGCAGCGATCATGGGGATCGGCGAAGCACGCGGCGAGGGCGCATCCGTTGCGGCGGCAAAGGCGGCGATTGAGTCGCCGCTCCTTGAGACCAGCATCGAGGGAGCGACATCCGTCATCATGAACTTCACCGGCTCGAAGAACCTCAGTATGTTCGAGGTCAACGAGGCATCCGAGTGGCTGAACAGCGTCATCATGAATGCGACGAACGGGCGTCAGGCAAACATCATTTGGGGCATCGGCGTGGATGAGAACCTCGAGGACAGTGTGCGCGTCACCGTTGTTGCTACAGGCTTTGGTCTTACGGACAGCAGTGTTGGCGGTACGAGTGAACCTGATCTTGGACTCGGTGCAGACTGGATCTCTATGCCGGGGCTCGGCGGTGCGTCCGTAGCACCAAAGACTCCTCCAACCGCTCAGCCTGCACAGCCGCAGGCACAGGCACGTCCCGCTGCAGCAATCGTTCCCCCGAATCTTGGCACTGCGGCAAACAATCGCCGTATGAATGTTGTAGAGACAGATGCAGGCGTAACAGACGAGGGCGTTATAAACATCCCGCCATGGATGCGTCGTCGCTAAGGAATCGACTGGTAAAATGAAGTCGTCAAGATGGCGGTGCTGAAGTTATCAGTGCTTCCTTAAATACTAAAAAAACACCGCCATGCGGTGTTTTTTTGTGCAGGTTATTCAAGGTCGGGACGAAGTTTTGCCGCTGCACGCAGATAGACATGGTGAATGTCTTTCTGAGCTGCATCCGTGTTGACGAGGAGGAGAACCCGGATGCAGTGTGGGAGGCTGTCGTCGATGGCACATTGACGCGCGTCAAAGAGTGGAACGAGGTCAAATCCTGCAATATGGCGCACGGCCGTTGTCGGGAATGCCGCTGTCAGATCCTCGGTGACACTGAAAATTGCTGCGCCAATGTCAGCAGGAGAAACATCATTGGTACGCAGAAGCTCCGTCATTAGTTCCTGTGCCGCCTGCCAGATCTCTTCTTTGTCATTGCGCCCGACGGTGATGGCGCCGCGTATACCGCGCATACTCTACACCCCCTTGTGAATGTTCCAAATCAGCCGAATACTCAGGATGAATGCAATAAGATAGCCAAGGATGCCGAGGATGGGAATGCCGCCGAGCTGTGGCTTCATGTCCGTTGTACATAGTGTACTTGAGGCAATGAGGAGCGCAGCGCACAGGAGGGCGATGATGAGCTTGTTCATCATCTTGTCGAGGCGTTGGACGGGTTCCTCCGAGCCCGTGAGGTCGATGTTGAGCTTTGCCTGTCCACTCATCGTCATCTTGAGCAGGTCGGCGAGCTGCTCGGGGATCTGGACAGACTTGCGCAGGAGCATGATGCCCTCCTGCTTCGCCTTTGCCATGCCCTCACGCCACGTCATCCCCTGTACAATACCGAGCGAAAGACTGCGTGCAAAGATCTCAAGGAAGCTGACCTCGGGTGCACAGCGCCGCATGACGATCTCGACGGTCATGACCCCCCGTGCAAACATGGCGAGCCCACTCGGACAGCCGATGTGATGCATACGCAGGATGCCAAGGATCTGATTCGTCAGCACACCCATGTGTACGTCGGTGAAATCAAGTGAACCGTACTGCTCCATCATCACGTCGATGTCCTGATAGAGCTGCGCGTGGTTGATGCGCCCCTTGACAATGCCGAGCGCGAGCAGCGCTGCCTTCATCTCAAATGTGTCGTGGGTTGCAAGTGCGAGGATTGCGCGGCGCAGAGCTGTGCGGTCACGGTTGCTGAGACGGCCCATCATGCCGAGATCGAGCCAGACAATCGTCCCGCCGCGCACGCGAATGTTGCCGGGATGCGGATCACCGTGGAAAAATCCGTCCTCGATAATCTGCTTTGCGTAGTTCTCGCCAAGCCGCCGCCCGATCTGCGTGATATTGACACCCGCTGCGTGCAGGGTATCGGTCTGATCGAGCGGGATACCGTCGATGTACTCCATGACGAGGATGTGCTGGGTGGAGAGGTCGCGGAGGACGTGCGGGCAGGAGATAAAGGGATTGTCGCGGTTGAGATGGGCAAACTCCTCGATATGTCCCGCCTCGATGAGAAAATCCATCTCCTGCTTTGCGATGTTCCACATTTCGTCCATGAGGGTGCGAAAATCTACCACATTGTCGCGGTTGACGAGGCGGATGATGGTCGCAGCACGTTTCATGAGCGTGAGATCCATGCGCATGATCTCGTGAATGCCGGGACGCTGCACCTTGATGACGACCTCCTCACCCGAGGAAAGGGTCGCGCGGTGTGCCTGTGCAATGCTCGCAGAGCCGAGCGGCGTGCTGTCAATGGTGCGGAACACCTTGTTCCAGTCCCGCTCGTACTCCTGCTCCACGATGGAGAGGATAACGGGGAAGGGGAGGGGGCGTGCGCCCGTCTGGAGCTTCATGAGCTCGTCACAGTACTCGGTCGGGAGAAAGTCGGGGCGCATACTCATGATCTGCCCGAACTTCACAAAGGTGGGGCCGAGATCCTCGAAGATGGCGCGCAGCTTCGCAGGGGTCAGACCATGCACAATGTCGTGGCGGCGCAGAACGGTCACCATCTCGCGCAGGCGCAGGGCGGCATTCTTGTTCTCCGTACCCTGTAAGAGTGTGCCAAGCATGATCTCACCTCCTGCATTACCGCCGTATTGGTTGTGATGCCGTCCCTCGCAAACGCTTAGTTTACGCAAGCGGTCGGGCACTTATCTGCCTAAATACCTGCGGATTCCAAACGCGCTTCGCTTGAACGAATAAAATCCGCAGGGGGCAGAACGTGCCCTTGTTTCCGCTTGCTTCACTAGGGTTCGCTACGGGACTGGCATCATGCACATCTACGCAATTTACACTTATTCCGCCGCTTTATACTTCTCTGCAAGTTGCTGCTTCACGGTTTCGTTGCTGAGGAATTCGTCATAGGTCGAGATGCGGTCGACAACGCCGACGGGTGTGATCTCGATGACACGGTTCGCAACGGTCTGCGTGAACTCGTGGTCACGCGAGGCGAAGAGGATTGTGCCGCCGAAGGACATCAGTCCGTTGTTGAGTGCAGTGATGGATTCGAGGTCGAGGTGGTCGGTCGGCTCGTCAAAGAGCAGAACGTTTGCACCCGAGAGCATCATGCGTGAGAGCATACAGCGCACGCGCTCGCCGCCCGAGAGCACCTCGGCGCGCTTCTGGCTCTCCTCACCTGAAAAGAGCATACGCCCGAGGAAGCCACGCACGAATGTCTCGTCCGGATCTTTCGAGTACTGGCGCAGCCAGTCGACGAGGTTCAGTTTGATACCATCAAAATAGGAGCTGTTGTCCGAGGGAAGGTAGGTCTGCGTCGTCGTAACGCCCCACTTGAATGTGCCCTCGTCCGCTTCCTCTTCGCCCATAAGAATTTTGAACAGCATGGTCTTTGCCGCGCCGTTGGGACCGACGAAGGCAACCTTGTCACCCTTCTTGAGCGTAAAGCTGACATTCTTGAAGAGCTGACGGCCGTCGATCTCCTTCGAGAGCCCCTCCACGGTGAGCAGCTGATCGCCCGCCTCGCGATCGGGCGTAAAAGCGATGTAGGGATAGCGGCGCGTGGACGGTTTGATATCGTCAAGCGTGATGCGGTCGAGCAGCTTCTTGCGCGAGGTCGCCTGACGTGATTTCGATGCATTCGCAGAGAATCGCTGAATGAAGGTTTGGAGCTCCTTGATCTTCTCCTCTTTCTTCTTGTTTGCATCCTTTGCCATCTGGAGGGCAAGCTGACTGGACTGATACCAGAAGTCGTAGTTGCCGGCGAAGAGCGAGATTTTGCCAAAGTCGACATCGCAGATATAGGTGCAGACCTGATTGAGGAAATGGCGGTCATGCGAGACGACAATGACTGTGTTCGGGAAGTCTGCGAGAAAATTCTCAAGCCAGTTGATCGAGGTCACGTCGAGGTGGTTCGTCGGCTCGTCGAGGAGCAGAATGTCGGGTGAGCCAAAGAGTGCCTGTGCAAGCAGAACGCGCACCTTTTCCGAGGGGGACAGTTCGTTCATCTTGAGCGTATGCTTTGCGTCGGGCACGCCGAGACCGTTGAGCAGTTGTGCTGCCTCCGTCTCCGCATTCCAGCCGTCGAGCTCCGCAAATTCCGCCTCAAGCTCTGAGGCACGCATACCGTCCTCGTCGGAGAAGTCCGGCTTTTCGTAGAGTGCGTCCTTTTCGTCCATGATCTCCACGAGGCGCGGATGCCCCATGATGACCGTGCGCAGCACCTCGACCTCGTCGTAGGCATAGTGATCCTGCTGCAGAACAGCAAGGCGTTCGCCGGGGGTGATATCGACAATGCCGCCCGTCGGCTCGATCTCGCCTGAGAGGAGCTTGAGGAAGGTGGATTTGCCCGCACCGTTTGCGCCGATAATCCCGTAGCAGTTGCCGGGGGTGAATTTCAGATTGACCTCCTTATAGAGGACGCGCTTGCCGAACTGCAGACTCAGATTATTGACTGTAATCATATTTCCGTTCTCCTTCCCTACTTGCGCAGGATTGCGCGGAACATCGACAAGATGCTCTGACCGTATGAGTCACCGGGAACTGCCCAGCGTCCGTTGAGATCCTGCCAATTTCCCAGTGTATTCGTGCCGTAGACATTGCGTACAAGTGTGTATCTGGGGTCCACAACGGGGTTCACGGGCTCACGCGTCGATGCGTATGCGAGCAGATGCTGGATGTGTGCACGCACGCCCAGCTGTGAGGTGGGAAAATAAGCCCCCTTGACCGTCGTGCTCGTTGTTCCGAGCCCACAGTAGTTGTTCTGATCGGGTGTCACCGTGCCGCCATAGCGGAAGAATCCCGTTTCCTTGAGTGCCTGTGCAAAGGCGACATCGGGACGGATGCCCTCGCGTGCGCCCTCCTCGTAGTAGTAGGAGACCAGCTCACGCGGTGTGACCGAAATCGCGGGATGGGGGTTCACGCTGAGGAGATAGTTCACGCACTGTTCCTGACTTGCGAGCGGCGTGCCGATGATGGCTGTGTCATACTCCGAGAGCGTCTGTGGGACGCTGAAGAGCGGTTCGTTTTTCAGCGGCATCTGCGCTGCCGTATTTGCTTCCCTCATGAGCGTATCAATACGTGCGCGGAAATCGTTATGTTCCGTGTCCGTAGTGCCGCGTTCCGTGCGTATCTTTGTCACCGTATTCAGATCGTGCACACGGCGTGCATCGGCGTGTGCCGTTGTCAGGATAAACAGCCCTGTAAGAGTTGCGGCAAGAGCGCCGCGCAGAAGAAAATCCTTTCGCAAAAGATGAACCTCCCATGTATCATAATGTCCATTTGAGCAGAAAAAAGATGATAAACAGTGCGGTCAGCCCCCAGGTTGTGTGTGGGACATGTTCCCCGCGTGCTGTCGTGAGCAGTGTCCACGTCAGGAGTGCCAGCGTCAGACCTGCCTTGATATCATATGCGGCGAGAATAAATGCCGTCATCACAGCCCCCTCGCGCAGGTCAATATCTGCAGTGCCTCGCAGCATCCGCAGACCGTGTACGAGCAGCAGCAGTCCGCATATGGCAAGCGAAACTGCCGAGACAGCGGGGAAATCCGCAAATGATGCGAGGAGTGGTGCACAGGGAAGAAGCATGAGAAAGAAGAGCACCGTGCAGAACGCTGTCTGTGGAATGCCCGCGATCCGCCGCTGCTCCTCAGACGGAAGCATGAGCGAGAGCGGCGTAACTGTGAGCGGAAATGCGCCGAAGAGGGCAGTACCGCCGCTGACTGCAAAGATACGGGCGAGCGGGCGTCCCTTTGTGCATTCGCGTTCTGCCGCCAGTACGGCTGCATTTTCTGCCGTCAGCGCAAGCAGCAGTGTGAGCCCGATGGTGAGTGCTGCGATGGGATCACCCTGTGGAAGGGTCAGTGCAAGTGCCCCAGCTGAGATATCGGGAACGAAAAAGGGCGCGGCTGGCAGTTCCCAAAACCCTTCCGCCCAGGTGAGGATACCGATCACGGCCATGCTGAGCGGGAGTGCAAACGAAACGCGCATTGCATATAGCAGGAGGGACAGCAGGATGCCCATGAGCGTGTAGTAGGTGAGGGGATCGCCGAGTGTTCCGCCCATCGTGAGTGCCCACGGCGACGGAAGCAGTATGCGGGCGTAGAGAACCGCCGTCATGAGCAGGGCAAGCCCCAACCCAAGCACCAGTCCCGTACGGATGATGGGGGGCAGCGCCTCCGTCAGCACAGCGGCATACCTTGTGCGCATGAGAAATGCCCCGGCAATGGAAATGATTGCCGCAATGCCGAGCATTTCCTGCCATGCCGTACCGCGTGCGATGATCTCCTCATAGACCAGCCAACTGATGATGGCGGGGGAGGGGAGCGTGATCCACGTTCGCCCGCTGCGAGAGAGTGCATACGTCCCGAGCGCACACGCGGCAATTGATGCGGTGTACGCAGCCGTGAAGGGAATGCCTGCGCGTGCGAGCAGTGCCGCTGTCACTACGAGTGTGAGTGCCGCTGCTGCAACGGGAGGGAACGCCGCAGCACATGCTGCGTACAGAGACCTTATCTCACTGTTCATACGCTCCCCCCGCAACGTCCCAAAACATTTTTATTTTATCACAAAGAACGCGATTTCACAAATAAGAATGATTGCTTCCATAACAAAAAAGGAGGTGCGCACGAAGTGTTACAACTTCGTACAGCACCCCAAGAGAATCGTGCATCATTCCATATAGATGCGCGAGACGTGCTTTGATACAAGGCAGAGCACTTCGTAGCTGATGGTATCCGCCCAGCGTGCGAGATCATCTGCTGTGAGCGTCTCCGAGCCGAAAAGTGTCACCACATCACCGAGTTTTGCCTCGGGAATGTCCGTGATGTCGATCATACACTGATCCATACAGATGCGTCCCGCAATCGGTGCGCGTTTGCCGCACACCTCCACGCAGCCGCCTGCGTATGCACGCAAATAGCCGTCTGCATAGCCGACTGAGATCGTTGCGATGCGGCTCTCACGCTCCGCGATAAAATGCCGTCCGTAGCCGATGGACGTGCCAGGCGGAACTGTCTTGATGTAGACAATGCGTGCGCAGAACTTCATTGCGGGACGCAGGTTCAACGGGCGTGAGACCTCATCTGAGGGCCAGAGCCCGTATTGGAGGATGCCCGCACGCACCATGTCAAAGTGTACGTCCGGCAGATCGAGGATCGCTGCCGACTCTGCAATATGACGGATCGGAATGTGTATGCCCGCCGCCTCAATGGACTCGTATGCCTTCCGAAAAAGACGGATCTGCTCCATCGCAAAGGATTTGTCCGTGATATCTGCGAGTGCAAAGTGGGAAAAGATTCCCTCGAGTTCGATGCCCGGCATTGCTGTGATCATGCGTGCAAAATGCCCGGCATCCTCGGGGCGTACGCCGATGCGGCCGAGGCCTGTATCCACGGCGATATGTACTTTGACCTTTTTTCCCTGTGCGACCGCCTCCGCAGAGAGTGCCTGCACGAGATCAAGGCGGCAGACCGTCTGTGTGAGCCCTGAGTCCACAATATCAAAGGAGCTGTCCGGCTTCGTGAGACCCAAGATCAGGAGCGGCGTGGTAAAGCCCGCCTCACGCAGCTTCAGTGCCTCGGAGATCGTCGCGACAGCGAGATACTCTGCACCTGCCGCAATCGCCTTGCGTGCCACGGCAATTGCACCGTGTCCGTAGGCGTCTGCCTTGACAACAGCGCAGAGCATTGCATCCTTTTGCGTGTGTCTGCGAATTTCGTTGTAGTTGTGGGCAATCGCTCCAAGATCGATCTCGACCCACGCCGCACGACTTGGCATAGAGAACATCCTTTCGCATCTATGTTATCTTCTAATTTATCGGCATTATTTTAGCGTATGAAGTCGATTTATGCAATGTATTCTTCTTTGCAAACGAAAACAGCCCATCCATACGGATGGGCTGAGAAATCAAGCAGCCGACAAGTTATTTCTTTTCCCAACATCTGTGCGAAGGTACATATAGGGTGTAGAAGAGATAACCGAGGACCATAAGCAGGATGAACGTGATATTCGTCTTAAGGGACAGTGCCCAGATCAGATAGATACAGACTGCCATACCGATCGGAGCAAGTACGTAGAGCATCGGGAAGGTGAATGTGCGCGGCAGTTCGGGCGAGTTGCGGCGGAGTGCAATCAGACCGACAAAGACGATGAAGAACGCTGCGAGAACACCGGTATTCGCAAGCTCAACGATGTACATCATCGGGACGCATCCCGCAATAAAGGCGATGATTAGAGAACCAACGAGGGTGATGAAGTACGGAGTACCGTATTTCGGGTGGATATTCGCCATCGCTTTCGGCAGGAAGCCGTCACGCGACATCGCGTAGAAGACGCGCGCCTGACCGAAGATGTAGACGATGAGCGTCGTAATCATTCCAAAGAGAATGCCGACGGTCACGAGGTTCGCAAGCCCCGGATAACCGATCTCGCGGAGACAGTAGGCAACCGGATCCGCGCGGTCGAGAGACTGCCAGTTGATCGTCCCTGTAAGGACAAATGCCACAACGGAGTAAATACAGAGACAGACAAATACCGATGCAATGATACCGATGGGGAGACTCTTTTCCGGTGTTTTGCACTCCTCGGCGGAGGTTGCAACCGTATCAAATCCCATGAAGGAGAAGAACACCACTGCCGCGCCTGTCATGATGCCGCCTGCACCCTTTGGCAGGAACGGCTCCATATTCTTTGCAAGATCCATCTCGGGGGCAGTTACAATAACGAATGCCGCAATCGCGCACAGCGTAATTGAAATGAGGATCGTGTTAAGTCGTGAGCTTTCCTTTGTGCCATGTGCGAGGATGATGCCCAGAACCAATGTAATGATGACAGCGGGGAGATTGATGATGCCGCCTTCCGGTGCTGTCGCGAGGAGTTCCTTTGGTATCTCCATGCCGAGGGATGCCATCATCCCTGAGAAGTAGGCGGAGAAACCGACTGCGACGGCACTTGCGGTCACCATGTATCCGATGATCAGTGACCAGCCGCACAGGAACGCCGTGCCCTCCCCGAGGGCCACAAAGGTATAGGCGTAGGCACTGCCGGCGACAGGGATGAGCGAGGCGAGCTCGGCATAGGCAAATCCGACCAGCATACAGAGCAGACCTGCCGCGACAAAGGACAATACAATGCCGGGACCAGCGTAGCGGGCGGCACCAATGCCGGTCAGAACGAATACGCCCGAGCCGATGATGCCGCCAATGCCAAGGAAGGTGAGATCAACAGTGCTCAGCGTACGGATCATGCCGCTGTTTTCACGCTGCTCACCGAAGTCCTCCAACGACTTTTTCTTGAAAAACATACTAAAACCTCCAAGCCTTATCAATTTCTAAAAAAGGACTGTTTCACAGCATTGTGGGCAGTGAAACAGTCCCTCAGCAGACAGAGAAGCGAATCAGTTCAGACACTCGTCAATGGGCTTGAACGGAAGGTTCAGCGCCTTGGCGACAGCCTCGTTCGTGAGGTGACCGTCGATGGTGTTGAGCCCGAACTTGAGACCGGGGATCTGCCGAAGAGCTGCCTTATAGCCCTTGGTGGCGATGTCAACCGCGTAGGGAATGGTTGCGTTTGTGATGCCGAGTGTGGAGGTGCGCGAGACGGCACCGGGAATGTTTGCGACGGAGTAGTGGACAACGCCGTGTTTTTCGAACGTCGGATTTTCGTGCGTTGTGCAGTGGTCGCAGGTCTGAATTGAACCGCCCTGGTCGATTGCAACATCGACAATGACGGAGCCCTTCTTCATGGTCTTAACCATCTCCTCGGTGACGAGGATCGGGGTACGCGCACCGGGAATGAGGACCGAGCCGATCAGAAGATCTGCCTCGCGTACCCACTTTGCGATGTTGTAGCTCGAGGAGTACTCGGTGACAATGCGTCCGCAGAAGATGTCATCGAGTGCACGCAGCCGTTCAAGCGAGAGATCGATGACAGTCACGCGTGCACCGAGACCGACGGCGATCTTGGCGGCATTCGTTCCGACATTGCCGCCGCCGATGATGACGACCTGACCCGCGGGAACACCCGCAATACCACCGAGTAGAACACCGCTGCCGCCATAGCGGCTCTCCAAGAAATGGGCACCGATCTGGACGGACATACGGCCTGCAATCTCACTCATTGGCGCGAGCAGGGGAAGTCCGCTCCCGTCCTTGCCGCGTACCGTCTCGTAGGCAATACCGACCACCTTCTTCTTGAGGAGTGCCTCCGTCAGCTCAGGCTCGGCTGCAAGGTGAAGGTAGGTAAAGAGAATCTGCCCCTCATGGAAGAGATCATATTCGGATGCCAGGGGTTCTTTTACCTTAACAATCATTTCGGCGCGGTCAAACAGAGCCTTCTTGTCCGAGAGAATTTCAGCACCGACTGCCTTGTAATCGGCATCCGCGAAGCCGCTGCCGATACCGGCGCCCGCTTCGATCAGAACCGTATGGCCGGCTCGGTGCATTGCCTCGACACCGGACGGGGTCATACCAACGCGAAATTCATTGTTTTTGATTTCCTTTGAAACGCCAACAATCATAGTGTTCTCCTCCTACACAACAGACAGATACAACGACTGAGGGGATGTATTGGCTAAGGTTTCCTATATATATAGGCCTACTAGGCACTCTAATATAATTTTGACACGATTGTCAAGTGGGGAATGTGAATTTTTCGTGTGTTTTGGGAAATTTTTCAAGTTTTCCATGTGCAAGGGCAGGGGCTCCTGCCGTGGCAGTTATTCCTCTGCCTCGCGACGCGCGATGATGGCATCGATTTCGCGCTGCTGTTGCGCCTCCATGCGCTTTTGGATGAAGATGTTCGGGATGGAGACACCGACGACGACGGCGAGAATGATCGTAACACCGTTCACGCCGAAACGCAGTGCCTCGAGCAGTTCCTCGACCGAGATGGTCTGGATGTGCAGGACGGCGAAGAGGAGGCGGTAGAGAAGGACGCAGGGAATGAGTGGAATGACGGGCGGGATGATGAGCAGTGTGTTCGGCGTGTGGACAATGTGGATGACCTTGAGTGCGGCAATGCCAACGACGGCGGCGGCGACAAAGGAGCCGATCGCCTGCGGCAGACCGAACTCAAGCATGAGGACGTTGCGGATGAGCATGGTGACAATGCCCTCGACGGCGACGATGGCGAGCAGCTTCTTCGGTGTATTGAACATGACGGAGAATCCACCCGCCGCAAGGATGGCCGCGAGCGCCTGATTGAGGTAGGTGTCTGTCGGCTGTATGTGTACGTCAGAGATGTTATGTACGCCCGCAACGAGGATGGCAAACGCAATGCCGAAGGTCATGCCGCCGATGATAAGCATGGTGTCCATTGCACGCGTCATGCCGGAGGTGGTAAAGCGGTTCAGCAGGTCACTCGCAGCGTTGATGGATGGAAACCCCGGCATCAGAAAGATGGTGCAAGCGACGAGCGCGTACCACATCGTATCGAGCCCAAGTGCCATCGGGATTGCCCACGCGCAGATCGTGGCGACAAAGCCCGTAATCATGGCACAAGCATATGGATTAAACGCATATTTTGTGCTTGTACGGTGTGCGATAAATCCCATAAGTGCCGCAATGGTGGCGACGATTGCTTCGAGCCAGCTGCCGCCGAAGAGTTTGCAGGAACCGCCAGAACCGACGGCGGCACCAAGTGCGATGCCCCATGCGGGATAGCAGAGGGGGCGCTCACGGATGCGGTTGATTGCGTGCTTGATCGGATTCAGCGGCGTGTTGCCGCGCAGGATGCGCCAGGTGAGCTTGCTGACGGCGGCGAGGACGGCGAGGTTCACCCCGTGTTTCAGGCATTTGCGGAACTGTGTGAAGGAGCGTTCGCCGTCGCTGACACAGAGCATGAGTGTCGTATAGGTGACGTGTGACTGGATCTGCTCGGCAGGGATGCGTAGATGCACCGCAGCACGCCGCATATCGCGTACGATGCGTGCGCAGTCCGCACCGTTCTCCATGAGGGTCTGTCCGATGTCGAGCAGAACCTTCATCTTGTGGTTCAGCATTTTGTTACTGTCCTGCGATGCGTTTTTGATTGTTTTGATTTCCATGATTCCCCCTATGACCTCCCTATTCTCCAACCATTATACCACAGTCTGCCGTTCGGTTGAAATGGGGGATGTGAACAGCATATAGTTTTTTCAAAGAAAAAAGCTGCCCTTTTGAGAGCAGCTTTTTTGCTTGCGCAGTACTCAGCACTTGATGCCGGAACCCTTGCGTGCGTAAAATACATAGGTTATGATCATAGTGATGACGGTGAAGGCAATGAGAATGTAGAATGCGGGGATGACACTGCCCTGCGTACTGTATGCCCAACCGAAG
The DNA here is from genome assembly GCA_963555475.1 of uncultured Selenomonas sp. Classification (GTDB taxonomy): domain Bacteria; phylum Bacillota; class Negativicutes; order Selenomonadales; family Selenomonadaceae; genus Centipeda. The sequence goes on from CAUVVR010000001.1 coordinate 102,269, forward strand.
ATCTTTGGGATGAGGAACGCACCGTAGGCTGCGATCGCCGCCGTGAATCCCGTGACAAGCGAGGCATGCACGGGGTTGTCAAAGACGAACGGGATCATGCGGAACGATGCCGCATTGATGAACCCCGTGGAGAAGAAGAGAACGAGGAACGAGCCGAAGAAGAGTGCGAAGTTGTGCGCCTGAATGCCGAGCATGGTGACAACACAGGCAACGAGCATCAGCAGCAGCGAGTAGAACGTGACCTTCGAGCCGCTATTGACCTTGTCCGAGACCCAGCCGCCGATGGGGCGTACGCCCGCGCCGATGAACGGTCCGAGGAACGCCGCATAGGCAAACGAGACCTCTGGGAACTCGCGGTTGACGAGAAGGGCGAGTGCTGCGGAGTAGCCGATGAACGAACCGAATCCGCAGGTGTAGATGACGGTGATGAGCCATGTGTGCTTGTTGCCGAAGATCGACATCATGCTGCGCGGACTCTGTTTCGGGATGGGCAGGTTGTCCATGAACATCCAGACGAGGATGAGGGTGAGTGCCGTCGGGATCGCCCAGAAGTAGTAGACGTTCTGGAGGTAGACCTCCTTGCCCGCCGCGTTGATGAGCGGATCACCGAAGAGCCCGCCGAAGCTCGCCCCGAGGAGCATGGGCGCAGTCAGGTAGATGAGCGAGACTCCGAGATTGCCGATGCCTGCGTTGATGCCGAGCGCAAGTCCCTTCTGCGACTTCGGGAAGAAGAAGCCGATGTTTGCCATCGACGAGGAGAAGTTTGCGCCCGCAATGCCGATGCCCGCGACGAGCATGACAAAGGTGTCATAGGTCGTGGTCGTGTCCGTGAGGGCATTGCCGAGCCCGATGAGCGGGACCAGCAGGAGGGCGGTCGAGAAGAACGTCCAGTTGCGTCCGCCGACCATGGCGGGGAGGTAGGTGTAGACGAGACGCCCCGTTGCGCCGACAAGACCCGGCAGTGCTGCGAGCGTGAAGATCTCGTTGTCCGTGAAGTGGAAGCCCACCTGATTGAGCTGAGCGGCGATGGTCGCCCACATCGTCCACGCGACAAAGGCGAGGGTCAGTGCCCATGTAGAGGTGTAGAGGTTCTGCTTTGCGACGCGCTCGCCGTATTTTTTCCAGAATGCCTCGTCCTCCGGATTCCAATGCGCGAGGATGTCGCGCCGTGACGGATTCTCGCCGAGCACAGCGAGGAGGTCCTTGCTTTCCATTTGCATCTCTCCCATGATGATTTCGCGAAACTCCGAGAGGTTGTGCCTTATAGAGTTTCCTATAACGTTGATACGAAAAAATTATAGTGAAAAATTTTTCGCTTGGCTGTGACCGATGTCACAGGTTTTTAATAGTTTTTTCGATAATATTAAAAAATACAATGAACATTCTCTATAGACAGGAACGGAGGAGAGGTTCGTGGATCAGGAGACGCTCATTCGGGAGATGCTGTCGATCCCGGGGAAGATGATATCGCTGCACGATGGGGCGTATCTGTTTCGTGAGGGCACATCGGCACGCTATTTCTACATTGTGCGCTCGGGGCATATTTTCATTGTGAAATACGGCGAGTCCGGACGCGTACTCGCCCTGCGTCTGGCGACGCGTGGGAGCATCATCGGCGAGCTGCCGATCTATGAGGAAGAGCCGACCTACATCTTCAGTGCGGTCGCGCGCAGTGCTGCGGAGGTCTATGCGATCGAGTTTCCCGTTCTGCAGGCGCATCTGGAAAAACATCCACATCTTTCCATTGCACTGCTCAAGCTGATCGGTATGCACATGCGCAAGCAGCACCTGAAGTTCCGCGACCTTGTGCTCTATGGGAAGAAGGGCGCGCTCTACTCGACGCTCATCCGCCTCGCGAACAGCTACGGGATGGAGACGGAGGAGGGCGTTCTGATCTCCGTACCGCTGACGAATCAGGAGCTCGCGAACTACTCCGCGTCGGCGCGTGAAAGCCTGAACCGTATGCTTGCCGATCTCAAGAAAACAGGCGTGATTGCCATGCGTGGGCATCTCATCCTCATCAAGGACATTGATTTTCTGAAAAACGAAATCCACTGCGAGAACTGCGGCAGGGAGATCTGCAATATCGAATAGAAAAAGCACCTCTATGAGGTGCTTTTTCTATGCAAGCGGAAGCGCGACATGCCGTCGCTCACCGAGTCGATACCGCGCACGCCCTGCGGTGAGGTCGGTGAGTGCGCGTTGGTGGAGCTCGATATCGTCGGTCGGAACGAGCAGTGCGAGCGTCACCACATCCGCATAGGCGGCTTCCTCCGTCCGCATCTGTGTGTCGCGGAGATAACGCTCGGTGGCGGCGAGGAGGTCATAGTCGATCTGCACATACATCGTTTGCAGCGGGGTCATACGGACTTTTGCCGCAGCATCCAGCCCAAGTCCCGCCGTATGGGCGTAGGCTCGTATGAGGCCACCTGCGCCGAGTTTGATCCCCCCGAAGTAGCGAACGACGGCGACGGCGGCATCTGTGATGCCGCGTGCCTTGATCGCCTCGAGGATGGGGCTGCCCGCCGTTCCGCCCGGCTCGCCGTCATCACTCGAACGCTGGCGGTCGGCGCGCACGCCGAGCACCATTGCGTAGGGGACATGGCGCGCCTCATAGTGTTCCTTCTTAACGCTCTGCAGCCATACGCGCACCGCTTCCTCATCCTCTGCGTGGATGACGTACGCGAGAAAGCGCGAGCGTTGAATCTCGTACAAAACAGGGGAGACACCGTCCGTCGGCATCTCCCCTGTGATGGTCGTATAGGCTTCCATCGTCATTTGTTCTTGCGGTTGAAGTAGTCGATGATGCCCGCATCGAGCAGGACATACGTCGGTCCTGCACTCGCCGTCAGCTCACCCGCTTGGAAGATCGGGCAGACGAAGCCGCGCCCGCCGAGGAAGTAGTTCGTCGGAATCTCGCGGATGGACTTCTCCGGCTGAATCGGCGTATTGCGCCCCTGCTCGTTGTAGAGATGTCCGCTGACCGCCTCACCGTCGAGATCGGACGGGGTGACATGGACGAAGAACGCGAGCGGCAGACGCTGCCCCGTCTTCTTGTAGTAGACAAAGCCGTAGTCATGACGTGTGGGCTGGTTTGCGCGCAGTGCATAGCGCAGATCCGTGAACGTCACGGACAGGAAGTTCTCGTCATCCAGATGCACACGGTAGCCAAGTTCACCGCGATAGAACGCACCGCTCTCGTAGTCAGCACGTACACGCGCGGCAAGAGCCGCGATGTCGGCGTTGATGGGATCTGCAACGACACCGTCCTCCGCCGTGAGAACGGGATAGGCGATGGAGAGGTTCGTTGTCGATGAGCGTTGCTCGGTGATAGCCGCGCCCGCCGTACCTGACACCGTGATGACAAGGGCGAGGGCGAGCAGCAAGGCTTTGAATTTCATAATAATTGCTCCTCCTTTGTATGGTTGCTAAAATCATAATAAAAATTTGCGTCTTTGTCAAATAAATCGTAGTAATCTATGCGTTCTTGTAGTATGATGAGAGCGCAATTTTTCGGGAACAAATTTGGCAGAAAGGTCGTGTTAGAAAGCCCATGGGCGAATCGACTATGAAACGGAAGCTGAAGCACAGACATCTTCAGTTTATCTCTCTCGGCGGCGTGATCGGGAGCGGATACTTCCTCGGAACGGGCTACGTGCTCGAGCAGGCGGGACCTGCCGCCATGATTTCCTACCTCCTCGGGGGCATCATCGTCCTCGCAGTCATGCTCTGCCTCGCCGAGCTGGCGGTCGAAAAACCGCTCTCCGGCTCGTTCGTTGTCTATGCGCGCGAGAACATCTCCCCGACGTGGGCGTGTGGGGTCGGATGGTCGTACTGGGTGACATGGGTCTCCTATGTGCCCTCGGAGATGATTGCCGCCGGCATCATCATGAATGGTTTTTTCCCCGAGGTCGGGACGATCTGGTGGGCGGTCTTCTTTGGGTTGATCGTCACCATTCTCAATCTGTTTCGTGTCGATAAATTCGGCGAGAGTGAGTTTTGGCTCTCGCTCATCAAGGTCACCGCACTCGTGGCGTTCAGCGTGGTCGCCCTCCTCATCTGTCTCGGGCTCATCGGCAATGAGGGCTATATCGGGACGCACATCCTGCTCGGCAGCGGCGGCTTTGCACCGAACGGGTACTGGAGCATTGCGCTCACGATGGTCATTATCCTCGTCAACTTTCAAGGGACGGAGATCATCGGTCTTGCGGCAGGGGAGACCGCCGACCCCGCGCGCAGCATTCCGACGGCGGTGCGCAACGTGACGTGGCGGATCATTGCCCTCTATATCATCCCGATCACCCTGCTCATTTCGATCCTGCCGTGGGATCACGCCTCGCTTGAGGAAAGCGCGTTTGCGGCGGCACTTACCGAGCACGGCTTTTCGCATCTCGGCGCACTCTTTTCCTTCGTCGTTCTCACGGCGGCGATCTCTTGCTCGAACTCGGGGCTCTACGGTGCGGCGCGTACGGTGCATGCGCTCGCAACTATGGGCATGGCACCGCGCGTGCTCGAGGGGCTCAGCAGCAAGGGCGTTCCCTCGCGTGCGATCTACGCCTCCATCGTCTTCTGCTGGGGGGTCATTGGCATCTATGCGATGAACCCGGACGCTGCACTCTATACCTACCTGCTCGCGCTCTCGGGCTTTTCGGGCGCGGTGGCGTGGATCTCGATCTGCTGGAGTCAGTATCGCCGTCGCCGCAAACTGGAGGCGGAGGATGCGGTCTCGCTCCTGCGCTACCGCATGCCGTTCTTTCCATATGTGACGCTCTTCGGCATCTGGGCGCAGATCTTCTGTCTTGCGTTTATGATCTTCGTTCCGGAGCTGCGCTCCGCACTTTATCTTGGCGTTCCTATGCTCATTGTTCCGATGATTCTCTACAGATTCTTGCGACGGGGATAGCATCGTGTTATAATTGCATTAAGGAAAATTGTCGATAGGGAGGAATCGATATGTTTGGGTTGTTTGGGAATAAAAAGAAAGAAGAGGTCTCGCTCGCGGATCGGATCAAGGCGAAACCTCTCGCAGCAGAACCCGCCTCACGCGAGGAGGGCATGAAGGCGCGTGTGCCGTTTGCCGGGTTCGGCACGGTGGGCGGCGCCGATATGAAGTCCGCCTATCTCACGCGTGCAGAACTTACGGCGGAGCGTCTGCGCGAGCTCTACGATGTGCCGGGCGGCCCTGCGATTGTGCTCGGATTCATCTCTGCCGACCTCCGAATGGACGATGTGGCGCGTGCAGTCCAATCCGTCTCACCGCCGGACGTGCAGCTTCTCCTGATGACGACCTGCGGGGAGCTGACGCATACGCCCGGGACGCGCTCCTACTATATGGATGCGGACGACGGGCGTGCGAAGGTGCTCCTGCAGGTGTTCAGCAAGCGCATGATCGCACAGACGTACATGATGACGCTTCCGCTGCACAACGAGGATATGAAGCGCGGCGCGGTGACGCTGACCCCTGCCGAGCGCGTGGAAAAGATCACGGAAGATGTGCGCGCCGAGCGCATCCCCTTTCCCGTACGCTTTGACGACACCTTTGCCTTTGTCTACGTCGACGGCGTGAGCGCGTGCGAGTCCTTCGTGCTGCGTGCACTCTACGAGGCGGAGAGCCTGCCCTGCCCCTACGTCGGTGGCAGTGCGGGCGGTACACTTGACTTTTCCCACACCTATATCTACAACGGCAAAGAGACGCTTGAGAACCACGCTGTTGTTCTCGTTGTAAAGCTCGCTGCAGACTACCGCTACTCCGTCTTTAAGACGCAGGCGGCGGAGGAGACGGGGGAGAAGTGGACGGTCATCGGCTCGGACGCGACGTTCCGTACGGTGGATACCGTCGCCAATGTCGAAGGTCGGCCGGTTCTGTTCGCCGATGTCCTGATGGAATACCTGCATGTGTCGGACGTTGACGCGCTCACAAAGGCACTCGCGGGCTACACCTTTGCAACCTATGTCGGCAACCAGTTCTACATCCGCTCCCTGCAAAAAATTGATCCTGCGACGAAGCGGATGCATTTTTTCTGTGACATCGCTGCGGGGGAGGAAATCTACCTCATGCGGCGCACGAAATTCATCGAGATGCTGAAGTCGGACTATACGGGATTTTCCAAGGGGAAACCCGCGCCCATCGGCGTTGTGATGAACGACTGTATCCTGCGCCGCCTGACCTTTGCGGACGAACTCGCGCAAGCCGATCTCTTTGACGGGATGCCCGTCGCAGGGTACTCGGCACTCGGTGAGATCGCGGGGATGCACATCAACGAGACCCTGACAGCGATCTTCTTTTACCAACTCTCGGGCGGATCGTTCTACGACGGATATATGAATCGGTTTCCGTCCGTCTATGCGCTCTGCCAGAAATCCTTCCTCGTACACGAGATCAGCCGTCTGGAGATCATCGGGCGGCTCAAGGACGGCATCATGGGTGAGTTCGGCGCGTACCGCGACCAAATTGCGGGCATGGGCAAGACGATGTCGCGCATCGGAGAGAGTGCAGAGCGCGTCGGTGCGCTCATCGACAATTTGAGCGGCGGGCTCGGCGGACAGGGCGATATGACAAAGGAGCTGATCGGGCGCAACGCGGAGATCACACCGAGGCTCGAGCACCTTACGGAGAGCACGAAGAAGATCGAGCAGGTCATGAACATGATCACGGAGATCTCAGCGCAGATCAACCTCCTTGCACTCAACGCCGCCATCGAGGCAGCACGTGCGGGGGAACAGGGGCGCGGTTTTGCCGTCGTTGCGGGTGAGGTGCGCAAGCTCTCGGAGAACACGCGCGAGCGGCTCGAGGCATCCGATGAGGCGATTGGAGAGCTCCTGCGTGACGTACAGGAGATCGACAAAATGCTCGCGACGAATCATGCACTTGAGGATCAGGTGGAGAATTTCGAGCAGGGCTTTGACGGGCGCATGGCGGATCTGAAGAAAAGCCTGGATGAGGGGCTCGGCGCGATTCAACGCTCGACGGAGGCCATTGGCCGCATTGCGTCGCTCAGTGAGCGGCTGACAGAGCGTTATAACGAGTTGGAGGCAGTGCTGCGTTCCATTCGGTAGAAAATTTACAGATAAAAGGCATTGCTGTACGAATGCGGAAAAGTCTTCGTACAGCGGTGCTTTTTCATATCAGAATGGTTTCATCAAGATAGGGAAAGTCGTGCTCCACAATATCAGCTCTCCGGTACAAATGTTTTCTGTCTTCAATTGGATCGTAAATGCAGAGGATATGCACATTTTTAGACGAATGGTTTAGACATAAAAAAACAGGAAAAAAGTCCCGAAAACATTATGCGTACATCTGAATAATGATTGACGTATTCCGCACAGTTCATGTATAATATACCAAAACTATTGACGGTATAGCCGTATGATTTGTCAGTCGAGATACTGGGAGGAGCAGGAGTATAGTGGAGAGATATTGCCCGCAGGAGATTGAGGTGAAATGGCAGAACATCTGGGAGACAGAGCGCAGCTGCCACACGGAGATGGATGACACGAAGCCGAAGTATTACGTGCTTGAGATGTTCCCTTATCCGTCCGGAAAACTCCACATGGGGCATGTCCGCAACTACTCGATCGGCGATGTGGTCGCGCGTTTTCGGACGATGGAGGGCTACAACGTTCTGCACCCGATGGGGTTCGATTCCTTTGGTATGCCCGCAGAGAATGCGGCAATCAAGAATAAGGTGCATCCTGCACAATGGACCTACGCGAACATCGAGAACATGGAGCGGCAGCAGAAGGCGCTCGGGCTTGCGTATGACTGGGAGCGTGAAGTCATCACCTGCCGTGAGGACTACTATCGCTGGACGCAGTGGCTGTTCGAGCTGTTCTACAAAAAGGGGCTTGCGTACAAAAAGGCGGCATCTGTCAACTGGTGCGACACCTGCGGCACGGTGCTCGCGAACGAGCAGGTCGAGGATGGCAAGTGTTGGCGGTGCAAGTCCGAAGTGCACAAGAAGAATCTCGCGCAGTGGTTCTTCAAGATCACGGACTATGCCGACGAGCTCCTTGCGGATCTTGCGAAGCTGCCAGGGTGGCCCGAGCGCGTCAAGACGATGCAGGAGAACTGGATCGGTCGCAGCGAGGGCCTTGAGTTCCGTCTGCCTGCGCCCACGCTTGCGACGGAGATTCCTGTCTACACGACGCGCCCCGACACTGTATTCGGCATGACCTTTGTTGCGCTTGCGCCCGAGCATCCGCTTGTCGACAAGATCTGTGTGATCAGTGACAAGGCGGACGAGATTCGTGCGTTCTGCACGCGTGTCCGCAATCAGTCTGACATCGAGCGTGCATCAAGCGAGTCGGAGAAAGAGGGGATCTTTACAGGGCTGTACTGCACGAATCCCTTCAACGGCGAGCAGGTTGAGATCTGGATCACGAACTACGTCCTCTTCGAGTACGGCACAGGCGCGGTTATGGCGGTTCCGTCCGAGGATCAGCGCGACTGGATGTTTGCGACGAAATATGGCATCCGCAAAATCCTCACGATTCGCCCGCCCGAGGGTGAATTGCGGCTCGAGGATATGACGGAGGCATATGTTGAGAAGGAAGGCTTCCTGATCAACTCCGGCAAGTTCACGGGGATGGAGATGCACGCGGCGATGGGGGCGATCATCGACGAGGCGGAAGCGCAGGGATTCGGCAAACGCCGCGTCAACTACCGTTTGCGCGACTGGCTCATCTCGCGTCAGCGTTACTGGGGTGCGCCGATTCCCATCATCAACTGCGAAAAGTGCGGCGAGGTGCTTGTCCCCGAGGAAGAACTGCCCGTTCGTCTGCCCGAGGATGTGTCGTTCGAACAGGGGGCGGTGTCACCGCTCTCATCGAGTGAGCATTTCCTTCACTGCACATGCCCGAAATGCGGAGGGGAAGCGACGCGCGAGACGGACACGATGGACACGTTCATCTGCTCCTCGTGGTACTACTACCGCTATGCCGACCCGAAGAACACCGAGCGTCCCTTTGATCGGGACAAGGTGAACTACTGGGCTCCCGTCGATCAGTACATCGGCGGCATCGAGCACGCGATCCTGCATCTGCTCTATGCACGCTTCTTTACGAAGGTGCTGCGCGACGCGGGGATGCTCGACTTCGATGAGCCGTTCACGAACCTCCTCACGCAGGGCATGGTCATCAAGGACGGTGCGAAGATGTCGAAGTCGCTCGGCAACGTCGTCTCGCCCGAGGAGATCATTGAGAAGTATGGTGCGGATACGGCGCGTCTCTTCATCCTCTTTGCCGCGCCTGTGGAGCGTGACCTTGACTGGAGCGATCAGGGCGTTGAGGGAGCATTCCGCTTCCTGAACCGTGTCTGGCGCATCCTTCTCCAGCTTGAGGGCGCAATCAAGTCAGCACCTGCGGCTTGTGACCCGTCGGCACTTACGCCTGAGGAGACCGAACTGCGCCGTGTCCTGCACATGACCGTGAAGAAGGTTACGGAGGATGTGCGTGACCGCTTCATGTTCAATACGGCAATCTCTTCTATTATGGAGCTTGTTAATGCGTTCTACGCATTTCAGGATAAGGAACTCAATCCCGCGCTTGTGCGTGAGACGGCGAGCATGCTTTTACGTATGCTTGCGCCGTTTGCGCCCCACATCACGGAGGAGCTGTGGGCACGTCTCTTCACGGGCAGTGTGCACGCCGAGAAGTGGCCCGCATATGATGCGTCCGCACTCACGCAGGACGAGATCGAGGTAGTGCTGCAGATCAACGGCAAGGTGCGTGACCGCGTCAAGATCGCCGCTGACCTGGACAAGGAGGCGATGGAGCAGCTTGTCACCGAGCTGCCCCGAGCGAAGGAACTTACAGAGGGCAAAACAATCGTAAAGGTCATCTGTGTCCCCGGCAAGCTCGTCAATATCGTCGTCAAGGGATAATTAGGGAAGCACTGATAAATTCAGCCGCATCATCTTGACGCATCTTTTTTGCCCGCATTGTGTCGGCAAATCCTCCACATAGCTTTGGCTATGCGTCCGGTTTGCCTCCTTGTTCGGACAAAAAATCTACGCCAATCTGACGGACTTCATTTTATCAGCGATTCCTTAGGATATACGCTGTTCAAGGAAGAAAAGGGAGAGAAAAACATCATGTTAAAAGCGTTTGCTGTTCGGAGTCTGCTGCCCGAAATGCTCATTGGGCGCACGGTGTATGAGGGGGAGTCTGACATCGTGCTCGTCGAGGGCGGCACGGTTCTGGATCGCGCGACGATCAACCTTCTCAAGGAGAAGGGTATTGCGTCTGTCTACGTTGATGAGGATAGTATCCTTGCCGCTGTGCAGAAGGAGAAGGAGGCAAAGGCGGCCGGATCATCGATTCCTTTTCCGGGAAAGGCGGCTCCCGAGCGTGACGTAAAGCTGGATAGTAAGTACGAAGAAGACTATCGCTACGTCTATGCGGAGATGGAAAAGCTCTTTCAGGAAGCGGCTGCCTCCGGCAAACTCAACATGGGCATTCTCCAAGATGTCATGTCCAGTGGGCGGCTGCGTGACCTGTATAAAGAGGGTGCGACGGCGGTCTCCATGATCTATACGATGAATCAGGAGGGCGACTACAACCTCCACCACTGCGTTCACCTTGCCATCCTCGGCGGGCTCATGGCAAAATGGATGGGATTGAACGGCATTGACCGTCAGAACCTCGTGCTCGCGGGACTTTTTCTCGATATCGGCAAGCAGTTCATCGAAAAGGATTTGCTTGAGAAGAAGGGGCGGCTCACAGATGAGGAGTTCGACATTCTCAAGAACCACGTCGTTGACAGCTTCAAGGTACTCGAGAGCAGTGACCTCTCAGGGCGTGAGGATCTTATGCAGGGGGTCATTCAGCACCATGAGCGCAACGATGGATCGGGGTATCCGTCCGGGCTTGAGGCGGATCAGATCTCGACGTTCGGCAAGGTCCTCGCTGTGCTCGACAGCTACGATGCAATGGCATCGAGCCGCACCTATGCAGAGAAGCGTTCACCGTTCGAGGTGTTCAAGATCCTCTACGCTGACGTGCTCGACGGTAAGCTGGATTCGGAGTACGCCGTACTCTTTATGCGCAAGCTCAATGCTGCGCTCAACGGCTGTTGGCTGCGCCTCTCGGACGGATCGGCAGGACGCATCGTCTACATCGATGAGTCGCGTGTTACGGCGATGCCCGTCGTACAGCTCATGGACGGTGGCTTTATTGACCTTAACACCGTGAAGGACATCACCGTTGTCGAGATCATGACGGCGGCAGATGTCAGCAAACTTTGATATACTGATGAAAAAGCACCCTGTCGGGTGCTTTTTTGTGTGCGGCTATTTCCATCACACGTTGAATGCGTTATAATGACAGAATGATTTTTCGGCAGTGACAGGGAGGACGCAGAATGGCGATGGTTCCGAAACTCAATACGACGATCTTTGAGAAGGAGATCCCGTTCAAGGTCGCTGCGCCGTTCGAGCCGATGGGCGACCAGCCGCAGGCGATAGCGGATCTTGCGGGCGGTATCGAAAACGGGATGGCGGCGCAGGTACTGCTCGGTGCAACGGGGACGGGCAAGACCTATACGATGGCAAAGGTCATCGAGCGTGTGCAGCGTCCGACGCTCGTCATCGCGCACAACAAGACGCTCGCAGCGCAGCTTGCGAGCGAGTTCAAGTCCTTCTTTCCCGACAACTACGTCGGCTACTTTGTCAGCTACTACGACTACTACCAGCCCGAAGCCTACATCGCCCAGACGGACACCTACATCGAGAAGGATGCGTCCATCAACGATGAGATCGACGAGCTGCGCCACTCCGCGACCTGTTCGCTGTTCGAGCGGCGTGACGTGATTATCGTCGCAAGCGTGTCCTGCATCTATGGTCTCGGCTCGCCCGAGAGCTATCATGAGATGGTGCTCTCCGTGCACAAGGGGCAGACGATTCCGCGCGAGGCGATTCTGCAAAAACTCGTCTCTATTCGCTACGAGCGCAACGATATTGCCTTCGAGCGTGGGCGGTTCCGCGTGCGCGGCGATGTGGTCGAGATCTTCCCTGCGGGTTACAACAACCGCGGCGTGCGCATCGAGATGTTCGGCGATGAGGTGGAGCGCATCATCGAATTTGATGTGACCTCGGGCGAGGTGTACGGCGAGCGGCTTCATTCGATGGTCTTTCCCGCGTCCCACTACGTCACGGACGATGAGGATATGAAGATCGCAATGGCAGACATCCGCACGGAGCTTGCACAGCGTCTGGACGAGCTGAAGGGGGCGGGCAAACTCTTGGAGGCGCAGCGGCTTGAGCAACGCACAAATTACGACCTTGAGATGATCGAGGAGATGGGCTATTGCTCCGGCATCGAGAACTACTCGCGCCACCTTACGCACAGGAACGCAGGGGACACGCCGTATACACTCCTCGATTACTTTCCCGAGGACTTCCTCATCATGATCGACGAGTCCCATGTGACCCTGCCGCAGATTCATGCCATGTACGGCGGCGACCGCAGCCGCAAGGTCTCGCTTGTGGACAACGGCTTTCGACTGCCGTCCGCATTCGACAACCGTCCGCTCACGTTTGAGGAGTTCGCCGCACGCGTCAACCAGATCGTCTACGTCTCCGCGACACCCGGCAAATACGAAATGCAGCAGGCACAGCAGGTCGCACAGCAGATCATCCGTCCGACGGGACTGCTCGACCCCGTGGTGGAGGTGCGCCCGCTCGATGGACAGATCGACGACCTGCTCTCGGAGATCCGCGTGCGCATCGAGCGAAATGAGCGCGTCCTTGTCACGACACTCACGAAGCGCATGGCAGAGAACCTCACCGAGTACCTGCGCGAAGCGGGGGTCAAGGTGCGCTACCTTCACTCGGACATTGCGACCATCGAGCGTGCGGAGATCATTCATGACCTGCGTGCGGGCGAGTTTGACGTGCTCGTCGGCATCAACCTCCTGCGCGAGGGGCTGGACATGCCAGAGGTGTCGCTCATCGCCATCCTCGACGCGGACAAGGAGGGCTTTCTGCGCTCGGATACGGCCCTCATCCAGACCATCGGACGTGCCGCACGCAACGCGGGCGGATACGTCATCATGTACGGCGATGTCATCACGGGCTCGATGCAGCGTGCTATTGACGAGACAGAACGCCGCCGCACAATACAGAGCGAATACAACGCGGCGCACGGCATCACGCCGAAGACCATTGAAAAGCCCATCGTCCCGCTCATCGAGATGACACTTGTCGCCGCCGAGGACAGAGCACCCTACGGCAAAAAGGACAGCAAGGCGAAGAAAAAGCTCGGCAAGAAGGAGCGCGAGAACCTCGTCAAGAGTCTCCTGCGTGAGATGCAGCAGGCATCGCGTGCGCTTGAGTTCGAACGTGCCGCAGAACTTCGCGACATGATTGTGGAGCTTGAGGGCGAATTGCCGAAGAAGAAAAAATGAGTGTGAAGGAAAGCACTGTGGTCTGACAAAACAACTTACGCGGTACCATTATGGGGAAGTGTTCTAAGGAATCGCTGATAAAATGAAGTCTGTCAGATTGGCGTAGATTTTTTGTCCGAACAAGGAGACAAACCGGACGCATAGCCAAAGCTATGTGGAGGATTTGTCGACACAGTGCGGGAAAAAAGATGCATCAAGATGGCGGTGCTGAATTTATCAGTGCTTCCCTAACAAGATCCGTTTACGGGCTTTTCAAAATACTGTCCCAAGAGCTTCACCGAGCAATAATTTCCGCACATGGAGCACGCCTCCTCACCCTCCTCGTTGCGCGCCCCGCGTTTTCTGCGGGCAAGTTCGGGGTCGATTGCAAGTGTCATCTGCGTCTCCCAGTCCAGTTCCTTGCGTGCCTTTGCCATTGCGAGATTCCATTCCCATGCGCCAGGTACGCCGCGCACGAGATCAGCTGCATGTGCCGCTATCCGTGCCGTGATAACGCCCGTATGCACATCCTCGATGGTCGGCAGCCCCAGATGCTCTGCAGGTGTCACATAGCAGATAAAGTCTGCTCCGTTTACGGCAGCGAGTGTCCCGCCGATCGCCGAGGTAATGTGATCGTAGCCCGGGGCGATGTCTGTTACGAGAGGACCGAGAACATAGAATGGCGCATTGTGGCAGAGTTCCTTTTCGAGCTTCATATTCGACGCAATCTGGTCGAACGGCACGTGACCGGGTCCTTCTACCATTACCTGAACGCCGCGCGCCCACGCGCGATCTACAAGCTCTCCGAGCGTGATCAGTTCGGTGATCTGGCAGCGATCCGTCGCATCTGCGAGACAGCCGGGGCGCATCCCGTCGCCAAGGCTGATCGTCACATCGTATTTCTCGCAGATATCGAGGATGTCATCGTAACGCTCATACAACGGGTTTTCCTTACCGTGGTGGAGCATCCAGCCCGCAATAAATGACCCGCCGCGGCTCACGATATCCATGACGCGTCCCTCGCGCTTCATATGCTCGATGGCAGAGCGCGTCACACCGCAGTGCAGTGTTAGGAAGTCTGCCCCATCCCGCGCCTGCTGTTCAATTACATGAAAGAGATCCGTGTCCGTCATCTCAATCACTGCACCGTGGTTTCGAATCGCAACCACGGTTGCTTCGTAGAGTGGTACCGTACCGACCATAACAGGGGAGTGCTCGATGATGCGCCGACGTGATCGATCGATATCGTCTCCTGTCGAGAGATCCATCACAGCGTCTGCGCCGCAGCGGACAGCTTCGTCCAGCTTCGCAAGTTCCGGTTCAATTTCGGGGAAAACGTTCGATGTGCCAATGTTCGCGTTCACTTTGACGCGCAGCCCTGCGCCAACTCCGCGCGGACGAAGCCCCTTGTGTTCCATGTTCGCGGGAATTGCAATCCACCCTGCCGCCACGCTCTCGCATACGAACTCCGGCGTCACCCGTTCCTCCTCTGCCACAATGCGCATTTCCTCCGTGATCTCTCCCGCGCGTGCACGCTGCATCTGAGTTGCCATAAAACTACCTCCTAAAATACAAAAAACCGTCCGGCATAGACCGAACGGCAATCATAAACAAAGCCACTTCCCTACGCAGGCATTACCCAACAGGTTCCAAGGGTCGATCCGAAGATCTCTCAGCAAACGCTCCCCCAGTGGAAATATGCAATTTTCTGTTATTATATCATCGCTGTGCATGAAAAACAAGTGTATTGATAAACTTCAGTCATTTGACCCAAATAAATCGAAACAAAACATGCGCATAGACCATGTAAAATAGAACAATTAGAAAATAAATATAGTATTTGTAAAACTTTACTTTTGCTCCCTGTTCGCTATAATGGTGGGACAGTAAATGGAGGGAAATATGAACGAAAGTATCAAAATCGAGGGTGCACGCGCCCACAACCTAAAGAATATCAATGTGGAGATTCCGCGCGATAAGCTTGTTGTCGTGACGGGGCTCTCGGGCTCGGGGAAATCCTCCCTTGCCTTTGACACCATCTATGCCGAGGGGCAGCGACGCTATGTGGAGTCGCTGTCTGCGTATGCGCGGCAGTTCCTCGGGCAGATGGACAAGCCCGACGTGGACAACATCGAGGGGCTGTCGCCCGCGATCTCGATTGACCAGAAGACGACGAGCCATAACCCTCGCTCGACGGTGGGCACGGTGACGGAGGTCTATGACTATCTGCGTCTGCTCTATGCGCGGGCAGGCCGTCCGCACTGTCCGAGCTGCGGCAAGCCCATCACGCAGCAGAGCGTCGATCAGATGGTGGATGCGATCCTGACGCAGCCCGAGGGGACGAAGCTGCTCATCATGGCGCAGCTTGTGCGCGGGAAAAAGGGCGAGCACCGCAAGATCCTCGACCAGATCCGCCGCGATGGCTATGTGCGCGTGCGCATCGACGGGGAACTGCGGGATCTCGGCGAGGAAATCGCCCTTGAGAAGCAGAAGAAGCACACGATCGAGATCGTCGTTGACCGTCTCGTTGTGCGTGCGGGCATGGAGAGCCGTCTGACGGACTCGCTTGAGACGGCTCTGCGTGCAGGCGGCGGCGTGGTCTATGTGCAGGTAGTGGACGGGGAGCTCCTCATGTTCAGCGAGAATTTCGCCTGTGTGGACTGCGGTATCTCGCTCCCTGAGATTGCGCCGCGCATGTTCTCGTTCAACAGCCCGTTCGGCGCGTGTCCCGTCTGTACGGGACTCGGCAGTCACAAGGAGTTCGATGAGGAGCTTGTTGTACCCGACCCGACACTCAGCGTGGCGGACGGTGTCTTTGCCCCTCTTTCCAAAAATCCGAACTCGTACGGGATGCGTGCAATTACAGCACTGCTGCGTGCGCATGACTATGACGAGCATACGCAGTGGAACCGCATGGACAAGAAGATGCAAAAGCTGCTGCTCTACGGTTCGGACGAGGAGGTCTCCTTTCAGTACACGAATATGTTCGGCGAGGAAAAGGAGTACAACGTCCCGTACGAGGGCGTTCTGCCCACGCTCGCACGCCGCTATCGTGAGACGGACTCGGAGGAGATGCGCGAGAGCTACGAGGACTATATGACGGAGACCCCATGCACGGCGTGCCACGGCGCGCGGCTGAAGCCCGAGACGCTTGCCGTCACGATCGGCGGCAAGAGCATCGCCGAACTCACGGCGCTCACGATTCGCGAGGCAGACGTATTCCTCGCGGAGGCGGAGAAGGATTTTTCCCCGCGTGAGGCGAAGATCGCCGTGGAGATCCTAAAGGAAATCCACGCGCGTCTGAATTTCCTCCTCGATGTAGGGCTTGACTACCTCACGCTCTCGCGTGCGGCAGGGACGCTCTCCGGCGGTGAGGCACAGCGCATCCGTCTCGCGACGCAGATCGGCTCGGGGCTCATGGGTGTGCTCTACATCCTCGATGAGCCGAGCATCGGTCTCCATCAGCGCGACAACAACCGTCTCCTTGCGACGCTCCGCCATCTGCGCGACCTCGGCAATACGCTGATCGTTGTGGAGCATGATGAGGACACGATGTACGCCGCTGACCATATCATCGACATCGGCCCCGGAGCGGGTGAGCATGGCGGCAAGGTGGTCGCGGAGGGGACAGCGGCGGAGATTATGAAAAATCCCGCGTCCATCACGGGGCAGTATCTTGCACGGAAAAAGTTCATCCCTGTGCCTACCGAGCGGCGCAAGGGAAATGGCAACTTCCTCGAAGTAGTGGGTGCGGCGGAAAACAATCTCAAGGAAATCAACGTGAAGTTCCCGCTTGGGACGCTCACCCTCGTCACGGGCGTCAGCGGCTCTGGCAAGTCCACGCTCGTCAACGAGATCCTCTATCGCGGGGTCGCCTCACGGCTCTACCGTGCGAAGGGGAAGCCAGGCAAGCACAAGAAGATCAAGGGGCTTGAGCATATCGACAAGGTCATCAACATCGACCAGCAGCCGATCGGACGCACGCCGCGCTCGAATCCCGCGACCTATACGGGCGTGTTCGATGCGATCCGCGACCTGTTTAGCCAGGTGTCCGAGTCGCGGATGCGCGGGTACAAGGCGGGGCGGTTCAGCTTCAATGTGAAGGGCGGACGCTGCGAAGCATGCCGTGGGGATGGCATCCTCAAGATCGAGATGCAGTTTCTCCCCGATGTCTACGTTCCCTGCGAGGTCTGCAAGGGTGCACGGTACAACCGCGAGACACTCGAGGTGCACTATAAGGGCAAGACCATCGCCGAGGTACTGGACATGACGATCGACGAGGCGGTGGAGTTCTTTCAGAACGTGCCGCGCATCGCACGCAAGCTCGAGATCATCCGCGACGTAGGGCTCGGCTACATTCGTCTTGGTCAGCCCGCGACAACGCTCTCGGGCGGTGAGGCACAGCGTGTGAAGCTTGCGACGGAGCTGTCGAAGCGCAGCACGGGCAAGACGCTCTACATCCTCGACGAACCAACGACGGGACTGCACGCGGCGGACATTCACAAGCTGCTCGTCATCCTGCAGCGTCTCGTGGACGGCGGCGATACGGTCGTCGTCATTGAGCACAACCTCGATGTCATTAAGGCGGCGGACTATGTGATCGACCTCGGTCCCGAGGGCGGCGTGCGTGGGGGAACCATCGTCGCGAAGGGGACGCCCGAGCAGATTGTAGAGGTCACAGCGTCCTATACGGGGCAGTTCCTGAAGCTGCTGCTTGCGGAGAAACAGGCATAAATTTTTGGGAAATAGGGATTTACAAGTTGAAAAGAAGGTAACACAATGTTGATTTTAGGGCAGATGATTATATTCTTTCTGCTGATTTTTGCGGGAGCACTTGCTCGTCGTTACAATATGATTATTCCGAACAACCAGGAGCAGTTTTCCTCGCTGATTGTCAACATCGCATGTCCGTGTCTTATCATCTCGGCGGCGATGCGTGCAGAGGAGCACATGGGGCTGGCAGAGGTGATCGAGACGTATGCCGCCTTTTCCGGGCTGCTCCTAATGATGTGTATTCTCGGTTTTCTGCTGCCGTTGATCCTCCAATTTCGCGGACGGCTGCGCGGCGCGGTCAACCTCTCGTTCTGGTTCAACAACTCTCTCTTTATGGGGCTTCCGCTTGTGCAGGGCGTGTATGGCGATCAGGCGGTCGTCTATATGACGCTCTTCTTTATTCCGGCGAATCTGCTCTTTTTCGTCTATGGCGTCTCCTCGATCAGTATTCATAAGAGGCACGGCGTTGAGATGATCCGTATGCTGCTGAACCCCGATATCATTGCCTCGGTGATCGCGTGCGTGATCTATTTCGGCGAGATCACGACCCCGCCGCTCCTGTTGGAGGCATTCTCCATGATCGGATCGATGACTGCGCCGCTCGCGATGATGATGATTGGCGCGTCACTCAAGGATATTCGTGTGCGTCATATGCTGACGGATCGCAAGTTGCTGCTCTATACATTTCTGAAAACAGTGGTGCTGCCGATTCCTCTTCTTTTCATCATGAAATTTTTTGTGACGAATCCCTATATCCTCGGATGCAGTCTCGTCATTGTCGCCGCACCGACGGGAGGCATGGTGGCAATCGTGGCTCTGCTCTACAACAAGGTTGCCTATCCACTCATGACAGAGATCATAGCACTCTCAACACTGGTCTCGGTGGCGACGATTCCACTTGTGTCATTGATTACGGGGATTTGAGGAAGCACTGATAAATTCAGCCGCGCCATCTTAGCGTATCTTTTTTGCCCGCTCAATGTCTGCAAATTCTCCACATAGCTTTGGCTATGCGTCCGGTTTGCCTTCTCAATCGGACAGAAAAATCTACGCCAATCTGAGGGTCTGTTTTATCAGCGGTTCCATAATGAAATGGGGAGATACACTTGCCGGGCTTCTTGGTGATTTTCCTGCTCATCGTTCTCGCATTGCTCTCGTTCAGTGTCTATTTCCTGCGCTATCTGGCAGAGGAGCGGAGGCTCCGTGCGGCGCGAATCGCTGTTGTGCTCTTTGAACTGGGCAGTGTCGGCGGGCTGTTCTTCCTGTTCAGCACGCATCGGACGGATGGTTGGGCGGGGCTCGTGACGCTGCCGATCATTCTGCTGCTTGTTGCGCAGATGATTGTGCTTGCTCTTGTGGTGGGTGCCGTTCTGCTACGATTTTTCCTGCGAAAGGTGCAAAATGCGCCCTACGATGCCGAGCGTCGACGTGTGCTGAAAAATGCGGCACTCTACCCTGCAGCGGGTGTTCTTCTCAGCAGCTATGGGGCGTTTATCGAGCGAAAACATACGGTGCGCCGTGACTATACAATCCCTGTGCCAAATCTGCCTCCCGAGGCGGACGGCATGGTGATCGCGCAGATCAGCGACGTGCATCTCGGTACGTTTTTCTCCGTGGAGGATTTTGACGCACTGCTCACGGAGACTGCTGCGGGCGGCGCAGATCTTCTCGCCGTGACGGGCGATGTATTCGACGATGAGCCGCTGAACGCGCGTGCCGCCGAGGTGCTCGCTGCGCACGTCGGAGATTTCCGCGACGGGATCTGGTACTGCATCGGCAACCATGAATACTATCACGATGGCCGTCCGATTGTTGACCGTATGGCAGGAGAGGGGCGTGTGCACGTCGTGCTGAACTCTGCGGCGCGGGTCGCAGGGCGCGGTACACTCTACATCGCCGGCGTGGACTACCCGTTTGCACGCGGCGATGCGTTTGATCCGCAAAAAAAGGCGTATTTTGCAGCGGCGATGACGCACGTTCCCGAGGATGCCGTGACCGTTCTGCTCGCGCATCATCCCGAGTTTATCGACGATGCGGCGGCACACGGGGCTGTTCCGCTGACGCTGACGGGGCATACACACGGCAGCCAGTTCGGCATTCTCGGTCTGCCTCTCTTCCCCGTTTTCAAGTACACGCGCGGCATGGTGCGCATCGGAGACAGTTACGGCTACGTGCACACGGGCAACGGCAGTTGGTTTCCGCTGCGGATCGGCTGCCCGCCCGAGATTGCATATTTTAGATTGGAGAGAACAGTACAATGAGTTGGATGGACGACTACACCGCCCTCCGCGAGGACATTCATCAGGGTTATATCTATGAGGCGATCGAGGCGATCCTCTATTTGCGTGCACACCAGGAGATTCCTGCGGATGAGCAGTGGCGGTTCTCGGAGATGATGGGCGCGTGCTGCCGTGCGCTCGCCGATACGGAGGGCGCGATTGCGGCATACTTCGAGGCGGCGACCGAGGATAAATTTCTCCGCAGTCAGCGGCAGCATTTCTCAAACTATCTCTACCTATGCCATGCCGTGCCGAACCTCACGCCGAAGGAGCTCAAGGCGCAGTTCGATATGTACGCGACGCTCTACCGCCATGAGGAGCCGCTGTCGCCGCGTGCAGATGTGCGCCATGAGCGACTTCGGATCGGATTCATCGCGCAGCATTTCCTCAGCTCGTCCTCGTCGCTTTTCTATGAGGGACTTCTGCGTGGGCTGACGGAGCAGTACGATGTTTACGCGTATGCGCTTGATGATCGTGCGGATGGATTTACGGAGAGCCTGCGCGGCGCAGTGAACTACCATGCACTCGCGAATCTCTCGATTGAGGAGCAGGCGGAGCGCATCCGTGCGGACGAGATCGACGTGCTCGTTGACCTCGGCGGACATACGGATGGCGGCATGACACTCATGGTGCTCGCGCGCCGTCCCGCACCCGTACAGATCTCGGGCATCGGCTGGTTTGCGACGACGGGCGTTCCCTTTGTGGACGGTTTTTTGACGGATGATGTGCTGTCTCCTGCGGGTACGGAGGAGTTCTACAGTGAGGAGTTGCTGCGTCTGCAGCACGCATTCTATTTTACACCGGATGAGGCGATGCGTGCACGTGCGGTGGCGGAGCGTCCTGCCGATGCGCCCGTGACGTTCGGCGTGTTCCAGAACTTTATGAAGATCAACGAGGAGTGTCTAAAGGTCTGGGGACGGATTTTGAAAAAGCTGCCGCAGGCGCAGCTGATCCTGCAGGATGCCGCCGTGGACAGCCCCCTGCGCGTGACGACGATCCTGGAGATGATCGAGGGTCTGAAACTACCCGCGAAGCGTATCTTTGTGCGGACGGGAAAACGGGACTACCTTGGGGACTACGGGGACGTCGACATTGCGCTCGACACCTTCCCCTATACGGGCGGTGCATCGACGGCGACGGCACTCTATATGGGCGTGCCGGTTGTGAGCCTACGTGGGGAGACGCACCATGCATCGCGTCTCGGCGCAGCGATGCTCACGGCGGCGGGAAAGTCGGCATGGATTGCGGAGGATGCACGTGCCTATGAGAATCTTGCCGTGCGGATGGCGGAGGAGATTGCTGCTGTGCGTGCAAGTCGATCAGAACTGCGTGCAGAGGTGGAGAAGTCCGCATTGACGGATGGGGCATCCTATCTCAGCGCAGTCACGGGCGAGATCGAACACCTGTGGGTGCAGCGCGGGGACTTTTCGCGGTGAGGACGGAGATCCTTGAGCTCCTTGCGCCGAGTGCCGAACGGCTTCGCATTCTTGTCGTCGACGGATCGGAGCAGCTTGCGCGGCTGCGGGAGATGTACCCGAACGCCGAGATGCACGCCGTTACGCCATATGAGGAGATTGCGGAGAACGAGATTGTCGCCGCGCTCGGTGTGCACTGGCACATCCTCGACTGGCGGCGCGACACGTTGCCGTTTGCGGAGGAGACGTTTGACCGTATCATCTCGACGTTTGCGATTGAGTGTGCCTATGAGCCGTATGATGCGCTCATGGCTCTGAACCGTGCGCTGAAAGAGACGGGGACACTCTACACCTGCTACACGAACATCCGCTATCATCGTGTGCTTGCGGCGCTGCGTGACGGCGAGTTCCGCGTGCGCGGCGACCGCCATCTGTACGCGAAGCCGGAGATCGTACGTCTCCTCAATGATACGCTCTACAAGGAGATTCACTTCTTTGCAGGGGAGCGCGACGACGATCCGTCGGCGGGGGAGGCATGGGCAGAGGAGGGCTTTCAGAACTTCAGCGACGACCTCATAACGCGCACATGGCTCGTTGCCGCGTCGCGCAGTACGGCGGCAGCAGCGAACCTCAAGCTGTTCTTCTCACAGGAGACACGGCGCACGATTGCGCGGCTCCTGCACCGCATTGAGTACGATGCTGCATCAGAGACTGCCGTGATGGAGCTTGGCGAGCTCTGTACGCACGAGGGAATCTTTTACGATTATCTTTCGGATTTTATTGCAGAGGTCTGTGTGCATGAGGAGAAGGTGCGGACAATACTGAGAGATGTGCTCGAAGAAATTTAAGAGTAAACCATAACATAATATTTAGTTGACGAAACAAAAAACCTGCCTTATAATAGATGACATAAACATAATCTATGACAAGGCAGGTATTTTTTTATGCGCGAAAATCGTGTAAATGAACTGACGAAGAAGATCATCGCGGGCTATCGTATCAGCCGTGCGGATGATCGCTCTGTCTTTATGGATACGCCGGTCGAGGAGCTCGGCGAGGGGGCATACCGTCTCCAAAAGCATTTTTGCGGCAATCACATCGATCTGTGCACGATCGTCAACGGGCGCAGCGGGCGATGCGGCGAGGACTGCAAATACTGTGCACAGGCAGGGCGGCACAAGACAGGTGTCGATACCTATAACTTTATGGCACAGGCGGATCTGATCGCGCACGCAAAGGCAAATCAGGACGCAGGTGCAAACCGCTTCTCCATCGTCACCTCGGGCGGTGCGCTCTCGGGTGCGGAGTTTGAGCAGGCTCTGGATGCCTACAAGGAGATGCGCCGCACGCTGTCCATTGATCTCTGTGCCTCGCATGGGCTGCTCACGCGCAGTCAGTTCCGCCGCCTGCGCGAGGCGGGTGTGACGAGCTATCATCACAATATCGAGACATCGGAACGCTATTTTCCCGAGATCTGCACGACGCACAGCTATGCCGACCGCATTCGCACGATCAAGGCGGCACAGGCGGAGGGGCTCTGCGTCTGCTCGGGTGGTATCATCGGCATGGGGGAGACATGGGAGGATCGCTTTGACATGGCATTCGCCCTGCAGAAGCTCGGTATCGAGTCCATCCCACTGAACTCGCTCATGGCAATTCCGGGCACGCCGCTTGAACATCTTGCGCCGCTCTCGGGCGAGGACATCCTCAGAACGATTGCGATCTTCCGCTTCATCAATCCGACCGCGAACATTCGCCTTGGCGCGGGGCGCAAGCTCCTGCCCGAGAACGGGGCGACGGCATTTCGCGCGGGTGCGTCCGCATCCATCACGGGCAATATGCTCACGACCTCTGGGACGACCATTGCCGAGGACGTGGCACTTATCCGAGCGATGGGCTTTACGAACCGCAGCGAGGACTGCGGCGTTCCGACGGGCGCGTGCGGGACGCACTGACATTGATTCCTACAATATTTATATAAGGAAACGCTGATTAATTGAGCACCCATTTGAGGGCTGCATTTATCAGCGTTTCCTTTATTTTTTGAACACTTTAGCCAAATTGTTTGGTAATGAACTTTAGACGCAATCTGATTCTTGTCCTCTTTCTTAGCCGTGGATATACTTGCAGCAGAACGAAAAATTATGTGCATCCATATCAAAATGGGGGATTTATCATGTTTGCAAAGGCGAATGCGTTTTTATCGGGGTGGCGAATGACATGGATTGCCGGTGTTTTCTTGGGGGGTTCCTTTTTCCTCCCCATGATTGGCTATCCTTGGGCGGAGAATTTGGCATGGGTGACGGTTGTTGTCTGCGGGCTTCCACTCCTGTACCTGTCCGCAATCCGACTGATTAGGAATAAAGGAATCCGCAAGATTTCTTCGGCACTTTTAATTTCCATGGCAATGATAGCAGCTCTCCTCATCGGAGATTTGTTCGCCGCCGGAGAAGTTGCCTTCATTATGGCGATTGGTGCATTGTTGGAGGATATGACGACCAACCGCGCCAAGCAAGGTCTCAAAAAATTGATTGCTCTGGAGCCGGAAACCGGGCGACGCATCAAAAACAATCAAGAAAATATAGTTCGTGTCACGGAGATCCAAAAAGGCGACATTTTACGCATCCTTCCGGGCGAAACGATTCCCGTAGACGGCGTTATCCGGGCAGGAGAGACTTCCGTAGACCAGTCGGTCATGACCGGCGAAAGCCTCCCCGTGGACAAGGCAGTAGGCGACACCGTGTTCAGCGGTACGATAAATCAATTTGGTGCGATTGACATTCAGACAACAAAGATCGGTGAGGACAGTTCGCTCCAAAAATTGATTCGTATGGTCGCCGATGCTGAGGAAAAACAAGCACCCACACAAAGAATTGCAGACAAAGCGGCAAGCTGGCTCGTCCCTGTAGCACTCATGATCGCAATCGGCACATACTTCTTCACAGGAGACATTGTGCGAGCCGTCACCGTTTTGGTAGTGTTCTGTCCGTGCGCTCTGGTATTGGCGACCCCGACTGCGATCACAGCCGCCATCGGGCAAGCCACAAAACACGGTGTGATCATCAAATCCGGGGAAGCATTGGAAAAAATGGGAAAGGTGAATACCATTGCATTCGACAAAACGGGAACACTAACCTACGGGCGTTTGGAGATTAGCGATGTACTTCCCATGGCAGATCTCACATCCGAGGAGCTCTTGGCAATCGCGGCTTCGGCAGAAAACCGCAGTGAACACCCGCTTGGCAAAGCCATCGCTGAGAACGGCAAAGCGAAGGGAATGCCGTTGTACGATGTATCAGACTTTAGCATGATTGCGGGGAAAGGCGTCGTCGCAACGATCAAGGACATGAAATACGTTCTCGGAAATGAGAAACTGCTTCGTGAAGCCGGAATCACCATCACCGGCCAAGTCGAACAGGTTCTTGAGAAGGTCAGGACAGAGGGCAAGGCTGCCGTTATCGTGGCAAATACAGCCAATGTCATTGGCATCATCACACTTTCGGATGTACTGCGCCCGGATGCTGCTGATATGGTGCAGACACTTGCCGGGCTGAACACCGAGGTTGTGCTTTTAAGCGGCGACAATCAAAAAGCGGCAGCATATTTTGCGGAGCAGATAGGAATCAAGAAAATCGCAGCAGACCTTTTGCCGGAAGACAAAGTAAAGAATATTGTCACGTTGAAGCGGCATAACGCTGTCTGCATGATTGGCGACGGGGTCAACGACGCTCCGGCGTTGAAAACAGCCGATGTTGGGGTAGCGATGGGCGTCATTGGCAGCGATATTGCGATTGAGGCTGCAGATGTGGCACTTATGACCGACGATATTTCCAAAATCCCCTATCTGAAATGGCTCTCCAATGCCACCGTGCGTACCATCAAGAGCGCAATTCTCCTTTCTATGACGATAAATTTTGTCGCGATCCTTCTTTCTGTGCAGGGCGTTCTTACCCCTACCACGGGTGCTCTGGTGCATAATGCGGGCTCTTGTTTTGTCGTGCTGCTGGCAGCCCTTCTCTATGACAGGAAGTATCGTGGTGGCCAACCTGTAATGACAAGTTGAGAAATCGCAGATAAACTCAGCACCGCCGTCTTGGCAAGATCTTTTCGCATCAATAAGGGGCTGTTGCACGAAGTTTTCAGACATCGTGCAGCAGCCCCTTGCTTCTTTTTATCAGCGATTCCTATAGATATCCCTCAAAACGCTCCATATCCAGAATGCGTATGCTCCGCCCTCTTGCCTCGATGATGCCCTCGCGCTGCATCGCGCTCAGCTCGCGCGAGAGGGAAGGGCGGCTGACAGCGAGATAGGCGGCAATGAACTCACGGCTTACTTTAAGTGCAATCTGCCCTTTTTCGTCAATATGAGGGAAGAGGTAGCGGACAATCATCTCACGCAACGTGCCGCTCGCGAGAATTTTCAGCTTTGTGTGCATTGCATACGCCTTGCCCGCAAAGATCTTCATGAGGTTGCGCTGTACGATCAGTGCAGAACGGCGTGGTGTCTCGCCGACATCGAGCGTGAAGAGGTGGCTTGATACCTCGAGCAGCTTTACCTTTGTCATGGCACGCACGTACATATCATATGGACGTTTCAGCACCTCGTAGACCTCGCCGAACATATCGCCCGGCTGGTCGATCTCTGAGATGAAGATCTGCCGCCCCGAATAGGTGTCCTTGAGGATGTGCACCTCGCCCTCGAGCAGGATGTAGAGAGAGTGGGGCATTTCACCGTCGTGGAAGATGAGTGCTCCTTTCGGGTATGTGCGCAGCGTAACGTCGCTTGAGGCGAGGAGTTCGGCGACCTCCTCCGCATTCATTCCCTGCGCGAGGCTTGTCTGCGCAAGGATGCGCGCGGCATTTTCCTTGTCTTTGGTTGCCATACTTACTCCTTGATCAGGACATTCTCGATCTCCGCAATATACATTGTGTGATAGTCATGTTCCGGATAGTAGGTATTTGGGAAATCCTCTCGTTCATTGACAGCGGCATATGTGAAGAAGGACTTATCCAACGGCTGCGCATAGAGTTTTTTCGTGAGCAGAGTGAGACGCGCCTCCTCAAAGTACGTATAAGCACCGTGTTCCTTCAGCGTAAGCCCCTGCTTTGCGATCTTATCCTCGTTGCGCCCCGATACGGTTCCAAAATACTGCATCATGGGCTTGTATTTCTGCTCAAAGATCGAGAGAGTCATACCATCTGAGGCATCGACAAACTCCTTCGTGTAGCGTGTCGGACGAATGAAAATATAGGCGACGGGACGCGCCCAGAGGATGCCAAGACCACCCCATGAAGCCGTCATTCCGTTGGTCTTTCCATCGTGCACTGCACTGACCAGCATCCAATCTTGACCAATCAGTTTGAATACATTGTCGGTCAGATCCGTTGGGCGAATTTCCTTGATTGACATGATATACCTCCCCAATAGCGTTTTGTTTGCTACCATTATAGCATAGGGGAAAAGAAAGCACAAAAAAACCGCCCACACGGGACGGCTGTTATATACAATGGTGCTCACTGAGGGATTCGAACCCCCGACCCCCTCCATGTGACGGAGATGCTCTACCAACTGAGCTAAGTGAGCCTAAGGGAAGCACTGATAAAAAAATCCGCACGACTGCGGACAAGAAAAAATGGTGGGGTTAACAAGATTCGAACTTGTGACCTCCTCGATGTCAACGAGACACTCTAACCAACTGAGCTATAACCCCATTTGTTCGCCGCTCATGTCCAAACGACAAAATGAATTATAACAAGGGATCGAAAATCTGTCAAGGGAATTTTTCAAAAGAATGAAATATGGGCATCAAGTCTCTTAAGGAATCGCTGATAAAATGAAGTCCGTCAGATTGGCGTAGATTTTTTGTCCGAACAAGGAGACAAACCGGACGCATAGCAAGGACTATGTGGAGGATTTGTCGACACAGTGCGGGCAAAAAAGATACATCAAGATGGCGTGGCTGAATTTATCAGTGCTTCCTTAATAAGTAATCGCATTTCATATTGACATCCTGTAGATTGTATGATAGGCTGAACCCGAATCTCGTTAAAATCATAATTCCATATTTTGCCGATCGGGTGCGCTTGGCGCTTAATAGAGAAGCAGGTGAAAGACCTGCGCTGTTCCGCAGCTGTAATGCAGAGTCGACCTCATGATGTCACTGGGAAACTGGGAAGGCGAGGAAGACGAGGATGCAGAGCCAGAAGAACTGCCCGATCGAAGCGCTGTTATTATTCCTGCGAGAGACAGGAAGGCGTGGCTCGTGTTTCGTGCGCCTTTTTGCTCTTTAGCAAAGAGGCTTTTTATATGTCTGGGCGAAAGTGATGGAAGGAGGTGGATGGAAGGCGCAGAATGATAGGATTGTCTGGAGGAAGGTATGCTGTGAGTATTGGGTGTTATATGCGAGGAGGCATGACAGTGAGGAAACTTTGTATGTTTCTGCTGGCGGCGATGATGATGCTCACCGTCGGCTGCGGAGGCGCGGATCAGGCGAAAAACGAGCGCGCAGAGAAGGGCGAAATCGTGATCTCGGTCGGCAAGTATATGGTAGGCGAGGGTTTCGATCCGACGATGGGATGGGGTCTCTGGGGGCCGGATCCGTTCCACAGCGCATTGATGGGACATGATGAAAAGAATCAGCTCATCAAGGAGCTGGCTACAAACGTTGAACGTTCAGAGGATGGGCTGAAGTATACCTTTACGATCCGGGATGATGCGAAATTCTCTGACGGTCAGCCGCTGACGGCAGAGGATGTCGTCTTTACCTACGAAACGGCGAAGAAGGCGGCCAGCGCCGTGGATCTGACCGCGATGGAGTCGGTGCGCGCCCTGTCCCCGACGCAGGTGGAGTTCAAGCTGTCACGCCCGTGGTCTGTTTTCCTCGAAACGGCGGCCTCCCTCGGCATTGTGCCGAAGCATGCATATAAAGAAGGATATGCGACGGCGCCGGTCGGCAGTGGTCCTTGGAAGGTCGTATCGTTCCAAAAGGAACAGCAGCTTGTGATGGAGCCGAACGAATATTATTACGGAGAAAAACCGAAGCTGAAAAAGGTGACAGCGCTGAATCTGGGCAATGATGCTGTGCTTGCAGCAGCGCAGTCCGGACAGGTCGATCTCGTCTTTGCACCGCCCGAATTTGCGGCGGCAAGCGTGCCGAATATGAAATTGGTAGTGATGGACACCATCGACAGCTTCTGCGTCAATATGCCGCAGGAGCCGGAGCATGACGAAAACGGCATGCTGGTCGGCAACAATGTGACGAGCGATCCTGCCATCCGCCAGGCACTGAACATCGGCATCGACCGCAAGACGATCATCGAGAATGCGCTCGGCGGCTTCGGAAAGCCGACGATGAATTTTGCGGAAGCTCTTTCTTGGGCGAATAACGATTTGCAGGAATCGGACAACCGCGTGGACGAAGCAGTGAAGATCCTTGAGGCTGCGGGCTGGGTGGATACGGACGGCGACGGCATTCGCGAGAAGAACGGTCAGAAGGCGGAATTCGTCATCAATGGCCGTTCCAATGACCTGCAGCGCTACAATACAGCGGTGGCGCTTGCACAGGATGCGAAGAAGCTCGGCATCAACATCATCGCAAAGTCGACGCCATGGTCGGAAGCCCGCAAGATAGCGCGCAACATCCCGACGGTATGGGCGGGCGGCGACTATACGCCGCAAACGATCTACAATTATTTCCATTCCTCGCAGGTCGGGGTGAATGTCATCAACAACTCTGCCATGTATCGCAATCCGACGGTTGATGCGCATATCGATCGGGCGCTTGCCGCTGCGACCGATGAGGAGATGCTGCGCGAGTTCCGTGCGGCACAGTGGGATGGCGTGACGGGGCCGAAGGTCGATATCCCCTATCTTTGGATTGCGACGGTTCAGGTGCCGTATTTCGTCAATAATCAGCTCGATCTCGGTCAGCTGCGTGTGGGTGAGCGCGGACAGGGCATGGGGATCCTTATAACACTTGACGAATGGCAGTGGAGGAAGTAAATGGATAAGAGAATCTTCTGCTTTCTTGGAGGCAATCTTTTTCGGCTTGTGCTCCTCCTGGCTGCGGTGAGCGTCATCAGTTTTATCCTGCTCGCCAATTCGCCCATCGACCCCATCGACGCGTACTTCATCAATAAGGCGGCATCGGCGGAGCAGCATGCGCTCGTCGCCGCCTATTGGGGCTTTGACAAGCCGCCGCTGGAGCGCTTTCTGCTTTGGGCGGGGAATATTCTGCACGGTGATTTCGGCACGTCGTTCATCTATCGCGCCCCTGTACTCGAAGTCATCGGAGAAAAGTTTCGCCTTACGCTTCTCTTGATGATGACGGCGTGGACGTTGTCGGGCGCAATCGGCTTCGTTCTGGGCGTGCTCGCGGGAATGTACCGTGACAGCCGCCTGGACAAGGCGGTTCAGGGGTTCTCTCTTCTGTGCGTCTCCGTACCGGTCTTCTGGCTCGGGCTTTTGTTCCTCATGATCTTCGCGGTCAAGCTGCAGTGGTTTCCGCTGGCGCTCGCCGCTCCTATTGGAAAATTGCATGAGGAGGTGACGCTGGCCGATCAGATTCATCATCTGATTTTGCCGGCGTTGACGCTCAGCGTCACGGGGATTTCTGCCATCGCGCTGCAGACGCGTGAAAAGATGATCGAGGTGATGGGGACGAACTACATGCTCTTCGCGGAGGCGCGCGGCGAGACGCTCTGGCAGCGCGTGCGGCGGCATGGTCTGCGAAACATTCTGATGCCCGCGATCACCTTGCAGTTTGCTTCCTTCAATGAGCTGTTCGGCGGAGCGATTCTCGCCGAGACGGTGTTCTCCTACCCGGGACTGGGCAGTACGGTCACGCTGGCGGGGCTGCGCGGCGATCTTTCGCTGCTGCTTGGCATCGCAATCTTCAGCGCGGTGTTCATCTTCGTCGGCAATCTCATCGCCAACATCCTGTATGGCGTTGTGGATCCGCAGCTGCGCGAGGGGAGGGGGACGTCATGAGCAAGGCTCTTTCCCTCTCTCGCAGCGGGCTGAGTGTCCGCCAGCGCCGACTCATCTTTGCCGTGTTTGCGACCCTGTTCATTTTGGGCCTGCTCCTCTGGGGTACGACGATGGATGAGAGTTCCTATGCCGTCGACTTTGGGCAGAAGAATCTTGCGCCGTCCGTCCTGCATCCCTTTGGTACGGACGATATGGGGCGCGACATGTTCCTGCGCTCCGTCAAGGGCATGTCGATCAGTCTGCAGATCGGCTTTGCCGCCGCATTTTTCAGCTCCTGCATCGCACTCCTTCTCGGAACGCTGTCGGCGGCATTCGGCGGCAAGGTGGATCGCTTCATTCTCTGGCTCGTCGATCTCTGCATGGGGATTCCGCACATCCTGCTCATCCTCATGATTTCGGTGATGATGGGCGGAGGCATCCTCGGCGTATCCATCGGCGTCATCGTCACGCACTGGCCGCGTCTGACGCGCGTCATCCGTGCGGAAGTCATGCAGCTGCGCTCGCAGCCTTATGTTCTGGCGGCACGGCAGTATGGATATTCGTGGTTCTCCATCGCGCGCCGTCATTTTGTGCCGCATGTCGCGCCGCAATACATCATCGGACTTGTCTTGCTCTTCCCTCATGCGATCATGCATGAGGCGGCAATCAGCTTCCTCGGCTACGGACTGCCGCTCGATATGCCGGCCATCGGCATCATCTTGTCGGAGTCCATGAGCTATCTGGCGCTCGGCATGTGGTGGTTGGCGTTTTTCCCCGGCTTCTTGCTGCTGCTGGTCGTACTGATCTTTGATCGTCTCGGCGAGACGCTGCGCGATATTCTTGATCCGCAGTCTGGACAGAAATAGGAGGCTTTATGGGACAAGAACTTCTCGAAGTAAAGAATCTGTCCGTGTCCTTCCGCATGTATCAGGGTGCGTTGAAGCATACGCTGGTGACAGGGATGCACGGCGTCAATCTGCGTCTGACGACGGGAGAGATCCTTGCCGTCGTCGGCGCAAGCGGTTCCGGCAAGAGCCTTTTGGCGCATGCCGTACTCGGCATACTGCCGTACAATGCCGTGACGAGCGGCGAGATGCTTTATCGCGGAACCGCGCTGGATGCGGCGCGGCAGGAAGAGCTTCGCGGACGGGAGCTGGCGTTGATTCCGCAGTCCGTGACATATCTCGACCCGCTCATGCGCGTTGGCGAAGAGGTGTGTGGGCTTCACGGTTCTCCAGTGGATATGGCGGCAACATTCCGGCGGCTGCACTTGGAGGAAAAGGTTCAGCGCCTGTATCCATTCCAGCTCTCGGGCGGCATGGCACGGCGCGTGCTCTTTTCGACCGCTGTCATCACGGACGCCGCCCTCATCATCGCGGACGAGCCGACGCCCGGCATGGATGTCAAGAGCGCCGTTGAGGCATTGCAGCTTCTGCGTGAGCTTGCCGATGCGGGAAAGAGCATCCTGCTCATCACGCACGATATCGATCTCGCTGTCGAGGTCGCCGACACCGTCGCCGTTTTCTATGAAGGCCGGACGGTGGATCAGATTCCGGCGGCTGCATTTCGCGGCGACGGCAGCGAGCTGCAGCATCCCTATACAAAGGCGCTCTATCACGCCTTGCCGCAGAACAGTTTCAAGGTTTATTCTGCGCAAGAGGTGCGGCAGATGACGGAAGCGGGAGGTGCATGAGATGCTCGATGTGAAGAATCTCTCCTATCGCTATGGGATGAACGCTCCCGTTCTGCAGAATATATCTTTGCATATTGCAGACGGGGAGCGGCTCGCTCTTTTAGGATTAAGCGGGCGCGGCAAGAGCACGCTCGCGCTGCTCCTTGCAGGCTATCTGCCGCTGCAGGAAGGGTCTATTGCATTGGATGGTGCAGCCTTGCCGAAGGGCGGTTACAATCCCATCCAGCTCATCTATCAGCATCCGGAAAAGGCGATGGATCCGCGCTGGAAGGTGAAGGATTCCCTGCGCGAAGCATGGGATGTGCCGGATGAACTCCTCAGGGCGATCGGCGCCGAGCCGGATTGGCTTACGCGCTGGCCGAACGAGCTCTCGGGCGGTCAGCTGCAGCGACTGTCGATTCTGCGCGCGCTCAGTCCCAAGACGCGCGTGCTCATCGCCGACGAGATCACGGCAAGCCTTGACCCGATCACGCAGGCGCAGATCTGGTCGGTGATCCTGCGCGAGATCGAGAAAAACCGCACCATGCTCATTGCCATCACGCACAATGAGGCGTTGGCACAGCGGATCTGTAAGCGTATGGTGCATATTGAGGACTTGCAGGGATAAAGGCCTCTGTTCATACGAAGATCCGGCATCTGTCTGAAAGACGGATGCCGGATTTTTGCGTGTATAGGAAGCACTGATAAATTCAGCCGCGCCATCTTGACGCATCTTTTTTGCCCGCACTGTGTCGGCAAATCCTCCACATAGCTTTGGCTATGCGTCCGGTTTGCCTCCTTGTTCGGACGAAAAAATCTACGCCAATCTGAGGGTCTATTTTATCAGCGATTCCTATAAGCATAGAAAAAATATAGGAAAACATGATTGACAAAAGAATATACAGCTTGTATAATACCACCATAACATATAAAGAATATATGAATTTACTGTTTGAAAGGAAGAGAACTATGGCAGCAATTGAAAACATCGAAGCCTATATCGCAGAAGAGTTTCAATGGTTTCATCGCCATCCTGAGCTTTCCTACGAAGAAGTTGAAACCACTAAGCGCATCCGTGCATCCTTGGAACGTGCGGGAATCCGTATTCTGGATCTGCCGCTCAAGACGGGGCTTGTTGCGGAGATTGGCGCAGGTGAGACCATCGTTGCCCTGCGCAGTGATATCGACGCGCTGCCCATCGAGGAACAGACGGATCTGCCGTATCGCTCGGAGCACGCGGGGCGCATGCACGCCTGTGGGCACGATTTTCACATCGCTGCGGTGCTCGGTGCAGCGTTGCTGCTCAAGCAGCGTGAGGAGGAGCTTGCGGGACGCGTGCGCATTTTCTTCCAGCCGGCGGAGGAGGCTCCGGGCGGTGCGAAGGTACTCATCGAGGCGGGCGCACTGCAGGATGTCACGGCGATCTTCGGGCTGCACGCATCACCACTGCTTGAGGTCGGTACGGTCGGCATCTCGGCGGGTGCGGTGATGGCGGCGGTGGATCGCTTTGTGTTTCATTTTCGTGGAAAGGGCACACACGCTGCGCATCCCGAGGCGGGGGTGGATCCGATTCCGTTGGCGGCGGCGTTCGTCCAGTCGGTGCAGACGGTTGTCGCACGCAACCTCAATCCGTTCTCCGCAGGGCTTGTGAGTGTCACGCACATTGAGGCGGGGAATACGTGGAATGTTATTCCCGAGGAGGCGCTTGTCGAGGGGACGACGCGCAGTATGGATGCGCAGGAGCGTGCGCGAATCCGAGCGCGTGTCTGTGCGCTTGCAGAGCAGTTGGCGGCGGCGTATGGTACGATGGTGGAGACGGATTGGTACGAAGGCCCGCCGGCAACGGTCAACGATGATTTTTGGGCGGCGTATGCAGCGGAAAAAGCAAAGGAACGCAATCTGAATGTAGTTCCTGCGCCGAAGTCGCTCGGCGGTGAGGACTTTGCCTTCTATCAGGAGAAAGTTCCGGGGATGTTCGTCCTCGTCGGCACGGGGCTTTCCCCCGCACTCCACAATCCGAGTTTCCGCATTGACCCGAATGCACTCGCACCGACGGCGCATTATCTTGCGGAGCTCGTATGCGGTGCATTTAAGAAGGTAAAGGACCGATGATCGAATTCGTGAATGTTCACAAGGTCTTCTTTGCGAACGGGAAGCCTGTCACGGTACTGCAGGAGGTTCGTCTCAAGTCTCGGGGGCGAGGATATCTTCGGTATCATCCGCTTCAGCGGTAATGGATCAAGCATAAATGGGTGCTGCACGAACTTTTCAGCTTCGTGCAGCACCCATTTTTATAAATCTTTTTGCCGATTATTTTTTTCGTCGTGGCTTCTTGCGCTCGCTGGTTTGCTCTGTTGTTTCCAACGGAATTGTGCCGTGTTCACGCAGTCCGAGCCAGAGGAAGAAACCGAGGGCGACGAGGCCGAAGCCGAGACTGGTCATCTGGGCACTGGTAAAAAGTCCGAGGTATTTCTCCGTGTAGTCGCCGCGCAGGTATTCGAGAGCAAAGCGCACGAGACTGTAGAGCATGACGTAGAGGGCGAAGCACTGCCCGCGTGCGTGTCCGCGTGCGCGGAAGATGAGGAGCAGGGCAAAGATGACGATATCGAGCTGCCCCTCCCAGACTTCCGCCGGCCAGAGCGGCTGTGCACCGTAGGTGTGGTGCGCGAGGGTGGTGTCGGGGTAGAGGATGCCGTAACTGCTGCCCGTCGGTGCGCCGAAGGCATCTCCGTTGAGGAGGTTCGCACACCTGCCGAGAGCCTGTCCGAGCACAATCGCAGGAGCAGCAACGTCCATAAAGTGAATGGTGTCGAGCTTGTGCTTTCGGCTGTAGAGGATGCCGACGAGCACACCGAGAAAGACACCGCCCTGGATCGCCATGCCGCCCTGCCAGACATTCAGAATCTCGGTCAGGTGGTGTTGGTAGTAGTCCCAGTCAAAGAAGAATACATCCCAGAGCCGCGCACCGAGAAGCCCTGCGATGCCGCAGTAGATGCCGAGATCGGGAAGGTGCTTTTCGTAGCCACGCCCGTCCGCCTTTGCGAGAAAGTAGCCGACACCCGTCGCGAGCAGGATGGAGAGGGAGATGACAACACCGTACGAGCGGATGGGGAAGTCTCCGATGTAGAAGAGATATTGATGCAAGAGATGCCGCCGATCTATTCCGCTTTAAAAAGCGGAAGTGCCTCGAGGAAGATGATGTCCGTGCGCTTTGCCGCATCGCCCTCGGCAAGCACGGCAGCCTGTCCGATCACGTGCGCCCCCGCCTTTTCGGCGAGATTGCTGAGTGCCGTCATGGAGCCGCCCGTACTGATGACATCGTCGAGGAGGAGTACTTTGCGTCCTGCAATGCGGTCGATATCGGAACGCATGAGGTAGAGACGCTGCTTCCCCATTGTCGTAATTGATTCATCCTCGACCCAGATGGGATCTTCCATGTACGCCTTGACAGACTTGCGTGCGGTGATGTAGTAGGGCATTCCAATCTGCCGTGCAAGCTCCGCCGCGAGAGGGATGCCCTTTGTCTCGGCGGTCATGATGATCTCGGCTTCGGCGGGAACTTTTTTTGCGAGTTCACGCGCACAGCTTTCGCAGAGTTCGACATCGCCGAGCATGACGAAGCCGGCAATTGCAAGACTGTCGCTCAGGTTGAGGATGGGGAGACTGCGTTTGCAGCCCGCGACCGTAAGATCATAGAATCGTTTTGCCATAATGCACCCTTTAGAGTCCTTTCTCCGTGAGGACGAGCTCCACGGCGTTCAGTACGTCGTGGATATTGTCCTCGGTGATGATGAGCGGCGGCTGAAATGCCATGACGTTGCGTCCGATGCCGTTCTTGCCGACGATAAAGCCGCGGTTCTTCAGCTCTTCGAGCACGGCATCCAGTTCGGCGGCGGCAGGGGATTTGTCCGCGTGGACGAACTCCGCGCCGACCATCAGCCCGAGCCCGCGCACATCGCCGATGATGGGATGGCGTTTCTGGATTTCCCGCAGCCCTGTGCACAGCTGCGCTCCACGCCGTTCGGCGTTCCCGATGAGATCATGCTCCTCGATGTAGCGGATGACATGAAGCCCTGCCGTTGTGGAGACGGGGTTGCCGCCGAGCGTCGATGCGCCGGGCTTTGTGTAGGTGTCCGCGACCTCGGGGGTTGCGATGAATGCGCTGATGGGGGCACCGTTGCCAAGCGCCTTTGCCATCGTCATGATATCGGGTGCAATGCCGAAATGCTCGATGGCAAACATTTTGCCCGTGCGCGCAAAGCCCGTCTGTACCTCGTCCGCGATGAAGAGTATGCCGTAGTGATCGAGGATCTCCTTGACGCGTTTGAAGTAGTTCTTTGGCGGAACAATGATGCCCGCATTGCCCTGAATGGTCTCCGCTATGAATGCGGCAGGTCGTCCCGAGGTGGCACTTTTGATCGTCTCTTCAAGTTCGTAGGTGCAGTCGATGCCGCACTCCTCTGGGGTATGCTGATGCGGGCAGCGATAGCAGTATGGATTTTTGACGAAGTGGATGCCGCCGACGGGATTTGGATCGGTGCGCCACATGGAGATGCCCGTGAGGCTCATCGTGAGCTTTGTGCGCCCGTGGAGGCCGCCGCGCAGAGCGATGAACTCACTGCTGCCTGTGGCAATCTGGGCGAGGAGTGCCGCCCCCTCGTTCGCCTCTGTGCCCGTGGAGCAGAAAAAGCTCTTTTGGAGTTTTCCTGGTGTGATGCGTGCAAGCTGCTCGGCGAGGTTGACGAAGTTCTCCGTGAGGTAGATGTTGCAGACGTGTTGGAGCGTGTTCAGCTGCTCCGTGACGGCGGCATTGATCGCGGGATTGCAGTGCCCGCAGTTGATGACGGAGACCCCTGCAAAGCAGTCAAGATATTTCCTGCCCTCGCTGTCGTAGAGGTACTGCATCTCGCCGCGCACGATCTGGCGCGGCTCGCTGTAGAAATGTCCGAGGCAGGGCATGATGTATTTCTTCTTCTTTTCCAGGATGGCGGCTGCGCCGATGTATCCGTTCTCGTTTGGGGAAGTTGTCTCCATGGAATATACTTTCTAGTAACAAAAAATTCACTCATGTCATGCTCCACGCAAACACCTCGTTACGCAAGTGATCGCATGCTTATCTGCCTAAATACCTGCGGACTTCTTAAACGCGCTGCGCTTGAACGAAAGAAATCCGCAGGGGGCAGAACGCACGAGCGGTCAACGTCATCCAATCGCACTTCGCTATCGCTCGTGTTCTTGGGACGTTTTCGCATGCGACCTGTTACCCAATCAGCTACGTCCTATGGACTTGCTTCTTGGACAGGTCAGTATTTACTCACTTGCTTCACTAGGGTTTGCTTAGGAGCATTGCATCGCCACATTTTTCCCTAGCGTTAAATGGAATTGCGGCTCTGGCGGAAACGGTAGGTGCCGATGCCCAAGGGGCGCGGCGCAATCTCTGTGAGGCGGTCAAAGTCCGCCGATCGGAAGCCGTCGCTGCCCGCCGCGAGGCGGTCGAGTGCAGCGCGGTAGATGCGGACAATCTCTGCGGTCACGTCCGCCGTATAGTCCTGCGCCTCGATGCGATAGGAGCCGAGTCCGTTGAACTTCTCCAGGTAGGGATAGAGACAGAGATCCTTTGCAAAGTAGATGTGGTTGCGCCCGTACTGGTCGACGCGGATCGGGTGCACGCCACCCGCTTCGTCGCGAAATGCGTAGAGACGATCCAGAAGCTCAGGCGCGGAAAGCTCACTGTAGTTCGGCAGCGACATCGCGGGGAAGTTGTAGTCACAGATCATGGACTCGTACGAGCCGTGAACGACTGCCTCGATGGGCAGGACAGCATTCTCGACGATCTCGCGCAGCTGCTGAAACGAAAGCTCGTAGGAGGCGGTCGCCATTGTCAGACCGTTCTCCTTGAGGAAGGTGACGGCGAGATGGTTGAAGATGTTGAACGAGTGATCCGCCTGCACGGGCAGCTTTGTGAGCGTGCGTGCGAGCTTCAGCGTACCGAGGTTGCCGACCATAATGCCGTCCACGGGGACATCGTTCAGTGCGGTAAAAAACTGCTCGAGTTCGCCGCACTCACGGCGCATGGTCGTGCGCGATGTGTTCACGACGACGCGTGTGCGTCCTGCCGCATAGCGGACGAGATCCTCGTAGTCCGTGAGTTTCCACGGGCGGTTGGGGCGGAATGCCTCGCCGCCGACGTAGACGGTATCTGCACCCGCATCCACCGCCGCGCGCGCAGCATCGACCGTGCCAACGCGAACGCTGAGATGGCGGCTCGGCGCATTCTCCTTTTCCATCGGGCGTTCGGCGCGCAGCACCTCGTCGGCAAAGCCCGCCTCCTCGATCGCCTGGCTGAAGAAGCGCGGTTCGCGTTCGCCCGTCATGCCGATGTCGACGGCGGTCGGCTGTCCGAACGCGAACGTCGTCGTGTAGTCGCGTACGCGGTTGTCGTAGAGTGTACGCCACCCTTCCTCATCCGTCGTGTAGCCGTTCGGGTCGGCGATGTATGCGTCAATCGCCTTGCGGTACGTGGAGACGAGCCGCGCGATGAACTCGGGCGAGCGCATCCGCCCCTCAATTTTGAACGAATAGACCCCCGCCTGAATGAGTGCGGGGATGGAGCGGTACATACACATATCCTTGAGTGCAAGCTTGTACGGTCCGGGGCTGTTCGCATCGAGCACTTCTCCTGTCGTCTCGTCGATGAGGGCGAACGGCCAGCGGCAGATCTTCATGCAGCGTCCGCGATTGCCGCTCTGCCCGAAGAGAACACCCGAGTGGATGCACTGACCGCTCTCGGAGATGCACATATCGCCGTGCATGAAGTACTCGACCTCGATGCCCGTGCGCGCACGGAAAAGTGCGAGTTCGGAGAGCGTCATCTCACGTCCGACGACAATGCGCGTGATGCCGTACTCCTTGAGCTTTTCGATGGCGTGCTCGTTGTGCGTGTTCATCATGACGGAGGTGTGCAGGGGGACGGTGATGCCCATCTCGTGTACGAGCTCGAGTACGGCGAAGTCCTGGACAAGGATCGCGTCGGGGCGGATCTCGTTGAGGTAGGCGAGGTACTCGCGCAGCGCGGGCAGCTCCTCGTTGCTGATGAGGTTGTTGAGGGTGATGTAGAGCTCAACATTGTGCGCATGCGCGTAGTCGACGGCGTTCTTGAGACGCGCATCGTCGAAGTTAAAGTCGCCCTCGTGCAGACGCATATTGAAATGTTTGCCGCCGAGATAGACGGCATCCGCACCCGCTGCAATGCCTGCAGTCATGGCATCCCATGTGCCCGCAGGGGCAAGCAGTTCAACGGATTTTCGGTGTAACAGCATTGTGTAAAAAACTCCTTCTGGCTGGAGAACTTGTTGCTCCGATCAACGAAGCGTTCCCCAATATTGCTTATGATTATAGCAGGAAAAAACATTTCTTTCAAACGATGTCAAAATAGCAAAAAAGAATGAATATAAATAGAAGTTTTTTTCTCGCTCTCCTTGTAAAAGAAGTGTTTTTCGGTTATATTATACATGGATTTTATTATACCTGCCAGCGATTATAAATTTTATCTAGTGTCACTTGATTTGACATATTTTTTTACCCATCAATTATTGTTTCTGATTATTTATTTTTCCTATGTATTTATTTAATCATACAATAAGGAGGCCTGTGTATGGGAGAGTATGGAAGTCTTGGGATTTTTCTGATGGTGGCGCTGTTTTTCCCCGTCATGGCGCTTGGTCCTGCATTTCTGTTGCAGCCGAAGCAGCCGTCACCGCAGAAATACATTCCCTACGAGTGCGGCGTTGATCCGATCGGCTCGCCGTATGTGCAGTATCGTGCAGGGTATTTCCTCTACGCGCTGCTGTTCATCGTCTTTGACATCGAGACGGTGTTTCTCTATCCGTGGGCGGTCGAGTTTCAGATGCTCGGACTGTTTGCGCTCATTGAGATGTTTGTCTTTGTCGGTATTCTTGCGCTCGGGCTTGCCTACGCATGGCGAAAGGGGGATCTCTCATGGAGATAGCGGATCGCGTACCCGAAAGCCTGCGTCACAATGTCTTCGTGGTGAAACTTGACGAGCTCCTGCGTTGGGCACACGCGAGCTCGATCTGGCCGCTGTCCTCGGGGCTTGCCTGCTGTGCAATCGAGATGATGAGTACGGCGACGGCGCGCTTCGACCTCGCACGGTTTGGCTATGAGGTTTTCCGCCCGTGTCCCCGTCAGGCGGATCTCCTGATCGTCGCCGGGACGCTGACGTGGAAGATGGCAGATCCGATTGTGCGCCTCTACGAGGAAATGCCCGAGCCGAAATATGTGATCGCAATGGGCGCGTGTACGATTGCGGGCGGCCCCTTTGCGGATTCGTATGCCGTTGTGCCGGGCGTGGATGAGATTCTGCCCGTGGATGTCTATATCCCCGGCTGTCCGCCGCGTCCCGAGGCACTGATCGACGGGATGCTCAAGCTGCGCGAGAAGATTCTCCATCCCGAACGAGTTGCAGCCGAGCGTGCCTATTGGGCGGAGCAGGCAGCGGCAAAGGCGGTGAACGCATGAGAAATGACTATTTATCTGCCGAGGCGCTTGCCGGCATCAAGCTCGCATTTTCAAACGCAGTGTACGATGCGGAGGCAGTGCGCGCTGCGGTCTATATCGGGGCGGATGAACTCATCGCGTTGCTGACATTCCTGCGTGACGATACGGCACTGCAGCTGACGCGTATGGAGAATGTGACGGCGGTCGACTGGAAGGATCGTTTCGAGATGGTCTACCATCTCTTTTCACCCGTGCATATGCACTGGCTGACGGTGAAGGTGACGCTGCCGCACGATACGCCTGTTGTTCCCTCGGCAACGGCCGTGTTCCCGGGCGTGGAGTTCGAGGAGCGCGAGGTCTATGATCTCATGGGGATTTCG
Organism: uncultured Selenomonas sp.; assembly: GCA_963555475.1. GTDB lineage: Bacteria > Bacillota > Negativicutes > Selenomonadales > Selenomonadaceae > Centipeda. The sequence goes on from CAUVVR010000001.1 coordinate 143,654, forward strand.
TTCACGGGGCATCCCGATCTCAGGCGCGTCTTTCACCATGAGAACTTCGTCGGGCATCCGCTGCGCAAGGACTTTGTCCCGCCGCCGCCCCCGAACATCCCGCGCATTCGGAAGGAGGGTATGTGATGCCGAGAACCGAGACCTACACGCTCAACATGGGGCCGCAGCATCCCTCAACGCATGGTGTGCTGCAGGTGCAGCTCGAGCTTGATGGTGAGCGCATCGTCAAGGCGACACCGATCATGGGCTATCTCCATCGCGGCATCGAAAAACTGCTTGAGGACAGGACGTATGCACAGGGCCTCCCCTATACGGATCGCCTCGATTACATTTCGGCGATGAACAATAATTTCGGCTATGCGCTTGCCGTGGAGCAGCTTGCGGGTATTGAAACAACGCCGCGTGCGGAGTACATTCGCGTCATCATGGCAGAGCTGAACCGCATCAACAGTCATTTGATCTTTATCGGGACACTTGCAAACGATCTGGGCGCGTCGACGGGAATGCTCTACTGTTTCCGCGACCGCGAGAAGATCCTCGACATCTTCAACCTTGTCTGCGGTGCACGGCAGACCTTCCATTACATCCGCATCGGCGGAGTCAAGGAAGACCTCTCACCCGAGGCAGAGGTGCTGATCCGCGCGTTCCTCGACGAGGTGCCGATCTTCCTTGAGGAGTACAACAAGCTTCTGACGGGCAACGAGATCTTTATCCGCCGCATCGTGGGGACATCCCCCATGACGACGGAGGAAGCACTCTCCTACAATATGACGGGGCCGAACCTGCGCGCGACGGGGCTTGCCTTTGACCTGCGCAAGGTGGATGGCTACAGCGTCTACGATGATTTTGACTTCGACATCCCCGTGGGCAAGAACGGCGACAACTGGGATCGCTACATGGTGAAGCTGAATGAGATCGCCGAGAGTGCGAAGATCATCCGTCAGGCGATCGACGGTTTGCCCGAGGGCGACTTTATGGGGAAAAAAGTACCGAAGGTCATCAAGCCGCCGAAGGGCGAGGTGTTCAGCCGTACGGAGGGCACGCGCGGTGAGCTTGGCTTCTACATTGTCAGTGACGGTACGACCAAGCCGTACCGCATTCACATCCGCCGCCCCTCGTTCGTCAATATGCAGGGACTGGATGCGATGTGCCGCGGTATGTTCATCGGTGACTCGGTCGCCGCATATTCATCCATCGACCCCATCATGGGCGAAGTGGACTGCTGAGAAAGGAGGACAATGATGGAACTTTCTTTCTTGGGAGCGATTGCGCTCACGCTGCGTGCCGCTGTTTACAGCATTGTGCCGATCCCGTTTGTGGTTGATCTTGTCATGACCTTCGTTGGCATTGCGATTCTGCTCGGCATTATCTCGATGGCGGCGATCGTCTTTACCTATGCGGAGCGCAAGATCTGCGCGTTCATCCAGGTGCGTATCGGCCCGAACCGCGTCGGCGGGCGCTTCGGACTTCTCCAACCCGTTGCGGATATGCTGAAACTGATGAGCAAGGAGGATATCATGCCCGCAGGAGCGGACAAGGTGGTCTGGGCGCTCTCGCCCGCACTGCTCTTTGTGCCTGCGGCACTCGCCTATGCGTTCTTCCCGTTTGACGCGGGCGCGGTGCTCGCTGATGTGAATGTGGGCGTGTTCCTCCTGTTCGCCGTCTCGGGACAGGCGGTTCTGCCGTTCCTGATGGGCGGCTACGCGTCGAACAATAAATACTCGTTCATCGGCGGCATGCGCATTGTCGGGCAGATGCTCAGCTATGAGGCACCTCTGCTCTTTTCACTGCTCGGTGTCGTCATGATTACGGGCTCGCTGCGTCTGGATGACATCGTGCAGATGCAGGCACAGACGAGCTGGTTCATTTTCATGCAGCCGCTGGCATTCATCATCTTTCTGATTGCAGCGGTCGCAGAGACGAACCGCACGCCGTTCGACCTCGTGGAGGGCGAGTCCGAGATCATTGCGGGCCCCTTTACGGAGTACTCAGGGATGCGCTGGGCGCTGTTCTTCCTCGCGGAGTATGCGAACCTCCTGACGGCTGCGATTCTCGCGACGACGTTCTTCCTCGGCGGCTACAGCGGCCCCTCGTTCCTTCCGGGCTTCGTCTGGTTCGGCCTCAAGGCGGTGCTCATGGTGTTTCTCATCATGTGGTTCCGATGGACGTTCCCACGTACGCGCGTCGATCAGATTCTCACCTTCGGCTGGAAGGTTCTCGTGCCGCTCTCGATTCTCAACGTCTTTTTGACGGGCGTTGGGATGTATCTTCTCGGCATTGTCTAAGGAGGTGCTCACATGTTTGGTAAAGGATTGCTCACGGGTATGAGCGTCACATGGAAGCATCTCTGGGGCAAGAAGGAGACCTTCTGTTACCCCGAGGAAAAACTTCCGATGACAGATAATTTCCGCGGGGGCAACCTCGCGATGGACTGGCGCGTCTGCATTGGCTGCTCGATGTGCGCGAACGCGTGCCCGAACAAGGCACTCGATCTTGAGATCGTGCAGGATGCAAAGAAAAAGCGCCACATGAAGTCCTATGTGCACAAGTCCGGACGCTGTCTCTACTGCAATCTCTGCGTGGAGGTCTGCCCTGTGAACACGCTGGTCTGGGACAAGGAATATGCGATTTCGACGTGGAGCAAGGAGACGATGACGCACGATGCGATGACGGACAAGGATCGCGCGGATCTGGAGGAATTCCTCGCGCAGGTCGAGGTGGAGGCAGCGGAGGAAAAGGCGAAGAAGGAAGCTGCCGCCAAGGCAAAGGCGGAGGCAGCCGCGAAGGCAAAAGCCGAGGCGGAGAATCCGGAGACGGCAAAGCCGGCAGTGGAAAAACCCGCTGCGCCCGCCGATGCGGCAGAAAAAATGGCGGCGGAGAAGGCGGCTGCAGCCAAGGCAGCTGCGGCAAAAGCCGCCGCAGCAAAATCTCAGGCGACGGAGAAATCGGCTGAGGTCAAGGCGGCGTCGCCCGTCGAAACGAAGGACGCAGAGCAGGAAGGAGGGAAGGCATGAGCATCATCTTCTATTTTCTTGCGACGGTGACGATCATCGGCGCACTCGGTGTCGTCCTTTCACCAAATGTTGTGCACAGCGCACTCTTCCTCGTTCTCTCCTTTATCGGAGTGGCGGCGATCTACTTCTACATCGGCGCAGAGTTCCTCGGAGCGGTGCAGCTGATGGTCTACAGCGGTGCGGTTGCCGTCCTCATCGTCATGGCGATCATGCTGACGCGGCGCGACTCGATGGCGCAGTCGAACCCCTCGCAGAAACTTTTTCGTCGTGTGGTGACGGGATTGCTCGCGGGCGGATTCTTCTTCCTCATCGGTCTCGGCATTGTGCTCTCGCCCCTGCCGGGCGGGGAACTCGGCGCATCTACGGGGGCGCACGAGATTGCGCGGCTGATGCTCGGCACCTATGTGCTGCCGTTTGAGATCGTGGCGGTGCTGCTGCTCGTCGCGATGGTCGGGGCACTTGTCCTAGCGAGGGGAGGGGATACGGCATGATCGGACTTCCTGATCTTCTCTTTGTTGCCGCCGTGCTCTTCTGCATCGGACTTTACGGTCTGCTCACGCGGCGCGGCATCATCCCAATCCTCATGTGCGTGGAGCTGATGCTGAATGCGGTGAACATCAACCTCATCGCATTCGACCGCTTCTATGCACACAACATGGAGGGACAGCTCATGGCTCTCTTCTCGATCGCGGTCGCTGCGTCCGAGATCGCCGTCGGGCTTGCCCTCGCGTTCCGTCTGTATCAGATCCGCTTCACGACGAATGTCGATGAACTGGACACGCTCAGAGACTAGGGGAGGGGAGCGATATGTTTACATTTGCACTCACGCATGCCTATCTGATCCCGCTCTTCCCCGCGCTTGCGTTTCTCATCATCGGACCGTTCACGCGGCAGGAGAAAAACCTCTCTGCGGCGATTGCAATCACGATGATGTCGCTCGCGTTTGCGTTCTCGGTCTTTGTCGCGCTCGCCACCGTGAACTATCAGATCACGATGAACGATCCATACGTGATGAAGGCTCTCTGGGCGCAGATCGGCGATGTGAAGCTGACGATGGGCGTGCTCATCGACCCGCTCGCGGCGATGATGCTCGTCATTGTGACGCTCGTTTCCCTGCTTGTCTATATCTACTCCGTGAGTTACATGGAGCACGACGAGGGGATGGGGCGTTTCTTCGCGTTCATTTCACTGTTCTCGGCATCCATGCTCGGGCTTGTCGTCTCGGTCAACTTCCTCCAGCTCTACGTGTTCTGGGAGGGTGTCGGCCTCTGTTCCTATCTGCTGATCGGGTTCTACTACCACAAGGTATCCGCGCGCGAGGCGGCGAAAAAGGCGTTCATCACAACGCGCATCGGTGACTTCGGGATGCTCGTCGGCATCCTGCTCGTGCAGATGGTGTTCGGCACGATGGACTTCATTGAGCTGCGTATGCTCGTTCCGCCGTATGTCATGATCGCCGGCACGGGCTTTCTGACCGTCATCGGTCTGTTGCTCTTTATGGGGCCGATCGGTAAATCCGGTCAGTTCCCGCTTCATGTCTGGCTGCTCGACGCAATGGAAGGTCCCACGCCCACATCGGCGCTCATCCATGCGGCGACTATGGTCGCTGCGGGTGTCTACCTTGTCGCGCGTGCGTTCTTTATCTTCAGTGAATCTCCCTTCGTCATGGACTTTATTGCGGGGCTCGGTGCATTCACGGCACTCTTTGCCGCAATCATCGCCGTGACCCAGCGCAAGTTCAAGTCCGTGCTCGCGTACTCGACGATCAGTCAGCTCGGCTATATGATGCTCGCGGTCGGTGTCGGCGCGTTCTCCGCTTCGATGTTCCACCTCATGACGCACGCCTTCTTCAAGGCGATGCTCTTCCTCTGTGCGGGTGCCGTCATGCACGCACTGCACGATGAGACGGACATCACGAAGATGGGCGGGCTCTGGCGGAAGATGCCGTTGACGTTCGCAGCGATGCTTGTCGGCGTGCTTGCGATTTCCGGTATTCCGCCGTTCTCGGGCTTCTTCTCGAAGGATGAGATCCTTGCGGCGGTCATGCACGCGAGCACACCGCTCTATGTGATGGCGACATTTACCTCGTTCCTCACGGCGTTCTACATGGCGCGTCTCCTCATTGTGGCATTCCTCGGTGAGAGCCGCAGCAAATACGAGGCGCACGAGGTCGACGCATTTATGCGATGGCCGATGATTATGCTCATACTGCTCACCATTGTGAGCGGCGCGTGGGGGTATTTCGGCGGCTTTTCCCTCTGGATCAACGCAGGCGTACCGCACCATGAGGCGATTGACTGGACGGTTGCAGGGTCGAGTACGGTGCTCGCATTGATTGCCTTTGCCGCCGCCTATCAGATCTACGGGCGGCACAGTCTGCGGACAGCCATGCGGCAGCGGAGCTTCGGCTTCCTGTACCGCGTTGTTTACCACAAGTTCTACATTGATGAACTTTACGGATACTTCCGTGAGCGTCTCGTCTACGGCACGGCACTGATCCTGAAATGGGTCGATGAAAAGATCTTCGACAACATTATGATTGGCCTCGGTGCGTACGCGCTCGCGACGAGCGATCTCCTCACGGAGTCCGCGAACGGTCAGGCACAGCGGTACGTCGTCGTGTTCTATACAGGCGTTCTGATTCTCCTGTGCTATGCCCTCTACTGGGCGGTTCAGATTATCGCCTACTGGGGAGGTGCTTTCCGATGATGACATTTCCGATTCTCTCGGTCATCCTCCTGACTCCGCTTGTGGCGGCACTCATCATTGCGCTGCTGCCGGGACGGCTGCACGATACGATTCGTCAGCTCTCGGCATTTGCGATGATGGTCGCAACCATCCTCACGCTCTTTGTCTATGCGGACTATGATATGGCGCGCGGCGGGATGCAGTACACGGAGTACATCCCGTGGATCACAGATCTCGGTGTCGCCTACTCTCTGGGGGTTGACGGGATTTCGCTGCCCATGCTGCTCCTATCGAGTGTCGTGGGACTTGCCGCAATCTACAGCTCGTGGAATATAGAGAAGCGTGTGAAGGAGTATTTCGTGCTTCTCCTCATCGTCATCGCAGGGGTCTCGGGGGCATTCCTCGTGCGCGACCTCTTCTTCTTCCTCGTGCTCTGCGAGATGGTCGTCATTCCGGCATATCTCATGGTGCTCATCTGGGGATCGTCGGAGCGTGTGAGCAAAGAGCACGCGGCGATGAAGATGACGATCTTTCTCCTTGTGGGCTCGGCGTTCATGCTGCTCGGCGTGCTCCTCCTGTATGTGAGCGCGTACGAGTCGGGGATGCGCACGTTCGATTTCGAGGCACTTGCTGCTGCCGCACTCACGGGGCATATCTCGTGGGAGGTGCAGGTCACGGCATTCTTCCTCCTGCTCATCGGGTTCGGGTCACATCTTTCGATGTTCCCGTTCCACATCTGGTCACCCGACGGCTATGCGGGTGCCCCGACGGCAATCTCCATGATTAACGCAGGTGTGCTGAAAAAGATCGGAGGCTACGCGCTCATCCGCATCGGCTTCTTCATCCTGCCGCTCGGTGCAAAGTTCTGGGCACCCGTGATCGCCGTGCTTGCGATGATCAACGTCATCTATGCGTCCTACATTGCGCTCGCGCAGCGCGATATCAAGTACATGATCGCGTACTCCTCGGTTTCCCACATGGGCTACGTCCTGCTCGGCTTTGCGGCTCTGAACGTCGTGAGTGTGAGTGGTGCGATTGCCTATATGGTGGCGCACGGCATCATGCTTGCACTCTTCTTCTCGCAGGTTGGCTACGTCTATGAGAAGACGGAGCTGCGCAGCGTCGGCGATCTCTGGGGACTGGCACACCACATGCCGCACATCACGGTCGGCTTTATGCTCGCGGGTCTATGCTCGCTGGGGCTGCCGGGGCTGATCGGCTTTATTCCGGAGTTCACGATCTTTGTCGGCATCATCGAGGTCTATCCCGTGATTGCAGTGATTGCCGTTTCGGGCATCATCTTCACGGCGTTCTACGTCCTGCGTATGCTTGCTCGCGTGCTCTTCGGGCCGCGTGTGGAACGCTTTGCGAAATTCCCCGATGAGCGCAGGATCGACATCGTGCCGCTCGTCGTGCTTGGTGTTTTCCTCGTTGGCTTCGGTGTATTCCCGGGACTGCTCATGAATGTTGTGGATACGGGGGTTGCCCCGCTCGCGCCGCTCTTTGAACTGATCCAGGATGCACCGACAATCTTAGGAGGTGGGCACTGATGCTGCAAGCGATGAATTTTTCTGCGATCTCTGTGGAGATCGGGATCGCCGCACTGATGGCGGTGGTGCTCGTCACTGATCTCGTCCTCAAAAAGGACGCGCCGCGCTGTCCCGTGGTCTGGCTGACCGTTGCCGGGCTTCTCGCTGTGCTCGCGCTTGCCGTGGGCATGTACCCCCCCGACGGCGGTGCAACCGCATTCTATGCGGGACTTTACATCGTCGACGGCTACTCTGTGTTCTTCAAGATTCTCTTCATCATTGGGATTCTATCGACCGTCATCTTTGCGGCGGATTATGTGGAGCAGACACTTAGGCATAAGGGGGAGTTCTATCTGCTCCTTCTCTCGGCGCTGCTCGGCATGTGCGTCCTCGCTTCGGCGAACGATCTCATGACGGCGTTCGTCGGGCTTGAGCTGATGACGATTTCGTTCTACGGGCTCGTTGCCATCCGTACGGATTCGCCGCTCTCGGCGGAGGCGGGCATCAAGTACCTCGTCTTTGGCTCCGGCTCGACGGCGGTTCTGCTCTACGGCATGAGCCTCGTTTACGGTATGACGGGGACGATGGTGTTTCAGGAGATTGCACAGGGGCTTGGGCTGGTCTTTTCACTCGGGCTGATCGGAATTCTCTTCATCCTCGCGGGCTTCTTCTTCAAGCTCTCGATCATCCCGTTCCACCTCTGGGCACCCGATGTGTACGAAGGTGCGCCCGCACCCGTGACGGCTCTGCTTGCTATGTGCTCCAAGGCGGCGGGCATTGCGATCCTGCTGCGCGTGCTCTTCGTCGCATTCCCCGCACTCTCGGCATACTGGGCGCATCTGCTCGCGATTTTCGCGGCGGTCTCAATGGTCGGCGGAAACCTCATGGCATTCCGTCAGACGAATATCAAGCGTATGCTTGCATACTCGTCCATTGCACAGGCGGGCTACATGATGACCGCGATGGTCGCAACGAATGCGGCGGGAATCAAGGCGGTGCTCTTCTATACGATGGTCTACGTCTTCGCAAATGTCGGCGCGTTTGTCACGGTATCCTACCTTGAGACGAAACGCGGCGGCGCGGACTTTACGAATGTGCGCGGACTTGCGAAGGACTCTCTGCTGCCGGCGGGCATCCTGATGGTCGCCCTGCTCACGATGGCGGGCATCCCTCCGACGGCGGGCTTCGTTGGGAAAATCTATATTTTCTCGGCGGCGATCGACGCGGGCTATCTCTGGCTCGCAGGTGTCGGCTTTGTCATGTCGATGATGTCCGTCTACTACTACCTGCTTGTCATCAAGGAAATGTTCCGCGATGTCGAGGAGGGGGAGAAGGTGGTCGAGGAGCATCTGCGTCTGCCGCTTCCGGCAAGCGCGATGGGCGTTATTGCCGTCGCCTTTACGCTCATCATCGGTGTGTGGGCAGAGCCTCTTGCCATCTTTACAAATGTGGCAGTCTATACATTCATGAGATAACCTGACCTCTTGCCTTCCCTTCCTATGAGGGAGGGAATCATCCGTAAATAAAAAACGCTCGACGAACGTCGGGCGTTTTTTTGTACACTAGGGGAGAAGGCCGCTATTTCATCTCGTCTAGGATGGAGTCGTCGCCGCCCTTGAAGAGCATATACCTAGCGAGATCTTCTTGGAACTTGCCGACATCACCGGGCATCCATTTGCCGGTGTCCTTGTCCTTCTTGACCTCAATCTCGAAGGACTGCTGTCCCGCAACCTTGGCATTCTTCATGTCGTCGGAGAACAGCTTCAGGTACATATCACCGAACTTGTCAAGAGCTGACATATCGTTTGGATCCATCTTGTCGATCTCTTTTTCCAGCTTTTGCATTGAACCCATCATGACAGACGCGAATTCAATGTAGTCGGTCGTGATCTTGACCTTCGCGGAATTATCACTCTTGGATACGACCTCTGTCTTGATCTTCAGTTCTTTGAGCTTGTCGCCCATGACCTTCTGGGCGCTGTCCATTCCTTCCTGCGTTGCACTGAGGCTCTTCCCAAGCTCTTTGATGAAGACCTCACTGATGGGCTTGGCACCGTCTCCTGTCAGCTTGAAATCCTTCATTGCGGCGGTATCACCGTGACCGATTCCCTCCGCGAGTGCCTGGACATCAACGTTCGGATCGTTTCCACCGCAGCCCATGAGAGTGACGCTCGTAAAGAGTGCGAAACAGAGAGCGAGCAAAATTTTACTGATGGATTGGATTCGCATCATATTTCCTCCTTTATATCGTAAACTACACAAAACCGAGGGGGGAATCCTCCTTTCCTTTATAAATCTTGGTTTCATTCTAACACAACGAGAAAAAAAGCGTACTGTCATAAATAACAGGTTTTACGAAAAAATTTGAAAATACCTAGGGCATCGCTGATAAAATGAAGTCTGTCGGATTGGTACAGATTTTTTGTCCTGTCAAGGAGACAAACCGGACGCATAGCAAGGGCTATGTGGAGGATTTGTCGGCACAGTGCTGGCAAAAAAGATGCGTCAAGATGGCGTGGCTGAATTTATCAGTACTTCCCTATATAAAAAGAGCTTGCTGTACGATCTTTCGTGCAACAAGCTCTTTTGGTACTTCTTCTTCGTTATAGGGGGGAGGATTGGAATCTGCTATATATCCCAATGCAGCTGTTCGGGATTCGGTGTTGCGCGGTCGATCTCGCGCAGAATCCACGGGGCGTTTTCATGTGTCGCGGCAAAGGCATCCGCAAGCCCTTGCTCGTAGGCAGGCGGGATCTCCATCGCGTGAATTGCCATGTGCATATAGTCCTTTGCGATGAGAACGACGCCGCGCTCGGCGGCAAGGTGCGCCTTGAAGCGATAACCGTAGTAAAGATACGAGTTGTGCGGCACCGCCTCAGCAAGGCCGTCAAAGGCGGCAATGCGCTCATCTGCTTCCGCCTCCGCTTCCTCGGTCATGCGCAGCTTGTGCATGAGATTCCAGCGATCCGCCCAGAGTTCGCCGCGCAGGATGTACTTGTAGAGGAAATCCGTGGACTCGGCACATTCGATTGCAAGGTTGATGTGTTCAAGCGCGGCTTCCTGCGTCGCCTTGTCCGCCGCTTCGAGGGCACTCAACCCCTGCATGGCATAGACTTTTTCCTCGACATCCTGTGCCAGTTCCTCGTTCGGCTCTGTGTCGACGATGCTCAGAAAGAGATCCAAGGCTTCGGCATGGTATTCTTCGGTTTGTGCGAGGAAGTGGGCAAGGCGTGCGCGTGCGTGCCAGTCCTCCACACCGCCTGCAAAGAGCTCGTGCGGCGGGGCTGCTGCTCCGAGGCGATCCAAAACAACGTGGATGAGTTCGTGAAAGCGTTCCTGTGTCATAGTTCTATCACCTGTTTCATACGGTCTAAAAGGGGAAGGTCATGCGTGATGACGATGAGCGTACCGCCGCGTGCATCGAGTGCAGTGAGCACACCCTCAATCAGGCGCGCACCACGCTCTGCATCCAGTCCTGCTGTGGGTTCATCGAGGAGGAGCAGCGGGGCCTCGGAGGCAAGCGCGAGTGCAGTGAGAAGGCGGCTGCGCTGTCCGCCCGAGAGCCGTGCGGCATTTGCCCCCAGAGGTTCATCCAGTCCCGCAGGAAGTGCCCGCACCACATCGGCAAGCTGTGCCGTCTCAAGTGCCTGCCACATCCGCTGCTCGTCCATATTCGCATGCAGACGCAGAAAGTTATCGCGCGTCGATGTGCTGAAGAGATAACTTCCCTGCATGAAAGCTCCAAAGAGGGCGCGTGATGCATCGGTAGAAAGGGCGGTATGCGGTACTCCTCTATATGAGATTGTTCCACTGTCGGCCTCCCAGAGGCGCAGAAGGAGGCTTGCGAGCGTCGTCTTGCCCGCACCGCTCTCGCCAATGATCGCTGTGTGCTCCCCGCGCTGAATCGTAAACGAGAGTTCGCGGACGATGGGAACGGAGGGATGGTAGCCAAATGTAATGTTCTGCGCCGCAATCAGAGGGGCATCCAAAATAAACGCGGGGAGAGACGTTGACAAATTTTTTTCAGAGAGATTTTTCTTTGAAGGCAGGATTGTCTCTGCCGCCCGCACCGCCTCCACTGCGCCGAGACTTGCGGAGGGGAGAGAGCGGTACTCGCTGAGCACGGCTTCGAGCACGAGCACCCAGACGGCGTACTGCACGCCCGTCAGTATTCCGTCTGCGACACGCGGCATAAGCAGAACGATTAGGAGAATCCAGACTGCGACACGCAGGACATCGAGGCCCGTAAACAGCCGCTCGCGCTTTGTGCGTTTGTCATTCTGCTTGCGCTGAAAATCCTCTGCTGAGTGGTCAAGCTGTCTCTGCGCCTGTGTGCGCGTACCTGCTGCTGTGAGTTCGGTGCGGCCGTCGAGACGGTCGAGCAGAATCTCGCGATAGACGGTGCTCTCTGCGCGCAGTTCTGTTTCGTGCAGGAGATGGGGGAGGGCGAGATGGAGGAGATAGAGAAATGCGATGAGGAGTGCGCCCCACGGAATGAGCGGCAGAAGTGCCGTGCAGCTCATAGCGGTGAGCATTCCTGCAATCAGCGGCTGCGGAACGGTGCGCAGGTAGAAGTCACGGAGGGTCTCGCAGCCAGTCAGGAGATCGTGCAGAAACGCGCCTTCACGGACATTGCCCTCCCGCAGGGGGATCGTCGCAGCAGAGCGGCGATAGGTCGCTTGCTGCAAGTCCTCGTAGCACGCGAATGCAAGACGATGGGAGAGCAGCCGGTCGAGATAGCGAAAGACGGCGCGCCCGATGCCGCATGCACGTACCAATGTAATCGCAAGTGCCAGCGCAGAGAGAGGCGGCTGCAGTGCTGCGCTCGCGATGATCCACGCAGCCGTACCGATGAGGGCGATGCCCGCACCCGCCGCAAGCACTCCCGCAAGCAGTGCAGGAAGTGCCTTGCTCGGAGCAGCAATCGCAAGCAGGCGAAAGAGGGCTGCTGTCATACGTCTCCACCTCCCAATGTAATAACGTGATCCGCCCATGCGATCAGTGCGGGGCGATGTGATGTCAGAATCAGTGTGCGATGATGCGCGAATCGCGTCAGCGCATCCATGACGAGCGCCTCTGTTTCCCCGTCCAGACCTGCTGTAATCTCGTCGAGGAGGACAATGGGGCGGTTCTGGAAAAACGCGCGTGCAAGACCAAGGCGGTGACGTTGGCCTGCTGAAAGGGGCTGCCCGCCCTGTCCGAGCGGTGTCCGAAGTCCCTCAGGCAGAGTACGCAGGAAGTCTCCAAGTGCCGCCGCCTCGAGTGCCTCGGTGACGGTTTTGTCTGAAGCGTTTTCGAGCCAAAGGCTAACGTTTTCGGCGAGTGTCGTCGTAAAGATATGCGGCTCCTGCGGAACGTAGGTGATGAGATGTGTGCACGTTGTCTCCGAGAGCTGCGCCAGGTTGAATGAATTTCCCTCACCTGCACCGTCCGAAAGTACGATTTTGCCCTCTGATGGTGCAATCTGACCTGCAAGCAGGAGGAGCAGCGTCGATTTGCCGATGCCGCTCGGCCCTGCAAGTACTGTAGATTTTCCTGCGGGGAATGAGAGGGTCAGATCCGTGAGCACCTCCTCCGCGGTCAGCGGGTAGCGATAGGACAGGTTTTCCGTACGTACGGCGGGCGGTGAGAGAATCTGACTGTGTGCTTCATCCGTGGTGGAGGGGAGATCCATATACGGAAGGAGTGCCGTCTCTGCCGTCTTTGCATCCATCGCCGCATGGAATGCAATGCCGCCCTCGCGCAGTGGCTGATAAAAGAGCGGTGCAAGGATGAGTACGAAGAATGCGGTCTGAAATGACATCATTCCTTCCAGAAGGCGCAGACCGATGGATACTGCAATGAGCGCAATCGAGAGGGTCGTGATGAGCTCCAGTGCAAATGCAGAGACAAAGGCGAGCCGCAAAACGGAGAGCGATGCCTCGGCGAAACTGTGGCTCATGCGGGCGAGATGTGCACCCTCGGTGTTAATGCGGCGAAAGATCTTGAGCGTCATCGCCGCACGCACGAGTTCGCCGAATCCGTTCGTGAGCGACTGCATCTTGTCCCACTGACGTTCGCTCGCGCGGCGCGTCGCCTTTCCGATGAGGAAGAGCAGGAACGGCGCAATCGGAAGCGTCACCAGGAAGAGCAGGGCGGAGAGGGGATCGGCAAACACCGTCACAATGAGAATCAGCGGGATCAGCACCACGCCCGCAATCATCGTGGGCAGTACCGTGTGAAAGAACGGATCAAGCGCATCGACCCGTTCGAGCGTGAGTGTCAGGGCACCGGAGGCATTGCGGTCGGTGTGGAGCATTGACTTGTGTAGTGCGGTACGCGCAGACAGGCGCAGACGGTGGGAGAGCTGCGCATCAATGCGCCCCTTCGGAAGGCGCAGGAGCGACATCGAGAGGACGCACAAAAACAGCATCAGAAGATCTGATGCTGTTTCGGTAGGTCCGCCATGTCTCATGAATACCGCATTCACGATGACGGCAGTTTCCCATGCCGCCGCGACAACAAGACCTCCGTGGAGGAGTTCAATTGCCGCACGTATGAGGAGGCTATTCCGTTCCGTGTGCAGTACAGAGCGTAGAATGGACTTCTTTTTTTTCATGTGTGTCAGTATGCCTGATGTCCCGCATCATTCGGAGAGATGCGTTTGCGAAAGATGTAGTACGTCCAGATCTGGTAGCCGAGGACAATCGGAACGAGAATGATCGCTGCAATCGTCATGATGGAGAGCGTGTACTCCGTCGAGGACGCATTGTAGATCGTGAGACTCCATCCCGTGTTCAGACTTGAGACCATGAGACGCGGGAAGAGCCCCGCAAAGAAGCCGACCGTCGTACCCGCAATAGCGAGACCGCCGAGGATGAACGCGGGCTTATGCGCCTTCGCGTAGAGTGCGCCGATGGCGGCGACAAACGCTACAGCGGAGAGGACTAGTGCACCGGCCGCGAGCGGGCTGCTGTAAAGGTCGGTCTCCGTGTACGTGAGCACCATGCAGAGTACGTAGAGAAGTGCTGCGGCAATGCCGAATTTCAGTCCGTAGCAGCGTGCACGCTCAAGCAGGTAGCGATCCGTAAGACGCAGGTTCAGGAACGTTGCACCGTGGAATGCAAAGACTGCGAAGAACGTTACGCCGCCGACGACCGTGTACGGGGTCAGGAGATCGAGGAAGCTGCCCTGATAGACCATGTTGCCGCCGATGGGCAGACCGGCAATGAGGTTTGTAACGACCACGCCCCAGAGGAATGCCGGGACGATACTGCCGAATGCAATCGCATACGACCATGTACGCTGCCATTTCTCATCCGTACGCTGATGGCGGAACTCGAATGCAACCGCACGCAGGATGAGCGCGACAAGCATGAGGAAGAGTGCGATGTAGAACGTGCTGAAGAGTGTGGCATAGACGTGTGGGAACGCCGCGAACATCGCGCCGCCCGCCGTAATCATCCAGACCTCATTTCCGTCCCAGACAGGACCGATGGAGCGGACGATCTGAGAGCGGTCGCTCTCCTTGTCCGAGAGGAGTGTGAGCAGTATGCCGACACCGTAGTCGAATCCCTCCAGGAAGAAGAACCCCGTGAAGAGGACGGCAATGAGCACAAACCAAAGAATATTGTAATCCATGCTTACTTCCCTCCTTCGATGGCAGGTGTGATCTGCGTACGGCGGATGAAGCGGAAGGCAATGTAGAGCGCCGTAATGATGAGCAGCAGATAGAGGACGGTGAAGCCGATCATTGTAAACATGATCTCTCCTGCGCTGAGGTTTGGCGATACACCGTCAATGGTCTTTTGCAGCCCCATGACGAGCCACGGCTGACGACCCATCTCCGCGACGATCCAGCCGCAGGAGTTCGCAATAAAGGGAACGACGACCAGCCACGGGAGTGCGTAGAGCAGCTTCTTTGCGGAGAACAGCTTGTCCTTTTTCGCGAGGTAGAATACGACGAGCGAGACGAATACCATGAAGAAGCCGGCTCCGACCATCGCGCGGAAGGAGTAGAAGAGCATCGTTACATGCGGGCGGTAGTCTCCGGGACCGAATTTCTCGACGGCCTCCTTCTGGAGGTCATTGATGCCGCGCACCTCTCCCTTGATGTTATCATGTACCATGATGGTGAACATATAGGGAATCGTGATCTCGAAGTCGTTGTGCCCCTTCTCCATGTTCGGATAGGCGAGCACGGCAAACGGAGCAGGATCCTCCGTATCCCAGAGTGCCTCCATCGCGGCGAGCTTCATCGGGCTTGCCTGTGCAAGGTACTGCGTATGCAGATGTCCGCTTGCGATGACGCCGACGACACCGACAATGGTGTAGATTGCACCCGCCTTGATCGCCTGTGTGAATGCGTAGCGCGATTCCTCATCGTGGAGCAGCTTCCAAGCAGAGACTGCCATGACGACAAAGCCTGCCGTTGTGATGCCCGCAAAGAGGGTGTGTGACTGCTCACCAAGGATATAGTGATTGGTGATGAGTTCAAAGAAGTTTGCCATCTCCGCGCGTCCGTTGGCAATCGTGTAGCCGACGGGGTGCTGCATGAACGAGTTGGCGACGAGAATCCAGAATGCCGACAGGTTGCTGCCGATGGCGACCAGCCAGATGCACGCGCAGTGCGCCTTTTCCGAGAGCTTGTCCCAGCCGAACATCCAGATGCCGAGGAACGTTGACTCAAGGAAGAACGCCGTAAGTGCCTCGAGTGCGAGCGGTGCGCCGAAGATATCGCCCATAAAACGGGCGTACTCCGACCAGTTCATGCCGAACTGGAATTCCTGCACCAGACCGGTAGCGACACCCATTGCGAAATTGATGAGAAAAAGCGTGCCAAAGAAATGCAGTAGTTTCCGGCAGGTCTTCTTCCACTCCGGCCTCTTCGTATTTACGTAGCACGTCTCAAGCATCGCGACGAAGATCGCCATGCCGAGGGTGACGGGGACGAAGAGAAAGTGATAGATGGTGGTGATTGCAAACTGCCATCGCGACAGCAGCACTTCTTCCATTTCCAAACCCCTCCTAAAAATAAAACACCTATGATAATAACAGAATCGGCCTCTGCGTATTAACTTGCGACAAAAGCCCTGATTCGGTGAATTATATCATAGGTCAATATGAAATACAAGTTAGGCGAATATTTTTACTTATTTAGGAATAAATATTTGTTAATCTCATTTTCGAAGCGCGTTCACAATAAGAAGGATAAGCAGGAGAACAAGCGCACCGCTGACAAATGAATAGGGGAGAATCGCAGCATCAAGTGCGGTGAAGACGCCTGCGGCCGCCAATGTGAAGGTGAGGAGGAAGAGTATGCTCAGCAGACGGTTCTGCTTGGCGCGTGCACGCGCAGCGTTGCAGGTGTCCCAGAGTGTGACGAGACTCGGAAGCCCCTCGCTGTCGAGTGTGATGTCCGGGGTGAAGTTCGTGGAGTGTCCCTGATTGCGGAGTGCCTGCGCCTCGAAGTAGGCGGCATCCTCGGGGGACATGAGCGGCTCGATCTCTCTTGCGGTTTCTCTGTTGTCCGGTCCGCGCAGCAGTTCCTCGTGCAGAGGATCGTGCGACGCGTCCTCCTCCTCCTGATCCAACGATGGTTTCTCAAACGAGGAGGGACAGCCGATACTGATGTCCGCTGCACGCAGTGCCGCATGGTCCGTCATCGGATCGCCGACCATCGCGACGACAGAGCCGCGCGATTGGAGGAGGCGGATCTCGCGTGCCTTGTCCGTGCTCGTGAGATCGGAGCGCACCTCGCTGATGCGCAGCTCCTTGCCCGTTGCGTTTGCGAGACGTTTCGTCTCACCTGTGAGGAGAATGAGGCCGAGCCCGCGCTCCTTGAGTGCGTTCAGGGCACGCCGCACCTCGGCGCGCACATCATCGCGGACCGCGATGATGCCGCGCGCGTATTTGCTTGAGCTGACGAAGAGCGGGGTCTGTCCGCTGGTGGCGAGCTGATCGGCGCGCGTGAGGAGTGCGGCACTGATCTCGATGTTCTCTTCCTGCAGCCATTCCTTCTTACCGACGCGTACGGGGGTTCGGGCGATCAGTGCCTCAACGCCGAAACTCTCGGTTTCGTGCGCGGCGGAGTGACGCTGCAGATGCAGACCGCGTTGGACAGCCGTATCGTAGAGCGCATGGGCGTAGGGATGTGTTGCCTCACGCTCGGCACTGGCGGCGAGTGCCAACAGCGAGCCCTGCGTCATGCCTTCGGGCACGAGCGCAGAGATGAATACGTTGCCCTCGGTGAGTGTGCCGTTGCGATTGAATGCAATCGTGTCGACATGCAGCAGCTCTGTCAGCGCTCCCACGCGGCTGCACACGATGGCAGAGTCACGCAGACGGCGTTTGATGCGCAGTGCAATGAGCAGACGTGAGACAATAAAGGGGAGCGGCGAAGCGGCGAGAAAGACCCCGAGAAAAATTTCAGATGCCGCTTCGATTGTGAGGCCGCCCGCGATGTACCAGTATCCTGCGGTTCCCGCCGCAAGGACGACGCTTGCGATAAAATGAAAGAATGAAGAAAACATTTTTTTCAAGGACGTTCAGCTCCTGCCCTATAGATGTTACAGGGGCATTATAGCACAGGCGCGGGGATGTGACAAATCCCTTCGATAAACCTTGCGCGTTTTGCGTATAGAATGATAATATGGTAGAAAATACTGCTTTTATGGCAGAATATCGTTATTGTAAATATAAAAAATATATTTGGAGATGCGACATGGAGCTATTGCACGCAGTTTTTTCCATCTTTTCAGAACGCAGTGCGTTCTTTGTACAGCTTTTGGTTGAGCATCTGTGGATCTCGGGGGCAGCAATCGGCATCGCTGTCGTGCTCGGCGGAGCGGCGGGCATCCTCATTCATCGTTATGAGCGTGCGGCGGCACCGACGCTTGGCACGGTAAACTTCCTCTATACGATCCCGTCGATCTCGATGCTCGGTTTTTTGATTCCGTTTTTCGGCATCGGCAACCGCTCGGCGATCATTGCACTCACGATCTACGCACTCCTGCCGATGGTGCGCGCGACGCATACGGGGCTTGCGCAGATACAGCCCTCGCTTGTGGAGGCGGCAATCGGCATGGGCGGCTCGGCGTTTCATGTGCTGACGCGCGTTCAGATTCCGCTTGCGATGCCCGTCATCATGTCCGGGATTCGCAATATGGCGACGATGACGATTGCACTTGCCGGCATTGCGTCCTTTATCGGTGCGGGCGGTCTCGGTGTTGCCATCTATCGCGGCATCACGACGAACAACCCCGCGCTCACGATTGCGGGGAGCCTCCTGATCGCCGTGCTTGCGCTCGTGGTGGACGGCGCACTGGGGCAGGTCGAGGCATGGCTGAAACGCCCCGCACGCATCACAGGAAACGTACGCGCTGCCTATGCGGGGGCAGCTGCCGTACTGCTCATTGCCGTGAGCACTGTGCCCTATGGCTTCTTCGGAAAGGCGGATGTCGTCCACATTGCGACCAAGCCGATGACGGAGCAGCTGATTATGGGCGAGATGCTTAAAATGGTCATCGAGCACGATACGGGGCTCGAGGCGCGCATCACAGCGGGTGTCGGCGGCGGCACGTCGAACATCCACCCCGGGATGGAGAGCGGCGCGTTCGACATTTACCCGGAGTATACGGGAACGGGTTGGAACATGGTGCTAAAGGAGGAGTCAAAATACAGTGAGGAACTGTTTCCGCAGCTGACCGAGGAATATGAGCGGCGTTTTGCGATGCGTTGGGTCGGGATGTATGGATTCAATGATACGTTCGGCGTTGCCGTGCGGCGTGAGATTGCGGAACAGTACGATCTGCACACGTATTCTGACCTGCGCCGCGTCGCCCCTCAGCTCGTCTTTGGTGCGGAGTACGATTTTTTTGAGCGAGTGGATGGGTATCCTGCGCTCTGCAAGGTGTACGGGCTGGATTTTGCCCGCACGGTCGACCTCGATATCGGGCTGAAATATCAGGCACTCGCGAACAAGCAAATTGATGTGATGGTTGTGTTCACGACAGACGGACAGCTTGCGGCGGCGGATGCGCGTGTGCTCACGGATGATCGGAATTTTTTCCCGTCCTATCGCTGCGGAAACGTTGTGCGTGCGGAGGTGTTGGAGCGGCATCCGGAGCTTGTGCCTGTACTGGAGAAGCTGACGGACAGTATCACGGACGAGGAGATGGCGGCGATGAACTACGCTGTCGAGAGCGAGGGGAAGGAACCGCACGCAGTCGCGGAGGAATTTTTGCGCGCAAAGGGGCTTTTGATTTGAAACAGGCATCTGTCGGCATCCTCTCCATGCGAACTCCACGCAAACGCTTAGTTACGCAAGCGGTCGGGCACTTATCTGCCTAAATACCTGCGAACTTCTTAAACGCGCTTCGCTTGAACGAAAGAAATTCGCAGGGGGCAGAACGTGCCCTCGTTTCCGCTTGCTCCACTAGGGTTTGCTTAGGAGAATCGCATGGTGCATTGGTATTCTGTCCTCTGAGTTTCTTGAAATAAATCACGTTCAATGTTAGAATACAGAAGAGTAGAAATATTTCGCAGGAGGAAGCGTTATGAGTATAAACAAAACAAAGGCGGAGCAGGACAAGGTGCTCCGTCTGATGGCGGAGAAGTACCCGACGAAGGAGATCGTCTACGAGAAAATCGTCTATCTGAAATCGCAGCTCATGCTGCCGAAGGGCACGGAGCACTTCATGAGCGATCTGCACGGCGCGTACGATTCGTTCTTTCATATCCTCAACAACTGCTCGGGTGTCATCAAGGAAAAGGTGGACTACTGCTTCGGCGAGCGCATGACGGAGGAGGAGAAGGCGGAGTTCTGCACGCTGATCTACTATCCGCGCGAGAAGGTGGAGCAGCTCACGGCGGAGGGCAAGGCGGACGCAATCTGGTATCAGCAGAACATTGCGAATCTGCTTGAGCTGACCAAGCTCATGAGCTGGAAATTCCCTGCGAGCAAGATGCGCAGCTACATTCCCAAACGCTACGAATCCGTCATCGTGGAGCTGCTGAGTACACGCCCCGAGCTGGATGAGGCGCAGCTCTACTACTACAAACAGCTGATTGAGACAATCGTGGAGATCGGCGGCGGCACGGACTTCATCGATGCGTTCAGCGTGCTCGTCAAGCGGCTCGCGGTCGAGCGCATCCATATCGTCGGCGACTTCTTCGATCGCGGCGATCGTCCGGACGGGATTCTCGATCTCCTCATGCAGCATCCGTCCGTTGACATCCAGTGGGGCAACCACGACGTGCTCTGGATGGGGGCGGCACTCGGCAGTGAGGTCTGTATCGCGGCGGTCATCCGCAACTCGCTGCGCTACCGTAACACAGACGTACTGGAACGCGGCTACGGCATCAGTCTGCGCCCACTCTCGACGTTCGCCTCGCGCATCTATCCCGACGAGAACCCGATCAAGGCGGCGGAGCGTGCGATCTCGATGATGATGTTCAAACTCGAGGGGGGGCTTATCAAACGCAATCCTGATTTTTGCATGGAGGATCGTCTGCTCCTCGACAAGATTGACTTCAGCCTATCCTGTGTCACACTGAACAATGGACGGCGCGTGGAACTCGATAGTGCCTACTTCCCGACGATTGACGACGGCGCAGACTGCTACGAACTGACGGAGGAGGAGCGGCACATCATCGACGATCTGCGCTCCTATTTCCTTGAGAGCAAGGCACTCCAACGCCATGTGGACTATCTCTACGAGCGCGGCAGCATGTATATGTGCTACAACGGCAATCTCCTGTTCCACGGCTGTGTCCCCATGAACGAGGACGGCAGCTTCCGCACCATTACATATAGGGGCGAGGAGTACACGGGACGCGCGTGGATGGACTTTTGTGAGGAAAAGGCGCGTGCGGCTTGGAACGAACATACGCAGGAAGGGCTGGACTTTATGTACTTCCTCTGGTGCGGGCTGCTTGCGCCGACCTCGGGGCGCTCGTTCACAACGTTTGAGCGTTCCTTTATCTCTGATGAATCGACGTGGAAAGAGCCGTCCGACCCGTATTTCCGTCTCATCAAGGAGGAAGCGATCTGCGAGAAAATCCTTGCAGAGTTCGGGCTTGACCCCAAGCACGGGCACATCATCAACGGGCACGTTCCCGTCAAGGTGAAAAAGGGGGAGAGTCCGTTGCGTGCGAATGGCCGCGCGATCATCATCGACGGCGGTTTTGCGACACCATATCACTCCAAGACGGGCATCTCGGGCTACACGCTCATCTACAATTCGCGCGGGCTGCGTCTCCTCCAGCATCAGACGGTGGCGAATGTGCGCGAGGCACTGCGTGAGAACTGCGACATCGAGTCCGTCTCGCAGACCGTCGAGCTGCAGGCACGCAGCTGCCTTGTGCGCGACACCGATCGCGGCACGGCGATCATGGACGAGATCGCTGACCTGCACGCCCTCCTGCGCGCGTATCAGACGGGGCATATCAAGCCGCAGTAAGAGCATAAGAAAGCCCGCACATTGCATTCGATGTGCGGGCTTTCTTATGCTCTTATGGATTCTTCTTCAGCCACATACTCCACGGTACGGCATAGTCGTTCTCGTGATTCTGCTGAACGTAGTCGTAGAACTTTGCGATCATCTCTGACTTGTGATGGTAGTCTGCATCCTCCCATCCCGTCGGTGCATGCTGCGTGGTCGGGTCGTAGGCGAGGTATGCTCCGCCGAGCAGGTACTGACGATAGAGAATGTCCTTCAGCGGGACGGAGGGATTTTTCATCATATCGTACATCGCCATAAAGCTGGTCGTGCGTCCCTTGCCTGCCTGACAGTGAAAGTGCATCCATGTGTCCGCAGGCATTTTTTTCACGAGATCGACAAATTTGTCGATGGTCTGTGGGTCTGCCCATTTGTGGTCGGTGACGGCAAGACGGACGTAGCGCACGCCCGCATGCTCGACCAGCTCACGCTCCGTCATCGCCGCCGTGACGCGGACGGTCTGCTGATTTTTTTGCTGCTTTTTCTTGTCGAGGTGCGCGAGCACGACATCCTTGCCCTGTGCACTGCGAATGCGCATGTTCTCGTCACGCAGTGCCTCGTGCTTCGTCCTGCCGATATTGCCCCAGTCGTGCTTGCCGTACCAGCTGACGGCGTTTCCATTCATGAAGCCGTGCGACTCCTGCCGCAGATCGACGATACAGATCGAGCCCTTTGCGCGCGTGTGCAGGTCTTTCAGCAGTGCATGAAAGGCAGGGACGGAGAACTCCGCGCTTCCCGAGAGCGGCAGGGCATCCAGTCCCTCACGAGAGGGAGTGTAGTTCGGGTCGACACCGAACTTCGCTGCGTCTGTCCGCGTTTGGAACGGCGATCCCGCCGTGCGGAAATTGTGCGGCAGCTCCGCCTCATTGCCCGCCGCCGTATCGATGCGCCAGACATAGCCCCGGTAGTCTGCATTCGTATCGGTGGCAGAGGCAGTGTATGGGATGATACATAGCGTGCATAACAGCAGGGCAGTGAGTAAATGTTTGAATGCGTACATGAGATCCCTCCGCTGTGTGAACCGACGATCCTTTCGGAATCGCTGATAAAACCCTTGCTCGAATTGGAGTGAATTTTATCTGTGCTGTCTATATCCATCGTTGGTTATAGCACTCTTTGGATAAAGGTGCAAGAGAAATCTTGGGCAGATGTCGCCTGTTCCTTGAAAAATCCCCTTCCGTGTGCTAGAATGACGTGACTATGCTACGGGAGGGGTTTCTTTGTACGAGAAAGTAGATACCAATCTGAATTTTGCCGCGCGCGAGAAAGCCGTTGCGGATTTTTGGCGTGAGAATCATATTGCACAGCAGGCGGTGGATCAGCGTGAGGGCTGCGAGACGTTCACGTTCTACGACGGTCCGCCGACGGCGAACGGCCGCCCGCACATCGGGCACGTTCTGACGCGCGTCATCAAGGATATGCTGCCGCGCTATCAGTCGATGAAGGGGCGCAAGGTGCTCCGCAAGGCGGGCTGGGACACGCACGGTCTGCCTGTGGAGCTTGAGGTCGAGAAGGCGATCGGCATCAACGGCAAGGAGCAGATCGAGGGCTACGGCATCGAGCCGTTCATCAAGAAGTGCCGTGAATCGGTCTGGACGTATAAGGCGATGTGGGAGGAGTTCTCCGATGTTGTCGGCTTCTGGGCGGATATGGAGCATCCCTACATTACCTATGAAAATGACTTCATTGAGTCGGAGTGGTGGGCACTCAAGGAAATCTGGAAGAAGGGGCTGCTCTATCAGGGACACAAGATCGTCCCGTACTGCCCGCGCTGCGGCACGCCGCTCTCCTCGCACGAGGTAGCGCAGGGTTATAAGGACGTGACGGAACGCTCGGCAATCGTGCGCTTTAAGGCGGCGGATGAGGATGCCTATTTCCTCGCATGGACGACGACACCGTGGACGCTCCCGTCGAACCTCGGTCTCTGCGTGAATCCGAATGTGACCTATGTGAAGGTGCGCGTCTACGGCAAGGTCTACTATCTCGCTGAGGCACTGATGGACAGCGTATTCGCGGATTCGTGGGGCGACCGCGAGATCCTTGCGACGATGAAGGGCAGCGACCTCGAGTACCGTAAGTACGAGCCTCTTTATGCGTTTGCGGATAAGGACGTGCAGGATAAGGCGTTTTTCGTCATCTGCGACGACTATGTCACGACCGAGGACGGCACGGGCATTGTCCACACGGCACCCGCCTTTGGTGAGGACGATAACCGCGTCTGCCGCAAGTACGGCATGCCGTTCGTTCAGTTCGTCAATGACAAGGGCGAAATGACGGAGGAGACGGACTGGCCGGGGGTCTTCGTAAAGGATGCCGACCCGTTGATTCTCGACGATCTCGAAAAGAGCGGCAAGCTCTTCAAAGCCCCTGAGTTCACACACAGCTATCCGCATTGCTGGCGCTGCGACACGCCGCTGATCTACTATGCACGTGCCTCGTGGTTCATCAAGATGACGGCGGTGCGCGATGCGCTCGTGGCAAACAATGCGACGGTCAACTGGATTCCAAAGACGATCGGCGACGGTCGTTTCGGCAACTGGATCGAGCATGTGCAGGATTGGGGTATCAGCCGCGACCGCTACTGGGGTACACCGCTCAATATCTGGAAATGCCCCTGCGGGCACGAGCACTCTGTCGGTTCGATTGCGGAGCTGCGTGAGCTTCAGCCGGACTGCCCCGCCGATATCGAGCTGCACCGTCCGTACATCGACGGAATTACATTCCAATGCGAAAAATGTGGTGAGGAGATGCACCGCGTACCCGAGGTTATCGACTGTTGGTTCGACTCGGGTGCGATGCCGTTCGCGCAGTGGCACTATCCGTTTGAGAACAAGGAAGTCTTTGAGAAATATTTCCCCGCAGACTTCATCTCCGAGGCGGTCGATCAGACGCGCGGCTGGTTCTACTCGCTCATTGCGATTTCGACGCTGCTCTTTGACAAGAGCCCGTACAAGAACGTCATTGTCCTCGGTCATGTACAGGATGAGAACGGGCAGAAGATGAGTAAGTCGAAGGGGAATGCGGTCGAGCCGATGGACGCGCTGCGCCGTCACGGTGCGGATGCAATTCGTTGGTACTTCTACGAGAACAGTGCGCCGTGGCTGCCGAACCGCTTCTCCGATGATGCGGTGCAGGAGGGCGCACGCAAGTTCATGGGGACGCTCTGGAACACGTATGCGTTCTATGTCCTCTATGCGAACATCGACGAATTCGACCCGACGGCGTACACTCTTGACTATGACCGCCTTTCGGTCATGGATCGCTGGGTGTTCTCGCGCCTGAATACGATGGTGCGCACAGTGGACGACTGCCTCGGCAATTACCGTGTTACCGAGGCAGCGAAAGCAGTACAGTCCTTCGTCGAGGAACTGTCAAACTGGTACGTGCGCCGCAGCCGCAGCCGCTTCTGGGCAAAGGGGATGGAGCAGGACAAGGTCGATGCCTATATGACGCTCTATACCGCGCTTGTAACGACGGTGAAGGCTGCGGCGCCGATGGTGCCGTTTATCACGGAGAGCATCTACCGCAATCTCGTCTGTTCGGTGGACAAGACTGCGCCGATCTCCGTGCATCTTGCGGACTTCCCGACGGTGAACGAGGCGTTAATTGATACCCAGCTCGAGGAGAACATGGAGATCGTCCTTGAGGTTGTCACCCTTGGACGTGCGGCGCGCAATGCGGCGAACATCAAGAATCGTCAGCCGGTCGCGCGTATGTTCATCAAGGCGGAGCATTCACTGCCGGAGTTCTTCGTTGAGATCATCGAGGATGAACTCAACGTCAAGGAGGCTGCGTTCCGTGAGGATATGTCAGACTTCCTCTCTTACCATGTGAAGCCGAATTTCCGCGTGCTTGGCGCGAAGGTCGGCAAGCAGATGAACGCGGTGAAGAAGGCTCTTGAGGAGAGTGACGGAGCGGCGGTGAAAGACGCGCTTGCGGGCGGCGGAAGCTATACGCTGCATCTCGCAGACGGTGATGTCACGGTCACGTCGGAGGATGTCGAGGTGACGGTCGCACAGCAGGACGGCTACAACTGCCAGAGCTACGGCGGTGTTACGGTTGCACTTGAGACGACGCTTACGGAGGAACTCCTCGAGGAGGGCTTTGTCCGCGAGATCATCAGTAAGGTGCAGACCATGCGCAAGGAATGCGGGCTTGAGGTCACAGATCATATCGCGCTCGATCTCTCGGGCAATCCGAAACTCACGGCGATCGCCGCGAAGAATGAGACGTTTATTCGAGAGATTACGCTCGCCGATTCCGTTTCCTACGATGCGTCTGCGGGCACGAGTAAGGAGTGGAACATCAACGGAGAGAAGCTAACGCTCAGCATCAAGTAAAATTTTAGCTGCAAGCCGCTTCGTTCGGGGATTGCCCGAATGAGGCGGCTTTTCTATTGACATTGTGGGGACATATCGTATAATGAAACATAACAGACAAATTGTGAAATAGGAGAGTGGTCGCAATGGTAAAATTCAGCTACTATGGTCATGCGGCTTTTTTGCTTGACGATGGGGCGCATCGGGTGCTCGTGGATCCGTTCCTGACGGGAAATCCGACGGCGAGCATTGCGGCAAATGAGGTGGACTGCGATTTCATCTTGCTCACGCACGCACATGGGGATCATCTCGGGGATGCGCCATTGATTGCGGCACGTACAGGGGCTGCGATCGTTGCGATCCCCGAGGTCATCTCTGTCTGTGAGAGTCAGGCGTGTGACGAGATCAAGTCGCATCCAATGAACATTGGCGGCTCACTTGACCTGCCGTTCGGCAAGGTGCGCATGACGATCGCCCAGCACAGTGCGGGGGTTGCGGGCGGTATTGCGTGCGGCTTTGTGATCTACATCGGCGACAAGGTCGTCTACTATTCGGGCGATACGGCACTCTTCAGTGATATGCAGCTGATTGGGCGCAAGGATGCGATCGACTACGCAGTGCTCCCCATCGGTGACAATTATACGATGGGGCTTGAGGATGCGGCGATGGCAGCACAGTGGCTGAACGCGGGGCATGTCATACCCATCCACTACGATACATGGCCGATCATCGCGCAGGAAGTGAACCGCTACAAGGAGGTTACGGAGGCGATGACGCGTGCGAAAGTGAATGTCGTCGCGCCCGGCGAAACGATCGAACTTTGACGGTACATTCAAAGAGTCCCATTCTTGTGCTTCTTGGACCGACGGCGGTCGGAAAGACCGCGCTGTCGCTGAAACTTGCCGAGGCACTGGGGACGGACATCATCTCGGGCGACTCCATGTGTATCTATCGTGGATTCGACATCGGCAGTGCAAAGCCGACCGCAGAGGAGCGGGCTCGTGTCACGCATCATCTCATCGACGTGTTGGATGCGGATGAGCCATTTTCCGTAACGGAGTTTGTCATGCGCGTGTCTGAGCTCGTCCGTGCCCATGCGACGGAGGGGCATCTGCCGTTCATCGTCGGCGGCACGGGGCTTTATATCAAGGCACTGATCGAGGGGTATGATTTCAACGAGACGCAGGAGCAGGAGCGGTTTCGCCGTGCGATGGAGGGCGTTGCCGCACGGCGCGGAAATGCCCGCGTTCACGCATTCCTCGCTCACCATGACGCTGCGGCGGCGCGTCGTCTGCACATCAACAATCTCAGGCGTGTGATTCGTGCGATCGAGGTCAAACGCTATGGGGGCGAACGCATTTCGCAGGAGAGTGGGTTGATGGGCGGCACACCGCCCTACGATGCCTTTGTCATCGGGCTCACGCGGGAGCGCTCCTGTCTCTATGAGCGTATCAACGCGCGTGTGGAGGCGATGGCTGCGGATGGCCTTGTGGATGAGGTCGCGGGACTCCTTGCGCGTGGTGTGCGGCGCGACGCCCCCGCGATGAAAGGCATCGGCTACAAAGAAACGGCGGCATACCTCTCGGGCGAAATGAGCCGTGCGGAGATGATCACAGCCATCCAGACGGCGACGCGCCATTTTGCAAAGCGGCAGCTGACGTGGTATCGACGTATGCCCTATATCCGCTGGTATGATGCGGATACACAGACAGAGACCGAACTCCTGCACGCGATCCTTGCGGATGTGCGTGCATGGCAAAGAGAAAGGAGCGCTCAGGCGTGACGGCAAAAAGTATCAACTTGCAGGACAATTTTCTCAATCAGGTGCGTAAGGACGGCATCCCCGTCACCATTCATCTGGTGAACGGCTTCCAGATCAAGGGCACGGTACGCGGATTTGATAACTTTGTCGTCATGGTGGATGCGATGGGGAGACAGCAGATGATCTACAAACATGCGATTTCGACGATCACCCCCGCGCAGCCCGTGAAGACGACGATGGAAGAAGCATGATGTGCGGGAATTGAAATGCTGCTGCATCGGGGTCGGTGCAGTATTTTTCTTTTGAGGAGACAATATGAAGACACGCGGGTTTGAAGTTGTTTCGATGTATAAGACCGCAGGGATCTATTTGCCGGAGCGCAAGACGGGCGCAAGCACGGGGTATGACTTTGCGGCAGCGGAAGAGGTCGTGATCCCTTCGGGCGCGTCTGCACTTGTTCCAACGGGGATCAAGGCGTATATGCAGCCGAGTGAAGTGCTGCTCGTCTACATCCGCTCAAGCACAGCCATCAAGAAGCATCTCATGCTGATGAACAGTGTCGGTGTGATCGATGCGGACTACTATGGGAACGCGGAGAACGAGGGACATATCTATATCCCACTCTACAACTACGGCAGGGAAGCAGTGCGTATCGCGGCGGGGGAACGGATCGCACAGGGAATTTTTACGCATTATCTGACGGTGGACGGCGATATGGCGGGACATGGGAATGCACGCACGGGCGGATTCGGGTCGACGGGGAATCTTTGACAGGAAAACGAAACTCATTTATAATGACGGTGCGGTAATTTGGTTTTGATCGGAACGGACAGGTCTATGCCGAATCCGTTCGGGAGATGATATGAAACTTTCGACGAAGGGGCGCTACAGCGTGACGGCTCTCTATGAACTCGCCCTGCACTATGGAGAGGGGGTCGTTCCTCTTAAGAGCATTGCAAAGACGCAGCAGATCTCGGAGAATTATCTTGAGCAGCTGATGTCGCCGCTGCGCCGTGCGGGGCTTGTGGAGAGCGTGCGTGGGGCGCAGGGCGGCTATACACTCGCGCTGCCACCCGAGGAGATCACGATCGGACGCATCATCACGGCGGTCGAAGGGCCGATTGCTCTCGTGGACTGTCTGCTCACGAGTGCGGAGGCAGAGGGGCAGAGCTGCGTTCGTGCAGGGCATTGTGTGACGCGGCAGATCTGGGAGGAGGTGCGCGACAGCATCAATTCTGTGCTCAACAACATCTCGCTTGCCGATCTCATGCAGCGGCATCGGAGCCGTGTCGGATGCAATCAGTGAGTATGTGGATTTTTGGGCAGGATGGTGCAGAAGCCCCGAAAAGATTTGTCTTTGCAGTGCACATCATGTTATAATTAAAAAATAAATTCCGGAAGTGACAAAAGTCTGGGAGGGAGTCTCATGGTAGGGGACATCTTGCGAAGAGAGCGCGAGAAGCAAGGATTGACAATTGCCGATATTGAGAAGGGAACCAGCATTCGTGGGCTCTATATCGAGCATATCGAGCGGGGCAACATCGGCGAGCTGCCGGGGCTGGTCTACGCGAAGGGCTTTGTGCGGAACTACGCCAAATTTCTGCATTTGAACGCAGAACCGCTTGTGCAGCAGTTTGCGGAGGAGAACGGCGGCGCACCTTCTCCTGTTCCTGCGGAGCCGGAGAGTGCGCCGCGCCGAATCTCGCTGAGTACGGTGGGGGATGAATCACTGTCCAGTATTTCCATCGGCGGTACGAGTTCCTCCTATGCGGGCATCTTTGGCAAGCTGGCAGCGGGCATTATCGTACTGGCTGCACTTGTGGGCGGTGGTGTTGCGGCGATCTCCGCGATCAATTCGCCGGCACAGGTGCCGGCAGCAGCACCGCCGGTCAAGACGGAGCAACCTGCCGCACCGGCTGCCGCTGCCGAGGCGGATGCGTCGGATACGGCGCGTGCGGCTCATACCGATGGCGTAAACGTGAGTGTGACCCTCACGGAGCGGTGCTGGACAGAGATCAGCGTTGATGGCAAGAGTGTCTTTGAGGGCATCATCGAGAAGGGCCAGACCGAGAGTTGGAAGGGCAAGGAATCGGTTGTGATCCGCGCGGGCAATGCGGGCGCTCTGGATGTGACGTTCAATGGCAGAAAGCTTGGCAAGTTTGGTGACAATGGGGAAGTACTTGAGCGCACCTTCAGCAAGACCACAAAGGATCTGAAGGATACCCTGCCGCCCGCGCGTGCGCAGGAAGATGCCGGTGCGCAGTCGCGTGCGGCAAAGGCGGACGATGCTGCTGATGCAAAGCCCGCGACAGGGGCAAAAAGAACGAATTGACCACGGCGCATGAGGAAGGATGAGCACGATGAAATGTCCTTTTTGCAAAAAGCCGGACAGTCGGGTGATCGACTCGCGGGCTGCGGATGACGGAGCGACGATCCGCCGCCGCCGTGAATGCGGGGAGTGCGGTCGACGGTTTACGACCTATGAGGTGGTGGAGAAGCTGCCGCTTATGGTCGTCAAGCGCGACAACCGCCGCGAGCCGTTCAGCCGCGACAAGCTCCTCACGGGCATCATCCGCTCCTGTGACAAGCGCGACATCTCGATGGAGCAGATCACGAACTTCGTTGCGGAGATCGAGCGTGATATTCGCAACCGTACGGAGCCGGAAGTGCCGTCGGAGAAGATTGGTGAGATCGTTATGGAGCGGCTGAAAGACTTCGATGAGGTCGCCTACATCCGCTTCGCCTCGGTCTATCGGAAGTTCGACGACATCACGAACTTCATCGAGGAGCTGGAAACGCTGCGCGCGCGGCGCGGAAAGGAGCAGGGCGACGAAAGGCACAGGTAGAATTTGGATCATCGGCTGAAGAGCAGTTTGCAGGAGCGTTTTGCACGGGAGCGCGGGGCGTATCGCTATCCGGCGGGAGCGCGTACACGCTTTGCACTTGTCTATCCGAACACCTATTTTGTAGGGATGTCGAACCTCGGACTGCACATCATCTATGACCTTCTCAACAGGCGCGGGGATACGGCGTGTGAGCGCTTCTTCCTGCCCGATCGTACAGAACTCCCGCGCTATGAGCGCACGCAGACGCCGATGATGAGCGTGGAGACGCAGACGCCTCTTGC
This sequence comes from uncultured Selenomonas sp., assembly GCA_963555475.1. GTDB lineage: Bacteria > Bacillota > Negativicutes > Selenomonadales > Selenomonadaceae > Centipeda. The sequence goes on from CAUVVR010000001.1 coordinate 174,573, forward strand.
GGACTTCGCCGTCATCGGCTTTGCCATTTCTTTTGAAATGGATTATTTCAATGTCATAAAGATGCTTGCGCTCAGTCATGTCCGAAGGCGTGCCGCAGAGCGCACATGGCGTGATCCGCTTGTCATTGCGGGCGGCCCGTGCGCGACGTTCAACCCCGAGCCGCTCGCAGAGATCGTGGATGCGTTTGTGATTGGTGAGGGCGAGGCCGTCATGCCCGCTCTAATGGAGGCATATCATGATGGGATGCGTCAGGGCGATGAACGAGGCGCACTGCTCCGTCGTCTGGCGTGTGTTCCCGGGGTCTATGTGCCCGCGCTCTATACGCCCTCCTATGATGCGGCAGGACATCTTGCCGCGCTCATGCGGTCGGAGGATGCGCCGTCCTCTGTTGCGCGTCAGTGGGTGGAGGATCTTGACGAATACCCCGCGCATACGGTCGTCGTGACGGAGGATACGGAGTTTAACTTTTACCTCATCGAGACGGCACGCGGCTGCGGGCGGCACTGTCGTTTCTGTATGGCGGGCTACTGTTTTCGCCGTCCGCGCAACCGTTCCCTCCACGTCATTGAGGAGGAGGTGCGCGCGGCACTGCCCTATGGCAAGAAGATCGGCCTGATGGGGGCGGCAATCTCCGACTATCCCGAGATTGATGAGCTCTGCCGCTCCATCCTCGGTGAGGGGCTGTCGATGTCCGTTGCGTCCTTCCGTGCGGATTCGGTGACGCAGGAACTCGTCGAGGCACTTGCCGCGAGCGGCCTTCAGACACTGACCCTCGCCCCCGAGGCGGGGAGCGCACGCATGCGTGCCGTCATCAACAAGGGGATCGAGGAGCATCACCTGTTCACGGCGATTGATCTCGGTGCGGCGGCGCATATCCCAAACTTCAAGCTCTACATCATGGTGGGGCTGCCGTTTGAGGAGGCGGCGGATATCGCGGCGATCGTCGATCTCGCACAGCGCCTGCGTGCCTATATGGATGAGAAGGGGAGCAGGGGGACGCTGACGCTCAGCGTCAATCCGTTTGTCCCGAAGCCGTTCACACCGTTTCAGTGGATGCCGATGGCGGACAAGAAGCGCCTCGATGCGGTGATGAAGGAGCTCACGCAGTCCCTGCGTTGTTGCCGAAAGATTGTTGTAAATTTCGAGTCACCGAAGGAAGCCCTCGTACAGGCGATTCTCGCGCGCGGTGACCGCCGCCTCGCAGAGCCGCTGATCCGCGCCGCTGAAGGGCGTGGGGCAAAGGATCTCGTGGGCGAGATGCGTGCGGAGGGGCTTTCTCCCGACGACTACCTCACGCGGGAATGGGGGGCAGACACGCCGCTTCCGTGGGATCATCTGGACATGGGCTTTCCCAAACGCTATCTGTGGCAGGAGTATGAGCGGGCTGCGGCACTTAAGGCGACGGTCGGCTGCTTTGACGGCTGCACGCGCTGCGGTGTCTGCGGGACGAAGAGAGAAAGGACAAGCGAATGAGTTTTGTACTGCGGCATATACGCAGCAATTTGTGGAGCGGGCGGCTGGATATCTTTCCCGAGGACAGGCTTGTGCACGGCTTTTCGGCACGGCAGGGCGGTGTGAGTCCTGCGCCGTTTGACGCGCTCAATATGGCTCTGCACGTCGGCGATGACCCTGCGTGCGTGTGGGAGAACCGCACGCGGTATTTTGCCGCGATTGGACTGGATGCGGAGCGGATCTGTACGATACGGCAGGTGCACGGGACGGAGATTGTGCGTGCCCTGCGGCGGGATGCGGGGCGTGGTGCGCGGGACTATGCAGATGCCCTTGCGGACGCGGATGCGCTCATCACAAATGACAGCGGTGTTCCGCTCATGCTCTGCTTTGCGGACTGTGTGCCTGTCCTGCTCTACGATCCCGTGCATCACGCGGCGGGTGTTGTCCATGCGGGCTGGAAGGGGACGGTGGCGCGGATTGCGGCGCAGACCATTGTGCGCATGGGAGAGGAGTTCGGCACGGCTGCCTCCGATGTGCTCGCGGGCATCGGCCCTTCGATCAGTGCGGACTGCTATACCGTCGGTGCGGAGGTCGCGGAACAATTTCGCACTGCGTTCCCCGTCCATGTGGAGCAGATCGTACAGGAACGCGACGGTGCGATCCACCTCGATCTCTGGGCGGCGAACCGTGTGCAGATGCTTGAGGCGGGCGTTCTAGCGCAGAACATCGATCAGGCGGACATATGTACCTCATGTGACCGCAATTTCTTCTACTCCTATCGTGCCGACGGCGGCAGGACGGGACGACTGGCGGCGGTGATGGAGCTGAGATGAGTAACGATACGATGATCGCAGAGCATATTCGCGAGGTACACGCGCGGATCACAGCGGCGTGTGAACGACGTACCCGTGTGAGCAAGGATGCGCCTGTGGAGCTCATTGCCGTGACGAAGAATCATCCTGTGGCGGCGATGCAGGAGGCAATCGATGCGGGGATCATGAACATTGGTGAGAACCGCGTGCAGGAGGCGCTGGACAAGGCGGAGACCTTGGAACGTGAGGTGAAATGGCACCTGATCGGACACCTGCAGACAAACAAGGTGAAACACGCCGTGCGGCAGTTCGATTTGATTCACTCGGTCGACTCTCTGCGGCTGGCACGCGAGATTGACAAGGCGGCGGCGAAGTTCGGCAAGGTGCAGAACGTCCTCGTCCAGATCAATCTTGCGCACGAGGAAAGCAAATCCGGCATCGACCGCGCGGAACTGGACGATATTCTCGCAGGGATTGACGACCTGCGTGCAATTCGTTTGCAGGGTTTTATGTGTATTGCGCCGAATTATGAGGATGTGGAGGAGTGCAGACCGCTCTTTCGCACCATGTATGACATCTTTCAGCAGGTGAAGACGCGTGAGCTGCGTACTGCTGATATCCGCTATCTTTCGATGGGGATGACCCACGACTATGAGATTGCAGTGGAGGAAGGCGCGAATCTCGTGCGCGTCGGTACGGCGATTTTTGGCGCGCGTCAATACGCACTAGGAGTGTGAGGCATCAGTGAGTATTTTTAAGAAGATATCAACGAAGTTCATCGGCATCACGCCGGAGGATGACGTGGAGGAGAACGAGGGACTGGAAGAGGAGAAGGTACGGGAAAAGCAGACCGCCCCTGTGACGGACATCGGTTCACGCGCGGGACGCCGTGCGGAGACAGGCTCGAATGTCGCTTCTTTCCCTGAGTTTTCCAGTGCTTCGGGCGGTACGGGAGCGACGATTGACAATGTCATCGCGGCGTACCGTATGAATGTTGTGGTCATCGAGCCGCAGAGCTTCGATGATGCACAGCAGGTTGCGGCCAACCTCCAGAAAAAAAAGCCCGTCGTGCTCAACTTTGAAAAGACCGAGAAGAGTGTAGCGAGCCGCATCATTGACTTCATCAGTGGGACGACATACGCACTGAACGGCGATATTAAGAAAATCAGCAATAATGTATTCCTCTGTGCGCCGAACAATGTCAATGTCAGCTACTCCGAGGAGGAGCACCATCTCGGAGATGATATGTCCTTTCTGAACAGGTAAAGCCCATGCGTGATGATATTCAGGTTGGCATCATCGGCGGCGGTGCGATGGCAGAGGCTCTGATTGCGGGCCTTTTGGAGTGCGGAACGATTCCGGCCTCCCACATCAGCGTATCCGACCACAAGGCGATACGCTGCGACGAGCTCACGCGGAAATACGGTGTACATGCGCAGGTCGGGGCAGAATCCTTTCTGCCCCGTATTGACGTGCTTATCCTTGCGGTAAAGCCGGCGGCAGCTGCAGCGGCAATCCGTGAGACAAGAGAGCTGCTCCGTGCGGATGCGGCTGTGCTCTCCATCGTTGCCGGGCTGACCATCGCCGCGCTTGAGGAGGGATACCCGGATCATCCCGTTGTGCGCGCGATGCCGAATACGCCGCTCGCTGTCGGTGCGGGGATGTCCGCTTATGCGTGTGGTACCTATGCAGATGACGGCGTATCCGCCATTGTGGAACTGCTGCTCGGCGCATCCGGTCGTACCGTGCGTGTGCATGAGAGCGATCTTGATGCTGTGACAGGGCTCTCGGGCAGCGGCCCCGCCTATGCGTTCCTCATGATCGAGGCACTGATCGAGGGCGGTGTGGCGGCAGGGCTGAAACGCGAGACGGCATCGCTGCTTGCGGCACAGACCATGCTGGGGGCGGCGCAGATGGCACTTGCGTCAGCGCATTCGCCCGCCGATCTGAGGGCGGCGGTGACGAGTCCCGCCGGAACGACGGCGGCGGGACTGCGTGCGCTTGAGCGCGCGGGCGTACGATCGGCACTCATCGAAGCCGTCCTTGCAGCGGCAGAGCGTTCAAAAGAATTGGGGAGAGGGTAATGGCAGCGGAACAGAAGGAGCGGATTCTCCGCTTTTATCGTGGCAGTGAGGGCGAGGAGACGGCGATCCGTCTCCTCGATCTCGCGGAAGCCGTTATGAAGACGGCAAAATTCCGCATCAGTCCATTTCTCGATCCCTACGGGCAGGAGATTGCGGAGACGATCTGCGCGAACTATGAGGGCATTCAGCTCGATTTTGACGGCGGCTACGCGGGCGCGGAGCGACAGCGTGCTATGCTGTGCCACCGTGACTTTGCAGGAACGCCGGACGGCTTTGCAATCGCCTGTGTAGAGGCGGCGTGGAACGGGCAGTTCGCACGTCTCACGCACCGCGACGTGCTCGGTGCCGTCATGGGGCTCGGCATTGAGCGTGAACTCGTCGGGGACATCCTCCCTGCGTCCGACACGGCAAGGATCATCTGCGATGCGAAGATTGCAGATTTTATCGTAAACAATTTGACAATGATCGGTGCGGTCGGGGTCAAGACGGCACTTTCCGATCTCGCGGCAATTCCACCGCGTGAGGAACGAACAAAGGAGATCCGTGCGACGGTTGCATCGCTCCGCCTCGACTCCATTGCTGCGGCGGGCTTTGGCATCTCGCGCAGCCGTGCAGCGGATGACATTGCGGCGGACAAGGTGAAGCTCAACTGGCAGAGTGCGGCGAGTGCCTCCAAGACGATCAAGGAGGGCGATGTGCTCTCCTTGCGCGGACGCGGACGCGTCGAGGTGACAGAGGTGCGCGGGCAGACGAAAAAGGGGCGTACGGTCGTTGTACTGAACCGATTCTTTTGAAGAAAGGCGGGAGCGGAATGCTGACACCGATGGATATACATGCGAAGGAATTTGGCAGGAGCTTTCGCGGGTTTGACGAGGCACAGGTCAATGACTTCCTGAACGAGGTCATGCAGGATTATGCGGCAGCACTTGATGAAAACGAGCGTCTGCGTGCGGAGCTTTCGCGTGAGCGGGAGACGATCGAGGATTTTCGCGGTATGGAGCAGAGTATGCGTGAGAGCATTGCCCTCGCGCAGAAGACTGCTGAGGATGTGACGACGCAGGCGAAGCGCAGTGCTGATCTCATGATTGAGACGGCGGCGAAGGAGGCGCAGAATCTGCGTCGTGAGGCAACCCTTCAGGTGAAGGTACAGCTGGATGATGCGGCGGATAAGGTGCGTGCCGTTGTCGCGGAATATGAGCGGCTCGTGCGTGAGAAACATCAATTTTTGCGCCGTATGAAGGGCAATGTGCAGGAAGAGCTCGCGCTCATCAATGATGCAATTGCCCAGATGCCTGATATGACGGCGGAGAAGACGACAGAACAGGAGGGCGTTTGAGGGCGATGAGCGGACGCATAAAAGCCGCATACTCTTTTTTGGGGATCTTGCTGATTGACCAGCTGGTAAAATTCTATGTGGAGCTGACCATGCTGCCGGGGGAGACGATTCCCGTTGCAGCCCCATTTTTTCATATCACGTTTGTACTCAATCCGGGCGCGGCATTTGGGATTTTCCGCGATCAGCAGTGGCTCTTTCTGGCGACGGCAATCGTGTTTTCCATTGCCTTCCTCGTGTTCTATGAGCGGCTGCGGCGCAGCGGCGTGCTCATCCACTACGGCAGCGTTGCTCTCGCAGCGGGGGCTGTGAGCAATCTGCTCGACCGCATCCGCCTCGGGCACGTTGTGGATTTCTTCGATTTCCGCATATGGCCCGTGTTCAACATTGCGGACATCGCCATTGTTCTTGGGACGGGGGCTGTCCTTTGGGCACTCTTCGTCCAGAGAAGGGAAATCCGATGATGCGTACAGTACTCACTGCCGACCGTGCGGACGAACGGCTGGATCTCTTTCTCGTGCACCGGCTGCCGGATCTCTCGCGGAGCTATGCGCAGCGTCTCATTGCGGACGGACAGGTCACGGTGGACGGCACGGCACGCAAGGCGAACTACAAGCTGCGCGGCGGGGAGGAGATCGCCTGCACAATGCCGCCCGCCGAGGAAATTGAGATCCGCGCGGAAGATATCCCGCTCGACATTCTCTATGAGGATGCGGACATCATCGTTGTCAATAAGGCACGCGGTATGGTCGTGCATCCTGCCGCCGGCATCTATACGGGGACGCTGGTCAATGCGCTGCTGTGGCACTGCAATGATCTCTCGGGCATCAACGGTGCGCTGCGCCCCGGCATTGTGCACCGCCTCGATAAGGACACATCGGGCGTGATGGTCGCGGCGAAAAACGATATGGCGCATCACTATCTCGCACGTCAGATTCGGGACAAGGACGCGCGGCGGGAGTACCGCGCCATCGTACACGGCAACATCGTCCCGCGTGCGGGTGTCATTACGGGGGACATCGGGCGGCATCCGACCGACCGCAAAAAAATGGCGATCGTGCGGGAGAACGGCAAGCCCGCGACGACGCATTTTGAGGTGTTGGAGCGGTTCGGTAACTATACCTATGTTTCCTGCCGTCTTGAGACGGGGCGCACGCATCAGATCCGTGTTCATATGACGAGCATCGGGCATCCGCTTGTCGGCGACCCAAAGTATACGGCGAAGAAGAATCCCTTTGCGATCGTGGGACAGGCTCTGCACTCGCTGTCGCTCAGCCTTACGCATCCGCGCACGGGGACGGAGATGACATTTACTGCGCCGCTTCCTGCGGACATGGAGGAGATCCTGCACACGCTGCACAGTGGAAGATAAGGAGATGACAGCATGACGGAGTTTCGAGAAAAAGCCGTTCTCATGGATGAGGATGGAATACGGCGCGCACTGATGCGGATTGCACATGAGATCGTCGAGAAGAACAAGGGGACGGAGAATCTGGTGCTCGTCGGTATTCGCACGCGTGGTGTGCCGATTGCCGCGCGGATTGCCGCGGAGATTGCACGCATTGAGCAGCGTGACCTGCCGCGCGGTGTGCTCGACATCACGCTCTACCGTGACGATCTCAACGAGCTGTCCTATCAGCCTATCGTGCACCCGACGGAGATGCCCTTGGACATCACGGGGAAGACTGTTGTGCTCGTCGATGATGTGCTCTACACGGGGCGTACGATCCGCGCGGCGATGAACGCACTGCTCGACATTGGCCGTCCGCGTATGATCCAGCTCGCTGTCCTCATTGACCGTGGACATAGGGAGCTGCCCATCCGTGCGGACTATGTCGGCAAGAATGTCCCGACCGCTGCGCTTGAAGATGTGTCGGTGCTGCTCAGGGATGTCGACGCGGAGGAAAAGGTCGTCATTCGGGAACGCCGTTGAACTTGTTGTGTTGGAGAGTGCGGTTCTTTGCTGCACTCTCTTTTTGTATCGTGGGAAGCACTGATGCATTCAGCACAGCCATCTTGACGCATCTTTTTTGCCCGCACTATGCCCTCGATCCTCCACATAGCCCTTGCAGCGTTAGGTTTACCTCCTTGTTCGGACGAAAAAATCTATGCCAATCTGGCAGACTTCATTTTATCAGCGATTCCCTTGACGCAGCTTTTGGAATAGGGGTATAATATTAAAGAACGATAGGACGTTTGTAGGAGCAATCGTTATGATTTTTTACGACGAGAAGCAAAAATCCGTGTTGGATGAGGAGCAGACAGTATCGGATGAACTCGAAGCAGCCGAACTCGAGGCGGAGGAAGAGGAGGCGGAGGAGACCGCAGCGGAGAGCAGCATCTACGACGGCTGCACCGATGAGGAACTGCTCGCACACATCCGCTCCTGCGACGGGGATGAGGCACTGGACTATCTCATCAACAAGTACCGTAACTTCGTGCGCTCCAAAGCGCGCTCCTACTTTCTCATCGGTGCGGATCGCGAGGACATCGTGCAGGAGGGGATGATCGGCTTCTTCAAGGCGATCCGTGACTATCGCGAGGACAAGCTCTCGTCGTTCCGCGCGTTCGCCGAGCTCTGCGTGACGCGCCAGATCATCACGGCGATCAAGACGGCAACGCGGCAGAAGCACATCCCGCTGAACTCATACGTCTCGCTCAACAAGCCCATCTATGACGAGGATTCCGACCGTACGCTGCTCGATGTGCTCTCAGGAGCACGCATCAGCGACCCGGAGGAGCTGGTCATCAGTCATGAGGAATTCATCGACATCGAGCAGAAGATGGAGGAGATCCTGAGCGATCTCGAGTGGCGTGTGCTCATGAGCTACCTCGACGGCAAATCCTATCAGGAGATCGCCGTCGACCTGCACCGCCAGGTAAAGTCCATTGACAACGCGCTTCAGCGTGTGAAGCGCAAACTCGAAAAATATATGGAGTCGCGCGGCGACGATCTCGACATCGGTACGGTCTACCGCGGACTCACCACGATCAATCGCGGCGTGCGTACGTCGGAGGAATCATAGGGGAGCGACAGCTCCCCTTTTTGATGAAAAGCATACACCGGACGGGATATATTGAAATAAGACGTAAAACGATTGACATTTTTCGGATAACGGTGTATTCTAATAGCCGTAATATATGTTTCTATAACTGAATCAATGGGAAACGGGTGCAGCGCATTGCGTATGCTTAATAGAGAAGCCGGATGAGCCGGCGCGGTCCCGCCACTGTGAGGGGAGCAAACCTGCAAGTGTGTCACTGAGAGAAATGTCCTCTTGGGAAGGCGCAGGGGAGTGATGAACCGAGCCAGGAGAACTGCCTGTTTGACAATCCACCGTGTGCCGGAGGCACATACCTGCGAGCGACAGGAAGGGGATTCGTGGCGATGTGTTCACGAGGCTTTCTTGTACTGGCAGGAAAGCCTTTATTATTTATATTTTTTGGGAGGAATTCGGATGAAGAATTGGAAGAAAATGCTGGTCGCATCGCTTGCCTGCTCGGCAGTCCTCGGCTTTTCGTACAGCCCGGCAGAAGCTGCGTATGAGCTCAACCCCGAGGTGAAGACGGTGACACCGGCCCTGATGGAGGCATCGGAAATCGGCGTTTTGAAGTATGAGAACCCGCAAATGCGGAACTATACGAACAAGGATGCCATCGTTGTGACGAGCTTTGGCACGACGTTCAAGGAGACACGAGAGAAGACGATCGAAGCGACGGTGGATGCGATCAAGGCGGCTCACCCGGGCGTGAAGGTTGTGACGGCATTCACCTCCCATATCATCATCGATCGCATTGCAAAGAAGGAGGGTGTGAAGTACCCGACGCCCGAGGAGGCGCTCACACAGCTCAAGGCGGACGGCTACTCGCGTGTGGCGCTCGTCTCTCTCGATGTCATCCCGGGCATGGAGTACTCCTACGTCAAGGCCGTGTTCCATGAGTACAAGGAGCAGTTCAAGACGATGACCTGCGGCACGTCGCTCATGTATTGGCAGGGACAGGAGGAGCAGCCGGATGATGTGAGCGAATTCCTCCAGGCGGTCTCCAGCCAGTTCCCGAAGATGGGGAAGGATGATGCGCTGCTCCTGATGGCGCACGGCACGCCGCACGTCTCCAACGCATACTATGCCGTCATTCAGGCGAAGCTGGACGCACTTGGGTATAAGAACGTCTATGTCTATACGGTCGAGGGGTGGCCGAGCCTCGAGGATGTCATTCCGAAGCTCAAGGCGAATAAGGTTAAGAATGTGACGCTCATGCCGATCATGATGGTTGCGGGCGATCATGCACACAACGATATGGCGGGCAAAGATGCGGATTCGCATAAGAGCATTCTCGAAGGTGAGGGCTATAAGGTCGATGCCTACCTCCACGGCATCGGTGAGAACAAGATGATCCGCGATGTCTATGTGGAGCGCGCAAACGATGCGTGGGATGCTCTGCAGGGCAAGAAGGATGCAGATGCGGATCACATCAAAATGATGAAGTAAGATCGGCGAGCTCTTTCTACGGATTCCAATGAACGGGCTGCTGCGGAAGTGTTTCACTTCGGCGGCAGCCTCTTTTCTTTGCCAGCATACCCTGCTATAATAGGTAGTCGATGGTTACAGTGCGGGCACGCAGATGTCCGCATGGCAAGGAGAGCAGAGAGATGAAGATAGCAGTTGTCGGCACGGGAATGATCGCGCGGGAGGCACTGATTGCCCTGCGACAGGTGGAGAATGTCGAGGTCGCGCTGATCTGCGCACGCCCGCACAGTCGGGAGAAGGCGCGGGCACTGGCGCAGGAGTTCGGTATTCCCCAGGTGGCGACGGACTACGGTGCGATGCTTGCGGCGCACGAGGCGGATTTCGTTTACCTTGGCATTGTCAACAGTGCGCATTTTGACTATGCGCGGCAGGCAATCGAAGCGGGGTGGCACGTCATCGTGGAAAAGCCCTTTGCATCGACGCTTGCGGAGGCGGAGGAGCTGATCGCGCGCGCGCGTGCGGCCGATTGCTATCTCTTCGAGGCCGTGACACCGCTCTTTTTGCCAAATTATTTCGGAATATTGGAGGCACTCCCACGTCTCGGACTGATTCGCATGGTACAGGCAAATTTTTCGCAGTATTCGAGCCGCTACGAGCGTTATCTCGCGCGCGACGTTGCTCCTGCATTCGATCCCGTGCTCTCGGGCGGTGCGCTCTACGATCTGAATGTCTACAATCTCGCGCTCATTGTTTCGCTTTTTGGACGGCCAAAAACGGCGATCTATGGGGCAAATATCGGATTCAATGGAATTGACACCTCGGGAATTCTCGCGCTGCGTTACGATGGTTTTGTGGCGACGGCGGCAGCGGCAAAAGACAGTGAGAGCCCATCCTTTTTCATGATCCAGGGGGAGGCAGGTTGGATCCGTGCCGACGGTACGCCGAACGAACTCCGCAGTTTTACGGTTGCACTGCGCGGCCGAGAGCCGGAGATGTACGCCCTAAACCGCCATGAGCACCGTATGGTACACGAGTTCGAGACGATGCGGGATATCTTTGAACGCAAGGACTATATGAGCGTGGAGGAGGGGCTTCAGACGTCGCGTACGGTGATGGCAGTGATGGAAAAGGCACGTCTGATGGCAGGTATCCAGTTTCGGGCGGATTGAGATTGATGGAACCGATGATGATTGAGATGGAGGATCTCGTCAAGAAATTTCCGCATACGAACGCGGCAAAGGAAAAGACGTGGAAAACGGCGGTTGCAGGGATCTCTCTCTCCGTTCGCCACGGCGAGGTGTTCGGACTGCTTGGGCCGAACGGTGCAGGGAAGACGACGATCATCCGTATGCTCACGATGCAGACGCAGCCGACAAGCGGGGGGATCCGTATCGGCGGTGCAGACATCCGCCGTGATCCGCGTGTCGTCAAGGAGCGGATCGGCGTGGTACCGCAGCATGTGAATTTCGATCAGGAACTTACCTGTTGGGAGAATATGGAGCTGCACGCGCGTCTGCATCACATGGGAGATGCGGAGCGTACGGCGCGGATCGAGGAACTGCTCACGGAGATGGAGCTGACCGAGGTGCGCAACGACAATGTGCGCCGCCTCTCAGGCGGAATGAAGCGTCGGCTGCTCATCGCCCGCGCACTGATCCACCGTCCGCAGGTGCTCTTTTTGGATGAGCCGACGGTGGCACTTGACCCACAGATTCGCCGTCATATCTGGGATCTCGTGCGCGAGATCGCTAGGGGCGGTGTGACCGTCCTCCTCACAACGCACTACATCGAGGAGGCGGAGGCTCTCTGTGACCGCGTGTCCATCATCAACAAGGGCGTGCTCGTCGATGTGCAGACACCGCGCACATTCTGTGAGAATCTGGGTGCGTATGCGGTGGAGTGGGATGAGGAGAGCGGCCGCTCCTATCGCTTCTTCCACACGCGCGAGGAGGCGCGTGCCCATGCGCGTATGCTTGAGGAGCAGATGCAGCGCGTTCTCCTGCGCCCGACGAATCTCGAGGATGTCTTTATCGAGCTGACGGGACGAAAGGAGGGACTCTGATGCTGCGGGATATCTGGACGGTGTTCTGGCGCGACTGGGTTGTTCTGCGCCGCCGTCTGACGAAGTACATTCTGAGCCGCATGGTCTCGCCGCTCATGTTTCTCATCGCGTTTGGCTGGGGGCTCGGACGCAGCATCGACGTGGGCACGGGCTCGTATCTGGACTTCCTCGTGCCGGGGCTTCTCGCGATGAACTCCATGAACATCAGCTTTAACAGTATCATCTCTGTGCATGCGGAGCGCGTTTACCACAAGAGTCTTGAGGAGTATCTGATCGCGCCGATTCGCCCCGACGCGTTTGTCATCGGCAAGGTGGCGGGGGCGGTCGTGCGGGGGCTGATCTCCTCGGCGATCATCGTGGTGCTGAGCTATCTGTTCGGTGCACATTTTACGATCACGCCGCTTTTTCTCCTCGTGCTCACGCTGAACTGCATGATCTTCGCGGAGATCGGATTTCTCGCGGCAATGTATATCTCGACCTATGAGGAGATGAGCCAGGTCAACCTCTATGTGCTCCTGCCAATGTCGTTCCTCTGCGGGACGTTCTTCGCGACGGCGGCACTGCCCGACCTCGTGCGTTGGATTGTGGAAGTGTTGCCGCTGACGCACACGAGCCACCTCCTGCGCAGTCTCGGCGGGGCGGGGGACTTCTCCGTGCTCTCGCTCGCGGTCGTCGTGGGCTACGCGGTGCTCGGCATCGCTGTCGGGACGTGGAAGTTCCGACGGCTGACGGATTGAACTAGACGACTGTGGTCGCGCAAAGCCCTGAAGACATTATCGTTTGGTGAGGAAGCCCCACACGAACACCTCGTTACGCAAGTGATCGTGTGCTTGTACGCTTAAATACCGACGGACTTCTTAAACGCGCTACGCTTGAACGAAAGAAATCCGTCGGGGCGTACCGCAAGCGGTCAACGTCAACCAATCACACCTCGCTTGCGCTTGTGTTCTTGGGACGTTTTCCCATACGACCTGTTTCCCAATCAGCTTCGTCCTACGGACTTGCTTCTTGGACAGGTCAGCAACTTTACTCACTTGCTCCACTAGGGTTCGTTTAGGGGCATTCCTCACGACATTTCATCGTTACAATTAATTTGGCGAAACCAAGTAAAGGATCACCATGCTCAGGCATATCTTTCATCACAGAGGAACAGCGGAGGGCTGCGCGCATTTCTGCTGTACCAAAATTGAGGACTTCGGTGTCTCCTTTGGGACGTTCGAGGTCTTTTCGCATGTCAATCTTCATTTTCACTGCGGTGAGCTCACTGCGATCATCGGGCCGAACGGCGCGGGGAAAAGCACGCTTCTGCGTGCGATTCTCGGGGAGGTTCCGCACACGGGCAGGCTGCGCTTTGTCGATGCGGATGACCGTCACACGGGATATCCCGTCATCGGCTATGTGCCGCAGTACCTGCGTCTCGACGTGAGCGCGCCGACGACGGTGCTGGATCTCTTTATGGCGTGCCTGTCCGCGCGTCCCGTCTGGCTCTTTCCCGCGCGTGCATTTCGTGCGCGCGTTGCGCTGAATCTCACGCGTGTGCGCGCGGAGCACTTGATCGACCGCCGACTGGGGGCACTCTCGGGCGGAGAGCTCCAGCGCGTGCTGCTCGCTCTTGCACTCGACCCGATGCCGAACCTCCTGCTGCTCGATGAGCCGGTCTCGGGCGTCGACCGGAACGGCCTTGCGATCTTCTATGAGATCGTCGGGGAGCTGCGTGCAAAGGAGGATCTGACGATCCTGCTCATCTCGCACGATCTCGGTATGGTTGCGCGCCACGCGGACAAGGTCGTGCTCATGAATCACGGTGTTGCGGCGGCGGGCGTGCCGTCGGAGGTCTTTGCCGACCCGCAGATGGAGCAGCTCTTCGGCATCCTGCCCGATCTGCGGCATATTGAGGAGCGTACGGAGATGGATGCGGACGGGGAGGTGCGCGTATGGAGCTGATCTACGATGCGATGGATACGCTGCTCCCGTTTGCGTGGATGGAATACACGTTCATGAAAAACGCGCTCCTTGCGACCCTCCTCATGACACCCCTCTTTGGACTGCTCTCGACGATGGTCGTCTCAAGCCGCATGGCGTTCTTCTCGGACTCCCTCGGGCACGGTGCGTTCACGGGCATTGCCATTGGTGCGCTCGTCGGGATGCTTTCACCGCTCACATCGCTGCTTATCTTTTCTGTGGCGTTCGCGCTCCTCATCACATGGATCAAGCATCGCACGGCGGCTTCGGCAGACACGGTCATCGGCGTGTTCTCCTCGACGGCGATTGCGGTCGGTCTGATGATTATGAGCCACGGCGGGGGCTTTTCCAAATTTTCTCCGCTGCTCATCGGCGATATCCTGAGCATTACCCCTGCGGATCTCGCGGGGCTTGTCGTCGTGGATGCGCTTGTCCTCATCGGCTGGATACTGATCTTCAATCGTCTGCTGCTGCTCTCGGTCAACTTCTCATTCGCACGCAGCCGCGGTGTTTCCGTCTTTGCGGTGGAGTCCGCCTTTGCCGCTCTGCTTGCCGTTGTCGTTGCCGTGAGCATCCAGTGGGTCGGTATCCTCATCATCAATGCGCTGCTTGTCCTGCCGGGCGCAGCTGCACGAAATGTTGCACGCAGTGTCAAGGAATATCATGTCGCAGCGGTTGCGGCTGCGTTCTGCTCCGGTCTTGTCGGCCTTTTTTCGGCGTACTATCTCGGCATTGCGGCCGGGGCGGCGATTGTGGCGGCAGCTGCCGTTCTGTTCTTTGTTTCGCTCGCCGTCCGCCCCTATTTTCAGCGATAATGTCCCGCCCCGCGCCCTATTTTTTTTTCGTAATTTGTGCTAAAATGACAGAGGATTATGTACGAAAGGGAGGCAGCGGAATGAATATTACGATTGGCAGCGACCATGGGGCTGTAGAGCTCAAGGATGAGGTCAAGATGGTTCTTCACGAGTTCAGCGACGTGAAGGTGAAGGATGTCGGTACGTTTGGCAGGGAGGCGGTCGATTATCCGGATATTGCGGAGAAGGTCTGTGCCGATGTCGTTTCCGGAAAGGCGGATCGTGGCATCGTACTCTGCGGTACGGGCATTGGCATCTCGATTGCGGCGAACAAGATCGACGGGATACGCGCTGCACTCTGTACCGATGTGTTTTCGGCAATACAGTCACGCAAGCACAACGATGCGAACGTGCTTGCCCTCGGCGGACGCGTCACAGGGGTTGGTCCTGCGGGCGAGATCGTGCGCGCATGGATGCGTACAGCGTTCGAGGGCGGGCGTCATGCACGCCGTGTCGAAAAGACGATGGCTCTGCAGGATAAGAAGACGGATTAAGGAGAGTTTTTATGAGCATTATGGATTCGCTGAGCAAGGTGGACCCGCAGGTATGCAAGGCCGTTGAGGAGGAGCTCAATCGCCAGCGCACAAAGTTGGAGCTCATCGCCTCGGAGAACATCGTCAGCCGCGCGGTCATGGAGGCGCAGGGCAGCGTTCTGACGAACAAGTACGCGGAGGGCTATCCCGGCAAACGCTACTATGGCGGCTGTGAATACGTTGACGTGGCGGAACAGCTCGCGATTGACCGTGCGAAGGAGCTCTTCGGAGCAAACTGGGCGAATGTGCAGCCGCACTCGGGCGCACAGGCGAATATGGCGGTGTTTTTTGCCCTCCTTAAGCCGGGCGACACGATCCTCGGCATGAATCTGACGGATGGCGGACATCTGACGCACGGCAGCCCCGTCAACATCTCGGGGATGTATTACAAGGTCATCCCTTACGGCGTGGACAAGGAGACGGAGCGCATTGACTACGATGCGCTGGATATGCTCGCGAAGGAGCATCAGCCGAAGATGATCATTGCGGGGGCCTCTGCCTATGCGCGTATCATCGACTTTGAGCGCATCGGTGCGATCGCAAAGACTGTCGGCGCGATCTTTATGGTGGATATGGCTCATATCGCAGGGCTCGTTGCCGCAGGACAGCATCCGAGCCCCGTGCCCTACGCCGATATCGTGACATCGACCACGCATAAGACGCTGCGAGGTCCGCGCGGCGGTCTCATCCTCGGACGCGATGAGGAGTTGGGGAAAAAGATTAACAAGGCGGTCTTCCCCGGCATCCAGGGCGGTCCGCTCATGCACGTTATCGCCGCGAAAGCGGTCGCACTCGGCGAGGCACTTGCCCCCTCGTTCAAAGAGTACGGGGCACAGGTGGTGAAGAATGCGGCGGCACTCGCGGATGAGCTGATGCAGCATGGTTACCGCATTGTCTCCGGCGGTACGGATACGCACGTTATGCTCGTAGATTTGACCAATAAGGACATCACGGGCAAGGAGGCGCAGATGCTCCTCGACGAGGTCAACATTACGGCGAACCGCAACACGATCCCGTTCGAGCCGCGCAGCCCATTCGTCACGAGCGGCATCCGTCTCGGCTCGCCCGCACTCACGACGCGCGGGTTTGTGGAGGAGGATATGCACGAGGTTGCTCGGATCATCGCCGATGTCCTCGATGCACCGACAGACACGACACGGCAGGAGGCGGCGCGCAGCCGCGTCGCGGTGCTCTGCGATAAGTATCCTCTATACGCGTAATTTTTCTGGCAGAAAGGAAGCCCTCTCATGGCTGATACATTCCACCCGTCCGATGTCCCCAGTCTTCATCTCGTCGATCATCCGCTGATTCAGCACAAGCTGACGATCATGCGGCAGAAGGAGACGGGGACGAAGGAGTTCCGTGAACTGCTCTCGGAGATTGCCATGCTCATGGCATACGAGATCACGCGTGACTTCCCCCTGCGCGATGTGGAGATCGAAACTCCCGTCGCAAAGTGTCGGGCAAAGATGCTTGAAGGGAAGAAGCTCGGCATCGTTCCGATTCTCCGTGCGGGTCTTGGGATGCTTGACGGTATTCTGACGCTCGTTCCTGCCGCACGCGTGGGACACATCGGACTTTACCGAGACCCGGAGACGTTGGAGCCGGTCGAGTACTACGCCAAACTCCCGAGCGGTGTGGAGGATCGCACACTCATCGTGCCCGATCCGATGCTCGCCACGGGGGGGAGTGCGTCTGCGGCGCTTACACTGCTCAAGCAGAAGGGCGCGAAAAACATCATCCTCATGTGTCTCGTGTCTGCGCCTGAGGGAATTCGCCGCGTGGCTGAGGATCATCCCGATGTGCCCATCTACGTTGCTGCTGTCGACAAATGTCTCAACGAACACGGCTATATCGTTCCAGGACTTGGCGATGCGGGCGACCGTATCTTCGGAACACTGTAAGAACAAAAAAAGGCGGCTGCGTCAGCAGTCGTCTTTTTGCTTGCAAATATGGCGGAGAGGGTGGGATTCGAACCCACGGTGCGTTGCCGCATCACCGGTTTTCAAGACCGGCTCCTTAAACCGCTCGGACACCTCTCCATGTGAGCGTAGCTATTGTATCAGAAACTACGGAGTGCTGTCAAGCCTTTGGCGCGTAAGGAGCAGCGCACCGACCGTAAGCCCTGCGAGTGCGGGCACAATCCAACCCATGCCGATGGCGGCGAGAGGGAGGGAATCTCCGAGCACACGCAGAAGTTCCACTGCGGGAATCATGTCCTGTATGGCGGGCGGCAGGGCACGCAGAAAGTCGAATGCCGCCGCGCCGCCTGTGCCGATGATCGTGCAGACATAGAGGGGGCGGTGATAGCCGACCACGCCCTCGACGAGACAGAGGGCGATGATGGCGATTGCCAGCGGATAGAGGAAATAGAGTATGGGAAGCGCGTATGCGATGATCTTGCTCAGCCCGATGTTGGATACAGCAAAAGAGAAGAGCGAAAATATGACGGCGTATTTCGGATAGGACAGGGAGCGCGGGAGCAGCTCCGAAAATGTTGTACTGCACGCCGTGACAAGGCCGATTGCAGTCTTGAGGCAGGTACACGCAATCGTGATCCCGAGCAGGATGCCGCCGAACGCGCCAAAATAGTGCGCGGCGATATGGGCGAGTACATCGCCGCCGTTCGCATCCAGTCCATAGACAGCGCGGCTCTGTGCGCCGACATAGGTGAGTGCGAGATAAATGAGAGCCATAAGCGCGGTGCTGAACGTACCGGAGACGATTGTGCTGTAAGAAAGATCACGCGGAGCGGACAGCCCAAGCCGTTTGATGGCGTTCACGAGAATGTTGCCGAATGCGAGCGCGGCAAGCACATCCATCGTATTGTAGCCTTCAAGCAGTCCTGTGAAGAATGCGTGTTCTGTGTACGTGCCCACGGGCGGCGCATCCCATACCGTCCCCATCGGGGTGAGGATGGCGGTGATGATGAGGATGCCGAGAAAGAGGAGAAAGAGTGGGGTGAGCACCTTGCCCACCCAGATCAGAATGCCCGAGGGGCGCAGGGAGAAGTAGAGGACGACGGCAAAGAAGATCAGGGTAAAGAGGAACAGCCCGAGTGTCTGCACATCCTCCAAAAGAAAGGGAGAGACACCGACCTGAAAGGAGACCGTCGCAGTGCGTGGAATCGCGAAGAGTGGCCCGATGCAGAGGTAGAGGGCACACGTAAAGAGATATGCGAAACGACGGTCTACCTTCATGCAGAGGTCAAGGAGACTCTCGCTTGCTGTGATGCTGATTGCTGCGATGCCGAGCAGCGGCAGTCCGACCCCTGTGATGCAGAAGCCGATGAGGGCGGGCAGCATAGCCCCGCCTGCCTGCTGTCCCATCGCAGCGGGAAAGATGAGATTGCCCGCGCCGAAGACAAGGCCAAAGAGCATGGATGCAACAAAAATATATTCCTGTTTTTTGAGACGGCGTTTCATGTGGTTATATTATCCTACAAAGTATCGAAAAATTTTAACGAATCGATTATAACAGGCACCGCGTAAATTTGTCAAAGCCGGAAGAAATTGCTATAATAGAAAAGTATGATTCGGCGCAGAAGAGGAGATGGCAGGATGCGCATTGCTCTGTTTGACTCGGGGACTGGCGGGCTGACGGTGCTCAGCCATGCACGGCGGGTGCTTCCATCCGAGGAGTTTCTGTTCTTTGCCGATCGTGATCATGTGCCGTACGGGACGAAATCAGTTCAGACTGTGCGGGGATACGTTCGTGCGGCGTTCCGTTTTCTCGTTGAAAAACAGCGGGCGGACGCCGTTGTTGTTGCGTGCAATACGGCGACATCGGTCGCTGTGGAGGAGATGCGGCAAATTTACGATGTGCCGATCATCGGCATGGAGCCGGCGGTCAAAAAGGCACTTGCACAGGATGGTGAACGGCGCGTGCTCGTGACGGCGACGCCGATCACCATTCATGGCGAAAAACTGCGCCGCCTCATCTCTGCACACGATCCGAACGGTCTTATTGATCTTCTCGCACTGCCGCGCCTCGTGGAGTTCGCTGAGCGCAGGGAGTTTGTCTCCCCGCGTGTGGAGGAGTATCTGTGGAATGCGCTCGCGCCCTATGATCTGCTGAAGTACTCGGCGATTGTGCTTGGCTGCACACATTTCAACTACTTCAAGGACACATTGCGGTCCCTCCTTCCAAAGACGGTTGGCTTTGTCGATGGCAACGAGGGGACGGTCGAGGAACTGGCACGGCGGACTGGGCTGACGACGGTTTCGGCGGAGGAGAGGACGGCGCCGTGCAGATTCTTCGAGTCGGGGAGAGCGGTGACGAGCGTGGAGGCGCTTGCACGCATTGATAGCTATCTCGCGCGTGCCGCGCGCATGGAGAAGATTGTTTGAAAGAAGGGGGCATTCATGCCGATTCGTGTGGAACATCGGGTGAACTTTTACGATACGGATGCGATGGAAGTCGTACATCATGCGAACTACATCCGTTGGTTCGAGATCGGGCGCGTCGCCTATCTGCGCCACATCGGTATCACGCTGGGCGCACTGATGGCGGCGGGTTATGTCTTTCCGATTACAAAGGTTGGTGCACAGTTTCACGCGCCGGGACATTTCGATGACGATCTCGTGATCGAGACGACGGCAACCGCACTTACCAGAGCGAAGATGGCGTTCTCCTATCGCATCCTGAATGCGGCGGGGACGGTGCTCGTGACGGGGTTTTCGGAGAATGTGTTCACCGTGCGCGAGACGGGGCGCATTACGCGTCTGCCGAAGGAGTTCTATGAGCCGCTCGAAGCGGCGATGATCGCGGAGAAAGAGGGACGGGACATTGGATTTTGAATTTATAGAGCGGTTATACTGGCTGTTCGCCCTGCTGGTTCTTTTTGAGCTCGGAAAAAAGGCGTTTTTCGCCTATTTCGGGACGGAGAAAATCGTGCCGAAAAAGGAGGAGATGACACCGTTTTCCGTGGTCGAACGTACGCCGGAGAGACTCGTAATCGGTGCGACGATGCCCGTGAAGAATGAGGGGACACAATGCGGTGTCATCATGGATGCGATCCTGCGCGTGCAGCTGCCCTATGAGCAGTATGACGGCGCACTGGTGCGTGGTAAGGTGGAGCTGGCGGGTGCGCCGCGTGAGGACGACTATTTCGAGGCGATGGTCATTCAAAAGGGCGAGCAGATCAATTTGGTGCTCAAACTTTCCATCGAGGGACGCAAGGGGAATACGCTCGAAGAGGCGATTGCCCATATGCCGGATTTCCGCATGGATTTCATCTACCAGGAGACAGGGCGCATCCCGGCACATTATTCCAAGCAGATTTTGAAGATCACGGGGGCGGAGATCGCCGCACTTGCGGGTGTTGTGCTCGTGCAGGAAGGGGGCAGAAAGAATGGCTGAGCTGAATATTCTCCCCGTTCCGACACGCATCCTGACGGATGCGGACGACATCGTGGATGCCATCGAATACTACGCCGGTGCGCAGGTAACGGCGGATGATCTCGTCTGCTGCGCAGAGAGTGTGGTCGCGGTGACGCAGGGGCGCTTTGTTCGCCCCGAGGAACTTCGTATTTCCGGCATGGCAAAATTTCTGTGCCGCTTTATCCCGGACTATGGAAGTCTCGCAACGCCGCATGGGATGCAGTCACTCATGGAGGTAGAGGGGAAGTGGCGCGTTACTGCGGCACTTTTCGCAGGATTCCTCGGGAAACTCGTCGGCAAAAAGGGGCTGTTCTATCAGTTGGGCGGCAAGGAGGCGGCACTCATCGACGACGTGACGGGTACGATGCCCCCCTTCGACAAGGTGATTGTCTACGGCCCTGCCGAGCCAGAGCAGGTTGCCGCACATATTCGTGACCGTGTGGGGGCGTTCGGCGGGATGATCGCAGATGTGAACGATCTCAAACGCTCGCGCGTGGTTGGTGTATCCGAAGGTGTGAACGGTGCGCTTGCGGCAAAGTTGCTGCTCGACAATCCGTTCGGCAACGCCTCGCAGAAAACGCCGATCTGCATCATCAAGAACTATCGGCAGTATCAGGAGAGCCACACGGTGTAAGTCCAAGGCGCCCCTTCCACCATGCTGTGCATGGTCGCCCTCCCCCGTTTCGACGGGGGAGGCTTTGCATTACGGTATATTAGCTTCCCCCGTCGCAACGGGGGAGCGGTCAACGTCATCCGCGCGTCTGCATCCTTCGGATTTGACTTGCGGGACGTTTTCCCATACGACCTGTTACCCGATCAGCTGCGCCCTATGGGCTTGCTTCTCGGACAGGTCAGTAAGTGGCGAGCAAAGCGAGCCGATAGGGGCACTCTGCATAATCTTCCAAAGGAGAACATATTTCATGCCAAGAAGAGATCTGAGGCGTGCCGATCAGCTGCGCCCGGTGCGGATTGAGCGCGGCTATCAGCGTTACCCCGCGGGCTCTGCGCTCATCGAGACGGGACATACACGCGTTGTGTGCGCCGCGACCGTGGAGGAGCGTGTGCCGTTTTTTCTGAAAGGATCAGGGACGGGATGGGTGACAGCAGAGTACTCCATGCTGCCCGGCGCGGGGACAGAGCGCACGGCGCGTGAGGCGATGCGCGGGCATCAGACGGGACGCACGCAGGAGATTCAGCGGCTCATCGGACGTGCTCTGCGCGCTGTTGTCGATACGAAGGCACTTGGGGAGCGCACGATTCACATTGACTGCGACGTATTGCAGGCGGATGGGGGGACGCGCACCGCGTCGATCACGGGGGCGTTCGTCGCGCTCGTGGAGGCGTGTGCGACCTTCTACACGAAGCGGGGGATCTTTCCCGTGCGCGACTATGTAGCGGCGGTCAGCGTCGGTGTCAATGCGGAGAACACGCCGCTGCTCGACATTTGCTATGAGGAGGACTCAACCGCGATGGTCGACATGAACCTTGTCATGACGGGCGCGGGTTCGTTTGTCGAAGTGCAGGGAACGGGAGAGGGGCGCGCATTCACCCGTGCAGAGATGAATGTCCTCCTCGATCTCGGCGAACGCGGCATACGCACGTTGATTGAGTATCAGAAAGAAGCACTCGGCGCGACACTCTCATGGCTGCCGGGACGGGAGGGATAATATGGGAGAAAAGATCATACTGATTGCCACATCAAATGAGGGCAAGGTGCGCGAGATGGAGCAGGCATTCGAGGGCCTTCCCGTGCGTCTTGTGCCCTTATCGCGCCTTCAGGAAGTTTTGCCGAACGCAGACGAGATCGAAGAACCGATTGAGGATGGGGCGACCTTTCTGGAGAACGCGCGGATTAAGGCGCATTACTACAGAGAGCGGACGGGGCTTGCCGCGCTTGCCGATGACTCAGGGCTCTCGGTGGAGGTGCTGGACGGCGCGCCCGGTGTTTACTCGGCGCGCTATGCGGGCGTGCACGGTGACGACGCGGCGAACAATGCAAAGCTGATTGCGGACATTCGGGCGAGCGGCACGGAGAATGCCGCTGCTGCCTATCACTGTGCGCTTGTGCTTGTGTTTGAGGATGGGCGGGAGCTCGGTGCAGAGGGGACGTGTACGGGATTCATCCGCCCTGAGGCGCGCGGGATGGGCGGGTTTGGCTATGATCCGCATTTCTACCGTGCAGGCGGACGTTCGATGGCAGAGCTCTCGCGCGAGGAGAAACATGAGATCAGTCATCGCGGTGCGGCACTCGACATGATGAAACAATTGCTGATGGAAAGAGGTGTCGTGTGAGAATCGGAATCGTCAGTGACAGTCACGGAGATGTCCGTGTGTTCAATGATATGCTTGCCGTACCCGGCGCGGCGGAGGCGGAACTGTGGCTGCACGCGGGGGATTTTGCACCCGATGCGGATGATTTGGAGCTCCTTTCGGGCAGACGCGTCGTGCGTGTGCTTGGCAACTGTGACCTTTTCGTGGATGGTGTCTATGATGAAACGGTGGTCGAGGTGGCGGGTCACCGCATCTTCCTCACGCACGGGCATCTCTTCAACGTACGCCTTGACACAGGAATGCTCGCTGAAGCGGCGCGTACGACAGGCGCGGATATTGCAGTCTATGGACATACACATATTGCACTTGTGGAGCATGGGGATGTGACCGTGCTCAATCCCGGCAGTATCGCCCGACCGCGTGATGAGCAGCGCGGATCGTTCATGCTTGTGGATCTGAACGCAGGAGAGAGCCCCCAGGTGAATCTCATTCGCATTTGATCGTGAAAAAATGTATGAGAGCCCGCAAATTCAAGGGTTTTTCTATATAAAAAATTTTCAAAAAAATTTATCATATAAAATCCATATCTTACGATATGGATTTTATATATATAATAATAAAAACGCTACAAACAATTTATTGTTTGTAGCGAAATAATTCGATTGAAATATAAAACAATAAGATAAATAATAAAAGAATGATATTATTTTAATTTGTCTGCCTCCCCATGAAATTGAATGAGATTCACTTTTTTCAAGGCTTTGCGTTGAATTTGAAAGACTTGAAAGCAAGAAAAAAATATGATATAGTCTAACTAACCTGTGTATAAGTTATATTTATAGGAGGGATTACTTTGCGAGAGCTAAGCGCAAAAGCAATCACGGAGAATGTCGCCGAGATGTGCAAAGAAGCGGCGTACTATCTCCCGAATGATGTCTACGAGGGACTCAAAAAGGGGCGAGAGACAGAGGAGTCACCCGTAGGAAAGGTCGTTTTGGATCAGATCATTCGCAACGCCGAGATCGCGCGCGAAGAGGATCGTCCGTATTGCCAAGATACGGGCATGACGATTGTGTTTGTGGAGATCGGGCAGGATCTGCACATCACGGATGGTCTCCTTGAGGATGCGATCAATGAGGGCATCGCGAAGGGGTACACGGAGGGGTATCTGCGCAAGTCGGTCGTTGCAGAGCCGCTGTTCAACCGCAAAAACACGCAGAACAATACACCGGGTGTCATCTACACGAAGATTGTCGCGGGAGACAAACTCAGCATTACGATTGCACCGAAGGGGTTTGGCTCGGAAAACAAGTCGGGTGTCAAGATGCTTGTTCCTGCCGATGGTGTGGAGGGCGTGAAGAAGGCGGTCATGGAGATCGTCCAGCACGCAGGTCCGAATCCGTGCCCCCCCGAGGTGGTCGGTGTCGGCATCGGCGGTACGATGGATCAGGCGGCACTCCTCTCGAAGAAGGCGCTCACGCGTCCGATCGACCAACGTCATCCGATGCCCGAGTATGCAAAACTCGAGGGTGAGCTCCTCGAGATGATCAACAAGACGGGCATCGGACCGCAGCTTGGTGGAACGACAACCGCACTTGCCGTGAACGTAGAGTGGGGCGCAACGCACATTGCGGGCCTCCCGGTTGCGGTGACGATCTGCTGCCATGCACTGCGGCATGCGCATCGCGTCCTGTAACAGCAGTTCCTGTGTATTATAGCTAGGGAGGAATACTCATGGCGGAAAGTATCCGTATTACGACTCCGTTCACGGAGGAAATGTCGCGTAAGCTCAAGGCGGGCGACAGCGTTCTCATCACGGGCACGATCATCAGCGCGCGCGATGCCGCACATAAGGCGATGACGGAGGCACTCGCGAAGAGGGAGCCGCTGCCCGTCGACTGGCAGGATCAGATTGTCTACTACCTCGGACCGACACCGGCGAAGCCGGGGGATCCGATCGGCTCGGCGGGACCGACGACCTCCGGTCGTATGGATGCCTATACGCCGACGATGCTCGATCAGGGCATCAAGGGTATGGTGGGCAAGGGGTCGCGCTCGGCCGCAGTCGTGGAGTCGATGAAGAAGAATGGTGTCACCTATTTTGCTGCGGTCGGCGGCGCTGCTGCGCTCATCGCAAAATCCGTGAAGAAGTACGAAGTGGTAGGTTATCCCGAGCTTGGCCCGGAGGCCGTTGCAAAGCTGACGGTCGAGGATTTCCCCTGCATTGTCGTCATTGACTCCGAGGGCAACAACTTCTATGAAATGGGGCAGAAGCCCTATCGGAAACTCTAAGGGATCGCTGATAAAATGAAGTCTGCCAGATTGGCGTAGATTTTTCGTCCGAACAAGGAGGCAAACCGGACGCATAGCAAGGGCTATGTGGAGGATTTGCCGACGCAGTGCGGGCAAAAAAGATGCGTCAAGATGGTGGTGCTGAATTTATCAGTGGTTCCTTAAGGCGGAGGGTATTTCGCCGGTCGATCCTCATCAGAGTGTTCATGCCGATGGTTTGGCGCATGACAAATCATTCGGGGGCGTTGCCTCGGATATGCTCCGAGGCAGCGGCTCCAAAGGTCAACATATTTCAGGAGGTATGAAATGTTCCACACAACCTTTTACATGCGGCGGCTGCATTCATTGGTCGGACTCGTCATCATCGGCGTGTTCCTCTTCGAGCACGTCTTTACGAACTCGACCGTACTCAACGGTGCGAAGGCGTTCAATGATGCGCTGGCCATGATGGATCTCATTCCGCGTCCCGTGTTCTACGGACTTGAGATCTTTGCTATCGCCGTGCCGATTCTCTTCCACGCGATCTATGGCATCTACATTGCGGCACAGGCGAAGAACAATCCCAGCAATTATGGCTACGTCCGCAACTGGCAGTTTGCCGTGCAGCGTTATACGGCATGGCTGCTCATTCCGTTCCTCATCTGGCACGTCGGATATATGCGTGTCTGGGAGAAGGGCGTCATGGGAACACATATCAACTATGACCTGCTCTACACCTACTTTGTGTCCGGCGATTATGCAATCCTCCATACGGTGCTCTATACACTCGGTATGCTCGCAGCGATCTTCCATTTCTGCAACGGCATCTCGACGTTCTGCATGACGTGGGGCATTGCAAAGGGCCCGCGCGCACAGTCCGTGATCAACGCGCTGTCGATGGGTCTCTGCACGCTGATGAGTCTTGTTACGCTTGCCTTCATGGGCAGCTATTTCATGTAAGAAGCGCAGCAAAGGAGAGTAAGAATGGCTAAAGTACCAGAAAATAACATTGCGATCATCGGCGGTGGTCTGGCGGGGCTTCTCGCTGCGCTGAAGATCTGCGAGGGAGGCGGCAAGGTCGACCTCTTTTCCTACTGCCCGGTGAAGCGCTCTCACTCGCTCTGCGCACAGGGCGGTATGAATGCCTGCATGGATACAAAGGGCGAGCATGACAGTGTCTATGAGCACTTTGACGATACGGTCTACGGCGGTGACTTCCTCGCCGATCAGCTCGCAGTCAAGGGCATGGTCGAGGCGGCGCCGCGTCTGGTCAAGATGTTTGACCGCATGGGCGTTCCGTTCAACCGCACGCCGGAGGGCGTACTCGACCTCCGTAACTTCGGCGGACAGAAGAATAAGCGCACGGTCTTTGCAGGCTCTACGACCGGCCAGCAGCTCCTCTACGCACTTGATGAGCAGGTGCGCCGCTGGGAGGTCAAGGGCAAGATTACGAAGTATGAGTTCTGGGAGTATATCCGCGCAATCAAGAACAAGGACGGAATCGTGCGCGGCCTGGTCGCACAGAATATGAACTCGAATGAGATCAAGGCGTTCGCCGCGGATGTCGTCATCCTCGCTACGGGCGGCCCCGGACAGGTCTTCGGTCGCTGCACGGCATCCACGATCTGCAACGGCTCGGCGGTCTCCTCTGCATACCAGCAGGGCGCACACATCGGCAATCCCGAGTTCATCCAGATTCACCCGACGGCAATCCCCGGCTCGGACAAGAACCGCCTCATGTCGGAGGCGTGCCGCGGTGAGGGCGGGCGCGTCTGGACCTACAAGGACGGCAAGCCTTGGTACTTCCTCGAGGAGATGTACCCCGCATACGGCAACCTCGTTCCGCGTGACGTTGCGTCCCGCGCGATCTTCAAGGTCTGCGTGCACATGGGGCTCGGCGTCAACAACGACCGCCGCGTCTACCTCGACCTCTCGCATATCTCTGCGGACTATCTCGAGCACAAGCTCGGCGGCATTCTCGAGATGTACTCCGAGTTCGTCGGTCAGGATCCGCGCAAGGTGCCGATGGAGATCTTCCCGTCCGTCCACTATTCGATGGGTGGCATCTGGGTCGACCGCATGCACCACACGAACATTCCCGGCCTCATGGCGGCGGGTGAGTGCGATCATCAGTACCATGGTGCGAACCGCCTTGGCGCGAACTCTCTCCTCTCGGCAAGTTACTCTGGCTATGTCGCAGGGCCTGAGTCGCTTCGCTGGGCACGCAGCGGCGAGCTTGGCGCGGCACTCACCGAGGAAGAGCTCGAGGCAGCACGCAAGGAATGTGTTGCGGAGTTCGACAAGATCCGCAATATGACGGGCTCTGAGAACGCGCACAAGCTCCATCAGGAGATGGGCGAGATCATGTACGACTACGTCTCCATCGAGCGCGACAACAAGGGTCTCGATATCTGCCTTGAAAAGCTCAAGGGCATCCTCAAGCGCTGGGATGACATCGGCGTCACCGACCACGGCACATGGGCAAACCAGGAAGCCATGTTCGTGCGTCAGCTGCGCAACATGATCCTCTATGCGATGGCTGTGACGAAGGCGGCGCGCTGCCGCGATGAGAGCCGTGGTGCACACGCGAAGATTCTGCTGGACGACAAGGGCGAGCGCATGACGGATGATGCCGGCGAGCTCATGTTCTACGGCCGTGACGACGAGCGTTTCATGAAGACCTCCATCGTGGACTATGATCCGAAGACCGAGGAGCCGGTTGTCAGCTACATGGAATTCGAGCATTCACTCATCAAGGCGCGTGCGCGTAACTACGCCGTCGCCAAGAAGGAGTAAGGGAGGATAGAAGTCATGGCAGAACAGAAAAAAGTTCGTTTTATCATCGAGCGTCAGGATGGACCGAACGAGAACCCCTATACGCAGGAGTTCGAGGTTGACTATCGTCCCGGTCTCAACGTCGTTGCGTCCCTCATGGAGATCCAGAAGAACCCTGTGACGGTCGACGGCAAGCGCGTTCCGCCTCCGGTCTGGGAGTGCAACTGCCTTGAGAAGGTCTGCGGCGCCTGCATGATGGTCATCAATGGCCGTGCACAGCAGGCGTGCTGCGCGCTGATCGACAATCTCACGCAGCCGATCCGCGTACAGCCGGCGCGTACGTTCCCCGTCATCCGCGATCTCCTCATCGACCGCTCGGTCATGTTCGAGAGCCTCAAGCGCATTCATGGCTGGGTCGAGGTCGACGGTACGTGGGACAACAAGGATGCGCCGATCCAGAATCCGTACACGGCGGAGACCTGCTACGAGCTGTCGCACTGCATGACCTGCGGCTGCTGCCTGGAGGCGTGCCCGAACGTCGGACCGCAGTCGGACTTCATCGGCCCTGCACCGACGGCGCAGACGCTCCTGTTCAACCTCCATCCGCTTGGAAAGTTCGATGCGCCGAAGCGTCTCAACGCGCTGATGGAGAAGGGCGGCATCACGAGCTGTGGCAACAGCCAGAACTGCGAGCGCGTCTGCCCGAAGAGCATCAAGCTCACGCAGCATCTCGCACAGCTGAACCGCGAGGTCAACAAGCAGGCACTGCGCAATATGTTCAACCACTAATTCGCTTCCACGCACGGAATCGAAGCATGACGAAGGGGCTGCCCATTGAGGCAGCCCCTTTTGTGTGCTTGTTTATAGAAATCTCAGTGCAAAAGCGTCCTGCAAGCCGCTGCAGATCCTAGGCGGCTATAAGCATCTGGCTCAGAGCTGTAACGTAAAAAAGATACCGCCCCAATAGAGGACGATATCTTCTTCTGTTTTAGAGTTTGAACCCCCCGACGATGCGCTGCAGATCCTGCGCGAGCTGCGCAAGTGTCTGACTGGATGCGGCAATTTCCTGCATGGATGCCGCCTGCTGCTCGGAGACTGCGGAGACGTTTTCCGCTTCGCTGTGGACAGCGTTCGAGACCTTCTGGACGGCCTCGACCGAGCTGACCATGCGCTCACTCCCCGCCTTGATGCCCTCGGTGTTCTTCAGGATGGCATCGACCTTCTCAGTGAGTTCGCTGACAACGCCGGCAATGCGGTCAAACTGTTCACCCGCCTGGTTGACCTGCTTGACACCTTCGCCAACGTGCTCCTTTTGCTGCTGCATGACTTTGAACGTGTCCTCAATGCGGTTTGCATTCTCTGTAATCAGACCTGTGATCTCCTGCGCAGCTGTCTCGGACTGCTCGGCGAGCTTTCGGACCTCCTCGGCGACAACGGCGAAACCGCGTCCCTGTTCGCCTGCACGCGCTGCTTCGATAGCTGCGTTGAGGGCGAGGAGGTTCGTCTGTCCCGCAATCTGCGTAATCATCTGGACAATCTCGGAGATGCGCTTGGAACTTTCATAGAGAGCAGTGACGGCATCGGCAACATCCTTTGCACTCTGGTCGAGTACATCCATGCCCTTGACAGCAATGCCAAGTCCCTGCTGTCCCTCAACTGTCGCTGTTTCGGCACGATGGGTAGCGGCAGAGACATCCGAAATACCTGCGGTGATTTCATTGATCGCGTGGGTAATTCCATCCACCGTCTTGAAGGACTGGTCAACGACCTCATTCTGCTCCACCGTGCTGCCTGTGATCTTTACAATCGCCTCAGCTGCACTCTGTGCGCCCTGTGCTGACTGATCCGCAGAGGCGGTCAGTTGTTCGGAGGCGGCGGCAAGCTGTTCGGAGGTCTGCGCAGTTTTTTGAATCAATTCACGTAGGCTCTTGACCATCGTGAGTAGGGAGTTGTGGAGCTGCCCAATCTCGTCGTCACGGTCCATCTGGGGCGGGACAATGGCAAGATTTCCCTTTGCGACCTCCTGTGCCGCACCTGCCATATCCTCAAGCGGTCCCGCAATCGAGTCGGCAATCTTGTAGAGCAGAGCTCCGATGAGGATGAGGGAGACAATGAGCCCAATAATCATGGCCCACTTGAGGTTGTTCACATCGGCAAGCACTTCGTCTTTCGGAACAAAGAGGACGAGCGACCATCCCGTTGTGCCGACCGGATGGACGGCATAGTAATTTTCAATACCTGCGTATGTGTTGGTAAAGAAAATAGGCTCTTTTGAGAGCAGACGGCGCGCGTCTTCCTCACCCTGTGCGTGCACATTGTCATCGAGTCCAAGGGCTGAGTGGTAGATGAAGCGGCCGTGCTCATCAAGCAGGAATGCGGCACCATGCTCACGGATCTTGATCTTGCTGATGGCGTTCTGGATGTCGGCAAAGTTGAACTCCAGACCAACCACGGCGAGCAGCTGTCCATTGTGATGAATTGCGCGCGAGAACGGGAGAATTGTTTTTCCGTTGAGCGCGTTTTTGTCAACGTCGTTGACTTGTACTCCATCCTTGGACTCTGCAAGCTTGTACCAAGGGCGGCTTGTTGCGTCAAACTTGTCGAGAGGAACAATGCCCTCCTCGCTGTAAAGGAACGGACGATTTGTTTCCCGTGGGAACCCCATATAGATGGAGTCGATGTCGGGGCGTTTGGTAAAATCAGCTGCCGTATTGAGGAACTCTTCGTCTGTCGGCATATTCGTTGACCATACGCGGCCGATGCCCTCCAGAATCCCGCGCGGCCCCTCGACCATACGGTTGACTTCCTCGGCATGGTACTCTGAGAGGGCCAGCATTTCGCGCTCCGTTGCCTCCTCGATCATACTGCTTGCTTTCCAGTAGGAGAATGCCGCCATCGCAGTAAAGACGATGATGAGCGGTGTTCCAATCCACAGGAGCATCTTTGACTTTAATTTCATTCAGTCACCTCGTTATAATGATGTACCCAATGGGCATGACAACAGCTGACGTCCTATATTATTGAGCCGAGGACGTTTCTTTTGGGTATAATTCGATGCAAATAAAAAAACTCCTCTAAAAGTCCTAAAAGATTTTAGAGGAGTTTTTGATAACATTTGTGTCAGATGGATTTTTTCATACGACTGGACAGGTAGTTTGCGGCAAGTGAACCTGAAATGTTGTGCCAAACACTGAAGAGCGCGCCTGGTATGGCAGCCGCAGCCCCGAAGTGGAGGAGTGCAAGGGAGGTCGCAAGTCCCGAGTTTTGCATGCCAACCTCAATGGAGACGGCTTTGACCTTTGCCATATCCATACCAAGTGTTTTTGCCACGACAAAACCGAGTGCGTAGCCGAGGAGATTGTGGCACATGACGACGACCATGATGAGTGCCCCTGTCTCGATGATGCGTCCCGCATTTGCCGCAACGACACCGCCGACAATCAGTACGATGGCAACGACGGAGATAAGCGGGAGGATCTTGACAGCCTTCTGCACGGGACGCTCGAAGAAGTGGTTGATGAGAAGGCCGAGGAGGATCGGCGCGATGACAACCTGTGCAATTGAGATCATCATCTTCTCTGCTGGAATGTCAATCCACTGACCTGCCAGCCAGAGGGTGAGGAGTGGGGTCATGATCGGGGCGAGGATGGTCGATGCCATCGTCATGGAGACGGAGAGCGCGACATCGCCGCGTGCGAGGTAGGTCATGACATTCGATGAGGTGCCGCCGGGGCAGGTTCCGACAAGGATCACGCCTGCCGCAAGTTCGGGTGGCAGCGAAAATGCGTGTGCGAGACACCACGCGAGGAGCGGCATAATGCCGAACTGCGCGACCGTGCCTATGAAGACATCGCGCGGGCGCTGCAGGACAAGCTTGAAATCCGCAAAACGGAGGGTCATGCCCATACCGAACATGACAATACCGAGCAGAATTGTGATCCATGGGACTGCCCAGAGGAATGTCCAAGGCTGAACGAGGGCAATTCCTGCAATAAGGATAACGAAGAATGCCATATAACGGGAGACAAAATTGCTGAGTTGTTCGAATGTCTGCATAGATGCAAACTCCTTCCATTTATTGAGAGATATGGATGAAATCTTCGAGCTTTCGATATGCCGAGCCGTCGGTAATGGTCTGTCGTGCCGCCGCAATGCCGTCCGCAATGGAGGGGGCTGCACCGCCGATGTAGATGGCTGCGCCTGCATTCAGGAGGCAGACATCTGCGCGTGCATCTGTAATCTCTCCGCTGAGGATGCCGCGTGTGATTGCTGCATTCTCGTCGGGGGTACCGCCGCGAATGGCTTCCTTGGACGCGAGCGAAATGCCGTAGTCCTCCGGGCGGATCTCGTAGGAGCGTTCCCAGCCGTCTGCAATCTCGTGCATGAGGGTCGGTGCACCGATGCTGATCTCGTCCATGCCATCTGTGCCGTGGACGATGAGCGCACGCTTCACACCGAGACTGGGCAGTACTCTTGCGAGTGGACGCAGGAGATGTTCTCCATAGACACCGAGGAGCATCGAGGTCGGACGCGCGGGATTCGTGAGCGGACCTAGGATGTTGAACACGGTGCGGATGCCGAGCTCACGACGAATCGCCCCGACGTGCTTCATCGACTGGTGATAGCGCTGTGCAAAGAGAAATGCAAGTCCGATTTCGCCAAGCTCCGTGCGTATCTTTTCGGGCGACTGGTCGATGTTCACACCGAGCGCCTCCAGACAGTCCGCCGTACCACTGGATGAGGATGCTGCACGGTTGCCGTGCTTGCAGACTTTGAGCCCTGCCGCCGCAGCGAGGAACGATGCGGTGGTGGATACGTTGATGCTGCCTGAGTGGTCACCGCCCGTGCCGACAATGTCGATGACCTCCATATCGTGTTCGACGCGCTCCGCGTGTTCACGCATCGCCGCCGCAGAACCCGAGATCTCGGCAATTGTCTCCATGCCGCTGCTCTTTGTGGAGAGCGCGGCGAGGTAGGCGGCGTTTTCGACCGCAGAGGTCTCACCTGACATGATTTCGTTCATGACCGCATATGCTTCGTCATAGGTAAGATCCTCCTTGCCTACGACCTTTTTGATCGCTTCTTTTATCATTTGATTTCCCCCTTGAAAAGAAAAGAGACAGGGCAGTATTATAGCACACATATCATGACATGACAAAAGTATATTTGTGAGGAGAGGAGGAATGTGCTATAATCTCTTAATCTTGTGTACTATAAGTATGAAAATAGGAGAGGCTATGTTTGAACCGCGTTTTACAACGCTGAATATGAATGAAATCCTAAAGTATCTTGGCTTTCGTGGGCAGGAGCTGACGGAGGAGATTGCGGAGCAGATCAAGCGCTGTACGGATGAGGTGTTGGCGGCGGCGACACCGCGTCTGACGTATCGTCACGCTCCTCTTGAAGATGGGGCTGTGCTCGGCGTGACGTTTGCAGGAAATGACATTCCTCGGATGCTTGAGCCTTGTGAGGAGGTTGTGCTCTTTGGTACTACGCTCGGTCCGGGTGTGGAGCGTCTGATGATGCGCTATGAGGTCACGAATGCGGCGGACTCCGTCATCATGGATGCGTGCGCGAGTACGGCGATCGAGAATATCTGCAACAATTTCGAGAGCGATATGCGCCGCGCCGTGGAGGCAGAGGGGCGCTATCTGACGGATCGCTTCAGCCCCGGCTATGGCGATCTGCCGATTGCGGAGCAACCGAAATTCTTTGCACTGCTCGATATGACGCGGCGCATCGGTGTCTCACTGACACCGACGACGATCATGGTGCCGCGCAAATCGGTGACAGCGATTATGGGGATTGCGCGTACGCCGCAGCCGCACCGACCGCCCGACTGCGAGCACTGCCTGATGTTCCGCACCTGTCCGTTTCGCAAGGCGGGGCGCAGGTGCAGAGAAGGGGCTAAGATCTAAAACTATCAATATGTGCATTTCCAAGAGCGAACCCTAGTGGAGCAAGCGAGTAAAATGTGCGGTATGCCCCGGCGGATTTCTTTCGTTCAAGCGCAGCGCGTTTAAGAAGTCCGCCGGTATTTAAGCATACAAGCACATGATCGCTTGCGTAACTAAGTGTTCGCGTTGGAATTGCTCATACTATATGCGTATGTGATGGGGGATATAGAATGAATCAAATAACGATATTGGACGGGGGCATGGGCACCCAGCTGCAGGCGCGCGGACTTGCGCCGGGGGAGCGTCCTGAGCTTTTCGGACTCACGCATCCTGATGTGATCGAGGAGATCCATCGGAACTACATTGCGGCGGGCAGCCGCGTCATCTACAGCAATACCTTCGGCGCGAACGGGCACAAACTCGTGGGGACGGGCAAGACGGTGGCGGAGGTGATCGCCGCAAACGTTGCGACCGCACGGCGTGCGGCGGAGAATTCAGGGGTTGCCGGTGTGCGCGTCGCACTCGACATCGGCCCTATTGGAGAGTTGGTCGAGCCGCTTGGAACGCTCTCGTTTGAGGCTGCGTACGAGCTCTTTCGTGAGATGGTGGTCGCGGGCGAGGAGGCGGGGGCGGATCTCGTCATCTTTGAGACGCTGACCGACCTCTACGAGGTCAAGGCGGCGGTACTCGCTGCGAAGGAACATACAAAGCTGCCGATCTGGGTGACGATGACGTTCGAGCAGAACGGGCGCACCTTCCTCGGTGCGGCTGTCTCGTCTGTCGCGGTCACGCTCGATGCCCTCGGTGTTGCCGCACTTGGCGTGAACTGCTCGCTCGGTCCCGTGGAACTCGTGCCGATTGTGGACGAGCTGATGGAGTGGACAGATCTGCCGATCATTGTCAAGCCGAACGCAGGTCTTCCCGACCCGCGTACGGGTGCGTACGAGATGACGGCGGAGGATTTTGGTCGTGAGATGGCCGTGTTTGCACAGCGCGGTGCACTTATCATGGGCGGCTGCTGCGGCACAACCCCCGATTTTATTCGTGCGCTCACAGCGGCAGTTGCGGAGGGGGCGGCAGATCGTCCCGCACGGAAAAAACGCAAGGGCGTTGCATCGCCGGGGCGCGTCGCGGAGTACGGCAAGCTCAATGTCATCGGCGAGCGCATCAATCCGACGGGCAAGAAGCGCCTCCAACAGGCGCTCCTTGAGGAGGACTACGGCTACATCAAGAAACTTGCAATTTCCCAGCAGGAGGCGGGTGCGCAGGTGCTCGACATCAACGTCGGTGCGCAGGGCGTGGACGAGGAGAAGATCATTCCGTACGTTGTCAAGGCGGTGCAGAGTGTTGTCGATTTGCCGCTGCAGATTGACTCGGCAAATCCGAAGGTGATCGAGGCGGCTCTGCGCGTCACGAACGGGCGCGTCATCATCAACTCGGTCAGCGGTGAGCGTGAGCGCATGGACGCCATCTTCCCGCTCGCAAAGCACTACGGGGCGGCGGTACTCGGACTTGCGATGGATGAGCAGGGGCTGCCCGAGACGGCGGCACAGCGCATCAATATTGCCGAGCGCATTGTGGCGGAGGCGGAGAAGTACGGACTGGAGCGCGAGGACATCATCATCGACTGCCTGACGCTCACTGTATCGGCGCAGCAGGAACAGGCAATGGAGACGCTGCGTGCTGTGCGCGAGGTGCACGAGCGTCTTGGACTGCACTGTGCGCTCGGTGTCAGCAATATTTCGTTCGGTCTGCCCGCACGCGGGCACATGACGGAGAACTTCCTCATACAGGCGATGCACGTCGGACTGGATTTCCCGATCATCAATCCGAACACAAAGGGTGTTATGGATGCGGTTGTGTCCTTCCGCGCCGTCTCGGGAGAGGATGTGGACTGCGCCGCCTACATCGAGCGTTTTGCACCCGAGCAGGCAGAGATGCGCCGCCGCAAAGAGCTCGGTATTACGGGCGATGAGGTAGCGGGGGCGGTGCAGACTGCCGCAGCGGAGAGTGAAGACGCTGTCGACCCGCTGATGGATGCAATCATTCGAGGCCTTTCCGACGATGCCGAGCGCATTACGCGGAAGCTCCTGACGGAGATGGCACCGATGGACATCATTCAGGAGAAGGTCATTCCTGCGCTTGATATCGTGGGCGACCGCTACGAGCAGGAAATCATCTTCCTCCCGCAGCTTATCAATGCGGCGAATGCGGCGACGGCGGGACTTGAACTCATTAAGGTGCGTCTTGCCGAGGCGGGACAGGGAGTCTCAAAGGGAAAGATCATTCTTGCGACGGTGGAGGGGGATATCCACGACATTGGCAAGAATATCGTAAAGGTCGTCCTTGAGAACTATGGCTACCAGATCATCGATCTCGGCCGTGATGTGCCCATCCAGCGCGTTGTGGAGGTCGCCATCGAAAAGAAGGTCGGACTGATCGGCCTGTCGGCACTGATGACGACGACGGTCACGGCGATGAAAAAGACCATCGAAGCCCTGCACGAGGCGGGGCATCCGTGTGAGACGATTGTCGGCGGGGCAGTGCTGACGGAGGACTACGCAAAGGAGATCGGCGCAGATCATTATGCGGGCGATGCACGCAGCATGGTTGAGATCGCGCGGCGGGTACTTGGATAAGCAGCAAGGAGGCTGTTCATATGGTGCAGGAGCGCATGGACATACGGGAATATTTGAAAAAAGAGCCGCTCGTCTTTGACGGCGGCATGGGGACATACTACGCACAGAAAACGCATACGCGCGGCAAGGGCGTGGAACTTGCGAACATTGAGACACCCCTTGTTGTAGAGACCATCCATACGGAGTACTTAAACGCGGGGGCGCACGCAATCAAGACCAATACCTTTGCGGCAAACCGCATTGTGTATCAGGGAGAAGAGGCTCTGGTGCAGGGCATCATCCGCACGGGATGGGAGCTTGCCGCGCGTGCGGCAGAGCCATTCGGAGCCTATGTCTTTGCCGATATCGGTCCCGTCTCTGGGCTGCCGCCTGCCGATATCATTGAGGAGTATCGCTTCCTTTCCGATATCTTCCTTGCGGCGGGGGCGCGGCACTTCCTCTTTGAAACAAATTCCTCTGCGGATGGCCTTGTCGAGACGGCGGCGCACATCAAGCAGGAATGCCCCGAGGCGTTTATCCTGACCTCGTTCTCCGCATTTCCCGGCGGCTATACGCGGGATGGATTCTTTGTCGAGGAGCTCGTGCGCCAAGTTGCAGAGAGCGGATACATCGACGCGGTCGGCTTTAACTGCGTCAGTGGCGTGCAGTCGATGAAGGAGCTTGTGCACCTGCTCGGCACTTGTCCGCTGCCGTTCTCCCTCATGCCGAATGCGGGGCATCCAATCGTCGTCGACGGGCGTACCTTCTATGAGAGTGCGCCGGATTATTTCGGTGAGGAGCTTGCTGATCTTGTGCATGACGGGATCTCCATTGTTGGCGGCTGCTGCGGTACGACGCCGGAGCATATCCGTGCGCTTTCCCGTGCTCTTGCAGACAGCGGACGCGTATCGGCAGAGCATGTGGGACAGGCGGAACACGCATCTCTTGGCCCGTCGCACAGCGCGTTCTTCGAGGCGCTGAAAACGGGAGGAACCCCCATTGCCGTCGAGCTCGATCCGCCTGAGGTCGGCAATGCAGACAAATTTATGGCGGGCGCACGGGAACTCATGGAGGCGGGGGTTCACGCAATCACAATTGCGGACAACCCCATCGCGCGTGCCCGTATGGATGCAGGGATGCTTGCGGGGCGCGTCCAGCGAAGTCTCGGACTTGAGCCGATCCCTCACATGACCTGCCGCGACCGTAACCTCAACGCGATCAAGTCAATCCTGCTTGGTCTGAGTGCCGAGGGGATTCACAACATGATTGCCATTACGGGGGACCCCATCCCCACGGCGGAACGCGATGAGGTGAAGAGTGTCTATCAGTTCAACTCGCGCAAGTTGACATCATTTATCAAGAGCCTCGGTGAGCGCGGCGATGTCGTACCGTTCCACGTATTTGGGGCACTCAACGTGAATGCAAAGCATTTCCCGTCGCAGCTCGGGCTTGCAAAAAAGAAGCTGGAGGCAGGCATGACCGGCTTCTTTACCCAGCCGGTTCTCAGCAGCAGGGCAAAAGAGAATCTGCGGACGGCACGCGACACCCTGCCGGGGGCATTCATCCTCGGCGGTATCATGCCCGTCGTCAGCGAGCGCAACGCCCGTTTTATGGAAAGCGAGATCTCGGGGATTCACGTTGAGGAGCGCATTATCAACGCCTATCATGGACTCAGCCGTGAGGAGGCGGAGGAACTTGCCGTGCAGCTCTCCCTTGAGATTGCAAAGGACATCACACCATACATCGACGGCTACTATATCATCACGCCGTTTGCGCGGACAGCACTCGTCGCACGCATCGTCAAGGGGCTCAAAGGAACAATATAAAAACAGCCGACGTTGACTCTGTTACGGTCAACGTCGGCTGTCTTAGTGTACGATCCTTCCTATTGTCATTGGCAGCGCGTGCGATGCCCCTGCCATTGTGCGCAGGTCGGCGGAGGATTTCTTCGCCCAGATTGCGGCAACCTTCTTTTGGAATGCAAGCGCCGAGAGTGGTGAAGCAATCTGATTGCGCACATTTTTTCGGATGGTCTCTGCAAATTCCTCAGGCACAGATGCCGTTCTCTGCGCGAGAAGTATCTTCAGGTTTGTGTCAATCAGATAGAGGTGAATGGTCGGATCAGCAAGGCTCTCCTCGTTGGGCAGGAGCTCTTCCTTTACGAGTGAGAGGGAGAGCGGCGCGTCGCCCCAGCCGTCCTTGAAGATGCCGTCGATGCGGTAGAGGAGGAAGAGAACGCCGTCCACTTCCGTCACGGCAAGCTCGATCTCACCCGTGCGGAATGCCTCGACGGCGATGGCATCTGTACGCGAGAGTTGGAGCAGGAACATCATGCCGTTTTGATCGACCTGAAACATACCGCCGTCCGTCTGTGCGAGGATTGGCAGGGGGAACGGCTCACCGACGGCGAAATTAACTGATGTACTCATGCACTCCTCCTCATAGCATCCTAAGTCCCTGCACCCCGCGAATGCCAAGCCCCGGCGCGGTGGAGGCGGTAATGTTCTTTTCATCGAAGATCGCGCCGCCCTCGATCGGATCCTCGCTGCACAGCACAGGTCCGTCGAGGTCGATGCGTGTCACAATCTTCTTTGCGCAGGCAAGTGACACAGCAGCGTTGACGGATATCTTTGCCTCAAGCATACAGCCGAGCATACACTCCATACCGTAGATTTCCGCCGCCGCGATGATTTTCTGTGCGGGATAGAGCCCTCCGCATTTCATGAGCTTGATATTCACCATATCGGCAGCGTGCAGCTGCATGATGCGCAGGGCATCGGCAGGGGAGAATACAGCCTCGTCCGCAAGTACGGGGATATCGCTCTCACGCGTGACGTAGGCAAGGCCGTCAATGTCCGCTGCGGCGACAGGCTGCTCGACGAGTTCGATGTCAAGGCCCTTTTCTGCCATCTGTGTGAGGATACGTACGGCCTCGCGCGGCTTCCACGCCTGATTTGCGTCGATGCGGATGCGTACGTCCTTCCCTACTGCCTCGCGCACGGCAGTAAGGCGTGTCACGTCAAGCGAGGGATCGATGCCCACCTTGATCTTGAGCGTGTCATAGCCACGTGCAATCGCATCGCGTGCATCGCGTGCCATCTCGTCGGGGGCATTTACACTGATGGTAATATCCGTGACGATGCCGTTCTTTGCGCCGCCGAGCAGCTTGTGTACGGGGATGTCCCACAGCTGTCCGTAAAGATCGTAGAGTGCCATGTCGACGGCGGCCTTTGCCGACGAGTTGTGGATGAGCGCAGTCTGTACGGACTGGATCAGATCTTCGAACTCGTTCACATTGCGGCCAACGAGCAGGGGAGCAAGATGCGTACGGATCGCGTCAATGATGCCGCCTGTCGTATCACCCGTCACAACCCCTGTCGGCGGTGCCTCGCCGTAGCCCGTTGCACCCGTGTCTGTGCGGATGAGGACAATCACGTCCTCCACGCTGTCCACGCGCCTTCGAGCCGTTTTGAACGGGACGCGCAGGGGCACGGAGAGCATTCCAAGTTCGACCTTTGTAATTTTCATGGGAATCCTCCTTCTGTATACAGAATTCTTTCAGATATGAGAATAATTTAGGAAAGAAGTCCATTGTGTCGCTTTATCGCTTTATTATATAATTACTAGCATAATTCTTCAAGAAATTATATTTTACGAACGAAGGAGTGCATTGTCATGATTACGGACGGATTTACCTATGTTGCCGTGCTCATACTGCTTGCAGGAGCATTGGTGACGCTTGAGAAGGGAACGGGGTGGACGCTGTTTCGCTACCTGCCCGCCGTCGTGCTCGTCTATCTCATCTCCATGCTGCTGTGCACCGTCGGTACATGGGATATGGCGGCGACAAAGCCGGCGTATGCAGGACTGAAAAATTCGCTGACGTACGCTATGGTTTTCACCATGCTGCTGCGCTGCGATATCCGCAAGGTGTTGAAGCTTGGCCCGCGGATGCTGCTCGGTTTTTTCTCT
This sequence comes from uncultured Selenomonas sp., assembly GCA_963555475.1. GTDB lineage: Bacteria > Bacillota > Negativicutes > Selenomonadales > Selenomonadaceae > Centipeda. Next base: position 215,321 of record CAUVVR010000001.1, read on the forward strand.
GCATCTGTTACCATCATGATCGGCTTCATCGTTGCCTATCTCGTTATGAAGAACTTTATTGGCGGGGATTCGTGGATGGCGCTCGGCGCACTCTGTGGCTCGTGGCTCGGCGGCTCTGGCAATATGGTCGCCGTACAGGCGGCACTTGGTGTGTCGGAGGCGGACATGGGCTACGCGCTCGTGGTCGATTCGATTGATTACTCCATCTGGGTCATGTTCCTGCTCTGGCTCATCACGCTTGCACCACGCTTCAACAAGTGGAATAAGGCAGATACGACCCAGCTTGATGCCGTTTCACGCAGCCTCGAGGAGGATGCAAAGCTGAGTACGGGTGCGATCACATTCCAGAGCCTTATTCTCCTGCTCGGTACAGCACTTGTCATCTCGGCAGTCGGTGCAAACGTTGGAAAAATGCTCAATGCCGCCGTGCCGTTCTTTGATAAAGCAACGTGGACAATCCTCTTTATCACGGTGCTTGGTCTCATCGGTGCCGTCTCGCCGCTTGGACGCGTGGCGGGGTCAGCGGAGATGTCGAATGTCCTGCTCTACTCCGTCATTGCACTCCTCGCCTCGCGTGCATCCCTGCTCGAACTCGGCGATGCACCGTATTGGATTTTGACGGGCTTCATTATACTCGGCGTTCACTTCACACTTATGTTCTTCCTCGCACGTCTGTTCAAGCTCGATATGTTCACCGCGTGCGTCGCTTCGCTTGCGAACATTGGCGGCACGGCATCCGCGCCTGTGCTTGCGGGGACATACTCCGGCTCGCTCGTTCCCGTCGGTATTCTGATGGCGTTGATGGGCTACGTCATCGGCACGCCGTTTGGTATTCTCGTCGCACATGCGATGGAGATGTTTAAGTAGATACGAAAAGAATTTGTTCAAAAACCTGTTGCGTCAAAACGTGACAGGTTTTTCTTGTCTTATCTTAAAAAAACAAGTAAAATAAAACACAGACAAAAAGCAGAGAGGTGACGGGATGATAACGAAGGGAATTATTCTTGCGGGTGGCTCGGGAACACGCCTCTATCCGCTCACGAAGGTTGTGTCGAAGCAGCTCATGCCGATCTACGACAAACCGATGATCTACTATCCGCTGAGCGCACTGATGCTTGCGGGGATCAAGGACATCCTCATCATCACCACGCCGAACGACAGTGCGCTCTATCGCGAGCTGCTCGGCGACGGCAGCCAGCTGGGGATATCCATTTCCTACGCTGTGCAGCCGAGTCCGGACGGACTCGCACAGGCGTTCATCATCGGGGCAGACTTTATTGCGGGCGAGGGCTGTGCGCTTGTGCTCGGTGATAACATTTTCTACGGCTCGGACTTCGCGCAGGTTCTGCAGCGTGCTGTGCGGCGGGATGACGGGGCGACCGTCTTTGCCTACTACGTCTCCGACCCCGAGCGTTACGGCGTTGTCTCCTTCGACGATGCAGGAAATGCACTCACACTTGAGGAAAAGCCCAAAGAGCCGCAGTCAAACTATGCTGTCACGGGACTTTACTTCTATGACAGTGACATTGTTGGAATTGCCCGCGAGATTCGTCCCTCGGCGCGTGGGGAGCTCGAGATCACGGATGTCAACAAGGTGTATCTTGCAGCGGGGAAGCTCCACGTGGAACGGCTGCGGCGCGGCTATGCATGGCTTGACACAGGAACGCACGAGTCGTTGCTCTCAGCGGCAACTTTCGTTCAGACCATACAGGCACGGCAGGGGCTCAAGATCTCCTGCATCGAGGAAATCGCCTACCGCATGGGCTACATCGATGCGGAGCAGGTGCTGCGCCTTGCCGAGCCTCTTGCAAAGAACGAGTATGGCATCTATTTGAAGCGACTGATCAGGGACATATAGGAGCGTTATATGAATGTAATCGAAACGGCACTTGCGGGAGTTCGTATTCTCGAGCCACAGGTGTTCGGTGATACACGAGGCTGGTTTATGGAGAGCTGGTCCAAAAAGAAAATGGAGGACGCGGGCATTATCGTCGACTTTGTGCAGGACAATCATTCCTTTTCTGCGCAGAAGGGGACACTGCGCGGTCTGCACTATCAGCTGAACCCCATGGCACAGGCAAAGCTGCTTCGTGTCTCGCGCGGTGCAATCTTTGATGTCGCCGTCGACATTCGCCGCGGCTCTCCGACGTATGCGAAGTGGGTCGGTGTGGAGCTTTCGGCAGAGAACAGTCGGCAGCTTTTTATTCCGCGCGGTTTTGCCCACGGATTTATTACGCTAACCGATGACGTGGAGGTGCAGTATAAGGCGGACAATTTCTATGCGCCGGCGTGTGACGGAAATATCCGTTGGGATGATCCAGAGATTGGTGTAAAGTGGCCTCTTGCGCCCGTCGTTCTTTCGGAGAAAGATGCAAATGCGCCGCTTCTTGCCGCACGTACAGAACTCAATTTTACTTACAGCATATGAGAGGGCGAAGTTTGACAAAATGTGACAAAAAAGATAAAAAAGGGGGTTGACGAGGAGAAGTCTCCTGTGTTATATTATGACAGTCGCGCCGATGAGAGCCGCGAGGAACT
>CAUVVR010000002.1:0-181097 GCA_963555475.1 uncultured Selenomonas sp.
CGCCGGAAAAGGGGCTTGTGGGGTCGACGGCGATGATGCCGACAGTTTTCCCGCGCTTGCGGTATTCCTTGGCAATCTTGTCCGTCATGGTGCTTTTGCCCGCACCCGGAGGGCCGGTAATGCCCAGTACATAGGCATGTCCCGTATGCGGATAGAGCGCCTTCATAATGTCGGTCGCCGTCTCACGCTCGTTCTCGATTGCCGTGATGGCACGCGAGAGTGCGAGGCGGTTTCCATTGAGCACTTCGGCTGCAATATCCATGCGCCCACCTCCTTCGTGCAGTCAACTCCATACAGGGAATGGATGACAGACAAAAGATTCTCCTGCCTGTCATCCATCCTTTCAAAATGACGTTGTTACGCCACATGCTCCTTAATGAAGTCAACCACTTCGCCGGTCGGTGTGCCGGGCGTGAAGACGGCGGCAACGCCCGCGTCCTTGAGTGCGGGGATGTCGCCCTCGGGGATGACCCCGCCGCCGATGACGAGCACATCGTTCATGCCCTTCTCGCGCAGCAGATTCACAACCTTCGGGAAGAGATGCGGATGTGCACCCGAGAGAATGCTCATCGCAACGACGTTGACGTCCTCCTGCAGAGCTGCCTCGGCAATCTCCTCGGGGGTCTGACGAAGGCCTGTGTAGACGACCTCGAATCCTGCATCACGCAGGGCACGGGCGACGACCTTCGCGCCGCGGTCATGACCATCCAGACCCGGCTTTGCAACGAGCACTCTGATTTTCTCTGCCATTTTTATATTCCTCCTGAACGGGGCTGCCGCCACATGGGCGGCACGCCCCCACTGCATTCACCTAAGCACCGATTTGCTTCTTACAGATTGACGTGCGCCTCGTACTCGCCGAAGACCTCGCGCATGACGCCGCAGATTTCGCCGAGCGTCGCGTAGGTCTTGACCGCTGCAAGGATGTGCGGCATGAGGTTCTCGTTCTCGTCTCCGCACGCCTTCTTGAGGTCGGCAAGAGCCGCCTGAACGGCCGCGCCATCGCGCTTCGCCTTCATCGCCTCGACCTTCGCCTTCTGCTTCTCGCCGACGGATGCATCGACGCGGAGCAGGTTCTTCGGTGCCTCTTCCTCCACCTGGAACTTGTTGACACCGACGATGACGCGGGCACCGGACTCGACGTCCATCTGCCACTTGTAGGCACTGTCCTGAATTTCCTTCTGGATGTAGCCCTTCTCGATCGCCGCAACTGCGCCGCCGAGATCGTCAATCTTCTTGATGTACTCCCAAGCCTCTGCTTCGATGCGGTTCGTCATCGCCTCGACATAGTAGGAGCCTGCGAGCGGGTCAATGACATCGGCAAGTCCGCTCTCGTACGCAACGATCTGCTGCGTGCGGAGTGCGACCATGACCGAGTCCTCCGTCGGAAGCGCAAGTGCTTCGTCGCGGGAGTTCGTGTGGAGCGACTGCGTGCCGCCCATGACAGCTGCTGCCGTCTGGAGTGCAACGCGGACGATGTTGTTGTTCGGCTGCTGTGCGGTCAGCATGGAGCCTGCCGTCTGCGTGTGGACGCGGAGCATCATGGACTTCGGTTTCTCCGCCTTGAAGCGGTCCTTCATGACCTTTGCCCAGATGCGGCGGGATGCGCGGAACTTCGCCACTTCCTCGAGCACGTTGTTGTGTGCGTTCCAGAAGAAGGAGAGACGTCCCGCAAAGTCGTCAACGCTGAGCCCCGCCTTGATAGCGGCCTCGACGTAAGCAATGCCGTCCGCAATGGTGAATGCAATTTCCTGCGATGCCGTGGAACCGGCCTCGCGGATATGGTAGCCCGAGATGGAGATGGTATTCCAGTTCGGGACGTTCTTGGAGCAATACTCAAAAATGTTCGTGATGAGGCGCATGGACGGGCGCGGCGGGAAGATGTAAGTGCCGCGTGCCGCATACTCCTTCAGAATGTCGTTCTGGATCGTGCCCTTGAGCTTGTCTGCCGACACGCCCTGCTTCTCTGCCACGGCGATATACATCGCGAGGAGGACGGACGCAGGTGCGTTGATCGTCATGGACGTGGAGACCTTGCCAAGGTCGATCTGGTCAAAGAGGATTTCCATGTCAGCGAGCGAGTCGATCGCAACGCCGACCTTGCCGACCTCGCCCTCTGCAATGGCATCCGTGGAGTCGTAGCCGATCTGCGTCGGAAGGTCGAATGCGCACGAAAGTCCCGTTGCGCCGCTCTCGATGAGGTAACGGTAACGCTTGTTGGACTCCTCCGCCGTGGAGAATCCTGCATACATACGCATCGTCCAGAAGCGTCCGCGGTACATCGTCGGCTGAACGCCGCGGGTATAGGGGTAGACACCGGGGAAGCCGATGTCCTCTGCGTAGTCCGTCTCCTTGATGTCAAGAGGGGTGTAAAGCCCCTGCTCTGGGATGTGGGGACGCGCCGGGAACTTCGCCGTTGCCTTTTCTACGGTAGCATTGTACTTGTCAAGCCCCGCCTGGATCTTTTCATTGCTCATGAACGTATTCTCCTTTTACAGTTCTTTTGTGTTGGGTTATACCCTAAAGGGGTTTGCCCCCTTTTTATCTGGTTATTTCTGCATCGACCCCGTCGTAACGAAGCGCTGATGGAAGGAAAGCGCCTCATCGAGGAGATGCGGAGTCTGTGCGCCCTTGGTCGCCGCGTATGCACGCTCGTAGTAGTCGAGCAGGAGCGGGCGGAAGTCCGGATGCGCGCAGTTGTTGATGATCTCGTGTGCGCGTTCGCGCGGGCTCTTGCCGCGCAGATCGGCGACACCCTGCTCCGTGATGACGATGTCGACATCGTGCGCACCATGGTCGATGTGCGAGCAGAACGGGACGATCGAGGAGATCTTGCCCCCCTTTGCCTCGGACTGCGTATAGAAGATCGTGAGGTAGGCGTTGCGTGCGAAGTCGCCGCTGCCGCCGATGCCGTTCATCATCTTCGTGCCCGTGACGTGCGTGGAGTTGACATTTCCGTAGATATCGACCTCGATCGCCGTGTTCATCGCAATGACACCCAGACGGCGCACAACCTCGGGGTTGTTCGAGATCTCCTGCGGACGAAGCATCATGATCTTCTTGTACTTGTCAATGTCCTTGTAAAAGCGCTGGAGTCCTTCGGGGGAGGGCGAGAATGCCGTGCCCGATGCAAACTTCAGCTTCCCCGCATCTGCAAGGTCGAACATACCGTCCTGGATGACCTCGGTATAGACCTCAAGGTCGGTGAAGTCGGAGTTCACAAAGCCCGCAATGACCGCGTTTGCCACGTTCCCAACGCCCGACTGAAGCGGGAGAAGCCCCTTCGGCATACGTCCCTCGGCAATCTCCTTCTTGAGGAGGTCGACCGTGAACTGCCCCATCTTGCGTGCGATGTCGTCAACAGGTGCGAGTGCACGCGTCTTGTCCGTAATGTCACACGGAACGATGTACTTGATCTTCTCAAGCGGGCAAGGCATGAACGTCGTGCCGATACGGTCGCCCGCCTTTGTGATGGGAATTGGCAGACGGTTCGGCGGGTCGAGGGGGATGTAGATGTCGTGCATGCCGACGAGCTCCATCGGCTGGCTCGTGTTCACTTCGACGATGACCACGTCCGCGCTCTGGATGAACGACGGCGTATTGCCGACCGAGGTGGAGGGAATGATGCCCTCCTCGGTGATGGCGACTGCCTCCACAAGCGCAACGTCGATCTTTCCGAGGAAGCCCTCGCGCGACTGCTGCGCCACCTCAGAAAGGTGCATATCAATGTAGTTTACAAGACCGGAGTTGATTGCATTGCGCAGCGGCGTATTCGTCTGATACGGCAGACGCTGCTTGATGCCGCCCGCCTCTGCGAGTGCACCGTCGAGCTCAGGACCTGTCGAAGCACCCGTCCAGATGTTCACCTTGAACGGATTCTTCTTCATGCGCTCAGCGATGGCAAGCGTGACCGCCTTCGGATAGCCGGACGGCGTAAAACCGCTGGCACCGATGGTCATGCCGTCGGCAAAGTACTCTGCCGCTGTCTCCGCACTGACGACCTTGTCCGCTTGGGACTTGGGAATGCGATCGGAAATATCGATCATAGAAAAACCTCCCTCTGATACGCCGGACAGCAGATACTGCCGTCGTCCACTGATACTCCCATGACATACACAACAAACAACCGCAGATATTCAGAACTTCTTATTTCATCTTGTGAATTATTCATGATAGGAACGTTCTGGATAACTGCTAGTTATCGTAGCTGTATAAGTCAATTATATCTTTCCATAGGATATCACGAAAAAAAAATGCCGTCAAGATTACATTGACGGCATTTTCTGTTATTTGTGAAAAAAAGGGCAAGGAAGTATCAGTTCAATGAATTTTTGTCTGATAACTCGTGCGGATCCGTGCTCACGTGTGACAGATAATACGACAAACTACTGAGCCCGACGGACAGATCCTCGCTGACAAACGGAATGTGCTGCGGCACCTGCAAATTGACCGGCGCAAAGTTCCAAATCCCACGAATACCCGCCGCGACAAGTTTGTCGGCAACATCCTGCGCCGCTGCTGCGGGGACGGCGATGACCCCGATCCGAATGTCGCGCTCGGCAATGATCTCCGCAAGGTAAGCGATATCCTCCACGCGCCGCTCACCGACACGCGTCCCGATGACGACGGGATTCGTGTCGAAAATCGCGGCAAGTCGAAACCCGAGGCGAGCGATTCCCTGATAGTTTGCAAGTGCAGCACCCAGATGCCCCATGCCGATGATCGCGACGTTCCAGTGCTGGTCAAGCCCTAAAATTGAGCCGATGCTCTCTTTAAGTTCTACGACGTAGTAGCCCACGCCCTTCTTCCCGAACTGCCCAAAAACAGCCAAGTCTTTCCGAATTTGTTCGGAGTTGATGGCAAGGCGACGGCCAAGCTCCTCCGAGGAGGCGATCTCCACCCCCTCATCCGTCAGCTGACGCAGACAGCGATAGTAACGCGGCAGACGATCAACGGTTGCTTTCGATATCGATAGATTTTCCTGCATTGTCATTCTTCCTTCATCTCCCCCGCAATCGCATGCACCGCCGCGGTCACGGCGGCGAACATCCAAAGCAGCATGGAGGACGGTATGTTAAAGAGCAGATGATCTGTGAGCCCATTCAGCGCAACAGAGATGAACGCGAGGCCAAGCCCTGTCGAAAGCCCCTCAACAAAGCGTCGTCTGCGCCAACGCCCGAGTGCTGACCGGACATCGGCGACCGTCCTCCACTCATGTTCATGCGCGGCAAGCACGGCCTCCCACGGCGGCGTTTTACGCGGCGTGCGAAAGGCAAGTATGAGCGAGCCGAAAAAGAACCAGAGGAACGAGAGTGCGCCCGGAATTCCGATCTCCGCTGCATAGTTCAGATACATATTGTGCGCGTGCACGATCTGTACAGGTGCTCCCTGCAAATAAAAATCGTACTCGGGGTAGACCATGAAGTACATCCCCCAGCCGATGCCGAGAAAGGGATGATCCATAACCATCGCAACCGTGCTCTCCCAGAATGCAACCCTCATTTCCGAGGAGGTGTCCACACGTGTAAAGACGGAGAGCAGACGGTCGGCAAGCACAGGATCAAGCAGCAGTGCCCCCGCCGCGACGACGACGAGTCCAAGGAGGATGCGCCAATCACGCAGTGCTCCATAGCCCGCAATTACGAGTGCGACGACAAGGCACGCACCGCGCGCATAGGTCATGCCGAGACAGGCAATCGCAGCGACGAGCAGGAGAATCGCAAGGATGCGCCAGCCGCGCTGCAGGACGCCGATCAGGCCGACGGCAATGCAGGCGACGATGTCCAGATAGCCCGCGAGGATGTTCGGGTTCTCCCACGTCGAGAAAACGCGTTTCGAGAGCTCTGGAAACGCCTCGCCGTCCACCCATTTCATCGACGATATGTCGATACCGAAGGTGAACTGATAGAATCCGTAGAGAATGACGAGTGCCGCCGCTGCCGCCATCGCAAGCGCAACGCGCTGCAGCTCACGCGTTTTCCGCAGTGTCTGTCCCGCGAGCAGGTAAGTCAGAGCGTAGATGGGCACAAGATGGTAGAAGTTATAGAAACTGAACGCCTTGTCCGGCGCAACCGCCACAGACAACAGCCCGATCACAACGAAGAGGAGTGCGGGGGCATCGTACGGCAGACGGCGCAGGTGAAAGTTCCGGTCGATCCGCAGCCGCAGGAGCATCGCCGCGCAGCCGAGGAGCAAAGCAACCATCGCCGCGAGCGGTGCGAGCGGGATGAGGAACGCCTCGGCGATGACCGCGTACATCATCATACGCGCCATGCGTCCGCCCCAGCGGCGGCGGCGCAGGACACGCCGCCGTTCCTGAAAAGTGTCCTCTGCCACGCCGTCACCTCCCCGTCATGAGCATCGCACGGATGCCGCCCACGAGATAGAGCGAGCCGGCGGCGACGAGCAGGGCATTCCCCGCACGGGCGCGCGCCTGTGCCTCCGCAAGTGCCGCAGCGGCATCGCCGCACGCGTGCGTATCAACCCCCATCCCGGCAGCGATCGCAGCAACGACATCTGCCGCTGCCGCACGTTCCGAGTTTGGGCGCACAGTGATAACCGTATCTCCCGAGCGCAGGAGGACGGCGAGCATCGCGTCGATATCCTTGTCCTTCAGGATGCCGAGCAGGAAAACGCGCGGCAGATCGGGAAAATAGGCATCCAGTCCCGCACGCAGGGCGCACATCCCCGCAGGGTTGTGCGCACCGTCGATGACGACGGGCAGATTCTCCTGCGTGAGGATTTCAAACCGCGCGGGATGGCGCACTGTACGCAGCCCCATACGCAGTGCTGCCTCTGTAAAGCGCGCATCCTCACGCTCGAGGAGCGTTGCCGCCATGATGACGAGTGCGGCGTTCTCCGCCTGATACAGCCCCGCGAGTGCGAGATCGAACGGCTCCGGCGCACGGCAGAGAGCGGAATGAAACGCAACGCGCTGCCCCCCCTCCTGTGGAAAGAGGAGTTCGGCCGAAAAGTCCTCGCCGCAGACAAAGACATCCGCACTGAGTTCCTCCGCACGCTGCTCGATGATCGCAAGAGGCTCTCCCGTCGCCGCCGTGATGACGGGCACGCCCTCCTTGATGATGCCCGCCTTATGCTCCGCGATGCCCGCGAGCGTGCCGCCGCAGCGGTCGGCGTGATCCATCGCCACATTTGTAATGATCGTGAGCGCAGGTTCGACGACGTTCGTCGAGTCGAGCAGTCCGCCCAGCCCTGTTTCAATCACAGCGATCTCGACCTGCTCCTCAGCAAAGTAGAGAAATGCAAGCGCGGTCAGAGCCTCGAACTGTGTCGGGTGCTCGTGCCCCGCCGCGACCATTTCGTCCGCAGCCGTGCGCACGCGCATGAGGAGTTCTGCAAACCGCGCCTCGGAAATATCGTGCCCGTCCACGCTCATGCGCTCCGTATAGGAGATGAGGTGCGGCGAGAGATAGCGCCCTGCACGGACATCCGACGCACGGCAGACGGCATCCATCATCTGCGTGACAGAGCCCTTGCCGTTCGTGCCCGCAATGTGAATGGTCGCATAACGCCGCTCCGGATTCCCCAAACGTGCACAGAGCTCCTCCATGCGTGCAAGTCCGAGACGAATGCCGAACGTATTCAGTTCATCGAGATAGAGAAGGGCCTCCGCATAGTTCATCGGCATACCTCAGAGCTTCGCCAGATCCGCAAGGCGGCTGCGGATGAGCCCGATCTTCTCCTCATAGCCCGCGAGCTTTTCGCGCTCCGCCGCCACGACAGCCGCAGGAGCCTTCGATGTAAAGCCCGCGTTCGAGAGTTTCCCCGTGAGCCGCTTGATCTCCTTCTCGAGGTTGTCCCGCTCCTTCGTCAGACGCGCGGTCTCCTTCTCCACGTCTATGAGCCCCGCGAGCGGCAGATAGACCGCCGCCCCCGCGAGTGCGCCCGTGACGACGTTCTCCGGATCGGGTGCGTCCTCTGCGAGGAAGGTCACCTCGGATGCCGAGGCGAGCGCGTGGAAATAGTCCGTATGCGCCGCAAACACATCGCCAAGTGCCGCATCGCGCACGCGCAGAAGGAGCGCGCTCTTTTTTCCCGGGGGCGTGCCGAGCTCCGCACGCAGGTTGCGCGTCACCTTGATGACCTCCATGATCGCGGTCATCGCCGCCTCTGCCTCTGCGTCAATTTCCTTTTCATCGACCTCGGGCCACGGTGCGCGCATAATGCTGCGCCCCTCGTGCGGCAGCTTCTGCCAGATTTCCTCGGTAAGGAACGGCATAAAGGGATGCAGGAGGCGCATCGTGCGCTCCAGCACCGTACGCAGGACGTAGAGCGCCGTGTTCTTTGCACGCACATTCTCCTTGTCATAGAGACGTGCCTTCGTCAGCTCGATGTACCAGTCGCAGAACTCGCTCCACAGGAACTCATAGATGGCGCGTCCCGCCTCGCCGAGCTCGTAGTGCTCGAGGTTCGCCGTCACCGCACGTGCCGTCTCGGCAGAGCGCGTGAGAATCCAGCGATCGGCAAGCGTATAGTCGCTCTCCTCAGGCACAAACGCATCGTCCGCACCCTCAAGGTTCATCAGCATATAGCGCGACGCATTCCAAATTTTATTTGCAAAATTGCGCGCCGCCTCGACGCGCTCCCAATAGAAGCGCATATCGTTGCCCGGTGTGTTGCCCGTGATGAGCATGAAGCGCAGCGTGTCCGCGCCGTACTTCTCGATGACCTCCACGGGGTCAATGCCGTTGCCGAGCGACTTCGACATCTTGCGCCCCTCGCTGTCGCGTACAAGCCCGTGGATGAACACATCGCGGAACGGCACATCGCCGCCGAACCGCAGCCCCATCATGACCATACGAGCCACCCAGAAGAAGATGATGTCGTAGCCCGTGACGAGCGTCGCCGTCGGGTAGAAATGGCGGAGATCTTCCGTATCCTCCGGCCACCCCAGTGTCTCAAACGGCCAAAGCCCCGAGCTGAACCACGTATCGAGTACGTCCTCATCCTGATGGATGTGCGTGCTGCCGCAGTGCATGCACGCCGTAATGTCTTCGCGCGAAACAGAGGTCTCACCGCAGTCCTCACAGTGCCACGCAGGAATGCGATGCCCCCACCAGAGCTGGCGCGAGATGCACCAGTCACGAATATTTTCAAGCCAGTTTTCATAGATTTTCGTAAAGCGTTCGGGGACGAAGCGGATGCGCCCGTCCTTCACCGCTGCAATCGCCGGTTTTGCCAGATCCTCCATGCGGACGAACCACTGCTTCGAGACGAGCGGCTCGATCGTCGTCTTGCAGCGCGAGCAGTGCCCGACCGCGTGCTCGTGCTTCTCCGTGCGCACGAGTGCGCCGATTTCCGCGAGCTCCTGCACGAGCTTCCTGCGGCATTCGTAACGGTCAAGCCCCGCGTACTTTCCTGCACCCTCGCCCATCGTGCCGTCGGCATTGATGACGACGACCTGTTCAAGATTGTGGCGCAGCCCCATCTCAAAGTCGTTCGGATCGTGCGCCGGCGTCACCTTGACCGCACCCGTACCAAATGCGGGATCGACGTACGCATCCGCAAAGAGGGGAATGCGACGCTCCACCACAGGCAGGATCAACGTCTTGCCCACGAGGTGCTTGTAGCGTTCATCGTCGGGGTGCACCGCGACACCCGTATCGCCGAACATCGTCTCGGGACGCGTCGTTGCAATTTCAACGTAGTCGTCCGTGCCCTCAATCCGATAGCGAAGATGCCAGAGATGCCCCTCCTCCGTCTCATGCTCGACCTCGATGTCGGAGATCGCCGTCGTGCAGTGCGGACACCAATTCGTGATGCGCGTGCCCTGATAGATCAGCCCCTGCTCATAGAGGCTCACGAACACCTCGCGCACCGCACGTGAACAGCCCTCGTCCATCGTGAACCGCTCGCGCTCCCAGTCGCAGGACGCGCCGAGCATGCGCAGCTGATACATGATGCGGTCGCCGTACTGCTGCTTCCAGTCCCAGACGTGCGCGAGGAACTTCTCACGCCCGAGTGCAAAACGGTTCGTCCCCTCCGCACGCAGACTCTCCTCCACCTTTGCCTGCGTTGCAATTCCTGCGTGGTCACAGCCCGGAATCCAGACAACATTTTTCCCGCGCATCCGCTGATAGCGCACGAGAATGTCCTGCAGCGTGTTGTCGAGCGCGTGTCCCATATGGAGCTGCCCCGTCACATTCGGCGGCGGGATCACCACACTGTACGGCTCGCGTGATTCATCCGCCGCATCGTGAAAAAGATCGTGTTCTTCCCAATATGCGTACCATTTGCGCTCAAAGCTCTGCGGGTCGTATGTCTTTGGAATATTTGCACCGGATTCCTGGCTCATCAATCTGTTCCTCCCGAAAGAAACGCCCCCGTCCCGAGGGGACGAGGGCGTCCGCACGTCGTCAATGCCATTGCTTCTATAATTGCAACGCTAAGATTAGCATAAAACGGCGTATTTTGCAAGAACATGTCCGCTGTCACGCTTTGCACGAAAGGATCACATCGCAAATACGGTCCACCGCAGCCTCCTCCAGATCCGGATAGATCGGCAGTGTCAGCACGCGATCCGCAACAGAACGGGCAACGGGGGTCTGTTCCACATCATACTTGCCGCGGAAGCAGTCAAACGTATTTGTGAGCGGATAGAAATACTTGCGGCTGTGTATATCCGCCCGTTCCAATGCAGCAAAGACCACGTCGCGTGTGCTGCCAAATGCCTTTTCATCGAACACAACGGGGAAATAGGCATAGTTCGGCACGACATCCGCCTGCGGTGTGTTCAGCTGCACGCCGTCGATGCCTTCCAGCCGTTCGCGATAGCGTTCCGCAACGACCTTGCGCCGCGCGATATCTTCCTCTACATGACGCAGATTGCACAGCCCCATCGCCGCACAGAACTCGTTCATCTTCGCATTCGAGCCGACGCCGTCGACACACTCTGCATCGCGAATGCCAAAGTTTTTCAGGCGATACAGCTTCCTTCCAAGCTCCTCATCGCGAAAGCATGCCGCACCGCCCTCGATGGTGTGAAAAACCTTCGTCGCGTGGAAACTGAAGCACACAACATCCCCGTACACTGCCGTACTCTTTCCCCGATAACGCACGCCGAAGGAATGCGCGGCATCGTAGATCACCTTCAGCCCATATCTGCGGGCAATGCGCTCGATTTTCTCCACGCGGCAGACATTTCCATAGACATGGACAGGCATAATGGCAGATGTGCGCTCTGTAATCAAGGGCTCAAGCTTCGTTACATCCATCGTATAGTCATGCGGATCAATGTCGCAGAATACGGGTTCCAACCCGTTGCGTACAATCGCGTGCGTCGTCGAGGCAAACGTGAACGGTGTCGTGATGACCTCACCCGAGAGATTGAGCGCCTGCAGCGAGAGTTCGAGTGCCATGTGCCCGTTCGTAAAGAGCTCGACCTGCGCAGTGCCGAAAAAATCCCGCAGGGCTGCTTGAAGTTCCCGATGCTTTGCCCCCATATTCGTCAGCCAACGCGACTGCCAAATATCGCGAATCTCCGCAATGTACTCCTCCATCGGCGGCATCGACGACCGCGTCACCATGATGCTCATGTTCTTCCTCCCCTCTATTTCTATTTGACGACGATGTAAACCGTCGCCGTTTCCGTCAAGGCGTTCTCGTACATCGCCTGTGTTCCAAAATACTTCTTTTGGAATTGGAGCACTTGAAACCCCGCCTCCGCCAGCCGCGCAAGGTATCCTGCTCGGCTATACTTTCGAACATGATCATCCTGCCCGAAGCGGCGCCATCGTTCACCAATGTCCGTGCAATCGGGATCTTCATCAATCTCCGTCTGGTTGAGATCCATCGGTACGACGAGAATACCGCATCCCGTCTTTTTCAGGATGCGGTGCAGTTCACGCATCGCTTTTCGATCATCGCGCACATGCTCCAAGACATGGGAACAGATAAAGAAATCGACACTCTCATCCGCAAGGCAGTTCATGTCCATAATATCGAGGCGATAATCCACCTGCTCCATATAGCGATCCGCCGTCTTGTAATCAGCTTTGGGGAAATTCTCACGAATAAAGCAAGATAATGCCGGCGCAGGTGCAATATCAAGGATCACACCGGAAAAATTTTCCGTCAGCTCCCGCCTCATCCAAACAGCATAGGCGCGTTCTCGATCGGCACTGCCACACCACGGACAAGAATAATCCGTCTCATTTATCATTTCGGAACGCCATGCCTTTTCACTATATTTGCTGGCCTCCTCAAAATAATATGACGGCAAAGGCATGTACGCGGAAACATAGTTTCCACAGCAAGCGCATTTGCGATACCGCTGCAGAATACCCTCGGGTATATGCCCCTTGTATCGCCCTTCACGGTGTCCGAATATTTCATAATGCAGTAAAGGATTTATGCCAGCCCAGCGGATATCCGAGTTTTCTATCAGATACAGTTCCGTCGAGAAATACGGAGACGGATTCCAGCCCTTTGTATATCCCTCCGTCAGATAGTGTTCTGCTGCATTTATCTCCGCATCGATCCGATAGGTCTTGCGATACCACGCTTCGTCAAAGAGAAGAGAACTTGCAACAATGTGGAGGGCGTTTTCCAATGAAATTTCCATAATCTGCCTGCTTCCTATTGTTCATCATCGTCCATATGCAGTGTGACCGTCGTGTCGATATCAAAGTCAATCCGGCAGTCCTTGCGAAGAGCCTCCGACATTCCTGAAAAAACGCACAACAAGTCTTGAAATTTCATATCCTCCCAACAAAGATCGGGAATCATTGTGGCTATACGAAGAAATTCACTTGCCATACTCAACCAGCCCGCAATTGCCATTCGACGTGCGCTGAGTTCATGGAGGAACAGATTTCGTTCAATCGCATGCCGAATCATCATGGCCCAGCTGATCGTGCAACGAATACGGCTCTGTACACTCAGCTGCTCATTGCCGCCGTGCAAACGAAATTGACTGAGTGGTCGCGGGAAGTACATCATATTACTCTGACTGAGCATGCAAAGCCACGTTGGGAAATCCGATATGAGATATTTTCCCTCCCTGCCCGAAAACCCCAGATCATGTCCATCCAGCATAAATTTCTTTTTGAGCAGTGCCGTGGTCGGTTCGCCAATAAAATTAGTCAGATGGATAAGAAGATTTTCTCCAATTGTTTCTCCGCTGAATTTTGTGAGTTCCTGAGCAATTGGTCTTGTTTCAGGAAGATCTGGCAGCTTATTTCCATCCGCATCGATCAACTCCCGATATGATGTGACAAGGCTGAGATCGGGGTGTGCAAAGAAACAGTCCATCATGACCGCAATCTTATCCGGCAGGAAGAGATCATCGTCCATCAGCCAGTTGACATAGTGTGCATCCGCGTTGTCATAACTGCGGGCACGTGTCCAATTCTCCGGTGCTCCATAGGAGGGATGATGTTCGTAGTGAATGCGCGGATCGTCCGAAAAATCGCAACGCATCATCTCTGCCGTCTCCGTATTATGGGAGTTGTCCGTGATAAAGATATCCAGGTTGCGGTAGGTCTGCGCGAGCACGCTTTCAAGCGCGAGGCGGAAGTAGTGCGGTCGCTCAAACGTAGGAATAACAATCGACACGAGCGGGTAGATATCGGTTGAATATGTATCGAGAAATACCTCCTGACTCACATCATCATAAGATATTTCCTTTGTGCCCGAGAGCAGCCATGCCTCATCTTGGTGCGGCACAACGCTGCGGTAACCCCTGCGCCGAAATTCGATACACTGCGCCTCTGCATAAAAACAGTTGCTATGGAAAAGGTCGCTGCGCCACGGGATGTCATACTGCGTCGCGATCAGATCGCCGCTTACCGCCATAACTTCCTCTGTTGCTCCCTCTATGTCCTCGCCACGAAAGGAACGATCATCAGTATACAGAAGCCGCCCCTTGATAAACGGCGATGCGGCGAGCAGCCCCGTCGTCGAGAGCTGCTTTGCGCCAACAAGCCCCATAACTCCGATCATGGGATCCGCAAATACACGCAGCATCTCCGCAAAGAAATTCAGCCGCAGCAGAATGCTCCCCGGCGCAAGGTAGATCTTGTATTTCGCGTCGCTTGCTTCCATGGCGCGCTGGTATGTATCCGCAACATTCCCGTCAGGGCGCACCTCGATCAACTCCGCTTCATAGCCATTGGGTATATCGAGCGCATCAATATACGGACGTATGGCAGAGACGCCACTCGGATCGCACTGCGCGATGACCGCAATTTTCCTGTCATTCATAACCGGATTCCCCTCTATCATGTCGCGTCAAAAAATCATCCCTCATATTACCTGTACCACACGGCTCATCGTCCGAATAAGATCGACGCCGTCCCAGACGAGCGCAAAGTCCATCGTGCGCCCCATCGGCACGATGCGGTCAACACCTGCAGGACGCATGGCGAGCACCGCCCTCAGGAGACTGTCCCGTTCCACGCCGTAATACGAGAGCGTCTGACATGATGCCCCGCAGAGCGGACGGAGCTCTGCGATCTCCTGCGCCGCATACTCGATAAAGAAGCCGCTTCCTGCCTTGTATGCGGCAAGTTTCTCCGTCAGCTCCGCCACACAGACGCGCGTGATCAGATTGTCCTCCATAGGTATTTGCTGCGCTGCAGCGTGCACGCCGAGCCGATAGAGCTGGGTCAGCTTATCCACCGCCTGAACGCCTTGCAGCGTGTAGCGCTCCCTCACAAGCGTATGCAGGGTACGCCAAAACAAATCCTGCGCCGCCTTGACCTTCTCTGCTGCGCCGAGCCATACGACAAAGCGGGGCGCGGTACAGGCGTTTTGATCGCTGAGATAGGTATCGTTGTAGAAGTCCTGCGCAATCCGTTCCTTGTCCTCTGCCGCAAGATAGGCAGGGGCATCGATGACAGCAAGCGAATGGCGGTCGGCAAACGTGATTTCATTCGTGCGCGGCGAAAGCGCTGCATGGCGTATTGCCCCAATTGTCGCATCCCCGCCCCATATGACACGGGTCTGGCACATACGTGAATAATATTCGTTCACCTCCTGCACGTGCCCATAGCGGACAAAGAGGAAGTACGGAAAGAGCGTGGGAAACTCCGCAAGCGTCTCTGCAAAAATCCGACAGAGAACATCGACCTGTGGGAAGTCCTTCGACGGCAGACGCACAATGCTCGCGTTTCCCGCGAGAAATGCCGCGAGGCACGAGTAGGCAAAGTTCACCGCCACATTCGAGGGTGCGATGTGAAAGACAATGCCGCGTCCAACCCGATTCCTTTCCGCATCATAGAGCTTCTGCATCTGACGCAGCGCGGCGGGGCGGCACCAAAAGCCGAGTGTTACGACATCGGGGTACGCCTTTGCCTCCGCATCTGCGAGAATCCTTGCCGAGAATGCGACAAGAAAAGCGACCGCCTCCTCCGAAAAAATTGGAAGCGGGCGCACATCCACCATCCGCGCCTCGCTTTCCGCACCGCCGAGCACATAGGTCACGCCGTCAAAATGCTGCCGCATAGGCATCGCTGCACCCCCTCAGTTCCGCTTGCTTCAGCCTGCCGAGCACCTTGAAATACTTCCCCTTGCGCCCGCACGGGCAGTCATCCTCACCGATAAGAACACCCTCGTCCTCCGTTAGGAGCGCGTGCCCAGGGTATGACTCCGGCAGGAGTGAGACCACCTCGATGATGCCGCGCTCACCGAAGGCTGCGGGCGAGAAGTCCAACGGACGGCGCACAATAACGTCAGAGTACGTGCTTGTGTGAAGATGTCCCTCCGCGCATTCGAGATGAATGCAGCCTGTCTGCTCCACCATGCCGTAGTAGTCCGCAACATCAAGATCGCCGCAGACCTCGCGCAGTGCCGCGCGAAACGCCGCAGGCGTAACCGCCTCGGAGGCGAGCTTTTTCCAGCCGCCGCCATGAATCAGTATGGCATTCGAAAGGTCAAGCCGCTCCCCTGTTGCCTGCAGTGCCTTGTAGAAATGCTGCCACACCATAAAGGTAAAGCCGAACAGCAGGATGCGCTCGCCCGCGTGCTCTGCGAGAAATGCGCGAATGGCATCCAGCTGGAGCTCCATTGCGTCATTCAGCGCATAGATCTTCTTGCGCCCGAAGAGCGAAAATCCGAGGATGCCCGCCCCGCGTGCCGAGAACATCGCACGATTCTTGACGACGGAGGGACAGTCGAGGATGAGCATTGGCATACGGCTACCCCCGATCCGATCGGAGACAATGCGCACGAGCGTCTTCTGCTGATTTGTCGCTGTCCCGCGATCGAGGAAAATGCGCGATACCTGCTGTCCCGTTGTCCCCGACGAGGTCATCGTCTTGAATACGTCCTCCTCCGCCACACTCCGCAGCTCCATCTCCTTGAAAAGCCGCACAGGCAAAAAGGGAATATCCTCCACCGAATGAACGTCCGCAGTAGAAAAACCAATCGTCTCCATCATGCGCGCATAGGGCGCGCAATGCGCCCTATGCTGCTCCGTCAGACGCAAGAGCTCCTCATATATGAGTTGCTGCTTCTCCTCACGTGTTACGCCAAACGGCGGCAGAGCAAGCACTTCCTCATACGTCATAATACTGCTCCAATTCGCGATAGACCGTCTTGCCCGAAGCATTTTTTGGAATCTCGGCAAGACATCGCACCGTCAATGCGGAATGATGCAGACCGAGCTTTGCACTCAAAAACGGCACGATCTCAGGGACAAGCTCCTCCTGCGTCACAAAAATGTAGAGGTTGTCATCAATACCCGCGCATGCAACCTCGATTTCACCGAAATGCTGCCGCAGAATGTGCTCAACCTCCTGCAAATTCGTCCGCTTGCCGAACATCTTCAAAAAGCGCCGCTTGCGACCGACGATGGTATAGTACCCATCCGCATCGCGCTGCGCAAGATCGCCCGTCTCATAGCGTCCATGACGCTCGTCGCCCCGTGCGAGATCCGCGCCGCTCTCCGCATAGCCAAGCGTGACATTTGCGCCGTAGTAGACCAGTTCACCGACCGTATCCGTGTCTGTGATTTCCTTTCCCGCCTCGTCGGCGAGCGCGAACCTGCCGCCCGGAATCGCGATGCCCATCGCCCCGACTTTTTCCAGTGCATACTGCGGCGGCAGATAGCCCATACGTGCCGTTGCTTCTGCCGCGCCGTACATCACGACGAATTTCTTCCCATGCGCATCTGCATAGGCAGCAAACTCGCTGTGCAGCTCGGGGTCGAGCTTGCCGCCCGCCTGCGTCAGCGTGCGAAGCGCAGGGAGCTCCATGCGGAAGAAACGCAGCCGCTTCAGCATCGCGTACGTATAGGGGACACCGGAAAGACTCGTAACCTCCTGCTCCCGCACAAGCTGCCAAAAACTGCGGTCAAAGAGCGTTTTCTCCGTCACAACAACGGAAGCGCCGACAGCGAGGTGCGTATTCAGAACAGAGAGCCCATAGACATAGTGCAGTGGCAGATTCGTTACAGCGCGCTCCGTCTCGTTCAAATGCAGATATGCTGCAATGGACGCCGTATTGGCACGCAGATTCTCATAGCTCTGCCGCACGAGTTTCGGACTGCCCGTAGACCCTGATGTCGTCATGAGAAGTGCGAGATCGTCATGCAGGGGAAAGGGGCTTTTCTCCTCCAAATCGAGCAGTACATACCCATCCTGTCGCAGAACCGTACGGCTCGGCTGAAACTCTTCCACACGTTCCGCCGGAACCCACGCATAGCAGAGACGGTACGCCGCACGGAGCGCGGTGAGCAGCTCCGCATCGAGTGTGGCGTCGATCATCACGGGCACAATTCCGTTCTGCACGAAACCGACATAGCCCGCAATCGCAGCAAGCGTATTGCGGGCTAGCAGAAAGACAGGCGCTCGGGAGGGAATTGCCGATGCGATTTCCGTCGAAATCTCCGCCAGTTCGCGATAGGACAGACACTTCTGTTCACAGATGAGCGCTGTCCTTTCCGGAAACTGAGAAAAATCCCACATAATCATCCCCCATCTCATAAAAAGGCTCGTCGCCCTCTCAGCTTTCGAAGTCGACGTTATACTTTTTCAGAATCTCGATCCCTTTCTCATAGGATTCAAAGTCGATGATATCATCCGTCTCCAACATAATATCAAATGTATCCTCAAGACTGGACACGAGTGTCATATGCCCCACCGAATCCCACTCGATGATGTCCTGATAGTGCAGCTTCTTGACCTCATCCACACTTTTCCCAAACATCTCCACAAAAACCTGCGTATACTTCTCCATGTTCTTCATCTGATACCATCCTCCAAAATATCATCTTCCTGTAGCAACGTATCCTCTTTCACTGCATGCCGCAATGTTTTCCCTACCAGAAGTTCGATCCTGTCAGGCGGAATCCCCGTTCCCGGACGTTTCGCATAAAGATCCTCCACGCAGAGTGTATGCCCTTCCGGAAGATCTTTCACTACGACAACGCTGCGGCGCATCTTTCTGCGCTGCGCAAGCTCCTCGGGAAACACCTCGCGCTCTTCTGAGCCAAGTCCCCTCTGAACCATGCGGCATTTGTCGATCAGTTTACGGAACGGTTCCGGCTCCGTCGCCATGCCGTTATCCATGCCAACCTTGCTGCGATCCAGTGTCAGGTGCTTTTCGATGAGTGCCGCCCCCAATGTGACAGCCGCGACAGCGGCGACATCGTCCTCCGTATGGTCGGAAAACCCGATGGGAAAGTGCGGGAATTCCTTCCGCAGACCAAGGATATTGCGCAGGTTCAGCGTCTCCACCTTGGTCGGATAGATGGAAACGCAGTGCAGGAGACAGATTTCCTCCGCGCCGGCATCTTCCAATGTCTGCACAGCACGTCGGATTTCCTCCATCGTCCCCATGCCCGTCGACAGGACCAGAGGGACCCGCTTTCGACCAATATAAGATAGAAATCTAGGATTATTCAGTTCCATGGAAGCAATCTTCAGAAAGGGTGCCTTGCACTCATCCAAGAGGAAATCAACTTCCTCCTCCGAATACGGCGTTGAAGAAAATTCTATTCCTTGAGCACGCGCATAGTCTGCCATTTCCTTTAGTTGGGTTGATGTCAGTGCAAATCGCTCCACGAATCGTTTCGCAATCGGATTCTCGTCATAATAGGCCTTAGAGTACAGACTCGCGGCAGACCATGACTGGAACTTGACACAGTCCGCGCCAATATCTGCTGCGGCATCAATCATCTTCCGTGCAGTCTCCACATTTCCATTATGACTGCTGTTGACCTCCGCAACGAAGTAGGGCACACCATAGTCACTGACAATGCGCCCATCCCGAAAGCTACATTTACTCATGTGCATCCCCCTCCCTGTCAAAATACAATTTTTCCCGTGCGAATTTCTCCCGCTCCATAAACGGGGACAAATCCTCAAGCGGACGATGCTCCAATCGGCGCTGTTCATTCAGCGCATAGGACTGATGCAGATATTTCTGCTCCGGCGTACATATGACCTCACAGAGCACATTGCCATCCATACGCAAGACCTCATCGATCCGCATGGATAAATCACGCACGTCCACAATCTTCGCATAGGCGAACCCAGTGCTTGCCGCCATCTGAGAGAAATCCGGTGCCGGCACACCATCCGAGGGGTCATTGCCGATCGTCCTCTTGCGGAACAAATCCTTTTGGCGTTTGCGAATAACAGCGTACATATTATTGTTGATGACAAAAATTTTTACCGGAACTCGGTGCTCCGCGATGATATAGAGTTCCTGCATATTCATCATGATAGAGCCATCGCCTACAATGGTTATGATGTTCTTTTTTCCTGCGAAATACGCTCCCAAAACAGCCGGAATCGCGTACCCCATCGCTCCCTGTGCCGCAGGAAAGAGGCATCGCTGCCCCAAACGATAGGGAATCGCCGTGGGAACGATAAGCTCTTCGAGTCCTGCATCCGTGATAACGGTTGCATCTTCCGGAAGGTGTTTCCCCAACTCATAGGAGAATCCATAGAGCTCGATTTCATTCTGCGCTGCGTGTTGTTGGACGAATGCCTCTTCCGGAACCGCAAATACACGCTTCCAGTGGAGGCACTGCCCCTGCCATTCCTCTCGCACGGAAGAAAGTTCCATCGAACAAAGTGCTTGAAGAAAATCCCCCGCATCCGCATGAAGGAAAACCGTACGCTGAACTCCTGCTTTGCGATGTTCCACCGCATCGATATCGACAACATCAATCCGTGCACAGGGCGCAAATGGAACATCTTTTGCGCCGGTCACCTGTGAACAGAGTTTCGTCCCGACTGCCAGTATGTAGTCCGCATGCTGCAAAACGAAATTCCCCGCCCGACTGCCGCCGATACTGCCGACAGCACCAATGGACAGCGCATGCGCGGAGCCGTACGCATCCGCCGCAGCCGGTGTAAAGACTGCTGGAATATGTACCTTTTGGACGAACTCCGCAGCAAACTGCTGCGCTCCTGCCGAACACACACCGCCCCCCAAGAGGAGAATCGGACGTTCCGCCTCGCTCAGTCCCGCAATGATCTCCGACATTTCCCCCGCAGCAATTCTGGGGCGCACATCTTCCAACGCACATCGTTCTAATTTCTCCGAGTCGATCCGTGCGTTTTGCAGATCGAGAGGCATATCAATCCATACGGGCCCCTTGCGCCCCGTCATCGCAAAGTGAAAGGCTTTATCGATTTCGACTGCAATATCCTTTGCATCCTGCAGCATGACCGCATACTTCGTAATCGGCTTTACGACGCTGATGATGTCAGCCTCCTGCGAGCCGTATGTACGAATCGGCAGTTTCGTATATGCAGTGGTCTCATGAAGCATGTGCTGACCGGAGATAAAGATCACAGGAACATTGTCCTGCCATGCGCAAAGAGCTGCAGTAACGGCATTTGTCGCGGCACATCCGGTGGAGACAAGGCACGCGCCCAGTCCCTCTTTTGCCTGCGCGTAGGACATAGCCGCATAGGAGGCGCCCTGCTCATGATAGGTTGGAACAGGAGTCAGCCCCTCTTCCTTCGCAAGTGCGTCCGTGAGGAACAGAATTCCCCGTCCTGTCACCAGAAAAACATGCCCCACACCTGCCTCATGCAGTCGCCGCATGACATAATCCGCAACACGTTCCACGCCAGCCTCCCATCAACGAATCATTTGCCGCCCACTGGCCGATACTGTAGCATCACATCCGGAATCGCAATCTGAAGCTCTGCCTGACAGGCAAGCTCCCCTTTCACGTACCCCTTGGAAATCCCTTGTGCCAGACCGCGCCTGAAACGATGAAGCTCCGCCTCCACATCGAGGCGATTGCCGGGAACAATCTTCTTGCGGAAACGGCTCTTTACCTCGATGAATCCCGTCTTTTTTCCCTTGTATTCCGGGATCGTCAGAAACGTCATCAGGAACACCTGCGTCAGTGCCTCAATCTGCACAAAGCCCGGTACATTCGGCTCATCTTCAAAATGCGCGGGGAAGAACCACTCATTGTAAGTAAAATTTTTATATCCCCTTGCCGACTGCCCCGGCACCGCTTCCTCGATTTCATCCACGAACAGGAGCGGATACCGGTTTTGCTGATACTGCTGAATGGCATAGGCGTCAATATGTGTTAGTTTTTCTGTGATCCCGTCCATTCTTCATCTCCTCCTCATCGACGCTCCGGCAATGCGTACAAATCAAGTTCCATCTCGCTGAATATCTGATGCTTGCGCAGACAGAAACGGTATTTCACGTCCTTTGTCTCAAACGTCTTGATGTACTGCGGAATGGTCACAAGATCCTCTGCCTTGTGATAGACGGCAATCGCAAGTACGGGATGGCAGCGTCGTATCGTTTCCTGTGCGCCGGAAAGCGCGTGCATCTCCGCGCCCTCAATATCCATCTTAATCAAATCCACATCCTGATGGAGTAGGTTGTCAAGCGCATCCACGCGAACCTCATCTTCACTCTCCGTGTCAAAATGTGAGCTGGATCCTTCCTTGATCCGAAAATATAGGGTATCCGTCTCGGACCACGCCCCGACGGGATGCGTTTCCACAGAGAACGGAAATGATGCGACTCGCTTCTTCAGCAGTTCATAATTGCACGTGTCAGGCTCAAGCGCAACGATTCCTTTGCACGAACCACCGGACCAACAGGCAAACGCTTCTGCCGTATCGCCGGTAAATGCTCCGCAGTCCACGAATGTCCCCCCCCGACAAATATCTGTCACTTCATTGAAATACTGATCCGGCTCAAACACCTCAAAATTAAAGCGTACATCCCCGCTCAGTTTCAAATTAATGTATGCCTGCATCGTCTTGCGGGACAAATCATCCGAAAGCAATGCGTATGTTTCCTGAAACTTTTCTTCATTGTTCTTTAGGAAATCATAGTCCATCGGCGCAAACTTTCCATAGGGCGACGTATGGGCAACCCGTCGCCCCCGCGGATCTTCCATGAAAGCACGGAC
Organism: uncultured Selenomonas sp.; assembly: GCA_963555475.1. Lineage (GTDB taxonomy): Bacteria > Bacillota > Negativicutes > Selenomonadales > Selenomonadaceae > Centipeda. Next base: position 22,370 of record CAUVVR010000002.1, read on the forward strand.
GCGTTCACCGGGCTGACCGATGCCGAGCAGAAAAAGATAGCGATTCGCTTCCTGCAACAGTTCCTCATAGCAACAAACCGGCGTCCCGCCGACGGTCATACCGCCTTTGTAATAGGCGCGATCTACAGCATACACATACGGTTCAATCCCATGTTCTTTGAGCAGCCCCGCAGTCAATCTTCCGATCTCACCGGCTCCGTAAATGACGATCGGACGCCCATCTGCCTGAATATCCTCATAAATGTGATCCTGCAGATTGCGTTCATAATGTGGTATGTGCAGCATACTCTTATTCCTCTTATAGTTCAATCGCGTGGAAGATCCGGGTCTCGGCAAGGCTCGTCGTCATCGCCGCAGCGGAAAGCCCCGAACCGAAGCCCGCCAAGACGGCGCGCTCCCACGGCTCATGTTCCGCCTCCGCTGCATGACAGAGCGCAAGCACGAGTGATGCACCGCCGATGTTGCCCGTTCCATCAATATCGAACAGGACTTTATGCTTATCGAGTTTCATTGCGCGGGCCAAGCTCTTCAAAATAAAATCGTTCGCCTGATGCAAGGCATAAACATCGACATCCGAATGTGTCCAGCCGCTCTTGTCGAGCACCTCGTTGATGCGTGGAGGAACTTCGTTCATGACGAACCGCATGACTTCCATGCCGTCCATATATTCATCTTCGAGTGTACGGACATTCTCCTCGGCGTCCGTCTGCGGGATATCTGTTACACCGCGTTCTCGCGGCATCCGCTCCCCGCTCACCGGCGTATAGAGGTATTTGAGCCCGTCGCCGTCGTGATGAAATGCATACTGTGACGACACGCTGCCGCCGCCCGTCACGAGCGCCGCCGCCCCGCCGTCGCCGATGACCATACGCATCGCGCGGTCCTTCGGATTGAGATGGTGCGACGACGTATCGCCGCAGCATACGAGCACATTCTTGCAATCGCCCGCCCGTACAAAGAGGTCGGCAAGGTAGAATCCATAGATCATGCCCGTACAGGCATGAGGCATATCCACCGTAATGCAGCGCTTCGGGATTCCAAGTGCACTTTGGATGACGCTGCTGTTGCCCGGATAGGAATAGTCCGGATGCGGGGTGGCAAAAATAATGCCGTCCACATCCGCAGGTTCTGCCTCCGTTTTATCAAAAATCTCCTGTGCAGCGCGTAGGCAGTAGTCCGATGCGGTGCGTTCCATCGGCGCATAACGCACCGCATGGACGCCCGTCAGCTTCATCGTCCGACGCGATGTCTCCGCATCAAAGCCGAGATCCATAATATCCACTTGTTCTTTGGGTATTGCCGCCGACAGTGCGGCAATTCTCGCTATTGGCATAACCTAAGCCTTCCTAATCAGTTCCACGCACCACGTATATAACCGCCGTCAACGATAAAATCCTGCCCCGTAATCCATTCCGCTCGGTCACTCAAAAGAAACAGTACCATGCCTGCCACATCTTTCGGCTCGCCTATCCCAAAAAGATGTCTGCCGATGACCTTCTCGGGCATGCCCAGTTCTTTTTCATACTGTCTTGTCATTTCTGTCCGCACATATCCGGGACTGATCGAATTGATTCGCTTCCGATTCCGTGCAAGATCATGTGCGAGTGACTTTACCCCCGCCATAACCGCAGCCTTTGCTGCGGAATAGGCAAAGAGCCCCTTTTCCCCTACGAATCCTGCCACAGAAGAAAACAGGATAAACGATGCGCGTTCCCGCGAGATCTTTTTTTTCGTCATAACCTGAAGTGCACGAATGGCTCCCCAAAAGCTCGTTTCCATAACGTGATGAGCAAGCACGTCATCAAATCCCCGCAGCGGTGTCGACCCGGATATGCCCGCCGTATACACACCGCCATGGAGCTTTCCATGCTGCTCAACAAATTCCTCAAGCACAGCTAACCAATCATCTGCAGATGCCGTCAGGACGTCAAGAATTGCCGTATGGATCAGCGGCGAAGCATTTGCCAACTCCTCCAATCGCGTTTCATTTCGCGCAACAGCAAGAACATGCGCGCCGCTCTCTGCAAGTTCGAGTGCAATCTGCCGACCAAGTCCGGACGAAGCGCCGACCACGACGAAGTTCTTTCCTTTGAAATCAAACTGCACATCACTCATATCGCATTCGTCTCCAAAACCTGCGCCTGCGAAAAATCCATAAGAAGAGATGCGATCGACATGCCAACGCCGAATCCAGAGAGCAGGAATCTGCCGCCCTCATGCGTTCCCAATCGCGCCATCTCCGCAAGACATACGGGAATCGACGCCGAGCTTGTATTGCCAATCCGCCCGCTCATAAACGGCACACACTCCTCCGCCATGCCGATTTTTGCGGCAAGCGTCCGAACGATCATGGCGTTCGCCTGATGGAGGATCGCACGGTCAATCCCAGCAATATCCAACGTGGCGAAGTTGAGCAGCGCGCGGATGTTGTTCGGAACCTCGTCAATCGTGAAGTTCATGACCCCCATCCCGTCCATGACAACATAATTATCCCTGTGAAGGGATAGCCCCGTCTCATCCGCGATGCGGGGTGCACGATAGCCGCCGCGCGCAACGAGAAGATAGTCTGCCATCTCCCCAAAGCTCTCAATATGATAACAGAGGTCGCTGCCCTGCACCGGAGCAACGATAGCCGCAGCCCCTGCGTCGCCCGCAAGCGATAGCATAGAGGAGTCCTCCGGATGGACGTTGCGGCTCGATGTATCCCCACAGCAGATGAGTACCTTGCGCCCGCCGAGCGCAGGCAGTAGGGTTCCGGCGAGAAACACGCCGTAGCAAAAGCCTGAGCAGCCGAGATTGACGTCGAATGCGAGAATATCATGCGGAAGACCAAGCCTGTCCTGCAGATAGTAACTTGTCGCAGGCGTCAGATAGTCTGCCGTCTGTGAGATAAAGATGAGCGCACCGATTTCACTTTGGTCTATTTCGGCGAACAGCCTTTGCGCACTGTCAAAGCACAGATCCGAGGTGCAGATCTCCGGCGGCGCAATGCTCAGCGCCTCAATGCCCGTTCCGTGCGCAAGGCGCTTCGCTTTCTTTTCCGACATCAGATCTTTCAAAACTTCTTCTACCGGCACGCAGTTCTTTGCCACGGTCGCCGTCAACGCCTCAATGCCTACGTCTTTAAGAAGCCCGATCATTATTTTGCTCCACAAAGCAACTCGTAGAGATCACGCATGGTCTGTGCCTCCTTTACGTCTGCCGGTGCGACCTTTCCGCCCGCCTTTGTCGCGGCAAACGCCATAAACGCCACATGACTCAACGAGTCCCATTCCTCGATATCGGAAAGGGCAGTATCCATGGAAAGTTCCTCTTCTGTATCCATAAGATCCGTCATTTCTTCTAAAAACATCTGTTCTGTCACGGTTAAAACCTCCCACCACAATCAAATTGGCAGCGCAGGATTGCCAAAGACCTTCGCGCCTGCCCTTACATGCTTGAACACAACGCTCGCGACACCGACAGTCGCATCGTCATCGATGCGACTGTGCGGAAGTGCTCGGGAGCCGCTCCCCCAAAACGTTCGCTTTCCTGCCCACACGTAGCCTGTTATATCAACTGCCGACATCACACTGCTGTAATCACCGATCTGTGCATCATGCCCCATGCCGGATCGCCCGTTGAAGGTGACGAAATCTCCAACCCTCGCATGGTCGAGGATGTGCACGAGCGGACAGAGGATATTGCCTCGTCCCATCTGCACCGTCGGGTGGACAATAGCAGTATTATGGATTACATTGATAAATTCGCCGCCACGTAACAAAATCCTTTGCACAAGTTTTTCCTTCACTTTTGGACTGCCGATTGCACAGATAAAGCAGTCGTTTGTTTGTATCACATACGAATCTACATCTCCGAGCACCGGCAATGGAAGCTTTTCATATTCCTCCGCCGCCAGTTCCACATCTCCGTCGAGAAAGCCTTTGATGTCCCAGTCCATACCATACCCAACAGAATCATGTGCGTTCCAAAAAAGCTCCCGTGCAAAACCGCCGACACCTATGATAATTAAATGCTTCATGCGCTTTCCTCGGTAAGTTTCGCCTTTTCCACATCAAAGTCACTCGATGTCCATAGTGGATAGCGCGAGTAAGATGACGGTTTTCCCTCACCCGTCTTGGCGCGACCATTGCCCTCGCAATTAAGGAACGCGATGCCCTTCATCCCCTTCAGCGTCTCCGTATTGGGAAACCGCCCATTCTGCAGCATATACTCAACCAGTTCGCCGCAGACCAGTTCGCCCTCTCCGATAACACATACGTCCACCCCCCCGCGACAGAGGCAATCCTCTGGATCGATCGTCGGATGCGGACCACCTGCCACAATCGGCACATTCGGAAAGAGTTTTTTGAGCTCAGTGATGACGTCGACAAAGAAATCCTTATAGTACGTCAGCGTGCGCAGCATGAGGAGATCCGGTTGAAATGCCTTGACATGTTCGCGCAGTTCCCCCATCGTATCTACATCGACACCTGTCTTGACGATCTCGCCGTAGATGCGATCTCCATATTTTTGATTCAAATAGGAGAGGATCGCCATACAGCCGAGGGGCGGCTCGACGGCTTGAATCTCATTCATGCGGTCAGCGGAAAAGAAGTAGCTCGCATCGACGAACAGAATGCGGCACGCCCCCTTTGCTGCCTTTTCGGTGCGCTTTGGATAATGAATATGGGGTACCTCCGCCTTCGGCATCTTCGATACGTCAATGGATTCCCGCTTCAACCTCGCTAGGCGGAGGATATCGTCAAGTGTCTCGACATGCATTGGGAAGATCGTACGATACTTGTAGATCAGCTCCTCCTCGTTCATTACAGCAAGCTGCTCTTTGAGCACGTAGCGCAGACGCTCCGGATTTAGGATGTACTTATGTACAAACGTCAGACGCAGACGACGGGAGAAATCATGATCTAGCTTGATGGTCGGCGGGATAATATGGTACGGCAGCGTCAACGATTCCTCGATCTCCTGCTTCGTCACGCCATTTTCGAGTGCGACCTGCTCGAGTCTGGAGTTCGGGAAGATACGCACATTATGCAGCTGGGCAAAATGCAGCCATTTCACCTGCATGACGAAGTCCACGGTCGCCTGCGCCTCTTCCTCCGTTTCCGTAGGAAAGCCGTGCATCGCATTCAATCCAATAATAATTTGCGGATATGTACGGACGATGTAGTCGAGATTCTCACGCAGTCGCTCGATGCGAAGATACTTGCCCATGAGCTTCTGGAGACGCGGCGACGCGCTTTCGAGCGACAAATTCACGCTCTTCGTTCCGCCCTCCACCATGAGGTCAATGGCTTCCTCATCGAGCAGATCGCCGCGCAGCCCACTCTGGAAATAAAAGCTCATATCCATCTTGGAATCAATGACCTTGCGGAAGAACGCCTTGAACTCCTTGACGTTGACGTTGAATGCATCGTCGATGAACTCGCTCTTTCGCACGCCCATATCATGCAGATACTTCACCTCATCGAACACGCTCTCCACGGAGCGACGTCGGTGCATGGGTGTCAAATGCTGCACATCACAGTAGAAGCAGCGATAGGGACAGCCACGTGTCGCCTGCATTGTCATCTCATAACGAATGCCACTCTGCCCTACAAACTGATGATATTTGCGATAGTCCACCAGACTGCGATCCCATCGCGGTAGTATATCCAGATCGCGGATCTGCTCCTGACGTCCTGTTAGGATCATCTGCTCATTCATGTTCATTCACGTATTCCTCTATCTCTTCCCTCAAAAATACATTCTCATTATCCTTTAAGTCACCATGACTGACAACCGACGTACAGTTTACCGGCTATGTCACATTGCGCAGCAGACCTCGATGATATGCGATTTCAGACAAGGAACATATATTTTCGCCCATGGATTGCTGTATCAGATGAATCAGACTGGACGCAGTATGTAGGTCCTGGAGCGATTGTATCGGAAATGCTACAACACCGCGTTCCAATTTCGTATGATTTCTTTTTTGAATTGTCTGCACACGCTCAAATCGGATGCCGAGCTCTATTCCCTGATGATTTTCCAGCGTGTACGAAAACGGCACACCATATAGGATGCGCCGAAAGGATTTCGTCAGATCCTTCCCATAGAGAAATGATAAACCATGCACGCGCATGGTTCCTGTTATATTCTCATCATGTATCTTTTTCTCTTCATAGGAAAGGGATATTCCAAGCGATTCTCCGCCGGAAAGATGCGTTTTCACCCATAGGGCATCAGAAGTTTTTCCCAAAATGCGTATATCCGTAATCCCCGCCAGCATAAAATACGACAGCTGTAGGTAAACCGCCGGTTTATCATAGACAAGGGTGGATGCCTCTATTCCCGGCGGATAGTTCATTTCCAACACGCCGTTCCAACGCACATCAAAACTCGCGATATTGCCCTCTAAGATGCTTTCGATATCCGTATCAAGAATCACGGACAGTTTCCCCAAAAGGGAAACATCCGGTACCGCAAGTCCGCGTTCCCACTTGGAAACAGCTTTATCACTGATGTGCAGACACTCTGCAAGCGCTCGTTGCGTCATGCGATAGCGCTTCCGAAGGAATGCAATGCTGCGGCCAATCTTTAATACGTCCATAGACACCTCGCCCTACCTACTTTATTTGACCATGATTCTTTTACAGGCTCTATTCCGCTCACTCTTTGCGGCTACCGCCGAAAACTCTCCGTATACTCCCAGACGATATCCATAAAATACCGCGCAAGCGCATCGCTGAACACCTCGCGATAGATTTCGCTACGCTCGTGTATGTGGTAGGTATAGCGGTCAAGCGAGATCGTCCCGTCCTCTCGCGTAAATTCCGCCGTCTCTAGATGGAACGCGTAGTGCTCCGTACGCACACAGATCTTGTACGTCTGCCCCGGATAGATGGAGTTGCTGACGGTGTATTCCCGTCGCTTTCCGCCAAATGCCTCGGGCAGATTCCCGTCCAGATGCGCCGCGTCGATGGGATAGCCCGCGAGTTTTCCGAGGATCTTGTAGATATCCACGGAACTCGTCAGCTCATCCACGCGCCCAAGCGCAGGAACACCCGCACCGCGCGCCATCAGTGCCGCCCCCGTCTGCTCCTCGCTCATAAGGTACGGGCTTCGTGCGTGGACAGAGGTGCCGTGATCGGAGTAGAGGAGAACGATGTATTCATCCTCCTCATAATGCGTCGTAAGATAGTCAAAGAGGTATCCGAGCTGCCGATCCATTGCTCGAATTTCACTGCGGTTGACGTATTGGCTCAGCGGATTTGGCTTGAGGAACACCGCCGCTGTCGTGCTCTGCTCCTGGAAGGCATCCGCGAGAGGAAGATGCGTCTGCCCTGCAATCGGCGTACTCACATCCGAATTGTAGGGGTGTGCATCCTCAAAGTGCATCAGGAGGAAGTTATCACATTCATTGAATGCTTCCAAATGGCGAATCGTACGCTCAACTCCATCACTCACGCGAGAAATCCAGTGGTTCACAATCAGGCGGTCAAACCCGCGCGTCGTCCCGTTGTATACGCCCTCAGCGTCTCCCTGTATGTTCACGCAGTAGTATCCGAGTGCTTTCATCTGCTCCGATATTGTCATGCAGTTGGACGGCATAGCAAACGGTTTCCCAGGTGCCGCGATCTGTGTGTGATGCTGGTACAGTCCTGTTTCGATTGAGGACAGTGCAGGGTATGTGTACTCTGCTGTCGAGAAGCAATTGTCGAAAATCACTCCTTTTCCAAAGAAGCGCATGATATTCGGAACAAGCTCATAGTTCTCCCACCGCATTTCCTTCCAACTGAGTCCGTCAGCGAGGATATTCAGCGCGATCTTTCTACGCTGAGGACTGTGTCGAAGTACGATCGGTGCTCCGACAACAAATGGAAGCTCCGAACGGACCGTTACAGGTTCTTCAATGCGATAAAAATTGAACTCTGCCTTGCTGAGCTGTCTTATGTGATCCATAAATTCATTTGAAAAGCGCAGACACTGCTGCGCCTCCTTTGCAGCGATTGGCAAAAGTACAGGGACGCCGTCCACAGGTTCGACATGGATATCCGAGCACTCCTCAGCCTTCATCAGATCAAAGGGGAAATCATTGTAGATAGGGAGATCATATTCCTCTGCCTTCCCGTTCATGAGTTCCAGGACCTTGTCTTTGATGAACATCTGCCCGTACGAATTGTAAATGCCCGCCCAATAAGCGGGCAACTCCTCAGAGAAGCGCGGCAGCACCTCGCCGACGAGAGCATTCGTACGCGTCTTCATCTGCCCGTCCTCCATATACGGCATCTTGAGAATCGGAGCAAAACGTGTATCCGAAGCGGCAGCACTTATTTTGCGAAAAAACGCAATGCACGCCTCCTTCTCATGCGGAAAGATAATCTCATCCCGTCTCTCTGAAAGAACGAGGAACTGCATCGCGCGGTCATATTGCCCTGTTTCGTAGTAGGCACGATATAAAAGTCCGTAGAGTTCCATACTCATACGCCGCTTCTCGTAGGCAGCCACAGCAAAGTGCAGCGCTGTATCATAATTCTTATGTGCAAGAGCCGCCTCCGCACGGAACATCTCATAAAGCTCTCCATGCGGACACAGCTCATGATATTCCTCCGCCGTTCTTTGCGTCAAATTACCGAAGTCCTGTACGCGAATCGCCGCCCAGAGGTCCTGCGCCAATACACGCGCACGAGCCTCATTCTCTGCACGGCGAAAACGCTCCGCCGCCTGTGGAATGGCAGTCTCATCCGCAAAGAGTAGAACGTGGAGGAGTGCAAAGAGTCCGCGCTTCTCATTCATGCAGAATCCTCGTGCAGTCTTGTCAAACAGCACGCTGTAGTCATTCGTCACAGGAAAGAGCAAGACGGGCAGATCATCGTAGGACGGAAGGACGGGCGCATCATACGTTTCCGCATAGTGCGCGGCGTTGCGGACGTAGTTCTCCCGCAGAGCCGCTTCGTTCGGCGCATAGCAAAGCTCATAGAGTGCTTTATAGAGAGCCTCATCTCCGCTCTTATTGTACGCCGCCATCAGTTCGCGCACGCCCTCGACGTATTCCTCCGTCATGATCTCCCTCCACTAGTATTTTCCTCAGAACAGCCCTGTAATCACGCCGTCCTCGGTGATGTCCATACCCATCGCCGCAGGTGTCTTCGGCAATCCCGGCATGGTGAGGACATTCCCCGTGAGGGCAACGACGAAGCCCGCACCGCAGGAGGCACGCAGCTCGCGCACGGTGATACGAAAGCCTGAGGGATGGCCGAGAAGCGCAGGATTGTCCGAGAACGAGTACTGTGTCTTTGCCATGCAAACGGGGGTCTGCGTCATCCCGAGTGCCTCCATCTCCGCAATCTGCTTCTTTGCCGCGTCTGTGAAGTCCACGCCGTCCGCACCATAGATCTCTCGAGCGATGGTTTCGATCTTCTCTGCGATACTTGCCTTCTCATCGTAGACAGGGTGGAAGTCCGCACGTTTACCGAGAGCTTCTGTCACGGCATCTGCAAGAGCAAGACCGCCCGCACCGCCCTTCACCCAGACCTCGGAGCGCACACACTTTGCGCCGAGCCGCGCACAGAGTTCTTCGAGGAGTGCAAGCTCCGCTTCGGTATCCGTTGGAAACACGTTGACGGCGACGACGGCGGGTACACCGAACTTGCCAATGTTCTCAATATGTTTTTCGAGGTTTGCCGCGCCTTGCTTAAGCGCATCGAGGTTCTCCGTGCCGAGCTCGTCCTTTCCCGCGCCGCCATTCATCTTGAGCGCACGCACGGTGGCAACGATGACCGCCGCATCAGGCGCAAGCCCCGCAAGGCGGCACTTGATGTCAAAGAATTTCTCCGCGCCGAGATCTGCGCCGAAGCCCGCCTCTGTGACAACATAGTCGGAGCAGCGCAGCGCGTACTTCGTTGCCATAACGCTGCTGCACCCGTGCGCGATGTTCGCAAACGGACCGCCGTGAATGAAGGCGGGCGTGCCTCCGATGGTCTGTACGAGGTTTGGCTTGATCGCGTCCTTAAAGAGGAGTGTCAACGCGCCCGTCGCGCCCAGTTCGTCCGCATGGACGGGACGGCCGCTGCGCGTCCAGCCGATGAGAATGCGCCCGAGACGGCGTTTCATGTCCGCGAGCCCGTCCGCAAGGCAGAGGATCGCCATCATCTCCGAGGCGACCGTGATGTCAAACCCCGACTCGCGCGGTACGCCATGCACGCGCCCGCCAAGGCCCGTAACAACGTGGCGCAGGGCGCGGTCGTTAATATCGAGGACACGCTTCCACACGATGCGGTTCACATCGAGGTCAAGCGCATTCCCCTGAAAGATGTGGTTGTCAATCAGCGCCGCGAGGAGGTTGTGTGCCGTCGTAATGGCGTGGAAGTCGCCTGTGAAGTGGAGATTGATGTCCTCCATCGGCACGACCTGTGCATAGCCGCCGCCTGCCGCACCACCCTTCATCCCAAAACAGGGTCCGAGTGACGGCTCACGCAGGGCGACGATGGTCTTCTTCCCCTGAAGGTGGAGCGCATCGGCAAGCCCGACGCTCGTCGTGGTCTTCCCCTCGCCCGCAGGGGTCGGATTGATCGCCGTGACGAGAATGAGCTTTCCTCTTTTCCCCGTTGCACCCGCAAGTGCGGCGGGGGTCAGCTTTGCCTTGTACCTGCCGTATGGCTCAATGTGTTCCTCGGCGATGCCAAGGCTCTTTGCAATCTCCGCGATCGGGCGCAGCTGTGCTGCGCGTGCGATCTCTACATCCGATTTCATTGACTTACTCTCCTCCCGCTTCCGTCTGCGCCTTTGCCGCCTGTACGACGTTCTCCATCAGCATGGCTACAGTCAAGAGCCCCACACCGCCGGGTACAGGCGTGATCGCCCCCGCAACCTCGGACACGGCTTCAAAGTCCACATCTCCGACAAGCTTCTTCGGTGCAATGCGGTTGATGCCGACATCAATGACAGTCGCTCCGGGCTTCACCATATCCGCTGTGACAAAGTGCGGCTGTCCGACCGCCGCAACGAGGATATCCGCCTCACGCGTGATCGCGGCGAGGTTTTCCGTACGCGAGTGACAAAGCGTAACGGTCGCGTGCCGTTCGAGGAGCAGCATCGCCATCGGCTTTCCGACGATATTGCTGCGCCCGATGATAACGGCGTGTGCGCCCTCCATCCGTATCCCCGCATATTCGAGCATACGGATGCAGCCCGCCGGCGTACATGGGCGCAGCCCCGGCGTACCGAGAAAGAGGTGTCCGACACTCACGGGATGGAAGCCATCCACATCCTTGCGTGGATCGATGCGGCTCAGCACCTCCTCCGAACTCTCCGAAAGAGGTTTTGGCAGCGGCAGCTGCACGAGAATGCCGTGTACTTCCTCATCTGCGTTGAGCTCGTCGATACAGGCGAGCAGTTCCTCCCGCGTGGTCTCAGTGGGCAGGGGGATATGACGGGATCGTATCCCCAGCTCCGCGCAGGCTTTCTCCTTATTGCGGACATAGACCTCCGAGGCGGGATCGTTGCCCACGATGATAACGGCGAGGCACGGATGGACACCGCGCTCACGCAGAGCGATTGCGCCATGCTCGGCACTCGCCTTGATGCGCGCGGCAAATTCCTTGCCATACAGTATGCGTGCCATGATGCTCTCCTTTTTCCAGTGTTTTCTTACACCAAATAACTGATCCACGTAAAGACAAAAATTGCGATGGAAACAATCCCGTTCCGCATAAAATACATCTGCGTCACGCGTGAAAAATCCGTTGGGCCCGCAATGCGGTGCTGATAGACAAGCGTTCCTGCCGCGATGCCGACACCGATGTAGTACGGGAATGTGAGGTGCATCATCACCCCGAGCGCGACAAAGAGGAGAATCGAAAAGACGTGCATCGCACGGGAGATCTGAAATGCACCATGCGCACCGAACGTGACCGCGAGGGAGTGGAGCCCCTGACTGCGATCAAACTCCTCGTCCTGTGCCCCATACATCGCATCAAATGCGGCAATCCAAAGCGCAACGGCGATGAAGAGGACGACCATCGGCAGCTCAATCTTCCCGCTGATCGCCACCCATCCACCCGCAGGTGCCATGCCGATGGCGATGCCGAGGAAGAGATGCACCCACCCCGTCACGCGCTTCATGTACGGATAGATGAGGAAGGGGACAGCGGCGAACGGCAGGAGACGGATGCAGACAGGGTTCAGCTGCAAGACGGCAAACACAAGCACAAGGAGGCACACGCCTATAAAGACGAGCGCCTCCTTCTTTGTCACGCGCCCCTGCACCATCGCACGATAAGCGAGACGGGGCTGCTGTTTGTCATATTTCAGATCGGCGAGATTGTCGAGAGCGAGTGCCGCCGAGCGCGCCGCCGTGATGGCGAGCACGATCCAGCCAAGATCGCCGAGCGGAGGATTCCCTCCCGACGCGAGCAGGGCTCCCATCAGGGCGAACGGCAGGGAGAACACCGTATGATGAAAGGCGGTATTGTTCATGTGCGCCCGCAGGCGCTCCATCCACCAGCTCAATCCAGACCGAACTCCTTCCAGCGTTCATTGACACGCTTCACGATGTCCTCCGACATCTCGATCTCATCGGGCCACTCGCGCGCGTGCCCTTCCTCCGGCCACGTCTTCGTCGCGTCAATGCCGAGCTTCGAGCCCCACTTTGCCATCGGCGAAGAGTGGTCGAGCACGTCCAAAGGCCCCTGTACGATCTCAAGGTCATACTTCGCGTCGATGTTGTTGAAGACACGCCACCAGACTTCCTTCATATCCTGTACGTTGACGTGCGCGTCCACGACAATGATCATCTTGACGTTCATCATCTGCCCCATCCCCCAGAGCGCGTGCATAACCTTGCGTGCGTGCATTGGGAACTGTTTCTTGATGGAAACGACAATGCAGTCGTGGAACACACCCTCAAGCGGCATGTTCACATCGACGACCTCGGGCAGCATCTGCTTCAAGAGAGGCAGGAAGATACGCTCCGTCGCCTTGGCGAGGAAGCAGTCCTCCATCGGCGGCTTGCCAACCACCGTTGCGGAATAGATCGGGTCTTTCCGATGTGTGATCGCCGTGATATGAAAGACGGGATAATCGTCCGCAAGCGAGTAGTAGCCTGTGTGATCGCCGAACGGCCCTTCGCGGCGCATCTCGTTCGTATCGACGTAGCCCTCAAGGATGATCTCCGCCGTCGCGGGCACTTCGAGGTCGACGGTCACACATTTCACCAGTTCGACCGATTTATGACGCAGGAAGCCCGCAAAGACCATCTCGTCAATGTCGCGCGGGAGCGGCGCAGTCGCCGCATAGGTCACAACGGGGTCGGTGCCGATGGCAACCGCCGCCTCGATGCGCTCGCCGCCACGTGCCTTCATGTCGCGGAAGTTCTCCGCACCGTTCTTGTGGATGTGCCAGTGCATCCCCGTCGTGCGGCTGTCGTACTTTTGCAGACGGTACATGCCGACGTTGCGCTTGCCCGTTGCGGGGTTCTTCGTAAAGACGAGCGGCAGGGTCACGAACGGACCGCCGTCATCCGGCCAGCATTTCAGGATGGGGATCTCGTCGAGGTTCGGATTCTCCGTCTCGATAACCTCTTGGCAGGGCGCATTCTTCACGTATTTCGGGAAGTTGATCGCCTTGCGCGCCATGGGGATCAGCGTCATGAGGTTCATCTTGTTCTGGAGCGAAATGTGTGGGATCTTGAGAAGCTCCGTGAGCTCGTCCGCGACATCGTCGAGCTTCTCTACGCCGAATGCAAGCGCCATGCGCTCGTAGCTGCCGAATGCGTTCATGAGGACGGGCATCTTCGAGCCCTTGACGTTCTCAAAGAGCAGGGCAACGTTCTCCGCCCCCTCGCGCTTTGAGATGCGATCCGTGATCTCGGTGATTTCGAGCTCGGGGTCGACCTCCGCCGTAATGCGTTTCAGAAGTCCGCGCTCCTCAAGCGCGGCGATGTATTCGCGCAGATCCTTATATGCCAAGATGTTCCCTCCTGTTTGAAACGAATAGGCAATGCCACAGTAATACCCTAAAGCGAACCCTAGTGGAGCAAGCGGGGAAAGCGCACGGTACGCCCCGTCGGATTTCTTTCGTTCAAGCGCAGCGCGTTTAAGAAGTCCGACGGTATTTAAGCGTACAAGTGCGCGACCGATTGCGCAACTAAGCGTTCGCGCGGGGTATTACGAAGCAGAATTACTTTCTCAGTACAAATCTCACGATCAAATAGCCGACACCGTACAGAACGATCATCGGCAGTGCAATCATCGACTGTGTGAATACGTCGGGCGTCGGCGAGATCACTGCAGCAATGATGAACGAAAGAAAGATGACGATGCGGGCGTACTTCCGCAGGAATGCGGACGAGATAAAGCCCAGCTTGCCGAGAATCGTGATGACGAGCGGCAGCTCAAAGACGAAGCCGAACGGCAGCACAAACATGATGACGAACTCAAAATAGCGGTTCACGGAGAAGAGTGCTTCGAGTTCTTCGTTGCCGAAGCCCTTGAAGAACATGATCGCCGCCGGGAAGACGAGGAAGAACGAGAACGCAAGCCCGAGGAAGAAGAGAATGACCGAGACGGGCACGACGATCCCGAGGACAAGCCGCTCCGCGCGCGTAAGTGCAGGCAGGAAGAACCGCCACACATGATAGAAGATGACGGGCAGAGCGAGAAGAAAGCCCACGACAACAGCGATCTTGATGTAGGTAAAGAACGCCTCCGCAGGCTGCATATAGTAGAGCTTTCCAACCGGTACGGTCAGATAGTGCATGATGTCGTCGATGAAGTAGTAGCCGACACCCGAGCCCACAGCAACGGCGAGCAGGCACTTGATGAGACGCGAACGCAGTTCCGTGAGGTGTGCGATGAGCGACATATTGCCGTCATCGTCCGCCGCTCCCCCCGCCTCCTGCTGTTCAGGCGATGTGGGCGGTGTCACGGATGGGGCATCCGCAGGCGCAGAGCCTGGCTGCTCCCTGCTCACTGTGCTCTGCTGCTCAGGGGATTTCGATTCCTCCGCCATGGGTCAGCTCTTCGCCTCTGTTTTCTCGCGCTCGGGCAGACGCTTCGCCTCCTCGGTGACGTTGATCTCCGTGCGAGCGTCCTGCTGTGGCTCGTTGTTTGCCGATTTGAACTCCTTGATGCTCTTGCCGAGCGCCTTGCCTATGTCGGGCAGGCGACCGGGGCCGAAGACGACGAGACCGATGATGAGGATGAGGACGAGTTCGGGAACTCCCAGACCAAACATAAGAACCTCCTAAAATATACTATGCTCTGTTTTCTGTATTAGATGTATTCTGCTCTGCCTTGTGCGCCTCGACTGCCGCCGCCGCAGTAGCCGCGGTCGGTGTTGCCGTGGGTGTCGGTGCTGCCGCGGGTGCTTCCGTCGTCGCCTGTACCGTCTGTGCGGGCTGCGCCGCAGGCGGCGCGGGTGGAGGCTCCGGTGTATTGATCGCGGCTGTCAGGGCATTCGATGCCTTGCGGAACTCACGGATGCCCTTGCCGAGCGAGCGTCCCATCTCAGGCAGCTTGCCGGGTCCAAAGACAATGAGCCCGACCACCAAGATCAAGATCAGTTCGGGTACGCCAATTCCAAACATGGATATCTCCTTCTTATGGCTGATAAAATATATTCTAAAATTCTCTGCGACCGATAAAATCCGCCGCCATCAGGCAGGTCTCACGGATGCGCTCATCGAGTGCCTTCGGCAGAGCTGCCTTCGCACGTTCCAGATAGGCATCCGCCTGCTCCTGTGCATAGTCAAGGCCATCCGTCGTACGGACGATTTCAAGTGCGCGGGCGACCTCTGACTCCGTCATCTTCGGATTCGTGATGAGTGCCGTCAGCTCCGCGCGTCCCGGCACATCGAGCACCTCGAGCGCACGGATAACGGGCAGGGTCACAAAGCCCTGAGCGAGGTCATGCCCCGCCGGCTTCCCGATGTCCTCCGAGGTCTGCCGATAGTCGAGAAGATCATCCGTGATCTGAAACGCCATGCCGATTGCATGACCATAGAGAGCCATTCCCTCTGTATCTGCCGCGCTCATGCCGCCGATCGCAGCGCCAAGCGCACAGCAGGTTTCAAGGAAATCCGCCGTTTTCTTTCGGATGCGCTCATAGTAGGCATCCTCACTCGCGGGTACTTGATAGACTGTATGATCTTGAAGGATCTCGCCCTCACTCAGTGTGCAGACAAGCTGTGCGAGCTTAACATAGACCGACGAATCGTAGCCCGCCTCCGCGACGAGCTTGAACGCGCGCGCAAAGAGGTAGTCTCCGCTCAGGATCGCGACCTGGTTGCCCCATTTGGAATTCGTGGTCGCCGCACCACGTCGTGTATCCGCCTCGTCAATGACATCATCGTGAACGAGGGAAGCCGTATGAATCAGCTCGAGTGCGATCGCAATCGGCATGGCTCGCGCACGGTCAAACGATGCGCCGCCGCGTGCCGCGAGCAGGAAAAGTGCGGGACGCAGACGCTTTCCGCCCGAGGAAACAAGATGTTCCCCGACATCCGTGATGAGCGGGGTATCAGAGACAACGGATGCCGCGAGTGCCGGTTCAAATTCCTCAAGATCTGCCTGTATGACATCAAACATGTCGCTTTTCAACGTCGTATCACCTACAATGGGCGCATCTGTGGAGCGCCGCCACTTTCTGTTATCTGTATGTAAACCTCCACACATTCTATCATATTGCGATGAGACCGTCAAAATTATTTCATTGCCCCCTCATGAACTGAATACGATTATCTTTTCTGCAAAATGAGTGCGCTGCCCACCGCACGCTCCGTACCGTCCGAGGGAGAGTTCACCACATCTCCGTCCACATAAAGCGCAGACGATCCTCCTCCGTCGAGATTGATCGCGTTCTGCACGCCGAATTTCACAAGCAGCTCGGCAAACTCCGTGAGTGTGAGCCCATGGCTGTGCTCCTGCCGGCCATCGACGACAGCAAAGACGATCTTGCCCGCCTTCGTCACACCAACGGCACTGCGCGGCGCACGTCCGTAGCGAATGTCACCGGGGAACTGTTCCTCGCCCGCTGTCACATGCACGGCACCATTCTCGACGAGACGCGGTCCTGCACCGACGATCTGCACGGCACGATCCCACACCCCCCCCGTCTGCTCCATGAGCACGGTTGGATCACCGACGCGTGTACCTGCCGCTGCAAAAGCATCCATTGAGGAGCCATGTACGGAAACAACGTAGCCATCCGTGGGAATCGCTGAGTCATTCGTATTGATCTCGGCGACACGCCCATCACGGATCACATACTCCAAGCCATACGGATTCGTCCCCGTCGATCTGCCGTAGGCGCGATTGTAGATGACGAGCCCATTTTCGCCGCGCTCGGCATTGACCCCGGAGACAGGGAGCGTCACCTGATCAATCTTCACCGCCCCGTTATAGGAGACTTCGCCGAAAACAAATGAACCGTCAGGCATCACACCAAACGCACTGCGGTCATAGTAGGTCGTGCCGACAATCATGCCGTCAATCTTCGTTATGCCAAGGATCGTTCCGTCGGATGCAAAATAGGAGGCATTGATTGCCGCCGCCGCATTGGTATTGCTCGCGATTCCGCTCACGGTCTGCCGCCCCGGGATGATTCCGCGCGCGAGTGCGGGGCGCACGCTGTACTTCGTCGGATCCGCCTCGACAAAATACGAGGTCACGCGCCCGTCCTCATCCTCGTAGATATACGTGCGCTCCATCAGACCTGCGGCAATCGTTTCTTCCTTCAGAATGGGCAGTTTTGGTTTTTCGGTCTGCGCTGTTGCATCGTCGTCCGATGTCCTTACGGGCTGCACAGGCGGCATCTCTACCTTTGCGGGCGACTGTTTTCCCGCTCCCGCAGGGGCAATATCGAGGAAGACACGGAACGGCTTCGTCAGATTGCCGATATTATAGCTCATGCCCTTTGCCATCGTGACGGTGACATAGAAATGACCGCGGCGCGCAGCGTAGGAAACAGCATCAATCCGCTTCGTCCGAACGGAGGGGCGCACAAGCTTCCTCGCATCCGTATCCGCGAAGTCAAAAGTCAGTTCGCGCCCATCGTCCGAGAGGCTGACGTGGTAGACGGGCATCTCCGTAAAGTCAAAGACAAGACGGTCACGCTCCGCCGTACTCGACGTGCGGAGGTTATTCAGTCCTGCTGCCCACGCATAGGAGGATGCCGCCAGCATTAGTGCTGCAAGAAGCACCATAATCTTCTTCAAAATACGCATAAAACACTCCAAACTAAGAGAATCATCCAGACAATAGAAAAGGGGACGCTGCACCAACAGCTCCCCCTTATGGTCATGTTCTTCATTCATCTGGTCTTAATGGTCAACTGCTTATACATCATGTCCGCAATGCCGATACCGCCGCTCTTTGCCGCTGCGTTCATCAGCTCCGTGTCGCGCATATCCTCGAAAATCTCAAGTGCGTTGGACTTTTTCCCGAACAGCTCGCTCTCAGGCACCGTTGCACGCATCTGCTTATACATCATGCTGAGGAACATTGCCTCGAAGCCCTCGCACGCCTCGCGCAGCTTCTTTGCCTCAATGTCCTCCGCCGTCATTGGATTCTTCCGTACATAGCCCGCCGCCTCCGATGCGGGAGGTGTCTCAGCCTTGCGCTGAAGTTCGTCGAGTTTCGCTTGGAAGGACTGCCCCTCAGCGTTCATCCGTGCAGCATCGTAGGAGGGCTGTACTGCGCCGCTCAAAAGAGAGTGATCGATTGGCTGTATCGTCATACTTTCCTCCTACTGTTTACACAATGTCAAGTTCGGCGTGCAGGGCACCCGCTGCCTTCATCGCCTGCAAAATTGAGATCGTATCACGCGGGGTGGCACCAACGGTATTGAGAGCCCCCACAATGTCGCTGATATTCGTCGTCGCGGGCAGGACGATTGTGCTGCCCTTTGTCTCCGTGACTTCCACATTCGGATCATCTGTCACGGCAGTATTGCCGTAGCTGAACGGCCCCGGCTGTGAGACATCCGTGTTCGACTGGATGCGAATCGTGAGCCCGCCCTGCGTGATCGCAACGGCATCCACCGAGACATCACCGCCCATGATGATCGTCCCCGTGCGCTCGTTCACAACGACACGCGCCATGTTGTCCGGACGGATGGGCAAATCCTCGATCGAGGCAACAAAGCCGACCACGTTCCCACGAAAATAGGAAGGAATCGCCACATCCACACGCCCCGGGTTGCCCGCCTGTGCGATACTGCCGTACTGCGCGTTGATCGCACTCGCTATGCGTGATGCCGTGGTGAAGTCGGGACGCGCCAGCGAAAGGGAGATCACCCCATTCGTACCGATGCCGTCGTCCTCAACCGTGCGCTCGACAATACCTCCATTTACGGCGATGCCGACCGTTGGAAACGCCTTCGTTGTGCTGCTGCCGCCGCTTCCGGCCGTAAAGCCGCCCGTGGAGACACCGCCCTGCGCGACGACGTAAACCTCGCCGTTGCCCGCGCGCAGCGGTGTCTGGAGCAGCGTGCCGCCGCGCAGACTCTTCGCATCGCCAATGGAGGAGACCGTCACGTCGAGCGTATCCCCTTCACGAACAAACGGCGGCAGCGTCGCTGTTACCATGACCGCGGCAACGTTCTTAAGCTTGATCGAACTGCTGTTGACGGTAATCCCGTAGGTCGTCAGCATATTTGCAATCGACTGTACTGTTTCGCCCGAGCTCGAGCCATCGCCCGTGCCGTCCAAGCCGACCACAAGCCCGTAGCCCATCAGTTGGTTCGATCGCACTCCCTGTACCTTGGTGATATCCTTGATCCGCGTCACAGCGGAGTCCGCCGCCGCAATCCCCGGCAGTGTGCCGAGTACGATCGCGAGGAGGAGCAGAAGGACGGTAAATTTCTTCATAAAATGCGCCTCCCGTCAGAACAGAATATTGAAGATCTGGGTGAGAATGCCCTGCCGCTGCTTTGCATTGAGAGGACCCTTGCCATCAAACCGCACGGTTGCATCGGCGACACGCGTGGAGAGGATGGTGTTCGAGCTCGAGATGTCCTCGGGGCGGCAGGTGCCGCGGAAGACAATCTTGTGCTCGTTTTTATTCTGCCAGATCGACTGTGTTCCCTCGAGGATAAAATTTCCGTTCGGGGTAACATCCACAACCGTAACCGTGACATTGCCCGCAACACGGTTCGAGGAGGAAGCGGATCCCTTTGCGCTGAACTTGTCCGAGCCGCTTGCCGATGCCGCCTGCAGGAAGTCAAAGATACCGATCCCTGTACCGAGGCTGACCGAACCGCTCTTCTCGTTCGCAGAACTGCGCGTCGCCGAGGTGGTCGTCGTCTCACTGATGACGATGGTGACAATATCGCCGATGCCCGTCGCACGGTGATCCGCGAACGGGCTCCTCGCCGGCTGTCCGTTCGGGTTGTTCCACAGGGATTCTGCCGAGACGACGGGAGCAAGACTTGCCGTACAAAGGACAGCGGCCAGCATCCCTGCGAGCCATTTTTGTTTTCTCATATCGAACTCCTTATGGAAATATCTGCATACGCCGCACCATCACGGCACAACTCTTCCTTCATCCGATGATCCGCACCGTCGCGCCATCAATCACCTTGCCGCGCAGGATTTTGCCCGAGCGCACGTTGCGCACGCGAATCTCATAGCCGAT
Organism: uncultured Selenomonas sp.; assembly: GCA_963555475.1. Lineage (GTDB taxonomy): Bacteria > Bacillota > Negativicutes > Selenomonadales > Selenomonadaceae > Centipeda. The sequence goes on from CAUVVR010000002.1 coordinate 42,985, forward strand.
GCGTCCGGGCTCGAGTGCCACACCCTCGGCGCGTACGACGATGCCATTCGCGTCCAAGATCAGCTCCACGGCATTGCCCGCGTGCATCACAAGAGGCATCGCAAGCATCGAGGGCGTGATGGTCACATCTTTGCGAATGTAGCGTCCTGCCACACGCCCCTCAAGGCGTGTGAAATCCGTGAGGGTAAGCTCCGGCGGCGTATCTATCGCACGCTCCTCAAGCCGCGCATTCGCAGCGGAGATCTCTCCCTCCGCACGAATATCCGTCATCGCCACAAGCACGCGGTCATAGACCGACAGTCGATAGTAGCTTGTCGCACGCCGGTTCAGCACCCCGTCGATGTAGATTGCAAACACGGCGGGAAACTCGCGGCTGTAGGGCAGCCCACGCGGGAACTCGACGACGGCAGTCACCTCGCCCGCAGGGAGGTGCAGTGTCGATGCCGCACGCTGCAGACGCAGCTCATGCCGCCGCGTCTCTCCTATTGCAGAGAGCTTTTCCTCGATCTTCTGCGCGGCAAGCTCGTCAAGCTGCGCAGAGGATAGGACTGTCGGGAAATAGTCGCCCTGCGTCGGTCCATACGCAGCAGCAGAGGGTGCTCCCGCCCACAGAAAAGCGAATAAGCCACTCCATAGGCATAGAATGGCTGTTATCGTACCTTGCTTGAAAATCAACGCTTGAGCGAGTTTGCAATCTCGAGCATCGAATCCGATGTCGTGATCGCCTTGGAGTTGGACTCGTATGCACGCTGGGAGACGATCATCTCGACCATTTCCTCAACGATCTGCACGTTGCTCATCTCAAGTGTGCCCTGCGTGAGCGTACCCGCGCCATCCACGCCCGGGTTCGACTCGATCGCCTCGCCCGAAGCATCGGACACAACGAAGAGATTCTTGCCAATGGAGGTAAGACCTGCCGGATTGACGAAGCGCGCAAGGGTGATCTGCCCCGCCTCCTGCTGCTGTGTCTGGCCAGCTTCACGGTAGGAAACACGCCCGTCTCCCGAAATTGTGATGGAGTCCGACGGGGCGTTCTGTCCGATCGTAATGCCGTCAGCGAGCAGGTAGCCGTCCGTCGTCACCATGCGGCGGTTGCTGTCGAGCTTCCACGTTCCGTCACGCGTATACGCCGTCGATCCGTCGGGCATCGTAACGCGGAAGAAGCCTTCGCCCTGAATGCCGATGTCCGTGGGGTTGTCCGTGGTCTGCAGGGGTCCCTGTGTAAAGATGCGCTGCGTCGCTGCAACGCGTGTCCCGAGACCAATCTGGAGCGCGGTCGGATACTGCGAGTCCGCTCCGTTCTGCGCCCCCGCCTCACGGAGCGTCTGGTAGACGAGATCCTGGAACTCTGCACGGACCTTCTTGCCGCCATGCGTGTTAACGTTGGCAATGTTGTGCGCAACGATGTCCATGTGTGCCTGCTGTGCCTTCATACCGGACGCCGCAGACCAAAGTGCTCGCATCATAGTCGATATCCCCCTCCAAAGGAATGGTTACAAGTTGTTCACTCTATTATATCGTATGGGTCTAACAATTCCTTAAGTATTTTTAAGTCGCGCGACCGACATCATTGACCGCCTTGTCGAGCAGGGCGTCCTGTGTCTGTACCGCCTTCGAGCCCGCCTCGTAGACGCGATAGTTGTTGATGAGCTCAACCATCTCCGTAACGACGCTCGTGTTCGACATCTCAAGCATTCCCTGCTCAATCGTGCCTGTTGCTTGCTGCGGCCGCGCTCCCTCCTGCGGACGGTAGAGATTGTCCCCCTGCTTGATGACCGCCTCAGGAGCATCAAACTGCACAAAGCCGAGCTGTGCAATCTGTGCGCCGTTCGCGTAGATGCGCCCGTCACCCGTGATGTTCACACGCTGTGCGTCCGCCGGAATCGTAATGGTCCGCCCCTGCGCCGAGAGCACGGCCTGTCCGCGTACATTCTGCAGCTGTCCGTTCGCGGAGCAGTAGAAGCTGCCGTCACGCGTATAGCGCGGTCCCTGCGGCGTGTCGACGACGAAGTAGCCTTGCCCTGAAATGGCAAGATCGTAGGTATTCCCCGTTGTCTGCATGGCCCCTTGCAGGTGATCCGTCGCAATCTCATCGACGGCAGAGCCAAGTCCGAGCATGCCGACGCGCGGCGGGCGATTGCCGTCGATGCGGAAGCCCTTGAAACTCGTCACATCCGTGTCGGCGGAGTGGTCATTGATGCGGCGCAGAAGCATCGGCTCAAACTCGCGGATCGCCATATCGTCACGCTTAAACCCCGTCGTCGAGGCATTGGCGAGGTTGTTCGCGATCATGTCTGTATGCTTCGTCTCTGTAATCATGCCCGAAGCCGCAATATAGAGTCCTCTCCACATAGTTCATCCCTCTTTTTCCCACAAAAGTTCTGTATCTATATAATTTCGCTGTATTCGATGATTTTCCTCTATGGGCGGTTATTTTTTCCGTCCGAAACTTGTATTCGTCGCCTTGCCGTCGAATTTGTCAAAGATGTCAAGTGCCTTGCCGCAGCCGAGCGCAACGCAGCTCATGGGCTCGTCGGCAACAACCGTCGGCGTGCCCGTCTCGCGCTGAATCAGCTCCGGCATACCGTAGAGGAGTGCCCCGCCGCCCGTCAGGACGATGCCGCGATCCATGATATCCGCCGCCAGTTCCGGGGGGGTCTCCTCAAGCACCTTCTTCACGCAGTCGACGATGCGCATGACCGAGCCCTCAATAGCGGAGGAGGCCTGTGCTGTCGAGATTGTGATATTCTTCGGCAGCCCCGAGAGAAGATCGCGTCCGCGCACATCCATCTGTTCACGCCGCGCAGCCGTGTGTGCCGCACCGACACGCAGTTTGATCTCCTCCGCCGTACGCTCGCCGATGAGCAAGTTGAACTCGCGCTTGACGTAGGCGATGAGATCCTCGTCGAAGGAATCACCCGCCACGCGGATGCTCTCGCTCGTTACAACGCCGCCGAGACTGATGACGGCGACATCCGTTGTACCGCCGCCGATGTCGACGACCATCGAGCCCTGTGCCTCCACGATGTCAAGCCCTGCGCCCATCGCGGCTGCAAGAGGTTCCTCGATGAGCTGGATGTGCCGTGCGCCCGCCTGTTCTGCGGCCTCCTGCACGGCACGCTGCTCCACCATCGTCACCCCCGAGGGGATACAGATCATGATGCGCGGGCGGAAGACGATGCTGCGCCCAACCACCTTTTCAATGAAGAAACGCAGCATGCTCTCCGTGATGTCATAGTCTGCGATAACGCCGTCGCGCAGCGGACGGATTGCGACGATGTTGCCGGGCGTGCGCCCGATCATCTGCCGCGCCTCCTCGCCGATCGCGAGCACCTGATTTGTGTCGCGGTTCACCGCGACCACAGAGGGTTCTTTGAGGACGACCCCCTTGCCCTTGACGTAGACGAGCACATTCGCCGTCCCAAGGTCAATTCCGATATCCATTGACATACCGAACATATACGGCAAGCCTCCTAATTTTCATTTCGATTGTCGTCTCGATTGTCGTCAGCAGGTCCATCCGCCTGCTCCGGCGGCACGGGAATGAGTGCCGCACGAATCTCCTCGAGGGATTTTTCCAAGGAATCCCGATACTCCTCGTGCAGCACTTCGTTATCCCATTTACAGTGCTTGCCATAGAGGAGGATGCCGTCAAGGTAAGTGAGAACCAGCTCCGCAACATAGGATCGTGCGACCTCGCTCGTGGTCATATAGGACTCTTTCGTTTGCAGTTCAAAGGCAATGCGGTCAATGTAGTGTTCCCCCTCAATGAGATAGGCAAGGGAACGCAGCCGCAGCCCGATCTCACGCGCGACAACAGCATCATTTGAAGTGGACGAGCGATCCGAGGCGACCTTTTCAAAGATTGCCCACGCCTCATCACAGAGCGTCCCTACCGCATCAAGCATTTGATCACGTGCACGCTTCTTGCGCCACAGCACATCGCGCACCGACGGTTTCTTCTGCTCGCCCATGGTCTTCCCTCAATTCCGTTACATTTCTTCCTCAGCTTTCTTATTATATGATGTTCGTCTGCTATCGTCAATCTATAATTATCTGCACGCACACAGACGGCTTGCATTTCCATATCTGTTCAATGTAAAATAGAGAAAAGCAGCGGAAAGAGGGGAACTTATGGCAGAAATTCTAAAAGAGGGCATTCGCCTGCGTCTGCGCCGCGCAGAGATGGCAGACCTCGACTTTATCTGCGCACTGCAGGAGGAAAAGGACAACAGCGACTACATCGTCCCGTTCTCACGCGCAGATCACGAGACGATCATCACACAGGCACAGGCATCCATGGATATCATTGTCGAGGAATGTGCGAGCGGGGAACGCGTCGGCTACCTCCACGTCACGGGACTGCTGCTCGCGTCGAAGGAACAGGAGTGGACGCACGTCATCATCGGCAAGAAGGGGCGCGGCTATGGACACGAGACGATGAAGCTCCTCAAGGCGTGGGCGTTCGAGGACAGGTGTGCACACCGTGCGTGGCTCGACTGCAAGGACTACAATGCGCGTGCACTGCACCTCTATGAGAGCGAGGGCATGATGCGCGAGGCTCTGATCCGTGAGACAATCCTGCACAAGGGTGTCTACGAAAACCTCGTCGTCCTCGGCATCCTCGACCGCGAGTACCGCGCGCGCAAACGTGCGGGGCTTGAATTATGAGGAGGATATGATATGAACGACAGCGAACTCATCGCACGCGCGGCAGAGTTCCGCAGCCGCGCCTACGCCCCTTACTCCGGCTTTGCCGTCGGTGCTGCGCTCCTCGGCAGGAGCGGCAAGGTCTACGGTGGGGTCAACATCGAGAACGCCTCCTATCCCGTCGGTATCTGCGCCGAGCGCACGGCAATTGCCGCCGCAGTCGCGGCGGGTGAGCAGGAGTTCGAGGCACTTGCCGTCATCGCGGACAGCCCCGAGCCCTGCGCACCCTGCGGCATGTGCCGCCAGATGATCGTAGAGTTTCCGATCGCACGTATCATCCTCGCAAATACGGCGGGCAACGTGCGTGTCCTCACTCCTGCCGACCTTCTGCCGCACGCCTTCGGCGCGGCGGCTCTTTCCATAAAGGAACCTAAAAATGAAGATACTGATTGTTGACGACTCGCGCCTTGTGCGCATCAAACTCAAGGCAGAGCTCTTCGACCGCGGGCATACCGTTGTCGAAGCCCGCGACGGCGAGGAGGCACTGCGGCGCATTGCAGACAAGAGCCCCGAAGCCGTCTTTCTCGACATCATCCTCCCAAAGCTCGACGGATGCGAGGTGCTGCGCCGTCTGCGTGAGACACACCCAAACCTCCCCGTCGTCATGCTCTCGACTGCAGCCAGCGCAGAAAATATTGCCACAGCCGAAGAGTACAACGCCCTTATGTTCATCCAGAAGCCCTATTCCGACCACGAAATCACGGCGGCGCTGAACAAAATGCGGCAGTGCGTGGAGGACCAATGAGCGAACTCTATCAACGCTATGCCGCCACCTTCCTCACGGCTCTTGCCGACTATGCACGTGTGACCGCCGCACTGGACAGCGAAACAAAGAATGCCGGCTATATCACCATATCGCAGCGCCTCGACGTGAACGGCAGCCCGCTCATCGTCGCCCTTGCCGCCTCCGTCGACGCGTTCTACGCACTTGCGAGCGGCTACAGCGGTGTCTCGCTCGACGGGATGGACGAACTCGCCATTGATGCCGTCAGCGAGCTCTTCAACGTCATCAACGGGCATTTCTCGTCACGAATGCGTGAGGACGGCATTGCGGTCTCCATCATCGACCCGCCGCGCCATCATCACGGTGCAGCCGAGCCGACGGCCCCCGCATTTTCACGCAGCATCGCAAGTCCCGTCGGTGGGATGCACCTCATGGCAGCACATGAGGAATTTCTTGCCGCCGAACCGCATTGATCCAATTTTTGAAAGGAGTCTCTCTTGACCATATTCTCTCATACACTCAACTTCAGCAACCTCGTCGACCTCCTCCTGGTCCCTGCGTGCATCGTCCTCGCATCGCTCACGGCCGGCATCATCGCCGACCGACTCATCCGCCGCTACATTGGTCATCACCTCGCGGTGGAGGAGAGCACCTGGAAGTGCGTCCTTATCCGTTCCATGCAGGGCGTTCCCATCTTCTTCAGCTTCATCATCGGCCTCTACTGGGCGATCGATGCCGTGGAAATCTCGCCGACACTCACAAAGCTGCTCTCGTATCTCCTCTTTACCAGCAACGTCTTCTCCATCACGCGTGTCCTGGCGCGCACCGTCGACGGTGTCGTCACTATGTACTTCGAACGCTCAGGCAAGGACCTGCCTAAGACGACCCTGCTCAACAGCATCCTCATCGGTGTCATCTACGCCATGGGACTGCTCGTCATCCTCCAGTACTACGGCATCTCCATTGCTCCAATTCTTACGGCGGCAGGTGTTGGCGGCATGGCGGTCGCCCTTGCCCTGCAGGAGACGCTTGCCAATATCTTCTCCGGTCTCCACCTCATCCTCTCCAAGCAGCTGCGCATCGGCGACTACATCAAACTCGGCTCGGGCGAGGAGGGTCGCGTCACGGACATCACATGGCGTTTTACCACCATCATCCCGCTCGGCGCGAGCAACACCATCGTCATTCCGAACAAGACCATCGCGGGCGCAAATATCACGAATTTCAGCCTACCCACACTAAACATCAACGTCAGCGTCCCCGTCGGCGTCGCGTATGACAGCGACCTCGCAATGGTCGAGCGCGTCACCATCGAGACGGCGAAGGAAGTCCTCGCGCGTGTGGATAACAATCCGACCGCGAATCCGCTTGTCCTCTACACAGACTTTGGTGCGTCCTCCATCAACTTCAATGTGATCCTGCCGTCGAGCATGTTCGACCATCAGGGCATCATCAAGCACGAGTTCATCAAGGCGCTCACCGACCGCTACCGCGCAGAGGGTATCGACATCCCCTATCCCATCCAAACCATCATTCAGGAGAAGGCGGACGCGGAGGAAAGCAATCCACAGGGAGCTGCCTCGTAACCGCCCGTATACACCATCGTTTATCCACAAAATCCACAGTTTCTCCTTGGGGAAACTGTGGATAACTTTTTATTCACATCCACGCTCTCCATGCCTTTTCCCATCGGCATTTTCGCCCAAAACCCACCCAATTTCCGAAAAATCCCTGTGGATAAGTCTGTGTAAAAACAACTAGATATAGATTTCCTATTGACGAACACCCACTAGATGTTGTATAATCCTCACGAAATGGCGCACGGTCGCCAAGAAGGAAAACGCGCCGCGGACGGCGCGCGAAAAAGGAGAATGCAGCATGATCGTCAACGATATCAACGTCACAGTAAACGGCCTCTCGGACATCACCCCGCACGAGGTGGAGAACTATATTGCATACATTGAGGGGCAGACGCACGAGAAGCTGGATCGCCTCTCCATCACGGGGACGGACGATGGCCGTGTCACCCTCGGCTACGAGATGCGTCAGCCGAAGTTTGAGCGCGTCCGCCGCATCACGGGCTACCTCGTCGGCACCACGGATCGCTGGAACAACGCCAAGCAGGCCGAGGAGCATGAACGTGTCAAGCACGGACTCCACTGAGATCCACATCTCAGGGATTGCGCGGGACTCCATCGTGGACGGTGAGGGCATACGGCTGACGGTCTTTACACAGGGCTGTCCGCGCCGCTGCCCCGGCTGTCACAACCCCGACACGCAGCCGCTCGTCGGCGGCCGCATGACAACCGTCGGTGCGGTGCTCGCGGAGATCGACGAGAATCCGCTTCTCACGGGACTCACGCTCAGCGGCGGTGAGCCCTTCCTGCAGCCGGCGGCACTGCTCCCGCTCGCACGCGGCGCACACGCGCGAGGTCTCGATGTGTGGAGTTACACAGGCTACACACTTGAGGAGCTGCGGGCGCAGAAGAACCCTGCGGTGGATGCTCTGCTCGACGAGCTCGATGTCCTCGTGGACGGAGACTACCGCGCCGAGGAACGCGACCTCACGCTGCACTTTCGCGGTTCACGCAACCAGCGCGTCATCGACCTCGCGGCAACACGAGCAACGGGTCAGCTTACACTACGATATGCAGACGAATAAAAAAGCTGTTGTACGAAGCACAAACTTCGATACAACAGCTTTTTCTATGTGCATCATGCTCCGAGCATACTGCCGACGATGATGCCGATGTACGTGCCGATTGCGTAGCCAAATGTGCCGACGAGCATCGCAGGCCCCACGAGGCGCGTCCATCCCTGCGAGATCGCCATGCCCGCCGCTGTCGTCGGACCGCCGATGTTCGCGTTGGATGCGATGAGGATGTCCTCCAGCGGGAAGTTCAGTATTTTCCCACCGATCAGACAGAACAGCATATTGACGACCACCATGATAAAGCAGAAGACAAAGAGCAGCGGCGCATTCGTCAGAATTTCCATGATAGAGGCGGGCACACCGATAACGAAAAAAAACATATAAATGAATAATGTCCCGATCTCCTGTGCTCCGTGCATGGAGCTTGCCTGTTTTTCAAAAAAACTGGCAAAGACAACGGACAGCAGTGTAATCCAGACGTACTGACTGCCGAGGAAGGTGCTGCACATCTTCGAAAGCATCCCGCCGTCCGCCGGAACCAACGTCGCAAAGGTACTGCCGATGAACTTCGAGATGGTCACGACGACAACACCATAGGTAATGCACATGACGATGTCGCGGAGGGAGACATCCTTGCGCCCCCAGTATGCCGCCGCGAGAGTCTCGCCCTCTGCCGATACGCCCTTTTCCTCCACCTCGTCAATCAGGGGATGCTCATAGAGACGGCGTGCGAGAGCATTGCCCGCGATGCCGAGCAGGATCAAAAAGTAGATCGCCATGTTGAGGTTGTCCGCAACGATAGTCGACGAGACGAGCGTCCCACTGACCTTGAACGCATCCGCGAGTGCCGTAAAGTTCACGCCGCCGCCGATGTAGGAACCGGTCATCATCGCTGCCACCTTCGGCAGTCCGTCGATGGAATGCTGCAGGAGGGCGCAGCCGATCACCGCGCCCGCGATTGTCCCGATCGAGCCGATGAGGAAGATCGCAAGCAGCTGCCCCGTCTCGCGCCAAATCTTACGGATATTCGTCTGGAGCAGCAGGAGCGGAATCGCGAGTGGAACGAAATACCCCCAGACGACATCGTCATAGATCGATGCAGCGGAGGGAATGACCCCCGTATTGACGAGCACCAGCGCAATGACGAGCGCGATGACCGCCCCCGTAACGCGCGACGCCCATGTATAACGCTGCTCAAGGTAAATCGAGGCAGCAACCGCCGCCATCATGACAGACAAAAGAACCCATGTGTTTTCGGGTGAAATCAGTGTGTTCATTTCAGCTCCCAACCTTAAGGAAATATCGCCAAAATCAGCCCGCCCGCTGCAATCATCGCAATCGCAATTCCATGCGCGAGGCTGACCTTTTCGCCAAAGATCATAACAGCAAGCACAACGGCAAAGACAACGCTCAGTTTGTCGATCGGAGCAACCTGCGTAACCGCGCCGTCCTTGAGCGCGAGGAAGTAAAAGAGCCACGAGAGAGCTCCTGCAATCCCACTGAGCGCGACAAAGGCGAGTGCTTTTCGGTCGGCGAACACCTGCGGCAGATCGGCGGTATGTCCCTCAGCGACAACCACCCCCATGAGAAACAATGCCATGATCGCAGCACGCACGGCCGTCGCGGCACTGCTGTCCAGCCCCGTGAGCCCGACCTTGCCAAAGATGGAAACAAAGGCCGCGCACAGTGCCGAAAGCAGCGCATAGACAAGCCAAGCACCCATCGCCATCTCCCCCATTCAAAAGCGTGCTTTAGTATAGCATTATTTCCCCACTGCCGCAAACACTTCTTTCAAAATACTGCATAATCGTGTAGAATAGGAGCGTCAGGAGTGATTGCAATGATACGACAAGCCACAGAACCGGATATTCCTGAGATTCTGCGCATCTATGATGCGGCACGTGCCTTTATGCGCAGATCGGGCAACATGACACAGTGGAGCGGCGGCTATCCGTCGGAGGAGATTGTACGCGCTGACATCCTGAACCATGTGAGCTATGTATTGGAAAACGAGGCAGGACATCTCCATGCCGTCTTTGCGCTCATTCCCGGCGACGACCCGACGTATGCGCACATCGAGGGGGCCTGGAGCGACGACTCTCCCTATGCCACGATTCACCGCGCGGGCAGCGATGGGACGGAGCGCGGTACATTCCGCGCCATACTCGCCTTCGCACGCGCGCAGTATGAGCACCTGCGCGCCGACACCCACGCGGACAACATCCCCATGCAGCACTGTCTGACGCAGAGCGGCTTTACTTACTGCGGCATCATCTATCTCAAAAACGGTGACCCCCGCCGTGCCTACGAGTGGAGCAGCAGTCTCTAGGAAGACGCATACAGGACATGCACTAAGCCAGTATTTTAGGAGCGTATATCTATGGCAATCATCTTTTATCCGAGCTGCAAAGTTCAGGCGGACTTTCCCGCCGAGAGTGCGGCGGTACGCCGCTATCTTGAGGAACGACACGGGGTGCAGACCGCAGGCTGCTGCCGCCCGCACCACCCGAAGCTGATGCCGGAGGATCACGCAATCGTCCTATGCAACAACTGCGCGAACATCGTCGAGGAGAGCTCCCGCGCAGGCGCATTCACCTACGTCTGGGAACTGATTGATCGAGACGCGGATTTTCCCTTTCCAGACTACGGCGGCGAGCGCATGACCGTGCAGGACTGCTGGGCTGCGGTGGAACGGCGCGATATGCAGGAGGCGATCCGCTCCCTCCTGCGTAAGATGAATGTGACGATCGTCGAGCAGGAGGAAAACTTCGACAAGACCCGCTTCCACGGACACGCCCTGCTCGCGCCCTGCTTTCCCGGCAACGCGAAACTCATCCCGCGCCGCTACGAGAACGGCAATTCCCCCATGTTCACCCCCATGACGGAGGAGGAGCAGCACGCCTACTTTCAGCGGCACGCACAGAAGCTGCCGACGGAGAAAGCCGTCTGCTCGTGCAAATACTGCCGCGACGGCATTGATGCGTGCGGCAAGACAGGCATCCACATCCTCCAGCTGCTCTTTCCGATAAAGGAATCGCTGATAAAATGAAGTCCGTCGTATTTGTGCAGATTTTTTGTCCTGTCAAGGAGACAAACCGGACGCATAGCCGTCCGCTATGTGGAGGATTTGTCGACACAGACAGGGCGAAAAAGATGTGCTAAGACGGCGGTGCTGAATTTGTCAGTGCTTCCTTAAGACAGGAGAATTGATATGATCGAGTGTATGACCGTCGGCGATATGATTCCGACGAATGCTTTTTTCTATATTGACGATGAGACAAATCACGGATTCCTCATCGACGCGGGCTCTGACGGCGAGTTGCTTGCGGAGCATGCGGAGATGCACGGTTGGACGATCGAGCGGCTCCTGCTCACGCACTGTCATTTCGACCACATCGGCGGCGCAGAGGATTTTTCCATCCGTACCGGTGCGCCCATCTATGCCGCTGAGGATAGTCCACGCTACTACAGCGACCCGAACTGGAACCTCTCGCTCTGGGGGGGCGGCAGGATTACGCTCTCGGATGTGACGACCTTTGCCGACCGCGAGATCATCACGCTCGCGGCAACCCCCACATGTGCCCTTGAAGTGCGCTATACGCCGGGACATACAACAGACTCCTGTATTTTCTACAGTGCACGGGACGGTGTTGCCTTCGTCGGCGATACGATCTTCCTTGCGAGCATTGGCCGCACGGACTTCCCGGGCGGTGATGAGCAGACGCTCTGGGACAGCATCGCACGCGAGGTCTTTACCCTGCCGCCCGAGACCGTCCTCTACTCGGGGCACACGGAGCCGACCACCGTGGGTGCAGAGATGGCACGTTACCGCCGATGAACTACGCGGAGTTCATGGCGTCGCTCTCCAAGGGCGAACTGCCGCACGTCTTTCTGCTCGCAGGTGAGGAGAGCTACTACACGCGGCGCGCGGAGGAGGCGATCCTGCGCCGCCTCCTGCCGGGCCACGAGGATCGCGCCGACGCACTCATCCGCTACGAGGAGATGCCACCCATCGAGGCACTGATGGAGTCGCTCGAAACAGCGCCGTTCTTCACGGACAAGATCGTCGTCCTCGTACGCGATGCCGCCATCTTCCGCGCAGCGAAAAAAAAGGACGGGGACGAGGACGCAAATGTCCCCGCACCAAAGGATACAGCGTCGGATGCGCTGATTGCACGTCTCGCCGACCTTCTCCCGACCACCTATGTCATCTTTGCACTTGGCGCGAAACCTGACAAGCGGCGCAAGCTCTACCAAACGGTCGAAAAATATGGGCGTGTGCTGGAGAGCGAACCCGTACGCCCCTGGACGGTCGAGAACTGGCTCAACGGGCGGCTGCGGGAGATGGGGCGCTCCATGCACCCGAAGGCACGCACATTTTTCCTGAATGTGGTCGGTATCATGCCGACGATTTCGCTTGAGTTCCTCGACCGCCAGCTGGAAAAGCTGACACTCTACACAGACAATCCCCAGTTCACAGAGGACGATCTGCACGCGGCGTTCTCGGAGATGCCCGAGGTGTCCGTATTCGCACTGATGGATGCCGTGAGTGTGCGCGATGTCAGGCATGCGCTCGACCTCCTCGCACGCTGCCGTGCGGATGGTGTACACTTCACCGTCCTGCTCGCCCTCCTCGTGCGCCACGTCCGCCAGCTTTGGCAGGCAAAACGCCTACTGATGAGCGGCACGCCGCCGAAGGGGCTCGGCAAGCTCATGGGACTTCACCCCTTCATCGCCGAAAAACTCGGGGGACACGCAAAGGCCTTCTCTGAGACAACGCTCGAACGTGCCGTCCTCTCCCTCGCCGATGCGGACTATCTGCTGAAAACGGGGCAGGCGGGCGATGAGTTGTTGGAGGATGTCCTGATACGGCTTTGTAAAAAATAGACAAACGAAAAGGCAGTGTACGAAGCTGAAAACTCTGTACACTGCCTACCTTGTGCCCCTTCCACCACTCACGCGGTCCCCCTTCCCCGTCAAACGGGGAAGGCTTTTTAATTGACGGCATATTAGCTTCCCCCGTCGCTACGGGGGAAGTGGCGCGTAGCGCCGATAGGGGAGCCCTGTACTTTACCTCAAATATCCCGTATACTCTCCCACGCGCAGGATCTCCTCCGCGCGGGCAATCTCCTCCGCCGTCGGCGCGGGCGTGTCCCCGAGCCGATACGGCAGACGCAGCTCCTCATACTTGTGGAGTGCCATCGCGTGATAGGGCAGCACCTCCACGCGGTCAACTGTCTTTAGGCTTGCGATAAAGTCCGAAAGACGGCTGAGATCATCCTCCCCCGTCGTCCATCCCGGCACGAGCACATGACGAATCCACATCCGTTTACCACGCTCCGAGAGAAATCTGGCAAGCGCAAGCGCGCTCTCGTTCGATACACCCGTGAGTGCCCTGTGCACTTCATCGTCAATCTGCTTCAGATCCAGCAGGAACAAGTCGGTGCGCAGCAGGAGATTTTCAAACGCGCTAAAAAACGGTTCGTCATAGGTGAACGGCTCGCCCGCCGTGTCAATGACGGTGTTCACACCCTTTGCCTTCGCGAGGCGAAACAGCTCCGTCACGAATTCGAGTTGGAGCAGCGGCTCACCGCCGCTGACCGTGATCCCCCCCGTCTGCTTCCAATACGGGCGATACCGCCACGCCTGCCGAAAGATCTCCTCTGCCGTCGCCTCATAACCGCCCTCCCGCTCCCATGTCTCGGGGTTGTGGCAGTACTGACAGCGATAGCGGCAGCCCTGCACAAAGACGATGAAGCGGATGCCGGGGCCGTCGACCGAGCCGAAGCTCTCTGTCGCGCTGATTCTGCCTTTACATATGCTCATGGAAGGTGCGCGAAATCACATCCTGCTGCTGTTCGCGCGTCAGGCTGATGAACTTAACGGCGTAGCCCGAAACGCGGATGGTGAAGTTTGCATAGGCGGGATCCTCGGGGTGCTCCATGATGTGCTCCAGCGTCTCACGCCCGAACACGTTCACGTTCAAATGATGCGCCCCCTGATCGAAATAGCCGTCCATGGCGCTCACAAGGTTCTGCACGCGCTCGTCCTCGTTGTGGCCGAGCGAGGCGGGTGTCATGCTCTGCGTGTTCGAAATGCCGTCGAGCGCCCAGTGATACGGCAGCTTTGCCACCGAATTGAGCGAGGCAAGCAGCCCGCAGCACTCCGCACCGTAGCTCGGATTTGCGCCCGGCGCGAGCGGTGTCCAAGCCTTGCGCCCATCCGGCATTGCTCCTGTGAACTTGCCGTAGACGACATTCGACGTGATCGTGAGGATCGAGGTCGTCGGCTCGGAGTTGCGGTAGGTATGGCGTGCCTTAATCTTCGAGAGGAAGGTCTTGAGCACCCACTTTGCGATCTCGTCCGCGCGGTCATCATCGTTGCCGTAGCGGGGGAAGTCCCCCTCCACCTCGTAGTCCACGACAATGCGGTCGTTGTAGATCGGCTTCACCTTTGCATACTTGATCGCGCACAGCGAATCGACAACGTGCGAGAAGCCCGCGATGCCCGTTGCGAACGTACGGCGCACATCTGTGTCGATGAGTGCCATCTCCGCCGCCTCGTAGTAGTACTTGTCGTGCATATACTGGATGACATTCAGCGCGTTCACGTAGACGTGCGCGAGCCAATCCATCATGCGCTCGTACTTGATGATGACGTTGTCATACTCGAGGTACTCCGTGCGGATCGGACGATACGCAGGACCGACCTGCACGCCGCTCTTCTCGTCCATACCGCCGTTGATCGCGTAGAGGAGACATTTCGCGAGGTTCGCACGCGCACCGAAGAACTGCATTTCCTTGCCCGTCTGCGTCGCCGACACGCAGCAGCAGATCGAATAGTCATCGCCCCACTCGGGCTTCATCACGTCGTCGTTCTCATACTGGATCGAGCTCGTGCGGATGGAGATCCGCGCCGCATAGTCCTTGAACTTCTCCGGCAGTTTCGAGGAGTAGAGCACGGTGAGGTTCGGCTCGGGGGAGGGGCCCATATTTTCAAGCGTATGGAGGAAACGGAAGTCGTTTTTCGTCACCATGTGACGGCCGTCCATGCCGATGCCCGCCATCTCAAGCGTCGCCCAGATCGGGTCGCCCGAGAACAGCTCATTGTAGGACGTGATACGTGCGAACTTCACCATACGGAATTTCAGCACGAGATGGTCGATGAGTTCCTGAGCCTCCTCCTCGGAGAGTGTCCCACGGTCGAGATCCCGCTGAATGTAGATATCGAGGAAGGTCGAGATGCGCCCAACGCTCATCGCTGCGCCATTCTGCGTCTTGATCGCCGCGAGATAGCCGAAATAGAGCCACTGTACCGCCTCGCGTGCATCCTTCGCGGGCTGCGAGATGTCAAAGCCGTAGATCTCCGCCATCTCCTTCATGCCCTTGAGGGCACGGATCTGCTCGGATACCTCTTCGCGCTGCTGGATTACATCGTTGCTCATGATGCCGTCGCCGTAGTTCAGGAGATCCTCCTGCTTGAACGCAATGAGCTGATCGATGCCGTAGAGGGCGACACGGCGGTAGTCCCCCACGATGCGCCCACGCCCGTACGTGTCGGGCAGTCCCGTGATGATATGACTGCGGCGTGCCGCGCGGATCTCATCCGTGTACGCATCGAACACTGCCGCATTGTGCGTCTTGTGATACTTCGTAAAGATCTCGTGGAGCTTCGGGCTGACCTTGTATCCGTAGTTCTCAAGAGCTTCCTCTGCCATGCGAATACCGCCGTAGGGCATGAATGCCTGCTTCAGCGGTTTGTCCGTCTGAAGTCCGACCACCTTCTCAAGACGCTTGAGCGCGGGATCAATATAGCCCGGACCATACGCCGTCAGACCCGAGACAACCTCCGTCTCCATATCGAGAACGCCGCCCTTTGCACGTTCCTCCTTCTGGAGTTCCTGTACCCTCCCCCACAGACGGTTCGTCGCGTCCGTTGGCGGCGCGAGAAAACTCTCATCCCCGTCGTACGGCGTGTAGTTGCGCTGGATAAAGTCGCGAACGTTGACCTCCTCCTGCCAGACGCCCCCTTCAAAACCGTCCCAGTTCTTGCTTTGCAGCATATTTTGCCTCCTATTCTACAGGTGAAAATAGAACCCCATTCGATGCTTTTATGATACTTGAATCTGATTCACTTTTCAATAGGCGAAGGTAAAATAAATACTATCAATATTTTTCATAGAAAATATAATTTATGTATATGCTAATATGTGGTGATTTTCCTACTTCTTCTGCGGCTCCGGCGTCATATATGCAAGCAGTGTTGCGAGCGGGAGCGCAAGCACGGAGATGAGGAGTGCAGGTTCGAGCCCGATGAAATCGCCGAGTGCCGCCGTCGCCGCCACACCGAGGCTGCCAAGTCCGAACGACATACCGAGCATCATGCCCGATGCCATCGCGGCATTCTCAGGGAGCGCCTGCTGCGCCCAAATGATCGAACTCGGCTGCGGTGCCATCAGGGCAAAACCTGCGGCAAAGAGGACGATACCACCAAGCGTATCCGCGCTCACATGAGTAAAATAATACGCGCAGGGCAGGATACCGAGCGCAAGGAAGGTCACAATGATCCCCCGTCCCGTGAACTTGTCTGCAAGATTGCCGCCGAAAAGCCCGCCCATCATGCCCCCGACCATGAAGATGGTGAGGAACAGCCCTGCCGCGCTCGTATCCTCTCCATTTCCGACAAGGAGCAGGGGCAGGAATGTCCCGAACGCGCCGTGCGTCCAGCAGCGCAGCCCCATCGCGAGATTCAGCGTGATCGTCGTGCGTGCAAAGAGGACGCTGCTGAGCTTCGGACGTGACTGTACCGCATGCTCCGGCAGAGAGGAGACGGCACACAGCCCCGAACGAACAAAGAGCAGGCCCATAAGTGCGGCGGGCAGAATCAGGAGCAGCAATGCCGCGAGCGACAGTTGTTCTAGAAATGCCACGAGGACGAGCGGCACAAATGCCATGCCCGCGTTGCCGCCCGCGATGAAATAGCTCATCATGCCGTTTCCGCGCCCCTCCGCCGCCGTCCGCCCGACGAGTATCGACGAGAGCGGATGATACGCCGCAACTGCCGTACCCGTCACCGCGACAAACACAAAGAGCAGCATCGTGTTCCCCGCAAAGCCGACCATGCACATCGGAACAGCTGCGGCGGGCACGATGTACGGGAGCAGGGGGCTGAAGTTCTGCTTGTCCATGAGATAGCCGAAGAAGGGCTGCAGCATATTTGTCGTCACGGACGCGACCATGACGAGCACGCCGCACATCGTCAGCGACAGATCAAATTTCAGCATGAGCAGCGGCAGGAGGATCGGCAGGAAATTCGCATAGAAATCCACCATCGCGTGCCCTGTCGAGAGCAGCGCCGTTGCGTGCCGTATGTTTGTATTCATTATAAATTCTCCCTAGATCTTTTATGCGAGCTCCGTACGTTCTGCTTTGCACGGTGTTTGCCGCGAATGTTGTGTGATGCCCCAAAGCGAACCTTAGTGGAGCAAGCGGAGAAAGTGTGCGTTCTGCCCCCTGCGGATTTCTTTCGTTCAAGCGAAGCGCGTTTAAGAAGTCCGCAGGTATTTAGGCAGATAAGCACACGACCGCTTGCGCAACTCCGTGTTCGCGAGGGGCATCACGCAACAAAAACGCAATCTCGCCTGTGACCAACATCCTTGCATACCGTCCGAAAATATGATGTAATGTATTGTAACAAACGAGATGAAAAAGTAAAGGAGTATTCACAATATGAGGAAATGGACTGTCATCTATTCATCCACCACAGGCAATACAAAGACAATCGCCGAGGAAATCGCGGGTGCATCGGGCGGCGACATCTTCCGCGTGCAGGACGCGCCGACCGATCTCTCCGCATACGATGTCGTCGCGCTCGGCTACTGGCTGCGGCGCGGCGGTCCCGATGACCTCATGAAGGCATATCTGCCAAAGGTCAAAGATGCGTGCGTTCTCCTCTTTCAAACCCACGGTGCGGATGTCGGCTCCGAGCACGCCGTCACCTCGTTCGCACGCGCCGCCTACCTGCTCGGTGAAAACGCTGAAATTCTCGGAACCTTCTCCGCGCAGGGGAAACTCTCGCCCGCCCTCATCGCCCGCCGCAAGAAATCCAATCCCGACGACACACACAACAGCCCCGAGGCACAGGAGCGTTGGGTACGCGCCGCCGATCACCCGAACGAGGAGGATCGTGCCGCCGCACGCGAATTCGTACATAAGATGGAACACAAGCTTGACCTCCTCGAAAAATTTCGCCGTGCACAGGAGGAAAAGAAACACGGCAGTGCTGCCATTCCTCGATAATTTTCAAGAAACGAAAGATCCGTCGATATGAACACCGAAAAGAAACGCACCCTCGAAGCCGACGTGATGGCGGAGATGATCGCCCTCTACTGTCGCGGACACAGGCACGCACACCGTACGTCGGCGACGGACGGTGCGCCCGCACTATGCCCCGACTGCCGCCGCCTCCTCGATTACGCACGCGACCGCATCCTCCGCTGTCCGCGCATGGACGTGAAGTCCTTCTGCTCCGCATGCCCCGTCCACTGCTACAGCCGCGCTATGCGCGAACAGATACGTGCGGTCATGCGCTGGAGCGGGCCTCGTATGCTCCTCCATCGCCCCATCATGACCCTCCGTCATATGTGGATTGACCTAAGGAGTCGCGAAAAGAAAGGTCAGCATACATGAAGAACATCCTCCTCATCGCTACGGGCGGCACAATCGCCTCACGCGAAACGGAGCACGGACTGCGCCCTGCTCTCACCTCCGAAGATATGCGTGCGGCAATCGGCACGACAGGCAGCACGATCGAGGTCGTCGACCTCCTCTCGCTCGACTCCACAAACATTGCCCCATGTCACTGGCAGATCATTGCACGGAAAATTGCAGAGCTTCGCACAGACTACGACGGCTTTATCATCACTCATGGCACGGATACCATGGCGTACACCGCCGCCGCGCTCTACTACATGCTTGAAAATATCGACCGCCCCGTCGTCCTCACGGGTTCGCAGCGTCCACTCGGTACGGACGGCTCGGATGCAGAGAGGAATCTGCGCCTTGCACACAAGGCAGCGTGCAGCGGCTTTGCGGGTGTCTGTCTCGCGTTCGGCGGGCGGCTCATCCACGGCAATGCCGCGAAGAAGATGTATTCACTTGCAGACGATGCCTTCCGCAGCATCGGACGTTCGGAGATCGACCTCACTGCCCCGTATGCACCGACTGCCCCCTTTCATCTGCACGACGCACTCGATACGCGCGTCGCCGTCCTGCGGCTCTACCCCGGTATGAAGCCCATCGCCATTGACGCACACATCGCGTCAGGCTATCGCGGCATCATCCTCGAGGGCTACGGGCTCGGCAGCGTCCCCGGTGACGATGCACAGGAGAGCTTTCTCCCCACACTCGACCGCGCACGGACACGCGCCTGCTCCATCGTCCTCACGACGCAGTGCATCTATGACGGTGCGGACATCTCACACTACGAAGTCGGCGTCCGCGCCGCCGAGCTCGGTGTCCTCGCGGGCGGCACGCTTCCCATCGAGGCACTCTATGCCCGACTCATGCAGAGACTGGCAGAGACCCCCGAGGGGGAGACGGTAAAATCTCTCATGGAATAGAAAGGCACATCATGCAGCTTCAGGAAATCGGCGTTGTTCATAACGTCTACAAGAATCTCACGGACATCCCTCGGCAGGGACGCATGAGCGAGGAGGTCTCAGAGATCGAGATCCATCCGAACTATTCGGACGGACTGCTCAAAATCGAGCAGAACAAATACCTCATCGTCCTCTACTGGGCACATCTGGCAAAGCGCGACCTTCTGAAAACCATCCCCCCCGCCGCAAAGGAACTCCACGGAGTCTTTGCCAGCCGCTCTCCCGGCCGCCCGAACCCCCTCTCCCTCTGCATCGTCGAGCTGATCGAGCGCAACGGCAGCACCCTCCGCGTGAGGGGACTCGACGCACTCGACGGCAGCAGCGTCATCGACATCAAGCCATATACGCAGATGGACACGCTTGCTGAAATGTTGTGATTTTCGCTGAAAATTTTTCTCAAAAACCTATTGATTTTCATTCTCGTATGTGTTATATTCTATACAGGCTTTCGTTAGGGAATGTCCTCGGATGTTTCCAAAGCTCTCCTAAAATATAATACACAGCAAAGATAGTCCACAGTGGAGTGTGGGCTATTTTTGTGTGATTTATCACAGTCACGGCTTGACATACATGCTATAATAATCAAAAAGTCAAAACTCATTAAAGGAGATGAATCCATGGCAAAGGAACACATTCAAAAGGATGTCGTCATCATCGGCGCGGGCATGGCGGGACTGACCGCCGCGCTCTACTGCGGCCGCATGAATCTCCGCACGCTCGTCCTTGAGAACTCGCTGGTCGGCGGGCAGATTGCGACGGCGGCGGACATCGAGAACTATCCGGGCTACGAGCGAGTGAGCGGAATGGAACTGATCGGGACGCTCGAAAAGCAGGCGACAAATTTCGGTGCGGAGATCGATGAGTTCGACCGTATCGAGCGCGTCGACCTCAAATCCACGCCGAAGATCGTAGAGACGGAAACGTACATCTACGAGACACCCGTGATCATCATCGCCTCCGGCATGAACCGCCGCAAACTGCCGCTCCCGCAGGAGCCGCACTACTTCAATCGCGGCGTACATTACTGTGAGCTGTGCGACGGGCACACATATCAGGACAAGGTGATCTCGGTAATGGGCGGCGGCAACGCGGCGGTGGATGCGGCGAACTTCCTCACGAAGTACGCGTCGCATCTCTATCTCATTCACCGCTCGCAGCTGCGCGCGGACAAGTCCTCGCAGGATGCGCTCTATGCGAATCCGAAGGTGACGGTCATGCTTGAGACGGAGATCACGCATCTGAACGGCGAGGACCGGCTCACGTCCGTCGATCTCCTGCACAAGGACACGGGCAAGAAAGAGCCCCTTCCCGTGGACTGCATCTTCGTCAACATCGGTGTTCTCCCGAATACCGACCTCTTTGTGGGGCAACTTGCACTCACGGAGACGGGCTACATCGCAGCGGACGAGAACTGCCGCACGGAGATCCCCGGGGTATTCGTCGCGGGCGACATCCGTGTGAAGGAGATCCATCAGCTGACGACCGCCGCCGCCGACGGCACAACCGCCGCGCTCCATGCGGAAAAGTATCTCGCTGGTTTGAAGAAGTGATATAGAGGAGGAAATCCCATGATTCAAGTTTTTTCGTTCGACGCGTGCCCGTGGTGCACGAAGGCAAAGAAGTATCTCGACAAGAAGGGTGTCGCCTACACGGTGCGCGACATTGAAAAAGAGCCCGCTGCCTACGATGATCTCGTAAAGCTCACGGGCGAGGGCGCGTGCCCCGTCATACTCGCGGACAGCGGTGAGTATGTGCGCGGCTTCGATCAGCCCGCCATCGACCGCCTCATCGGCGCATAAGGAGACAGCTATGGTAAAGGTCTACTCCATCACGGTCTGCCCGTGGTGCGTCAAGGTCAAGAAGTACCTCAAATATCGCGGCATCCCCTACGAGGAGTTCAACATTGAGAAGGACGAGGCTGCGCGCGAGGAATGCCGCCGTCTTTCGGGCGATACCATCGTCCCCGTAACAACGGCTGACGGCAAAGAGTTCGCACTCAGCTATGATCGTGAGAAGCTGGACAGGATTCTCGGGATTACGGCATGATTTTATATGAAACGGATGCAGTATACTGCATCTGTTTTTTTATGTTCCTGCTTGCCAAACGCTTTGAATGGGATTAAAATAGCAGTGCAGGGAGGTTTTGTTTAGAGGGGCGGCATGGGATTGCCAAGCCCCCGATGCAAGGAGGTTTTGACATGACAGGATTACCGCTTATCCTCGCGTTTTGGCTGGCGATCGTCATCATGATCGTCATGATTTCAAAGCTGCGCATCCATCCGTTCATCTCAATCATGCTCGTCTCACTCGGACTGGGGCTTGTCGCAGGCATCCCGTTGATTGATCACAAGTTCGCCGATGGGACCGTGCAGCACGGGCTCGCAACCGTTGTTGGGCAGGGATTCTCTGGAACGTTTACGAACATCGGCATTGTTATCATCCTCGGTGCAATGATTGGCACGGTGCTCGAAAAGACGGGCGGCGCACTGAAACTCGCAGACATGATGATCCGCCTTGTGGGCAAGGACAGTCCCGTCCTCGCCGTACAGCTCATGGGCTGGGTGGTCTCGATCCCCGTGTTCTGCGACTCCGGCTTCGTTATCCTCGATCCGATCCGCAAGGCACTTGTACGCCGCACCGCCGTCTCTGCTGTCTCCATGGCCTTTGCCCTGAGCTCCGGTCTCTTTATTTCACACGTCTTTATTCCGCCGACACCGGGACCGATTGCAGCGGCGAGCACACTCGGCATCGGCGACTACCTCCTGCAGGTCATCGGGATGGGTCTGCTCTGTTCAATCTTCCCGCTGATCGCCGGCTATTTCTTCGCACGTTGGGTCGGAAAACGTGTGCAGTCAAAGGATGAGGTGGATCCGGATGAGATCGCACGCGTCTACAAGGATCTCATCGCCTCCTACGGCAAGCTGCCCTCGGGGTTCAGCACGCTCGCGCCGATCATCATCCCGATCTCGCTGATGGCAATTTCCTCGGTGGTCGTGATGATGGGGCAGACGGGCTTTATCGCCGAGCTCCTGCGCTTCCTCGGCACGCCGATCATCGCGCTCGCGGTCGGTATGGCATTCGCTACGCTGCAGCTCTTCTCCGTGAACCGCTCACATGAGTTCTACGACATCTGCAACTCCAGTCTCATGACAGTCGGTCCGATCCTCTTCATCACGGCGGCGGGCGGCGTGCTCGGCAAGGTGATCGCCGTCTCGGACATGGTGCGCTACATCTCAGCGCATGCAGATGTGTTCGGCGGACTCGGGATCTTCTTCCCCTTCCTGCTCTCCGCCATTCTCAAAACCGCACAGGGGTCCTCGACCGTCGCAATGATTACGACAGCGGGCATTATCGCGCCGCTGCTCCCAGTCCTCGGCTTCCAGACACCGATACAGGCGACGCTCGTCTGCATGGCAATCGGTGCGGGTGCGATGACCGTCTCGCACGCGAACGATTCGTATTTCTGGGTGGTCTCGGAGTTCAGCGGCCTGACCCCCGATCAGGGCTACCGCGTCCAGACAATGGGCACGCTCGTGCTCGGCATTGCGGCGATTGTGGAGATCGCACTGCTGAGTATGGTGCTGAGCTGATATTCACAAGAACACACAAAAGAGTATTGCGTCCTGCGATACTCTTTTCTTATGCAGGCGTTTCCACATTCCAATCTATCTTTTTCTTGCCAGTGACAGCAAAAGACCGTAGAATAAAACATAGGAAGCACTGATGAATTCAGTCGCACAAATCTGATGCCTGCATTTTATCAGGGTTTTCTATCGTTCATTTCTATTACCATACGGCAAGGAGGTCACTATGAAGTTCCCCACACGACTTATTGTCCTCACACTCACACTGCTCCTCGCATTTTCAGTCACGGCATTCGCCAAAAGTGCAAATCAGCAGCGCACTGAAATTCAAGGGCTCCACACGCAGGCACTCACGAACCTCTATGAGCTCTCCCCCGATGCGCGCGATGTCATCAGCAATGCCTATGGGTACGCGACACTCAGCGCTACCGGTTCGCAGTTGGGGCTGCTCGGCGGCGCACACGGACGCGGTCTTGCCGTGAACAACCGCACCGGTGAACAGCTCTACATGAAGATGGAGGCGTATCAGGTCGGCATCGGGCTTGGCGTGAAGGAATACGATCTCATCTTTGTCTTTGGCACAAAACACGCATGGGATTCCTTTATCTCAGGCAAGTTCAAAGTCGGCGGCGCAGCGGAAGCCTCTGCAACGGACGGCTATTCAGGTGGTGCGATTGAGGGCGCGGACATCGTCGCAAAGGACACATGGGTCTATCAGGTCACAACGAAGGGGCTCGCGGTTGGAGCGATGCTCAAGGGGCTCAGCATCTATCCAAACCGAAATCTCAATTCGTAATTCCCACGAAAAAGAGGATTGCAGCGGCGCAATCCTCTTTTTCTATTGCATCAGCGAGCCATTGTATTTCAATGTCGCAAAGTAATCGTCAAGGGTCTGCGCACGGCGGATGAGCTCGATGCTGCCGTCCGTGCGGCGGAGGAGTTCGGCACAGTGGAGTTTGCCGTTGTAGTTGAACCCCATCGCACTGCCGTGTGCGCCCGTGTCATGGATGATGACGATGTCGCCGATGTCGATCTTCGGCAGGGCACGGTCAATGGCGAATTTGTCATTGTTCTCGCAGAGCGAGCCCGTGATATCATAGATGTGGTCGGCGGGCGCGTGCTCCTTGCCGAGCACGGTGATATGGTGATATGCACCGTAGAGCGCGGGACGCATGAGATTTGCCATGCAGGAATCCAGACCGATGTAGTGTTTGTACGTGTCCTTCTCATGGAGGACGGTGGAGACGAGCCACCCCGCGTCACCCGTCATGGCGCGTCCGCTCTCCGTGCGGATGCCGACATCGCCGAGCCCCGCGGGCACCATGATGTGGTTGTAGAGGCGCTGTACCCCCGCGCCGACTGCGACGTAATCGACGGGGCTTTCCTCCGGGCGGTACGGAATGCCGAAGCCGCCGCCGAGGTTGATAAACTCGGGCGTGATATCGAGCTGTGCCTTGAGCTCGGCTGCGAGCTCAAACATGATACGCGCGGTGAGGAGGAACGCCTCGGTGCGCAGCTCGGATGAGATCACCATCGTATGCAGGCCGAACCGCTGCACCCCCATTTCACGGGCATGCGCGTAGGCCTCGAAGAGCTGCGGACGTGTGAGCCCGTATTTCGCCTCCATCGGCTTCCCGATGATATTGTTGCCCTCGATGAGATCGCCCGGGTTGTAGCGGAAGCTCAGCAACTCGGGCAGCCCCGCATACTGCGCCATGTAGTCCAGATGTGTGATATCGTCGAGATTGATGACCGCGCCGAGCGCAATTGCCTTTTGGAACTCATCGTAGGGTGTGTCGTTCGACGTGAGCATGATCTCCTCACCCGTAACCCCCGCGGCCTCAGAGATCAGAAGCTCTGCGATGCTGCTGCAGTCCGTGCCCGCGCCCTCCTCGTGAAGGAGCTGAACAATGCGCGGATTCGGCAGTGCCTTCACGGCGAAGTGCTCGCGAAAGTGCGGAGCCCATGTGAAGGCATCGCGCAGGCGGCGGAAGTTCGCGCGGATCTTCGCCTCGTCGTAGAGGTGAAACGGGGTCGGATATCGCTCGATCAGCGCGTGTGTCTCCTCCACGCTGAGTGGAAATTTCTTTTCGTTCATATTGTCCTCCCTCTATATGAGCTTCCCCCTCGCAATTGGAGGAAGAAGCGCCCCTTCCACCACGCTTCGCGTGGTCCCCCTCCCCCGTGTCGCACGGGGGAGGCTATCAGGTCTAGAAGTCTCGTTATTATAGCAACGAAAAAAGACCTCTGTCAATCCGCCGATGGAGTGTGATGCCCCGATACGAACCCTAGTGGAGCAAGCGAGAAAAGCATGTGGTATGCCCCGGCGGATTTCTTTCGTTCAAGCGAAGCGCGTTTAAGAAGTCCGCCGGTATTTAAGCATACAAGCATGCGATCGATTGCGCAACGAGGCGTTCGTGAGGGGCATCATATGGAAGTCTCAAATTGTATACCTTGACGAAAATCCGTCTCTCCCCTATAATGGGTGCTATCTTTTTTCTTACATACTTAATTATGGAGAACTGATGAAGGGGGTATCATTTATGATATTTGGAGGAAAAGCTCTGCGTCTCGCGGCCGCACTCGTCGGCACGGCGCTCCTCGGCTCTGCGCTCGCTGGCTGCGGCGGCGATGCGGCGAAGTCGGATGAGATCCGCATCGGCGCAAACTTTGAGATGACGGGCAACACGGCGAACTACGGCACGTCGACGCTCGAGGGTCTGAAACTCGCCATCAAGGAAGCGAACGATGCCGGCGGCATCAACGGCAAGAAGATCGTCCTCGTTGAGGCAGACAACAAGTCCGAGGCGGCGGAGTCGATCAACGCGGCGACGAAGCTGATCTCCGACGATCACGTCCGCGCAATCGTCGGGCCCGCGACGACGGGCAACGTCATCGCAGAGTCACAGGTGGCGACGGACAACAAGGTTCCCGTCATTGCACCGGATGCAACGGCAGTCGATGTCACCGTGGAGAACGGCACAGTGAAGCCGTGGATCTTCCGCAGCTGCTTCATCGACCCGCAGCAGGGCGATGTCATGGCGAAGTTCGCACTCGATACGCTCAAGGCAAAGACGGCGGTCATCTACATCGACAACTCGACGGACTACTCCAAGAGCCTTGCCGAGGTCTTTACGAAGGTCTTTACGGCGGGCGGCGGTCAGGTACTCATGACCGAGGGCTTCCTTGCAAAGGATCAGGACTTCAAGGCTACGCTCACGCGTCTGCGTGCGGCAAATGCGGATATCATCTTCGTCCCCGCCTACTATGAAGAGGTCGGCAAGATCGTCAAGCAGGCACGCGAGATCGGCATCACCGCGCCCATCATCGGCACGGACGGTTGGGACGATCCGAAGGTCGCCGAGCTGTCAGGTGCAGCGGCTCTCAACAACACGTACTTCAGCACGCACTACTCCGATAAAGACGAATCGGTTCGCCCCTTTATCGAGGCGTTCCAGAAGGAATACAACCACGCGCCGAACGTCTTCGCAGCACTCGGCTATGATGCGGGCAAATTGCTCGTGGATGCGCTCAAGCGCGCGGGTTCGGATGATCCCGAGGCACTTCGCAAGGCGATTGAGGAGACGAAGAATCTCGTCGTCGGCACGGGTACGATCACGATGGATGCGCAGCACAACCCGATCAAGCAGGCGGTCATTCTCGAGAACAAGGACGGCGACCGCGTTGTCGTCGCAAAGATTATGCCGAGTATGTAATCCATTCGGCTAAGAGTGCACAAAGAGCCGCAAAGTGCGGCTCTTTTTTATCACATGGAGGTGGTTATTCTATGGAGTTTATGCACCAGATACTCCAACAGCTGATCAACGGCATCTCACTCGGCAGCATCTACGCGCTGATTGCGCTCGGCTATACGATGATCTACGGCATCATCAAGCTCATCAACTTTGCGCACGGCGACATCTACATGGTCGGCGCATACCTCGGCTTCTACGCCATCACGCTCGGCATCCCCGTTGTGCCTGCGATCCTCATCGCGATGGCGGTCACGTCACTGCTCGGCGTTCTCGTCGAGCGGTTCGCCTACCGTCCACTCCGCCACGCACCGCGCATCTCCGTGCTCATCACGGCAATCGGCGTGTCGTTCCTGCTCGAATACGTCATGATGGCGGTCGTCTCCCCCACGCCGCGCACCTTCCCCGCAACGATCAGCGACGTATCCTTTGACGTAGCGGGGCTCATCATCAGCGGGCAGCAGCTCCTCATTATGGGCGTGACCTTCGTGCTTATGCTCATCCTCACCTACATTGTCCGCTCGACCAAAATCGGCAAGGCAATGCGTGCCGCGTCGTACGACACAGAGGCGGCGCAGCTCATGGGCATCAACGCGAACCGCATCATCTCGGTCACGTTCGCCATTGGCTCGGCACTCGCGGCGGTCGCGGGCGTGCTCATCGGCATCTACTACAACTCCATCGATCCGCTGATGGGACTGATGCCCGGCATCAAGGCATTCGTCGCGGCGGTGTTCGGCGGCATCGGCATCCTGCCGGGCGCAGTGGTCGGCGGGCTCGTCCTCGGCATCGTCGAGGCGTTCATCTCGGGGTTCGGCTTCTCGATGTTTCGCGATGCGGCGGCATTCGCCATCCTGATTCTCGTCCTGCTCCTCAAGCCCGCAGGAATTTTCGGGAAAAATGTCAAGGAAAAGGTCTAAGGAGGTGCGCAGATGAATTCATTGCAAAAAAATGATCTCAAAATGCTCGTCTTCGCCCTCGTTATCTACGGGATCATCATGGGGCTGACCAGTGCGGAGATGCTGAGTGCATTCTGGCAGCTCAACCTCATCTTTGCGGGGATCAACATCATCCTTGCGGCGAGCCTCAACCTCATCAACGGGTATACGGGACAGTTCTCGCTCGGACACGCCGGATTTATGGCGGTCGGCGCGTACGTCGGCGTGGTGCTCACGACGAATTTTCAGATGGCATTCCCCGTCGCCATTCTCGCGGGCGGTGTCACGGCAGGACTCCTCGGTGCACTCATCGGTCTGCCCACGCTGCGCCTGCGGGGCGACTACCTCGCCATTGCGACCCTGGGTCTCGGCGAGATCGTCCGCATCGTCATCATCAATGTCCCCTATGTTGGCGGCGCGGCAGGCTTCAAGGGCATTCAGCACCTCACGAACTTTACGTGGGTGTTCTTCCTCATGCTTGCGACGCTCTTCCTTATCAAAAATTTCGTGAACTCGCGCCACGGCCGCGCGTGTCTTGCGATCCGCGAGAATGAGATTGCAGCGGAGTCGATGGGCGTGAATACAACGGTGTACAAGGTGCTCGCATTCACCATTGGCGCGTTCTTCGCGGGGGTTGCGGGTGTGCTCTTCGGGCACAATATGTACATCCTCAGCCCCGCCTCGTTCACGTTTATGCAGTCGTTCAACATCCTCATCATGGTCGTCATGGGCGGCCTCGGCTCGATGACCGGCTCGATCGCGGGCGCACTCGTCGTCACCTTCCTCTCGGCGGCACTCGCGAGCTTCCCGAACGCGCGCATGATTATCTACGCACTCGCGCTCATCCTGCTCATGTTCTACCGCCCGCAGGGGCTCTTCGGCTATGTCGAGGTCACGGCGATGCAGCCGCTCCGCCGCTTCTTCAAGAAGGGGGGCGAGGCATAATGGCAAAGGAACTCTTAACAGCGACCGATGTCTCGATGGTCTTTGGCGGACTGAAGGCGATTGTCGACTTCAACGTCCACATCAAAACGGGCGAACTGCTCGGACTCATCGGGCCGAACGGCGCGGGCAAGACGACGGCGTTCAACCTCTTTACGGGGGTCTATCAGCCGACCACGGGCGAAATCCTGTTCAAGGACAAGAGCATCGTCGGTCTGAAACCGAACCAGATCACGGAGCGCGGCATTGCGCGTACGTTCCAGAACATCCGCCTGTTCGGCGAGCTCTCCGTGCTCGACAATGTCAAGATCGCCTACCACTGCCACATGAACTACGGTCTCCTCGAATCGGTACTCCGTGTCGGACGATACTGGGAGGAGGAGCGGAAACTGGAGGAGGAGGCGTACCGTCTGCTCGAGATCTTCCACCTCGCAGATGTGGCGCAGGAGAAGGCGAAAAATTTGCCCTACGGCGCACAGCGGCGGCTTGAGATCGCGCGTGCACTCGCCGCGCAGCCAAGCCTTTTGCTCCTCGACGAGCCGGCGGCGGGCATGAACCCGCAGGAGACACTCGAACTCATGGACATGATCCGCTGGGTCAAGAAGGACTTCGGCATCACGATCCTCCTCATCGAGCACGACATGGCACTCGTCATGGGTATCTGCGAGCGCATCTACGTCCTTGAGTACGGCGCAATCATCGCGAACGGCACCCCCGAGGAAATTCGCTCGAACCCCGAGGTCATCCGTGCATATCTGGGAGCGGAGGAGTAAGATGGCAAACGAAACGACTATGAAAAACGCCCCCATGCTCCGCATCTCGGATCTGGAGGTCTACTACGGCGCAATTCACGCGCTCAAAGGGCTGTCGCTTGAGGTTCATGCAGGCGAGATTGTCACCCTCATCGGCGCGAACGGCGCGGGCAAGTCCACGACGCTCCGCACCATCTCGGGGCTGATCGCCCCACGCGGCGGCAGCATCGAATTTGAAGGCAAAAACATCGCAGGAACGGGCGCACATGAGATTGTTCGTACGGGGATTTCCCAAGTGCCCGAGGGACGGCGCATCTTCGCCGAGATGACCGTGCTTGAGAACCTTGAGCTCGGCGCGTTCACACGCAGCGACAAGGACGGCATTACCGCCGACATGGAGATGGTCTTTACGCGCTTCCCGCGCCTGAAGGAGCGCATCGCCCAGCAGGCGGGCACACTCTCGGGCGGCGAGCAGCAGATGCTTGCGATGGGGCGCGCGCTCATGAGCCGTCCGCGCCTCCTGCTCCTCGACGAGCCGTCGATGGGACTTGCCCCACTCCTCATCAAGGAGATTTTTTCGATCATCGTCGACATCAACAAGGCGGGCACAACCGTCCTCCTCGTGGAGCAGAACGCGAACATGGCACTTTCCATCGCAAACCGCGCCTACGTCCTCGAGACGGGACGCATCACCCTCGCAGGCGATGCAAAGGAGCTTGCGGCGAGTGAGGATGTGCGAAAAGCATATTTGGGCGGGTAAAATCGCCCATATTGGGCATCTTTTCCGCCTGATCTGCACGATTTTACATTTCCCGAAAAGGATATTTCATCCATTAAGGCGAATATTAAAATATATCGCACGTATCCATTGGCAAGGAGGAAGCATTTATGTTTGTTGCCAACTGTATGACCAAGAACCCTGTCACGATTGCGCCCGACGCCGGACTAGACGAAGCAGAAAAACTCATGGACAAGGGGCATTTCCGTCGTCTTCCCGTCGTGGAGCACGGAAAGCTCGTCGGATTTTTCACGAACCGCGATCTCCTGCGCGCTTCGCCGTCTGCGGCAACCACACTCGATCGCTACGAAGTGCGCACCCTGCTCTCAAAGATCAAGGTCGCCGATGTCATGCAGAAGAACGTCATCACCGTCACCGATACGATGACGATCGAGGAGGCTGCGCTCGTCATGGAGCGCGAGAAGATCGGCGGTGTCCCCGTTCTCTCTGAGGTTGGCAAGCTCGTCGGCATCATCTCCTCCACGGACATCTTCCGTGCCTTTATCGCCGTCATGGGACTGGACAGCGGCAAGACACGACTCACGATCGACGTTTCTGACCGCAAGGGCGTTCTGCGCGACATCGCAACTGTCCTTGCCGATCTCGACATCAGCATCGACAGCATGGTCACACTCCCGCAGCCAAGCGGCACCTATCAGATCATCATCCGCGCCGACATCGACGACGTGGACACGGTCAAGGAACGTCTCTGGGCGAAGGGATTCAAGGTCAGCCACGTGATCCAGATCGGCTGAACACCTTCATCCATACAAAAACTCTGCCGTTTTAGCTGCGGCAGAGTTTTTGTATGCGTTTTTCACTCCCCCATGACGCTCCCATCTGTCCCGATGAGAATGACGAGTGCGGGCGGAAAGTCCGCAAGCAGGGCACGTCCCGCCTCTGGCCCGAGCACAAAGACTGCCGTCGACAGCATATCCGAGAGCGCCCCCATGTGTCCCTGCCATGCGGGCAAGACATCCCCGTTCAGCGGCAGTGCCACCACCACCGAAGCGAGACCTGTATCCGCAGGATAGCCTGTGCGCGGGTCGATGAGATGATGATACCGCCGCCCCTCATAGAGAAAGAACCGCTCATCATCGCCCGATGCCGAGAGGACTTCATCGGAAAGCGGAAGAACAGCGAGCACATCTCCCGCTCTCTCGCCGCGCGGATTGCGGATGCCGATCTGCCACGGCTCTCCCACCTCGTTCACCCCCATGCCGAGAATCGAACTCGTGCCGAGATCGGCGAGCGCATTTTTGATATCTGCATCTTGCCATGTGCTATGGATGCCGTCGAGTGCCAGTCCCTTGATGAGTGCCCCACGGTCAATCTTCATCCCCGCTTTCATCAGACGTGCTTCGTATCTCGTCTGACCTCCCTCCTCCACCGCACGCAGTTCGAGTGCCTCATAGCCCACATGCGAGCGCGCCGCAGCGACCTTCTCCGCAGACGGCGGCAGTTTCTCTGCACGCGCCCGCTCCCAAAGTTCCGTCAGTGCCCCCGCTGTCACATCGAACGCACCGTTCGAGCGGCGTGCAACCTCCTGTGCAAGGCGCAGCGTCTCATAGAGTGTGGGGGAAACCTCCGTCCATGTTCCCGTACCCGCAAGTGCTTCCATCGCTGCGAGCGCCCCCCCGTCGGCATCCCGCTCCGTCTGCGCGAGCACGGCAAGCCCGTCACGCAGAGCCGCCTGCGACGTGATTTCATCCGCGCGCACCGTGAGCCGCGCCACCGTTCCCATCACCAGCTTTGTCTCCTCCGCCGTCACCGCGCCGTTTCCCCCGCATCCGCAGAGGAGGAGGGTTGCGCAGAAAAGAACTGCAGCAGGAATTTTATACAACGTGAAGAATCTTGATATCATATGTATTCCTTTCAATGAGGGAAATCGGAGCCGTACGGTTCGCGTGGCGTGCGTACGGCGCAGCATACACAAAAACGATCCGAGGTGCTCCATGCCGCGTTCCAGACTCTACGAAATCGCCCGCTTCGTGCTCGTCGGCGGCGCGTGTTTTATTCTTGACTACGGACTGCTCTACATCCTCACCGAGTACGGCGGACTCCACTACCTCCTCTCGGCAGGGATCTCCTTCACCGTCTCCGTCTTCGTCAACTACTGGCTCTGTCTCGTCTGTGTCTTTCGCGGAGCAAACGCGCAGACACGGCGAGCGAAGATGCTCTTTTTTGGCTCAAGCATCGCGGGACTCGGGCTCAACCAGCTGCTCATGTGGGCACTCGTCGATATCATCGGTATATACTACATGATTGCCAAGCTTATTGCTGCCGGCATCGTCATGGTGTGGAACTACATCCTCAAACGCCACGCCGTACTCGGCAGATGAATCCATTCTAACAACTTCATACGCACGTTGCAAGCACACAGCCATCGCAAAGTCGATGCAAAGCCGTCCATACGGACGAGCTCCGTCGAAAATTGTCAAAATGCTATAATTTCAGGCGCAGGGCGAACCAACTTATATACGATTTTCCATGTTATTTGCATATAATTATAATTTAATCGACTCAAAAAGAGGATATTGTCTATTATAATAGAATATAAGGAATGAATTCACTCTTATAAATTTAATTCAATAGATAAAATTGTCTTGCTATTTTTGCAATTATGCGGTACACTAAAAAAAAAGGATGGACGGCTCATTGACCGCAGATATGTGAGCATTGTCAATTTCATCTGCGTAAAGGGAGTGAATATCATGTTTCTGGAGGAGCGCCAAGAGCTCATCGTCCGCATGGTGGAGCGTGACGGTAAAGTCAAGGTCAAAGAGCTCAGCGCCAAATTCAAGGTCACCGAGGACTGCATCCGCAAGGATCTGGGATCACTCGAGCGGCAGGGACGACTGAAACGCACCTATGGCGGCGCCGTGAAACTGACGCAGAGTGTTCACATGATCGAGGTCAGCCGCCATCGTCACATGGATGTCGAGGCGAAACGCCGCATCGCGCAGGCCGCTGTCTCCCTCATTCAGGACAAGGACATGGTCTTCCTTGATGTCTCGACAAGCAATCTTGCGATTGCCGAACTCCTCATGAAGAGCGACCGCGATCTGACGGTTGTAACGAACATGGTCGATGTGCTCGGCGTACTTGCACGCAATCCCCGCATTGAGCTGATCTTTGCGGGCGGACAGATCAATCGCGGACGCGACGGATTCTGGGGCGGCATGACGCAGGACTTCATCGGTCGGCTCAAACCCGACATCGCATTTGTCGGTGCGGTCGGCGTGGATGTCAAGGGCAACAGCGTGTCCACCTACGACATCGACGACGGCCTGAACAAGGCTCGTATCATCGCGCGCAGCAAACGTGCCTATGTTGTGGCTGAGGCACGCAAGCTCTCGACAGACGGCAACTATGACTATACCCCGCTCAATGCACTCGCAGGGCTCGTGACGGATACGGAACCACCTTCGGACATCCGCGCGGCGGCGGCAGAGCTGGGCATCGAGATCGTACTGCCGTAAAAACGTAACGTAATCTCATCTGAATTGAATCGTCGGAACAAAAACCGAGATGGTCACTTGCCGTCTCGGTTTTCTTGTGCGAAAATATAATGGAAGCACTGATAAATTCAGCGAGTCCACAAGGAGGAATGGTATGGAGGATCTTCTCGCGCACTGCACGCTCTGTCCGCGTCGCTGCGGCGTGAATCGAAGTGCGGGGGCACGCGGATTCTGCGGCGCGGATCGTACGGTGCGCGTGGCTCGTACGATGCTGCACGCGTGGGAGGAGCCGTGCCTTGTCGGCTCACACGGCGCGGGCGCGGTGTTCTTCGCCCACTGCACGCTGCGCTGCGTCTACTGCCAGAATTATGCGATCAGCCATGAGGGCAGCGGCGCGGAGATAAACGAGGACGCGCTTGCCGCGCGTTTCCTTTCCCTTGAGCGAGAGGGCGCGGCGACGCTTGATCTTGTGACCCCAACACACTATACGCCGCAGATTCTGTACGCGCTGACGCTGGCACGCAAACAAGGTCTGACGCTCCCCGTAGTCTGGAATACGAGTGGCTATGAGACGACCGAAAACATCGCACGCCTTGCGGGTGCGGTGGACATCTACCTGCCCGATCTGAAGTATGCGACAGAGGAGAGCGGGCGGCTCTATTCGTGTGCGCCCGATTATGCAGCAGTTGTATGGGATGCCCTTGCAGCAATGGTCGCGCAGGTCGGCAGCGTGCGGTTCACGCCCGACGGACGGCTTCTCAGCGGTGTGCTCGTACGCCATCTCGTGTTGCCGGGACACCGCCACGAGAGCATTGCACTCGTGCGGCGGCTGTGGGAGATGTTCGGCGATGCGATTCAGCTTAGTCTGATGCGGCAGTACACGCCGCTCTATCGCGCAGCGGAGTTCCCGCCGCTGCATCGGCGGCTCACGACATTCGAGTACGAGAGCGTGGTCGCAGCGGCACGTGGGCTCGGGATGGAGCGCGTCTATGTGCAGGGTGCGGAGGCGGTGGGGGCGCAGTATGTGCCGGATTTTGCGTGATTGGATTCGATATTATAATGGAGCAGTGTGACCCCAACGCGAACGCTTAGTTACGCAAGTGATCGTGCGCTTGTACGCTTAAATACCGTCGGACTTCTTAAACGCGCTTCGCTTGAACGAAAGAAATCCGACGGGGCGTACCGCGCACTTTACTCACTTGCTCCACTAGGGTTCGCTTTTGGGCATCACACTGCTCTATGCATATGTACGGCATAACATCATTGACTTCCTCAACCACACCAAGCATGTTATTCACCCTCTCGCCCGCACAAATCCCTTCCACACCGCTTTTCTCAGCAGATCCGCAGGGATCATGGTCGCGGCAAGGAGGAAAACGAGTACCCAGCCACCCGCGTGAATCGGCGTACAGCTGAACATCCCGCCAATCCATGCGCCGACATCGTGCGGGAGGTAGGGTGCATTGATGATTGCCGCCATGATGAGGACAATCATCGCCCATACCTTGACAAAGCCGATGTTCTCGCCGAGCTCTCGGAAGATGCCAAAGCCCGTGGAGCGCACGTTGAAGCCGTTCATGAGCGAAGCGAGGACGAAGAGCAGGAAGTACGCCGTATAGTGCTCCGCCTTCCCGTCAAAACACGCGGCGATGCGTGCATCTGTCAAAAAGAAGAAGCTGAGGAGGACAAGCCACGAGCCCATGCAGACAATCTGCACGCTCATCGCGGGGCTGATGATGCTCGCGTCGCGGCGGCGCGGCTTCTCGCGCATATAGCTCTCGTGCGCCGGCTCGTTGCCGAGCATGATCGCACCGAGGCTGTCCATGACGAGGTTGATAAAGAGGAGATGCGTGACGCGCAGCGGCTCGATGATGCCAAAGAACGGAGCAATGGCACTCACAACCACCGCCGCAATGTTGATGACGAGCTGGAAGCGGCAGAACTTCAGAATGTTGTTGTAGATCGTGCGCCCGTAGAGAATCGCGTCCTTGATCGAGCGGAAATTGTCGTCGAGGATGACGATATCTCCTGCATCCCGCGCTGCCTCCGTCCCGCTGCCCATCGCAAAGCCGACATCGGCGCGGCGCAGGGCGGGCGAGTCGTTCACCCCATCGCCCGTCATGCCAACCACGAGGTTCATCTTCTGCGAGAGGCGCACGATGCGCGACTTGTCCGTCGGCAGTGCGCGTGCAATGACGCGCAGCTGCGGCAGGACACGCTGTACCTCCTCATCCCGCATCTGGGCGAGGTCGCTGCTCGTCAGAACAAGGTCGCCATCCGCACGCAGCAGTCCCGCGTCGCGGGCAATTGCAACGGCGGTCTCGCGGCGGTCTCCCGTCACCATGACGACCTGCACGCCCGCCGCCTGTACCTCCGTGATTGCCTCACGCGCCTCGGGACGCACATCGTCACGGATCGCAGCAAGTCCGATGAGAACGACATCCGTATTGATTGCATTCTTTTGAAAGGGCTGCTCCGAATACCCGAACGCCAAGACGCGCATCGCACGCGCGGCATAGGCGTTTATTTTTGCGTTCAGCGCATCTGCATCAAAGGGAACGATCGCCCCATCCGGTGCAAGCGCGTATTTCGCCCGTGCCAGCAGTGCCTCGGGAGCCCCCTTGTAGACGACCGTGCCGCGTGCGGGCAGCTCCGCCTGACTGAATTTATTGGTGGAGTTAAATGTCTGGCGATGCCCCACGCGATAGTTTTCATTGATCTGCATCGCACGGTATGTTTCTGCACCGAGGAAGCGCATGACCGCCTGATCGGTCGGATTTCCGCCGACCACCGCGCCCGCCTCGTCATACATGGCGGCAGAATTCATACCGATCGCGAGTTTCAGCTTTTCGTGGAGGACAGGATGCTCCGTGAGCGCACCGAGGACTGTGCCATCCGCCGTAAAGAAGTCCACTACCTCGAGCTGTCCGCCCGTGATCGTGCCCGTCTTGTCACTGAAGAGAATGTTCAGCGAGCCCGCCGTCTCAATGCCAATCGCGCGGCGCACGAGAACACCGCGTGCGAGCATCCGGCTCGTGTTCTGCATCAGCACGAGCGAAATCATGAGCGGCAGCCCCTCGGGCACGGCGCAGACGATGATGAGGATCGCGAGCGAGACCGCCTGAATCAAATCCACGAGAATCTGACTCCACCCAAGGGCTACATATGCCTCCAGCCCACCCGCACGCAGGGCAAAGAACATCATGTAGAGTGAGATGATGACAAGCCCCGAGAGATAGCCGAACGCCGAGATCTGATCGGCGAGCTTCGCGAGCTTCACCTGCAGGGGAGAGTCCGGCTCACGCGCCTGCATCTCCGCCGCCATCCGCCCCATCATCGTCTGCACGCCGACGCGGCGCACCTCCATCACACCCTCGCCGTCAAAGACCACACTCCCGCGAAAGAGGGTCGCATCGTCCACGAAGGTGTCGCCCGTAATCTCCTCTGGAAATACATAGTGACTGTCGGCGGGTATCTTCGGGCACTCCTCCGTCTCCCCGTTGAGTGCCGTATTATTCACGCGGAGTTCTCCCGCGACCAGCATTCCGTCCGCAGGAATCTTGTTGCCGCCCTGCAAGATGACATGGTCGCCGACCACGATCTCATCCACGGGCAGAACGACCAGCCCGCCGTCGCGGCAGACCTTCGCCGTGTCCTTTGCCGTACGTGCACGCAGGGCGCGGTACTCCGTATCGCTCGCGACATTCGTCCGCGCCGTCACCGTTGCGACGATAATGACGGTCACGATCGTCCCCATCGGCTCATAGATCTCCGCATGTCCTGCAAAATACATGGCAATCATGAGCGCGACCATGGCGAGCAGGATGCGGATCATCGGGTCGCGAAACGTCTCCAGGCCTGCCCGAACGTCGTCCACGCAGGCTCCGGAATCGTGTTCGCACCATATTTCAGACGCGACGCCTCCGCCTCCGCCGATGTCAGTCCCGTAAATTTCAAGAATGTTCCCCTTTCCCCTCAGCCACGCACTGCACGAACAAAGTAATAGACGAGATAGGCACTGACGGCAAGGGCGATCCCATCCCCGAGACTGCCATACATCGGTGCAATCAATACGATCAAGGTGAGCACAGCGATACGTACGAGCTCCTCCCATGCAGCATTGGTCCGTCTCTTCGCCGCAGCCTCCACAGCTTTGGAGATGCGGCTCTGCCAGCGCGTCAGCCAGAGCACAATCCCCGTGACGATCATCGCCGCCGTCATGAGGATGAGCAGTGCCCAGAAGATTTTTTCCGCCGTCAGCTCATGGTTGTGGATGTGCAGATTCAAAAAGAACGGCGCCATCGTCAGCCATGCGGGCACGGGCACAGGGAACGGCTCTCCGCCGCCCGCTGCGAGATAGACCTGCGTCCCCAGTGCAAAATCCGTCGCGCGTACCGTTGGCTCTGCAATCTGGAACTGATAGAACGCCTGATGTTCCGTGGGCAGCCGCATGGAAATGATGTCCTTTCCGGGAAATGCCTCCTCTATCCGCACAAGGGCATCCTCGGGCAGAATCCGCTCCGCACGCTGCGCCTCTGCTGCAAAATGCTCTGCCGCAAGCTCCTGCGCCGTGCGCTGATAGTCCCGCATGCCGACGGAGTAAAGGACGATAAAGACACCACTCACGCACATGAGGACTGCCCATGTGCCCGCAAAGGCCGACGTAATCTTATGCCAATCCGACCAGAACAGTCGGCTGCTCCGCCTCCGCCGTGTGCCAAAAGCGAGCGTTTTCATCATCGGCAGATAGAGATAGACACCGCTCACAATAGAGATCACGGAGAGCACGCACATCGCGGCGAGAAAGTCGCGGCCGCCCTCCTCCAGCCCCAGCCGGACGTGCAGAATGTGCATTGTGTGCATGAACTCCTGCACCGCCTCGGAACGGTAGACACGCTCCTGTCGGTTGAAGATCGTACCCGTGCGCACTTCGTACATAATCTGCTCTCCACCCATGCGCATATGGGAGCGCCCGGCCTTTCCGCCGCGATCCTTGACGAGAAAGTAGAGTGTCCCGTCCTCGCCATCCGGTGTGACCGCCAGAATCTCCTTCGTCGGGAACTCCTGCGTCACGGCTTCTGTCCCCTGCGGCAGACCCGCCCAGATCGCATTCAGTGCCATAGGCTCCCCGCGCGGCGGCAGATTCAGCGTGTTCCATGCGTTGATCTCCCCGCGAAAGAGCAGCGGCAGCCCCGTTAGGGTCAGCAGCAGCAAAAAGAGCGCGCAGATGAGGCTCACCCACTGATGAATAACATATATTTTTCGCATTGATTGCCCCGATTCCATACGCAAATATTACCGTCCCCTATCATAACACAAAATGAACGGAAACGGGGACACAAAAGAGGACGGCTGCGCTCCGTGACGCAACCGTCCCCCAATCTCCTAGATCAGCCCTCTTCGACCTCGATCAGGGCATACTTTCCATCGTTTCGGCCGTAAACCACGTTGACTTCCTCCGTCTCCGCATTGCGAAACACGAAGAAGTGGTGGTTCAGCAGATTCATCTGCATAATCGCCTCCTGCACATCCATCGGCTGCAAACTGAACCGCTTCGTCTTGACGACGGGGAATACATCATCCTCCTC
Organism: uncultured Selenomonas sp.; assembly: GCA_963555475.1. Classification (GTDB taxonomy): domain Bacteria; phylum Bacillota; class Negativicutes; order Selenomonadales; family Selenomonadaceae; genus Centipeda. The sequence continues at coordinate 82,526 of CAUVVR010000002.1, forward strand.
CGGCACGGGCTGGACAAACGTCTCGACCGCCTCCGCCTTGAACCCGCCGTGACGGAAACGACGCTCGAGCTTCGTCTTTTGCTTGCGAATCTGGCGCTCCAACTTCTCAATCACAAGATCGATGGAGCTGTACATATCCTCGGAGCGCTCCTCGCCGCGCAGCAGCACGCCGCGCACGATCGGTGCCGTTACCTCAACCTTGTGCCGTTTTCCCTCCACCGAAAGCAGTACGGAGATCTCGCCCACATTCTCAAAATACTTCGTGATCTTGCCGACGCGCTTTTCCACATAATCCCGCAGTGCCGGTGTAACCTCGACATTCTTTCCCCGAATCGTGAATGCAGCCATGAAACACAGCCCCTTTCTATCCACGGGAGCGATCTTCTCTTCCGCCCCCCTTTCCCTTGTATTTCGACATAAACGAAAAAAAACCTGCAAAAGAATTGTACTTTCCCTAAATTCTGATTTTTCATTTGTATATTTTGTGCAAATGAAAAAGCCCGCTGTGTAAGCCGGGCTTTTCAAACCATTGTCCTTATTCCTTTTTGACGACGTTGTCCGCCTGGGGACCGCGCGCACCTTCGACGATGTCGAATTCAACTTCCTGACCTTCACTGAGGGTCTTGTATCCCTCGCCCTGGATCGAGGAAAAATGGACGAATACGTCGTCGCCGTCCTCGCGGGAGATAAATCCATATCCCTTATCCGCGCTGAACCATTTCACTTTGCCCGTCATGTCGGCTCTCCTTTCACTGTGGGGAACACACCGCAAGCAGAGCTTCCCCAGTCTCGCACATGTGCTTCTTCTTATTATAAGAGCCGTATCTGGTGCTGTCAATGGTCTATCATCAAAGGATTAGAAAAACTCATCTGTCCACATTCATCAGCGCTGCGGGAAAAACTTTTCCACTCGACGGAGGCGCTCGCGTTCGAGCTCCTCGCGCCGTGCAAACATCTCGCGATAGGCGGCGATGTAGTCGTCCAGATGCTGCGCAAGGAGCCGATTCTCTGCCACATAGCGGTACGCATTCTCGGCAAGTGTACGGCGAAGGTCGGCGCGTTTGATGAGGCGATTGAGTTTCTGCGCAAATTCCTTGGGACTGCGGAAGATCAGTCCCGTCTCGCCGTCGCGCACACTGCCCGCGTAGACGGTCGGGGAGGCAAGCACCACCGCACCGTTGCCCGCCGCCTCGATGAACTTCAGATCGGACTTGGCACGGTTGAACTCTGTGTCGTTCAGCGGCAGGAGAGCAATGTCCGAAGCGTGCAGTTCTTCCATATATCGATCATAGGGGGCAACAATGAAGCCATCCTTCATTCCTCCCGAGAACACCTTTGCCTCCGTTTGCAGCTCCTGATAGAATCCATGATCCGAAACCACGCGGAAATACAGGCGGTCGCCATAGCGGCGGATCGCCTCGTTGATCGCGGGCATCAGCGGTTCCCAGTCCGGACGGCGGTTCAGTGCGCCGAAGAAGATTGTTACACGGTCACGCGGCATATCATAGCGGCGCTGCACAGGCAGCTCCACAAGCTGATTCTCGAAGAGATAGACATACGGATTATACTGCCGCAGAAAATCCGCGAGATACTTCGTTGACGTCTGCACGGCAGAGACAGCACGGAAGGAGAAGTAGTTATCCTGCACAATTTTCTCTGAAATGATCGGGTGATCGTCGATTTCCTGCAGCAGGATATTTCCACGTCCCGTATGCGATGCTATCGTACGGCATGTATGTTCTGTGCACGCCATGATAGCTCGTTCCATGAGGATCATGCTGTTATGCAGAACCCCAATCTCCTCCAGTCCGATCGGACCGTTTTCTTCCCATGAGCAGCCGCTCACCGAGGCATCTCCGCGCGAAATAAGCCCCTGAATCGGTGCATCAATTCGGATCGGTGCACATCCATTCAGCCGGTTTGTCAAAAAGATATGGAGTGTTGGAATATCCAGCTCAAACTCCCGCCGCAGTTCAGGAGATACCTGGGGGAGAAGTCCAACGACCCCCGCGCGGAACTCCTGCAATGCAGCCAGCGCTTCCTGATATTCTTTCTCTTCCGTCAAAAATACACGTTTTCGCCAGTATTCCTCGATCAGATGCTGCCACTCAATCCCGGCGCGAACAAGAGCCGCGGGGCTCTGCCCCTCCTGTCCGCCGTGCACGCGAAATAGGCTGAGCGGTCTGCCGAATACAACGGCATTCCCCTTTTCGAGGAGCTCCAGCCACATCGCACAGTCGGAGAGTGCCTGACAACCACGCGCCTCCGCGCGCCAATAGTGATGTACGAGATCGCGCCGCCGAAAGAGAACGGCAGAGGGGTCGCCCAGGAAATTGGTGCAGCTGGCAAGCGTCATATAGCCAACAAAGGATCCGCGAAGGCATCCATGCGTGCCCAAAACGGACGGCGCATTCTCCCACTGTCCAAGATACGACCCGTCTCCGTCAATGACACCGCATACCGACGTGACAAGCGTGACATCCGACTCCGAGAGAAATGCGTCGACCATCCGTGTCGTCTTGTCCGGCAGGAGGATGTCATCGTCCATGCACCACTGCAGGTACTCGCCCTGCGCGAGGTACTCAAACGGCACAAAGTTCTCCGCTTTCGTCTTCGCCTCTTTGTTGCGGATATAGCGCACGCGCACATCGTCCCGATACGAGCACATCAACGCCTCTGTACGGCCGTCCGTTGAGTTGTCGCAGACGATTACCTCAATGTTCGGATAGGTCTGCGTGAGCACACTCTCAAGCGTCTCTCGAAAATAGTGCGGACGGTTGTACGTTGGGATCATGATGCTGACAAGCGGAGCCCTCAGAAGTGCCGCGCGTGCCGTCGCGCGGATGAGCGGGAGATCGTGCGCCCATGTAATCGCGCCCAGTGTATCCTGCAGGATCGTCTCGGGCAGGCCGATATCGATGCCCCAACGCTCCATGAGGAGCGGACGCGCCGCGGAGCGTGTCAGATCGTAGAGTTCGCAGCTCCCCGCTCCTCGATGTGCGAAATAGACGGGAGCACGCAGGAGATGAAAGCCCTCGTATTTGAGACGGAAGGAGAGGTCGAGATCCGCACCGCCGCCCGTAAATGCCTCGTCAAAACCCTGCACCGCCCGAAAGGCGGAGCGGCGCACGAGCAGAGCAAAGTCCTCGAGGAACAAGCTGTCTGTCGGCTGCGTCAGATGACTGCGTACCCACGCAGCCGCATCCTCGCCGTGCGATGCCATCTCCTCCGCATTCATGTACTGCCACGAAAATTCCGTACGATTGGAGAAGGGGCCGACGGCGGCGATTGCCGCATCCAGTCGGAGGGTCTTCAGCATCTTTGCCAGCCCGTCCGCCGTAAGGATAACACCTTCCCGCAGAAAGAGCAGGGTGTTCGCTGCAGCGGCTTCCGCCCCTGCATTCCACCGCTCCGACGGCGATCCCCCGGCGCAGGACGGCACACGGCACGCAAGGCCGTGCAGTTTCTTCCGCAGGATCTCTCCCTCTTTTTCCACAGCGGGAACGAGCAGCTCGGCCTCCACGCGCAGAGCGGAGGCCGCGGATACCGCCGCCTCCGCCGTCTCGCGCAGATCCGTCCGATCCTCGCTAGCTGCGAGGATGATCGTGAGTTCACTCATGATTTCAGCACACGCAGCAGCATGAAGTCCGTCTTGCGCATCTTCGCAGCGACCTGCAGAGCCTTGTCCTTCTCCCCCATATCGTGCAGGAGCAGTGCCATGTTCCGCAGCGTCACATCCGCGCCCGGGTCAAGGCGCAGCGCAGCCATCAGGAGCTCCTTTGCCCCCGCATAGTCATCCGCCACGTACGCCGCGCCCGCAAACGCGTTCAACGCCCGCACCTTCTCTTTCGGTCGGATCGTCTGTGCAAGGATCTCCTCCGCCTGCTGCGCTGCACTGCTTGCGGCAGCTCCCGTGCTCTGCGGTGCCATCGGCGCAGCAACGGCAGGTGCAGCAGATGTCTGCGGTGCGGGCATCTCCCCCATACCGAGGAGTGCCGCGAGATGCGGATACGCCGTCCGCGTATGCTCGGGATTAAGGCGTGCATCAAGCCCCGCAAGCCGTCCGATCTCCGCACGCTGCTCATAGGAAAGAGCATTGGCATGTACCTTGAGAATATTCTCAAAGAGTTTCAGTGCGTCATCACCGCGCTTTTCACGCTGACAGATCCGTGCCAGGAGGATGCGCACCTCCACATTCCCCGCATCCTTGGAGAGGGTGGTCGTCACCCAGTTCGCCGCACGCGTATAGTCGCCGAGCTCGAAATAGGCGTGCGCCACATCGCCGAAGCACTCCTCGGGCGGATTGCCCTGCGCGAGCATATCGGCAAATGTATTGACGACCCCCGCGTACTCCTTCTTCTCCATATGCCTACGGATCTGCTCCACCGTTGCAATCTTCTTCTCTGCCATTGTCATCGTCCCTTTCGCTTGTCGTTTTTCTTCCCGCCGCGCACGTTTCCTGCGCGCACGCTCGGCGCGGTTTTGCTTACGCTTCTTCATTGAGGTACCGCTCCCATATCATCTTGTATGCCGTCTCCACGGCGCGAACATAACCTCTGCCATCCATCAGCGGGGAGGCACGCATCATGTGCGGAATCGCCGTGTGCAGTGCCGTCAGCAGTTCCCTGTCGGACGCAAGCCCCACCGCACATGCCGTATATGCTGCAGACTCCTCTGTGACCAGCTCGGCAAGGCCCACATTATGCAGGAGCCCCGCACCAAAGCGTGCCCCATGACGCGTCCCTGCCATCGTCACCACGGGCAGCCCCATGAAGAGTGCCTCGCAGGTTGTCCCGCCGCCCTGATAGGGATAGGTGTCGAGGATGATGTCCACCTCCAGATAGTCCTTGAGATACTCCCGCGTCCCGGGACGCAGGTCGAGCCGCTCCATGTCAATGCCTGCACGCTCTGCACGCGTGCGCATGCGGCACAGTGCTTCCCTGCTCGGGTGAACATTCTTGAGCAGAAGTCGTGCACGGGGCACGGCTGCCAGAATCTCCCCCCAGAGGCGAAGCATCTCGTCCGTGATCTTCGAGAAGTTGTTAAAGCTCCCGAACACAGGCGGGTCGTGCGGTACACGATGCAGATTCTCATAGTCCCGAAACCGCTCCGACGGCGTAAAGCAGAGATGTGTGTGCGGCAGACGCAGGATGCGCTCGGTAAAGGGAGCATCCATCGACGGCGGATCGACGATGGGATCGCCGAGAACATAGTCCATCGCGGGTAGCCCCGTCGTATTGAAGTAGCCAATGCCCGAGATCTGCACGGGTGCGGGCTTATATGCCGCGATCTGCAGCGTCTTTCCACCCGCCGTATGCCCCGCGAGATCAAAGAGGATGTCGATCTCGTCCGCATAAATGCGACGTGCCGCATCCTCAGCGGCAGCTTGTGCGAAGCAGTGGTAGTGATCGGTCATCCCTGCCACCCACTCCATCACATCGCTCTGCTGTCTGCCGAGATCATAGAGGTACACCTCGAAACATGAACGGTCATACGCAGCAAAGAGCTGGATTGCAAAGTTCAGCACAATGTGGTCTGTGAGGCTCGGTGTGAGATACCCAATGCGCAGCTTCTCCCGCCGTCGTTTCGCATGTGAGAACTGCAACAGATCGCCAATCATCGTCCCGTACATCCGATGTTCCGCATACAGCTCCTCGTCGGAAATGCCGTCGACATAGTGCAGATCCATCAGATAGTTGCTCAGCGCGGCAAGCCGCGCCGCGTGATCCGAACGCGGCAGTTCCCATGCCAGCTGCAGGTGCGGCAGTGCCGCCTTCAGATCAGAGAGGGAGAAGAGGATCTGCCCCATGAACTCGTGCAGCTCCCATTGACGTTCGGCAGGAAACAGCCCCTTCTGCTCCATCGCACGAAGCTGACTGAGCGCACGTTCCGAGTTCTCTGCCACGAGCTCCGCACGCACAGCATTAAAAGCATGTTCAAACGCTCCCTTCACGCGCTTCCCATGCTGCCCAGATTGCACGATAGCAGTCCTCCATCTCACGAATATAGCGCTCCTGATCCATGACGGGTGATGCCTTCATGCGGGTGCGCAGTTCCCTGTGCAGGGCATCCAACAGGTCGATATCGCCCGCAAGTGCTACTGCCGTTGCAATATAGTCCTCCAATTTTGTGGAGGCAAGGTCGGCAAGCCCCATGTTCGCGAGCAGACTGTAAGTAAAGCGCGTACTGTGGCGCTCCGTGTAGTAGGAGACAACAGGCACGCCCATGTAGAGTGCATCGCAGCTCGTCCCGCCGCCCGGCCACGGAAAGGTATCGAGCGCGACGTCCACATCGAGATAGCGCTGCATATAGTCACGCGTCGCAACCTCGAACATGACGCGGTTCATGTCAAAGCCGAGCCCCCGCAGACGTTCCTGCAGTGCTGCAACCACACCGCGCCGCCCGTATGCCTTGTTTTTCAGCAACAGCCGCGCGTTCGGCACACGCTCCATGATCTCCCGCCACGCCAGCAGCATATCGTCCCGCAGCTTTGCATACTGATTGAACGAGGCAAACTGTATGTACCCCTTCATGCGTGCAGGCGTTCCGGTAGAGACGGGTAGATTCGTATATCCATTATAGCAGAATTGGCTCGTCAGGCGCAGTAATTTTTCGACGTAGATGGATTCACTTCCGCTGCCCTCGGGATCGCAGTATCGGTCGGTCACGAAGTAATCCACAGCAGGCAGCCCCGTCGTCGCCATGTAGCCAAGCCCCGAGATCTGCACAGGTGCGGGCTTCCACGCGAATGCCGCCAGTCCCGAGTCCGCCGTATGTCCCGCAAGGTCGAAGAGGATATCGACCTCGTCCGCATGGATCTCGCGTGCAATCCGTTCCATGTCACGCGCATGATCTGAAAGATTGCGCCACTCCGTGACAAGACTTTGCAAAAATGTCGAATATTGATCGTGCTTTCCAAGGTTGTAGACATAGACCTCGAATTGATCACTGTCGAAGCCCGCGAGGAACGGCCAAACGAAGTACAGCATCACATGCTCGCAGAAGTCGCCGGAGATGTAGCCGATGCGGATCTTGTCCTTTTTCCGCCGCCCACGATGGGTATACGGCTGCACATCGCGGAACAGCTCCGCGTAGCCGAGGCTCGTTTCATAGACCTCCCGCGCCGGCAGGTCGAGTGCATTGAGTTTGAAAAGAGCTGCACCATAGTAGGCACGCTGCATAAACGGCGTACCTGCTTCTCGTGCGTACGCCAGTGCATAACGCCAAGACTCTTCCGGCTCCGAGGAAAACGTCCCATTGTCCGCACAGATCTTAAGCAGTACGGCATGTACCTCCGGATTGACAGGCAGACCGTCCTCGATCTGTGAAAGCCCATGGCGGGCGCGGGCATAGCACTCCATCGGCGTTCCGGGCGGTGTCGGACTGACGAAGGAGAGATAGAGCCGTGCTCCCTCCCGCTCACGCGGCAGCCCCTCAGCCGCCAGTGCCCAACGCCCCGCAAGGGTCGGCGCGTCGCAGAAGAAATATGCCCAAGCAAGCGTCATGCGCTGCTCCGGCAGCAGCTTCTCCCACCCGTCCAGCCGATGTGCCGCAGCGATAACCGCGCTCCAATGCTCACGCGCGGCAGCCTGTGCGAGCTGCTCCGCAACTGCCTGAGCGGACTCTGATGAATCGCCCACAAGAGCACGCTCATAGGCACGCTCCACGGAGAACATAATGTTCCCTGCGTCGGAGAGATCAAAGAGCCGCCAGTGCAGGCGCTGATGATATTCCGCGAGACAGGGGGGATCGGCGCACAGTGCACAAATCTGTGCGGCGGTCTCCTGTACCGTTCCTGCCGCAGGCAGACCGAGCTGTTCCAACAGGTGCGCCGCATAGTGCGAGACAAAGGGCAGTGCAGTGAGAAGCGGCACGCCGTGATCTGCCGCACGGCAGACATCCACGAGATCCACATGAATGCCCAACAATACATCAATTTCATCGTAGGGAAGTACATCCACAAGGTCGAGGGAAGATGCCTCCGACCCAAGTGCCGCAATGCGCTCAACATCCTCGGACGAAAGCCCCGCTGACACCGTCGCCGGCAGGATCAGCCGCACGGCGGGCAGCTGTGGCAGCAACTGTGAAAGGAGTGCCAACAGTGCATCGGTCCCGCCGTTCGGCAGTATTCCCGCCACACCGATTGCCGGCACGCCTGTATCGAGCAGCGGCGTTCGATAGGTATAGGACGTTGACCCGCCTTGATGCGGCGTCCAACAGCAGGGGAAAATTTCCACGCCCTCAACGCGTGGAAGTCCACTGCCCCCCGCCGTTGGGCATGGCTCGGCAAGCGAGATGATGTGCTCCGCAGGGCGCAGTGCCATGATGGCGCACACCGTTTCATCCTGTGCGCAGAGCGAGAGATCAACAAGAAGATCGATGCGGTCTCGTCGGATCTGCTCTGCCGCCGCCTCTGCCGCACATCCTCCGATATCGCGCAGCACCGCCTCCTGAGAGAAGATTTCGACACCGCTCACGTTGCCTGTATGATAAACATAGAGTTCATAGCGCAGCCGATCATATGCAGCAAAGAACATCGGGAGCAAGTCCCGCGTGTAAGCCGCACTGAAATCTGAGACAATGTAGCCGAGCCGAATTTTTTTCTGCTCTCCGTCCTGTTGCACCGTGCGTTTGTGTTTTGTTTTCTTTTTCTTCATCGTCTCTCCCTTGACAGAATTCCCTACTGAGATTATCGTGATCCGCCTGCCGTCTCTTTAGTCATATAGAAAGCCCAAACTGCCTCATATGCGGCGCCCACATCGCTGCCGTAGCCCGCAGCATCCATCACGGGCGAGTTCTCCATCATCCCGCGCAGCCCCGCATGGAGTGCGTCGATCGTGGCGGCATCTCCCGCCAAAGCAGCGGCAAGCACGGTATACTCCTCCTCTGTATGCGCGATGAGCGCCCCCGCCCCGATGTTCTCCAAAAGAGATGCGCCAAAGCGGCTGCCAAGGCTCTCGCCCGCCAGCGTCACAACGGGCACGCCCATATAGAGTGCATCGCAGGTTGTACCGCCGCCGGGGTACGGAAACGGGTCGAGCGCGATATCCACGCGATTGTACGCGGCGAGATAGCCCTGCGAGGTGCCCTCTGTTTCCACACGCTCAGAGGGAATCCCCGCCGCCATGATCCGGCGCAGTGCCTCCTCCCGTGCATCGGGGCAGGAGAACACATTGGTCTTGAGCAGGAGGCGGCTCTCCGGCACACGGCGTAAAATCTCCGCCCATGTGCGGAGTACCGTATCGCTGAGCTTGGTAAAGTTGTTAAAGCTGCCAAAGACAACGACGCGTCCTTCTGCAGGTTCGTGTGCAGGCGCAGGGGCCGCATGGAGCGGCTGCCAGCAAAAATGCGAGTGCGGCAGGACGAGCAGCTCCTCTGTGAAGCCCTCCTCCGCCGTTCCCGCCGCAAGTACGGGGTCGGCGAGAAAATAATCCACCGTCCGCAGCCCCGTCGAGGCAAAGTAGCCGATGCCCGAGATCTGTACGGGTGCGGGGCGGTACGCAAGGATCGGAAGTGTCCTGCCCGCCGTATGTCCCGCAAGATCGACGAGGATATCAATGCCGTCGCGAAAAATCGCGTGCGCCGCCTCCTCCGCCGAGCAGCACATGAGATTGCGGAAGTGTTCGGTCGCGTGCTTCACGCGCTCGGTATAGGCATCCTCGGCGTTCAGCGCGTAGACTGTGACCTCGAAGCGTGCCGGGTCGAGTGCGGTCATCAGGGCATACGAAAAGGAGAGGACGACGTGCTCCCTCACATCGGGGGAGATGTATCCGATGCGCAGACGCCGCTCTCCCATCTCGTGCGCCGTGTGGTCGAAGGTATGCACATCCGCGAAGAGCGCACCGTACTCCTCTGCTGCGCTTTTATCCTCTGCGAGACTTGTGGACAGATAGTGACGGTTAAAGAGCACATTGCTCGCGTTGAGCGCACGCAGGACGCGATCCGGCGCGGCATCACGCGCCCGCTCATAGAAGCGCACCGCCTCTGCCGCACGCCCGAGAAAACGCGCACACTGCCCTGCGATATTATACACCTTTTCCGTAATCGCAGGCGGCATCTGCGCATCGAGGAGCGGCGTAAGAAGGTTCAGCGCGGCAGTACGCTCCCCCGCAAGGAAGTGAATGCGGGCACGCAGGAAGATCGTGTAGGGATCACGGGGCACAAGCCGCGCACATTCCCGCCATGCCGCCAGTGCCTCCCGTGTACGCCCCGCCTCGATGTGGAGTGCCGTGAGCAGCCCCGCCGCCTCGGCGGGTACTGCGCGATGCAGCTGCTTGATTCCCTTGCGGGCCGCATTTTCATCTCCCCGCGCAAGTGCCGCAAAGATGCGGTCGCGCAGTGCTTCCACGCGCATTTCGTGATTCAGCCCACTCATCTGTACCCCTCCGCGAGTCGCCCAATCCGCCGCAGCATACGCGCATCCTCGGGCGCAGCGGAGCGTTCCCTGCAGGAGCGCGGCAGAAGGAGCGCAAGTGCGCCCTGCTGTTCCGGTGCAAACTCCGCACCGCATGCCGCCGCCACAGCCGCCGTACGCTCCACCTCCTCGATCAGAGATGCTGCCGCAGAGCTCACATCACCCGCCAGCAGAAATTGTCGTCGCTGCGAAAATTGCAGCGCACTCTTCCGATCGTAGTAGAGTGCGGCAAGGCGAAAGGGAGAGCCTGCGAGCACGGCGGCGAGGAACGCGGGATCGGCCGCCTCCCGATAAAAGGCATTCAGTGTCTCAATGACAGCAGCATCATCCGCCCCGACCGCATGGAGCATGCGGATAAAACGTATGAGCACAGGAGCCGAATGCGGGCTGAGCCGCAGCGCGTGTTCATGCAGCCGCAGGGCCTCCTCCGCATCTCCTCGGAGGCGTGCCGCCTCCCCGAGCCGCGCGTATGCAGTCGGTGCAAGGATGCCCGAGAAATCACCCGCGCGGTAGTACTCCTCATGCAGACGGATGCCATCGCGATACGCTGCACATGCTGTGGCAAGAAAGCCGTGATCCCACGCATATGTTCCGTAGATCAGCGGAAAATCCGCCTTCTCCGGGAGCGCCGCCCGTGCCGTCTCGTACGCCGCGCGGATCTCGTTATCCGCCGCGCCCATCAGAATGAGTGATTGGAGCAGTACGGCGTGCGGGCGATTCTCCGAGCCGACGGGACGATCAGTGCTGTCCCGCGCCAGCCGCGCATAGTGTGCCGCCTGTGGATAGTCCTCGAGCGAGTAGTAGCAGTCCATCAGATGATAGTCGTCGAGATTCTTGTGTTCCCCACGCGCCCGACGCGCGAGCAGGAGCTCCAGGTCACGCCGCGACTTTCCCTTGATGATGCGCGGTGAGTAGCCTGTATGGTAGAGCGTCAGCCCCGGTGCCAGCGCCATTTCACGCCCTGTATCACCGCTGAGGTTCTCCACATGCTCGTGAATACTGCCCACGAAGCGGATGTGCGGCGCACGGCGGAAGATGCGCTGCACCTCTGCCGACGTACCGAGCAGCTCGCCTGTATCCATGTCGATATTGACAAGATGGACGATGAATCCATCGAATTTCCTGCGCCCATCGTACTCTTCGATCAGGGGACGCACGCGCGGCGCACTCTCCTCCGTAAAATACTCGTCCGCATCGGTAAAGACCACCCAGTCCCCCTGTGCCTGGTCGAGTGCAAAATTCTTCGCCGCCGCAAAGTCATTGATCCAGTCGAAATGGCAGACCCGCGCCCCACCTGCACGCGCTATTTCCACCGTCGCATCGGTTGATCCCGTATCGACCACGATCATCTCATTGGCAAAGACGCGCATGGACGCGAGCCAGCGCGGCAGATTCTCCGCCTCGTTCTTGGCAATGACACATGCCGAGATCTTCATCGTATCAACTCCATTAGTTCCGTTGATGTTCTGTGCGCGGGGTCGCGTGTCAACGCCCGTGCGAGATACCCCTCCGCCTCCGTCCGCATACCGAGCTGCAGCGCGGCGTGCGCCATTGCCGCGAGATCATCCGGCGTTTCCCCCGTCATTTCGATGAGGAGAGTATGCCCGAGGAGCACGCCCTCCCACCGTTCATGCGCCGTGAAGGCCTCCACAAGTGTACGCAGCGCGGGAATGCCGTAGTTCCCCGCCACGTGCAGAATACGTTCCGCCTGTTCCGCATTTGCATGGAGAACGAATGCCTCGCGCACAAGCTCATAGCCCTCCGCGCTCTCCGGCAGGGGCACTGCATCCGGCTCGTCGTAATGCCGCCAGAACGCCTGCATCGGCGCGGGAAGCAGTCCGCGCAAACGATGGTAGAGTACAAGACTCTCCGCCCTGCGCTCATGTTCCAGATGCAGGAGGATCTCGGGCATCGCACGTACGGACGCAGAGAGTCCACCGACGGTATACATCCCAAGAGCGGCGGGCTCTTCCGTGCGCATCTTCCGATAGATTTCGGGCTCTTCCACGGCGTCCTCCGTCATACGGGTGAATTCCACGCGTGCCGCGTGTGACAGCTTCAGCCAGCCGTAACTGTCTGCAAAGCGCACAAGATAGGAGAGCGTATTCGCATCCACGCCGAGCATTTCCCGCAGCGCGGCAAGAAGCTGCACCGCATCGTCGCGGCGGCGCAGCTCTGTATAGACATCGAGAGCCTCCTCACGTGCCGTATCAAATGTAAACGCGCGTGCGAGCTCCTCCTCCGCTGCCGAAGTCTCCCCCGCCTCCATCAGAAGACGGGCGCACGCGGCAGAGACCGCCCCCGCCCACGCGGGGAATGCTGATGCCTCGCCGCTCTCATCCACAGGATGACCATGCAGGTTGAGTGCATGCCTCAGCTCGTCAAGCGCAGCAACATCCTCATCGGCCGCCAGCAGCAGCCCGAGCCGCCCATGAAAGTCCGGCAATGTAGGAAACATCGTACAGGCCGTACGCGCCGCCGCGATCTGCTCTGCGAGTGGAACGCGCTCCTTTTCCATCACATCTAGCAAGAGGTGATGGAGATGGCTCTGCCCGCCGACCGAGGTCACATTTTCCGCCAGTGCTGCGCGTACATAGATGCGTGCAGCCGCATACTTTCCAAGCCCATAATACGTATCGGCAAGATAGCGGCAGTCTCCTGCCTGCAGCCCCTCCTCTGCTATATGCCGTTCCATCAGCGCAAGGTTGCGCTCATGCTTGGCGCGGATGCGCCCCGTGGAATAGCCCACATGTCGAATGGGTAGGGCAGTGGGTTCGTGGTAGAGAACAGGTTCGCCCCCCTGTTTTTTCAGTGTCTCATGCACGCGCCCCTCATAGCAGAGCCCGCGCCCCATTCGCAGAAGACGGACATGCGGGGCGCGTCCCATCTCACGTTCGCCCGCATCCTCATCCACATGAACAATCGGCAGGAGAACGGCATCCACAGAGGGCATCGTCACATCTACCATGGCGAGATAGGTACGCACCTCCGACGGGTCAAAGAAGGATTCATCCGCATCCAATACCGCCGCCCAGTCCCCGTGCACTGCGCCGATGGCAGCATTGCGTGCAGCGGCAAAGTCGTCCCGCCATGCAAAGTCGATCACGTGCGCCTCCGCTGCCTCTGCAAGCGCACGCGTCCCGTCGGACGATCCCGTATCGACGACAATGCGCTCATCCGCATAGACGGCAGTATTTGCAAGCCACATCTCCATATCCCGCGCATCATCACGCACAAAGACAGCCGCCGAGATGCGCATTGCCTTTGCACGCGCAGCGATGCGCTCCCAGATCGCCGCACGCCGCTCAAGTCCCGCACGCATTTCATCTATAAAGAAGGAACGCTCCGTTCCCGCCGTCGGCGGCTCTGTCCGCAGGGCCGTATGCGCCGCCGCAATCGCCTCCGGATACCGATGCAGTGCCGCAAGTGCCTCTGCATATTCGGCGTGCATCTCGGGCAGTTCCGGGAATGCGTGTGCTGCCTGTGCCGCAATGCCAAGGCGCTCCTCCCTGCGTGCGGGCAGCGCTCCGTAGATCCGCAGGAGAATACGCCAGCAAAGGCTCGCGTAGACGACGCTCTGTCGTCCCAATCCGATATTGAGGAGAGCGTAGCGCTCCGCCATGCGCTCATCCCCGAGATTGTCATACGTCTCTGCGAGATAGCGCCAACAGCGCTCGGGATGCTCTGAATTCCGGACCTCATCCAACAGGAGGCGTAGGTTGCGCTCCCCCTTTGCCCGCGTCAGCGCCTTCGAGTAGCCCGTATGCACAATCGTTAGGAGTGTGGGTGCGACTACGCGGGAGAGAGGTATCGTACCATCCGCATCACGCAGTTCCTCATGAATCCGCCCCACATAACACCGCCCCGTACGGCGGCGAAAAATGCGCGGTGCATAGCTGTCCAGCAATATCTCGCCGGATTCCTCATCGATGTTGCGCCATGGAACAAGGAGCACCTCGCTCCCCGATCCATCTGCCTGTTCAATCACCGCACGGATATGGGCACGCGTCTCCTCTGAAAAATATTCATCCGCATCGATAAATATAATCCAATCCCCCGTTGCACGAGCAAGGACGGCATTCCGCGCCGTCGAAAAATCATCTATCCACGGGACAGAACAGACTGCCGCTCCAAGTGCTGCCGCAACGGCAGCACAGTCATCCCGTGAGCCCGTGTCTCCGACGATGAGCTCATCCACCTGACCGCATAGGCTTTCAATGGATTTCCTCAGATGAACCGCATCGTCCCGCACAATATAGCACGCCGTAATTCGCAGCTTCGTTTTCTGCTCGTTCTCCACGTCTTCCCCCCGATAAGTCCGTGCACGTTCCGCCCAGAACTCTGACTGCTTTGCATTGCCAAGGTGCCGATATATGCCTTCCAACCGACTTGCCACCATCGCCGCGACAGCATCATTAAAAAAAGAAGAGTTCTCTGTACGCGCTCCCCCCGCATCATATCGCGCTAGAGCCTTCTGTAGGCTCTTTGCCGCCTCTTCGTACCGAACAAGCCCGCAGAGAATCATGCCGCGCTGTCCGTAGAAGTCAGGCAGGACAGGGTATCTGGCAAGAGCTTCATCGGCAAGCAACAGCATCTCCTCATCCGAATAATGCAGTGCACGCATGGACTCAATCATCTGATGATAGACTTTGCTTTCCTCTCCGATAAAGATGGTCTCCCCATGCAGCACTTCACGTGACAGCGCAAGCACTCGTGCATAATCCTTCAGTCCAAAGTAGCAGTCCGCCAGATAGAATGCGTGCAGCGGGCTTCGGCCATGGAGAGATGCGTCTCGTTCGAGCAACGCAATGTTGCGCCGAATTTTTTCCTCTCCGCGCTCCGCAAGGTACCCCGTATGTCCCGCACTCAGACGCTCATCTGCGTACACAAGCACGCGTTCCATATCATCGTCGCGCATAAGCTGCTCATGGATCATACCCACGTAGTGAATCCCCACTCTGCGAAAGATGCGGGGACTTCGCATATAGAGTGCATCATGCAGAGAGCCCTTTGTGATAAAGTTGTAGAGCGAAATCATAATGATATCGAAGTTCGGTTGCTCGCGTATAATGTCCTCGATACTCGTCCGCAGCCCCTCGGGGTGAAAGAAATACTCGTCGGCATCCAAGAAGATGATGACATCACCCGTCGCCTGAGCAAGCGCATAATTGCGTGCAGCAGCGAAGTCATCCTGCCATGCATAATCGTAGAGTCGCGCACCGACAGCAGCAGCAAGTTCTGCTATCCGCACATTCCTCGCCGTCGAGACAAGTACAAGCTCATCGACCGCCGCCCGCAGAGAGCAAATCGAGCGGCGCAGCTCCTCGGCTTCATCCTTTACGATATAGCAGGCAGAAATCTTCATGCGGTACACCCTTTCATCTGTCTTCAATGAATTATTATACGCGATTCCCGTCATTTACGCAAAGAAAAAGAACCCCTCCCCGAAGGGAGGGATTCCTGTCATCCAAATGTAACAGCCGAAGCAAATTACTGGAGGAGCGAGAGGACAGCGGAGCTGTTCTGGTTTGCCTGCGCGAGCATGGACTGCGCAGCCTGGAGCAGCACGTTGTTCTTCGTGTAGTTCGTCATCTCCTTCGCCATATCCGCATCGCGAATCGTGGACTCGGAGTTCTGAACGTTCTCGGACGCCGTCGTGAGATTCGAGCTCGTGTAGCTGAGACGCGTCTGAACTGCACCGATGTTCGCCTGCTCATCGAGAGCCTTCTGGAGTGCCGTCTCGATCGTGTTGATCGCCGCATTAGCCTTGTCCTGCGTCTGAACGCTGAGGACAGAGCCATCCGTACCCTTGAGGCCAAGAGCAAGCGAACGCATATCGGTCATGCTGACCTTGATCGCCTGGTTTGCCTTGACACCTGTCTGGAGAACAAGAGCGTTGTCTTCGGACTTGTTCTCTGCGCGGACGCGCTCGTTGAAACCATCGAGAGCCGTGTTCGCCGTCTTGCGGATCGCACCCGTGTTGTCCGTGATCGACATCGTGAACGAGGAGATCTGATAGGTCGTGCCCCTGCCATTCGCCTCAATCGAGAGCGCCGTCTTGTTATCCGCTGTGTAGACACTGTTCTTCGCCTTGTCGTAGCCGATCAGGGCCTCATTACGCGTCAACCCCATGAGCGACGAACCCGTGAAGGACTCAGTACCGTTGAACGCTGCTTTGTCAAGGACGCCCGCGAGCGTGGTGTTCGTGCTGACCTGGAACGTCGTCGTATAGGTACGACCCTGACGAACGTAGGAAACCGTGATGTTATCCGTCGACTGGATGTTGAGGCTCTCGTCCGTACGGCTCAGGAGGCTCGTAAGCGCAGACCCCCACTGCGTGCTCGTGCTCATCGCACTGTTCGAGAGAATCGTGCAGGTCGCAGTGCCCTTGCTGTTGCGCGAGCCATCGACGAGGTACTTGCCGTTGTACGTTGCAAGCGCGTTGTCGTCGATCTGATCAACCATCTGGTTGATCTCTTTCTGGATCGTGCGGCGATCCTCATCCGTGTTCGTGTCGTTCGCTGCGTTGATCGCCTTCTCCTTCAGGGTCTTGAGGATCTCGACCGTGCTGGAGACAGCACCCTCAGCGGTGCGCATCATGCTGTTGCCGTTCTGTGCGTTCTGGTTGTCCTGATCGAGCGAACGGATCTGGACGCGCATACGCTCAGAGATGGCATAGCCGGAAGCATCGTCGCCGGCGGTGTTGATCTTCATGCCCGAGGAGACCTTCTGGAGGCTCTTCGCGAGTGCCGACTGGTTCTTGTTCAGGATGTTGAGCGTGTTGACCGCCGACATGTTGTTCTTGACTACCATTGCCATGTGTAAATTCCTCCCTGGTGTGGTTCCGGTCCTGCCGGAATATTGAATGTATGTGCGGACATCCGTGCCCGCTGTATAATAGGCAAGTGACGCGTCTATCCTGACCGGCTGCTAGCTAGCCGTCCTTGGCAGCCGCCCCGCTTGCTTATTATCACCTTACATATAGTATATCGACATGACGAAGACATACTTAAGTAATGGACTGTAAATATTTTACTTTTTTTAGAGCTGTTTGTCAAGAAAAAGTACCGTTCTCATGGCACCCTTCCTCAGTAACGTCGATTGAGGTGACTGCCGAGCGGATTCGCGCCCGTGAGATCATAGCTGTGGACGGCGGCGTTCTGTCGGCGCGACCGGTTCAGCCACGCACGCGCCTTGTACTGGATCTGCATCTCAAGAGGACGCAGTTCCGCCTCCAATGCCATCCATTCCGCACTCACACGGTAGGGATCCGAGGGGAGTTCCTTCAAGAGGCCGACGATATGTTCTCGCTGGTCGACAAGGTCGATGAACATATCAATCTCATCCGCATCGACGAATTTGAGCAGCTCATGGGTAAGGACGCGGTACTTCTCCCAGAGGTCCCGTGCCGCTGCGTACGTCTCATCCGGCATAGACGCCGCTCCCCTCCATCCCCTGCACGCCCTTTTCCTCGCGGGCTTTCTTCATTGCCTGTGCCCACGCGTCGCGGAGCTCGGCGATAATGTCGGTCGCCTCTTGAATGAGCGCAGGATCGCTCTTCATATTGCCCTCGACCAGACGGTCGTAGGCGTAGTTGTAGAGCGGCAGCAGCTGGTGGGAGATCTCATAGTCCATATTGAGGGTGATGCGGAACTCGGAGATGATGTTCTGCGCCTTCTGGAAGGAGGTGTTTGATGCCTCGTAGTTCTTCTCCCCAAGAGCCTCGACACCTTCCTTGATAAACTTGAGGCAGCCGTTGTAGAGCATGAGGGTCAGTGCCTCGGGTGTCGCCGTCATCACCTGCTGCTTCTTATATGCCTCCGCAGCACTGTTTACCATACGGGAATCCCCCTTGCATTAGTGTCCGTTGAAAAAGTTGAACTGCGTCGAGAGACGTGCGATTGCTTCCTCCATCGCATTGTACTTTTTGTAGAGTTTGCTTTCAAACGAGGACATGAGCTGCTTGAAGTCGCTCATCTGCTTCTCGTAGTTCTGGATGAGCTTGCCAAGCTCGCTGAGATCCGTCTTGTCTGCAGCAACACCGGAATGCTTCTCGAGTTCTTTGAGCCGTCCGCTCAACTTGTTGTAGAGGCGGGTGGCGACACCGCTGTTGCCATAGTCGTTGTTCTCATCGTCGTGCGAGATGAGGCGGTTCACCGCATCGGGCTCTGCCGCAATCGCATTCTTGAGCTTCGTCTCATCGATTTGCAGATGCCCCTTCTGATCCTTCGCGGTGATGCCGATGGACGAGAGCGTCCGATAGCGTCCGGGCACGGACTGTACAGGGTTGATGACTGCATCACGCATATCGCCGATCAGAGAGCGAACATAGTTGTCACGATAGAGGAGCCCCTCCTTCGCCTTTGCGTTCCACTTCTCGACCTGCTCCTTCGTCATTCCCTCTTCCTGTGACTTCGTAAGAACGCCGTAGTCCTTATGACCTTTGTCGTTGTAGCGCTTGTTGAGTTCATCGAGCAGCGCGTTGTACTCCTCGACAAATTTCTTGACATTCTCGACAAGCTTGTCCTGATCCTGTGCGACATTGACCGTTGCCGGCGTGCCCACGGGGGTCGGTTTCTTGAATGTATAAGTAACGCCACCCACCTCGAGCTTGTTGTCCTGCAGGTTGTTGTAGTCGCGTCCGTCGATCTTGACGTTTGCGTTAGTCCCCGCTGCCACCATCGAGGTGGTCGTCGGGCTGCTCGTCGTGAGGGTCATGGGACTGCCAATGGTGCCGCCGCTCACAACACCGAGTTTCAGATTGTTTAGGAGAGTTGTCGTATGCCCTGCCGAGGAGCTCGTCGTATCCACGGTGAGGTCGATCTTGTTGCTGTCCCCCGTCTTGTTGTTGGCAAGAGAGAATCCATCCGATACAGAGTCATAATTCGCACGGATGTTGAGCGAGGTCTTCTTCCCGTCCGATCCGGTGTAGCGTGCGTTATTGATACGGTTTGCGAGATCGTTCAGTGTGAGATTTTTTGTAAAAACCTCCTCCGCCGTGAACGTAATCTCAGTCGATCCCGTTCCATTCGACACCTTGAACTTGAGTGCCGTATCCCCGTCCAACATACCTGTCGGACGCGTACCGGACGAAAATGCAATATCCTTGAGCATCGTGCTCGTAGGCGCACTAGGATTCGCTCGCCCAACCCTCTGCCCCGATGCCGTCATGAGATAGGCATTCGTCGCCGCCTGCGTGACCTCGACAGAGTGCGCCATAACGCCTGCACTTGCATTCGCCGTCGCCGTGACGGCATCAGTGTTCGAGCTCGTCGTTGTCATCGGCTTCGTCGAAGAGCTCAGGCGATAGTCCGACATACGGCTCTTGAACGTATTCGTCTTGTCATAGATGCCCGCATACGCTTCCTTACGCCACTCTGTCTCAACTTCCTTTTTATAGATCCGGTCGTATTTCTTCTGCTGGGACATCATTCCGACCTTGACCAGCGACTCGACATCGAGCCCCGAGCCGGAAAGTCCGTAAATACCTTTTGCTCCTGCCATATCTATTCCTCCTTCGCGTGCCTATGCCGTCTTGTCCAAGAATGCGCCGATCCAGTCATGTACCTTTATCATATGCTCCACCATCGCTTCGGGCGGAACCTCACGCAGCACCTCGCCCGTCTTCTTGTCGAGCATGCGCACGGACATGAAATTAACTTCTTTGTGGTACTGGAACTGGAGATCGACGTTGATATTGCGCATGATCTCGTTGAGCTGCTCCGTGATGAATGCGGTCTGCTCCTCGGAGAGCGGCTCGTGATGTGCCTGTCCCCCCTGTTCGGACGCATCCTGCTCCTGATCGGCGCGGGCAACGGTGATATCTGCCGTCTGCAGCGTGTCAGCCTCCTGCACAGAGGCCTCGGGGGCACTCTGCACGGGCGTATCGTATTCGCCCTTCATTCCGCTGACGGCGACTGCCGCCAGCATGACATCTTGAACACTTCTTACTGCCATAAGGCAACCCTCCATGTGTCACGGGGAGCACATCCGGTGCTCCCGTTCGGTTCTTCCTTGAGGACTCAACATCAGCTCTTTGGCAAGCTGCTGAGATCGAAGGATGCAGGTGCTGCCGCACGCTGGTTCTCCTCCTGAATCGCACGATATATCTCACCGCGGTAGATCTTAACACTGCGCGGCGCATCGATCGCGATGCGCACGTTGTCGCCCTGCACCTCCACGATGTTGACGACGACATTGTCGCCGATCATGATCTGCTGTCTGGGTTTGCGTGTGAGTACGAGCATTACCTGCCCTCCTTCTCTGCGGGGAACAGGCGATGCTTCGTTGTATAGGGGCTGCGGTCGAGAACGATCTGCTTGCCTCTGCGCGTCTTTGCGTTAATGACAATCGGTGCCATGAGGTTCGCCGTCAGATCACGAATCTCATTGCCGGCGAGCGTGAGGATCGCGTAGATCACGACCTCCTCGGGCGAGGTCAAACCAAGCTCCGCCTCGACATCATCATCAATCGTAAACTCGTAGTCCCGGAAGAACGTGAGCGGCATCGTCATCAGAAAGGCGAGCTCCGGTGTCCGAACCGACTGCAAGAAGACGTACGGGCTGTCCTCCTCGTACGGGATGAGGATGAACTCCCGCTCCTCCTCAAAGGCGGGAATGCCCGCCGCAAAATGGATGATGGATTCGTCTGCCGCCTCGATCTCGCCGAAACGGCTTGTCATAATCTTCTTCATCAATGGCTCCTATTATGCACGTATATCGTATTTTCCCTCGCTGACCCAGCGATCAATATTGCCCTTCTGCTGCAGATAGGTCTCAACGCTGCCGCGGTTATAGTGCTCGCGTGCTTTGCTCTCCGTATGCCAGTGCGGGGTCGTGTGACCGATGGTCGGCTCTCCGACTGCCCGTCCCACATCAAAGTGGATCTCAGGATCCGGGATGGCAGCGGCGACGAGCTGTCTCTGCTGGGTCATGCGTTTTTTCATATCGCTCTTGGCGAACTCAATGCCGACCTGCCGCCCCTGCTTTGGTCCATCTTCAGCAAGTGCCCACGCCATCTGTGTATGCTTTGAGGTTCCCTTACGCACCTCGCTCATCCCGCGCTCAAGATTCTCTCGGGCAAAGTCCGTATGGTTCGTATAGCCGTAACTATGACGGCTCGGATAGCTGTCGATCGTGAGCTTCGGCTGCGTCACGCCGCGGTTCGAGCGTGCCTGCTGGGTCTCCTGCTCGTAGCGGGGCTGCTGGATTCCGGAATCCAGCGAATTGTACTGTATACGCATGCCGATGACCGGCAGCGTGGATCGTATATTGAGATAGCGCATGGGCATAAAGGGCATCCTTTCCCGTTTATGAACTGCCGTTACATTGGCTTACCGCAGATAATCCACGAGCGAGAGCGGCAGAATACGAGCCCCCATCGAGAGCGACATACTCATGATGGTTTGCTGCTGCATCATCTTCGTAGCAAGCTCCGCCACATCTGTACCGGTGGCAGTCGTGATGTCACGCGTGATGTTCTCCTTGTGATCGGTGAGGATATTCTTCATATCGGTGTATAGACCGCTGCGCGAGCCCGTCTCTGTATGCGCCTGCAGCGTCACCTGATTGGCGGCATCCGCAAGGCTCACGCCGTCCGAACTCAGCCAGTGAGCATCACACGCCTTCGTCTTGGCATAGACCGTCAGCATATTGTTGACCATTGCCGTTCCCGACGGCGTATCCGCATAGCCGGAATTCTTGTCATCGAAAAGGTCGCGTCCGAAGATATCCAGTCCCGTCTTGTTGACCGTATCCGCCGACGGCTCCGTCGAGCCGTTCTGCTTGACCATGGAGATGTAGCGCATATCGCCCTGATAGGTGACAATCTGCTGGCGCACATAGGAGAATTTCAGTGTCACACCTGCCACAGCCGCTGTGTTGGACCAGTTTTCACCTTTGCCGACTGCCGTGGACAGTTCGCCTGTGTTCTTGAAATTGTCCTTGATAAAGCCCGATCCCTTCGTCACACCCGCGACATTCCCCACGAAGGTCCTCTCGCCTGCGGCAATCGCCTCCGCCTCAGTCTTATACCCCTTGGCGATCAGATCCTTGTAGCCCTCCTGCACGAACTCCTTCGTGTAGACATTGCCCGTCAGCGTATTCATATAGTAGGTATTGCCGTCGCTGCCCTCAAGCGAGAGCATCTGGTGCAGAAAGTCCGCGCTGTCGTTGTCGCTCGCCGAGGTAAAGAACGCCGTCTGACGATCATCGAGGGTCTTCGTTACGCCGCGTTTTTTCAGATCGGCCTCACTCGACATCGTAAAGGGCTGCTTGAGATCCGCCTGGCCCGAAAAGATATAACGATCGCCGAGCTGGGTATTGCCGAGCGAGACAATCTGCTCAATGTTCGCCTTCATCTCGCGTGCGATCGCAGGCCAGTCACTGCTTTTCTCATCCTTATCGTCGTTCGCCCCCTGGATGGTCTTTGCCTTGAACGTCTTCTGGATGTCCTCCATCGCGGAGAGCGAGGTCTGCGTCGAATTCATCCACGAGAGTCCCGCTTGAACACTGCTCTGATAACGGTCGTTCTCTCCTTCGGAGACATCGTAGCGCAGGAAGCGCGAGTAGTCCACGGAGTTGTCGGAGGGACGGTGCAGCTTGCTCCCGTCGCCCTGCTCCATGAGCTTCGACTTCGTCTGGTCGAGTGCGTTCAGATCGTTCTGATAGCGACGCACCATATAGTTGCTGCTAATGCGTACCATTTTGTCACCTCTTACCTTCCG
Organism: uncultured Selenomonas sp.; assembly: GCA_963555475.1. Taxonomy (GTDB): domain Bacteria; phylum Bacillota; class Negativicutes; order Selenomonadales; family Selenomonadaceae; genus Centipeda. The sequence continues at coordinate 105,664 of CAUVVR010000002.1, forward strand.
ACCATGCCTGTGCCGTTGATGAGCTTGTCGAGCATCTCATCCATCGACGTAAGCACGCGTGAGCACGCACCGTAGCCCGTCTGGAACTTGAGCATATTCGTCAGTTCCTCGTTCCAGTCGACCCCCGATGTGGACTGCCGCCACTGCTCGATCTGCGTCATGAGATCGTCCTGCTGCTTGAGCGTCTTGTCGAGGTTCTCGGCATTCGCGCCAAGCTTGCTCATCATGCTGTTGTAGTACTGGTTGATCGAGACATCGCTGACGGCACGCTCCGTGCCACGCGGATTCATCGTGCCCGGTTGGTCGATGTTGAAGAGCTTGCTCAGCTCCACCGCCATTGTTCCATCACCCGTGCCGTTGACCTCGGAAAGCTTATATTTGTAAGTCGAACTAGTGCCGGTCAGCGTAGTTGGAACGACTTTTGTTCCATCCGTCTTCGTGATCTGACGCGCGGCGACGAGATTCTGCCCCCCCGGTGCCGTCAGCTCATCTGCAATCTTCAGTGCGTTGATGATCTGCATTGACTGGAGCCTGTCCGGACTGCCCGTAACGTTCGTCTGCACCGTCACCTCACCCGGAGGACCTGCTGTACGTGTGAGCGTTGCGCCCGCAGCCTGCATATAGCGCTCTCCCGTCAGCGGGTCGATGTGCCATGTGTACTGCATCTGATCGTAGGTTGTGCCCGTCTCAGACTTGAATTTGTTCTTCCCGAAAAAATTCAGCCACGTCGTCGGCCCCTTGTTCGGATCGTTGTCAATGCCCGCGCCGAGCTTGTGTACATCGTTGAACGTCGTCAGGAGTGTCGCAGAAATATCCGCAAGCTGGTCGATATGCCCCTTGTCCTGCACGATCGTATCCTGCAGGGCCTTGAGGATACCGCTCTGCGGGACATAGCCGATGCCGCCCGCCTCCTTGATGCGCAGGGTGTAGTCCGTGATCCCGTACTGCTTATTGTTGATCGGAGGGCTCATCTCAAGCGTCAGAGAGCTTTCACGCTGGACGAGCGACATGCCGTTCGAGACGACCGTATACTGTCCATTCGCCTCTTCGTAAACATTGACGTTCGTAATCTCCGAGAGCTTATCCACGAGGAGATCGCGCTGATCGCGCAAATCGTTCGCCTTGCCGCCGTTCGTCTCGGCAAACATAATGTTCTTGTTCAGGCGTGCAATCTCCTTTGTGAGGCCATTGACCTTGCCGACCTGCGTTTTCATCTCTTCATACTGCGACTCGATCTGAACCTGCATCTGCCTCGCCGCCGTCTTAATGCGATCAACGAGATTGTTGCCCTTCGTGATGACCGACGTGCGCGATGCCGAGTCGCTTGCATAGTTGGAGAGATTGACCCACGAGGAATAGAACTGCTGCATCGCGTTCAGGATGCCCGTCTTCTTCGAGTCGTTGAATACCGTCTCCACCTTGTCGTAGTTTGTCTTGTACGTCTGATAGAGGTTCTGTGCCGAGTTCTCCGACCAGTACTGCTTATCCGCATAGATGTTGCGTGCGCGGTTGAGCGCGACGACATCCACGCCACCGCCGACGTAGACCCCGCCGTAGAGCGACGGACGCTCCTGATAGTTCGTCGCTGCAGAATCCACGCGCTGACGCGAGTACCCCTCCGTCGAGGCGTTCGTAATATTATGTCCCGTGGTGTCGAGCGAGAGCTGATTGTTCTGAATACCCCGCACCATCGTATTGAGTCCGGCAAATGTTGACCGCATAGATCCCTCACTCTTTCCCTATAAATCCATTCTCTTATACATCTGCATCAAACATCGCAATTTCACGCCGTACGCCGGGAGAAGGGCCCGCCACGGGCTGTGATCTGCCGTAGGTATCATCGGCAACCGTGCCGGAGATCACGTTGAGCTGGTAGTTCACAAACGCCGCACTCGTCTGCAGGAGCTGTCCGCAGGTCTGTACCAGCGCACGCAGCTCCTCCTGCCGCCGGGTCACCGCACGCAGGATGCGCTCCACGGCAAGCCGCTCGTGCAGATCCGACTCGCGCCCGATCACGTCCGCAAGGCTTCGGCTCTCTGTCTGCGTCAGGAAATCCACCAACGCCTGCGCACGCGCACGCACCGCCGCAAGACTGCGCTCCGCCTCTGCGGTCGGTGCGGCAATTCCTCCGCCCGACGCACTCGCTGTGAGTGCATCCCGCAGTACACCAAAGCGAAGCATCGCCTCCTCGGAAGCACTGAGCTGTGCCTTCAGGAGCACGAGTGCTGCGCGGGTCTCATTCGTCATTACCCCTCACGCCTTATAATCCAGATTCTTCTTCAAGTGCCGTACCTGCTCACCGCCGCCGCTCCCGTAAACAGGATCGACAACCGCGCCTCCAATTCTTCCGAGCTGCCGATTCACCGCGATGAGCAGCCCCTCCATGAGGAGGGCGTTCGCCTCGCTGCGTTCCTGCACCTCCTTGACAAGGAGGCTGAGCTTTCGGCTCACCCCAAGAACAGAGCGATGAACCTCATCGGTCGGTGCGAGCAGCGCGAGCTCCTCCATCGTCGTTTCAGGCGTTACTCCCGGCGTCTCCTGCGCAATTCGAGCGAGCTGTGTGAGACGTTGTTGTTCGAGTGTCTGCACCGCCTTTGCGAGGAAGTCCTCCTCTGCAGTCAGCTTCTCAAGGGCCGCCATATCAAGCGCAACAAGAACACCGCGCTTCTTTTCCTGAAGTGCGCGAATCTTTTCGTACTGCTGATGGAGCTGCCCCAACGTCGCCGCAAACATATTCCACATGAGCCCGCCCCTGTATCAATAGCGCATTGCAAGCATCTTTGCCGCAATGTCTGAGGATGCGGGGGCATAACTGCCGTCTGCCGTATGTGACGTGAGTGCATCCACGCGTTCTGTGCGCACATCGTCCATGCCGCGCAGCTTTTGCAGAATATCGCCAAAGCTCTGCGCCTCACCCGAGAGTTCGAGTGCATCCGGACGCTGCACAGTGCCCGCCGCATCCACACGGCGCGATCCCGCAGGCTGACTGCCCGCATAGAGGCGGCTCACCGCCGAGACTGCATGATTGCTGATCCACATATTCTTCACCACCTAATAGTTTCCTCCGAAAATTGGTCGGAGTGCTTTCACATTCTTTATCGAAAAAAAAAGACGCGTACTTAAGAGTATTTTCTTAAGCACGCGCCCTGTGATTTTGCTTAATCGCCGAGCGTCACATATCCGCGGCGACCGCTGCCGTCGCCCGTTGTGCGCATCCCCGAGGCAGACTTCTTGGCAACCGCAGCAGTCAGCTCCTCACGCATCTCCTTCTGGCACTTGTCGCAATACTGCCCCTTCTGGATGGGCGAGCCACATTTCTCGCAGGGATAGAAGAGATCCACCCCCGACGAAATGAAGCGTCCCTCTCGGATCATGCGGCGAACCACGGGCTCCTGTACCCCCGTCGCCTCAACGATCTCACCGATCTGACACTTCGGATGATCGCGCACATATTCGACGATCGCCTTCTCCCACCGCTCTTCCTTTTCGCGGCAGTCCATGCAAATACGGGAGCCGTTGATCGAAACAAATACCTTCCCGCAGCTTGAGCAGTTCTTCATCTTTCCTGCCATGGGCAAAACTCTCCTCTCAAATAGCGGATCGGTATTAAGAATGATCCGAGACTATCTATGTATTCTCTCGTATTCTACAACAGGTTGCAGGAAAAATCAATACTTCGACATAGAAGCATACTTCACCCCGTCAGCGAAGCGTGCGCCGTGCAAAGATCCCACCCTCCGGCGTGAGGATGCGGCAGCTGTTCAACACCACCGCGAGCGTCGCCGTATTGTGGATCGCCGCCGCTGCAAGCGGGCTGATCGCTCCGAGTGCGCCGAGCAGCATCGCCGACGAGTTGACGAGCAGCGTCGCCTTGAAGTTCTGGTGTACGAGATGCATCGTCCGCTGCCCGAGGCGCAGAGCCTCCACGAGACGCGTCGGATCTTCCGAGTGGATCGTCACCGCCGAGGACTCCGCTGCGATGTCCGTCTGCCGTCCGCCGAGCGAAACGCCCACATCGGCAAACGCGAGTGCAGGGGCATCGTTGATGCCATCGCCGACCATCATGACCGTGCCGCGCTGACGCAGCTGGTTGACGTAGCGCGACTTGTCCTCGGGCAGAATCTCCGCGTGATAGGAGTCCACGTCCATCTCGCGTGCCACATCCGCAGCAACCGCCTTCGCATCCCCTGTCAGCATGACAATCTCGTCCACACCGCAGCGGCGCAGCTGGTTCAGCGTCTTTTTCATCTTCGGACGGATCGGATCGTCGATACCGATAACGCCGATGAGCTTCGTGTCACGCGCCACATAAAGAAGATTCTTCCCCGTGACCGATGCGATAAGATTTTCCTCGTCCACAACGCCGTTTTCCTGCAAAAAGCGACGGCTGCCGACGCGAATCGTTCCGCCTGCAAATCCCTCGAAATCCGGCACCTCGGCGAGCATGCCGCGCGCGACAATCGTCTTGGAGGAGCGGTGCTGCGGAGCTTTCCATGCCTGTTCCTCCACATATTTCTGAATCGCGACCGCAAGCGGATGCACAGAGTGCTCCTCCGCCGATGCCGCGAGCAGGATCACTTCCTTTTCCTCTATGCCTTCCGCCGTACGGATAAACGTGATCTCGGGAACGCCGACCGTCAGCGTTCCCGTCTTGTCGAGCACTACCGTATCCGTACGTGCGAGTGCCTCCACATAGTTGCCGCCCTTGACGAGAATGCCGCGCTTTGCCGCCGCCGCAATGGATGCCGACATCGCCGTCGCGGTGGAGAGCTTGAGCCCGCAGGAGAAGTCGATAAAGAGCAGGTTCAGCACCCGTCCCCAGTCGCGCGTCGCCCCGTAGACAATCGCCGCACCGAGGAAGGACACGGGTACGAGATAGTTCGCCATCTGATCGGCGAAATTCTGCACAGGCGCACGGCGCGTCTGCGCCTCCTCGACGAGGTGGACGATGTGTGCGAGAGACGTGTCGCCGCCCACCTTCTCCACCGCAATGACAAGCTCACCCGCCTCGACCACGCTGCCCGCGTAGACCGGTGTGCCCTCGTGCTTCATCGCGGGCGCAGACTCGCCCGTAATGGAGGCCTGCGTCACCGCCGCATCGCCGCGCAGGACGCGCCCATCGATCACAATCTTCTCGCCCGCATGAACGGCAATCGTATCGCCGGGGCGCACCTCATCGACGGATACCTTGCGCTCGACCTCGCCGTCCGGAGTCTCCTCAACGAGCCACACATCGCGCTGTCCGAGTGAGAGCAGCCCTGAGATATGAGTGCGTGCCTTCTCCGCTGCGTAGCTCGTCAGCATCTCCGCACCGTTGCTGAGTGCGAGGAGCATGAGGCTCGACTCCGGCTTGCCCGCGAGCACGGAGGCTATGACCGCCGTCGTCGTCAGCGTATCTGCATTCGGCTGCCGATCCTTGATCAGTCCGCCGATCCCCGTCTTGATGAAGTTGCGTGAGATTCCGAGGACAAGCAGGGAGCGCAGCACAGTCATCGAGGCAAAAAGCTCGGGGGCACCGCGCTTCAGGAGTTCCATCGCCGCAAAGCTCGCCAGCGAGATCACGGCATCACGCCGAAACTCCGCCATCTGCTCCGTCGGGGTCACCGACTTCTCCGCCGCCTCGCGCACGGCACGCTCCGCCGCCGCCAGCATACGAGCGGCAGGAATCGCCCCCTCATGCCAGACATCGACATGAGAGTCACGTACGGAGGCAGCCGTTACCGCAGGGAAGCGGCGCATCCGCACCGCCAGACGCAGCGCGTCCTCACGCGGGAGTGCAGTGCGCAGACGAATGCGTGTATGTATGAGCTTCATACCTTCCACCCTCTCATCAGCGTCAGTGCCCACCAGAGCATCTGCGAGCCCGACGGCGTATTATTCGTGAGCACAAGCTGACGAATGCCGCGCAGGACGAATACGCCCGCAACCACAGAACTCAGATCGAGCGCGCCGCCCGTATTCCGCTGAATCCATCCGCTGAAATCGTGCACCGAACGGCGCACACTCTGCGCGAGTGTCGCGGGTGGAGGGGCCGTGCGCCCCTCCGCAAAGATCGCCTCCAGCCCCTCTGCAAGGATGAGAATATGCGCCTCATCCTCCGGCGCATAGACGAGCAGGATACTCCCCGCGAGCGCGTTGGCACGCACCTCCGCCACAAATGGCAGACGTGCCAGCCGCGCCTCAAGAACCTTTGCGAACTCCGCCGTCATATACGGTGTCCGATAGCGCCGCCGCCCACACGATGCGTGCACACAGACAAAGGGCGGCTCCACGCGCTCCTGCGCCCGCACCTGTACAGCCGCAGTTCCATGTCCACCCGTCCGACCGCCGCCAAAGAGCCCGGCAAGCGCCGAAGCTCCACCGGCAAGACCGCTCGGATCGGACGAAAACATATTTCCCTGCATAAAACGACCGCGGCCGCCCATTCCCGGTGCAAAGGACGCGCCACCGCTTCCCGAACCGCCGAGTGTCTGTCGCAGCATATTTGCAATCGACGCGCCGAGCATCAGCCCTGAAACATAGTTCATGATGCCTTCCTCCTCGCATGGGTGCGCATATAGTCCTCTACGCGGCGCAGCTGAGCGTTCGCACGCAGACGCTCCGGCTCGTAGGTAATGAGGATCGAGCCCGTCTCAATGTTCGTATCCACGTGCTCAATCTCCGCGAGTGCGCCAAGACGAGCCTGCACCTCGGCCTCAAGCGCCGCATTATTCACAAGCTGCTTGCTGTAGAGGCGCACACGCCCCGGCATATAGGATGCAATGTCCGTCGTACGGACGAATACATCCACCGCCGACTGCGGTATCGCATTCTTGATCGTATCGAAAATATTCATGGGGAAATCGTTTCCTCCCTTTCTCTTTACGTCTATTTACATCTATGATGTTCTGCAGCTCCTGTACTGCAGTGTGTTCTTGAAAAAGGGGCTGTGCGCGATCCCGCGCAACAGCCCCGAGCCCAGTGGAACGCTTGTTTACTTCTCCGATGCAGACTGCGCCGCAATCAGATCCTCAAGCTCCTCCTTCTGACGCTGGAGCTCCGCCAGCGAAAGATCTGCCTGACCCGCCTCAAGAGCCGCCAGCTGCTGCGTGCGCTCCTGCATGAAGCGGTAGCCAAAAATACCTGCAACCGCACCAACAGCAAGACCAATCCAGAAATCTGTCTTCGAGAACATGATAATTCCTCCTCTGTTCTATTGCCCAAGTCAGGGCATTTTCGCTTCTTGGCGCTTTGCCTCATATCGAGTGAACGTCTCCCCATCCCCCAAAGGCCGGCTTGCGGCTTCCCTGAGCAGATTCGTTCGACGATGATAATTCCTGCGCCATGAGAACCGCAGCAGTGCCGCTGTCCTCTCTGGAACCATCGTGTTGTTCTCAGTATATCTGAGAATAACGGATATGTCAATAGTCCTGCGATAATCAGGAATAACTATTGACATCATACTCATCTAAATATCATTATCACTGTGTATGATAATTCCAATCATCAAAATATTTCACGAAAGGCAACCATCATGAAGATTCATCCGCAGCGCTTCGTTCGCTTCCTTTCCGTCTGTCTTGTCCTTGGCATACTCCTTTACGCCCTCACGCATATACCCGCCGGCGAGGACGGCGATCCGCCGACGTACAAGGCAGAGGTTCTGAGCGTCATGGAGACAGAGAACGAGATCAAGGCATTCGCTCCCGGCAGCATCCAGTACGAGGTGCACCTGCGCATAGATTCAGGACCTGCGGAGGGCACAGAGGCGACGATCATACATCGGACACTGAACAATCCCGCCTTTGACATCCATCCGCAGGAGGGCGAGAACATCATCATCCGTGCGGAGAACGACAGCTATGCCATCGTCGACTATGACCGCCTCCCCGCAATGCTTGCACTATTCCTCGGCTTTGCCGCGCTTCTCATATGCTTTGGCGGCATGACGGGTGCAAAGGCACTCCTCGTTCTCCTCTTTGCCGTCCTGCTCATTGCAAAGGGTCTCATCGCTCTCATTCTCTTTGCGCCCTCGCACATTCTCCTCTGGACCATCCTCATCGGTGCAGCCATCACGCTCGCGACCCAGCTCATCGTCAACGGCCGCAACGTCAAATCAGCGGGAGCCATCATCGGAACGATCGGCGGTATCCTCATCGCAAGCCTCGTCGCCGTACTTGCCATCCACTGCACCTATCTCACAGGTGTCTCCGAGGAACAGGCGGGCATGCTCAAAGTGCTCTATTTCAAGGACGTAGACTTTCGTGAGCTGCTGTTCTCCGGCATTGTGCTCGGTGCGCTTGGCGCGGTTATGGACGTAGCGGTATCGATTGCCTCCGCCCAGTACGAGATGAAGCAGCTCGCGCCCAAGACGAAATTTCAGGCACTCGTCACCTCGGGGCTGAACGTCGGCCGCGATGTCATGGGCACCATGGCGAACACCCTTGTCCTTGCCTACATCGGCGGTGCACTGCCCCTCATCCTCCTCATCTCCGCACAGCCTGACCTCCCACTGCTGCACGTCATGAACCTCAACATGATCGCAACCGAAGTCGTACGCTCCCTCATCGGCAGCATCGGACTCCTCTGCGCAATCCCCATCACCGCCTACGCCACCGCCTTTCTCATCACCGTCCGCCCGCAGCGCAAACAAAAAACGGAGGACTGACCTCCGTTTTTTGTTTGCGCTGTTCAATAAAAGCAGCGGGCTTCATTTTATCAGCGATTCCTATTGTTTGGAAATACCGAGGAAGAACATCCGAACCGAGAGACTCATCTCCAAATCCGCAGGAGCATCCTCATCATGGCGAAGCAGCGGCTTCATCCGTCGCACGAGTTCCTCGTCCGCTTTCATCAAGATGGAGTGAACCCGATATGGGTGCAGTAACGGGTGTGCATGAAGCCTTTCCAAGAGTCGGCGATAGGGGATCACCACATAGTGCGCCGCCTTTGGCTCATACACATCAGGCGTCCCCGCGTGCATCATGCAGTCCAGCTCGTACGCGCTGCCCGGATTCCGCACGGGCAGAATAATAATACCGCCCGGTGCAAGGAGCGCATAGAGCCGTTCAAGATCGGCAATCACATCCCCAAGTGGCAGCTCGTTCAGATAACAGCCTGCCGTGATCACATCGTACCGCTGCCCTGCGCACTGCGCCGCAACATCCGCAATGCACGCAGTCGTCATCGTCTCATCAAAGATGTAGTTTGTATCCGGCAGGTAGCGTTCATCAAAAACAGCAGCCGTCATGTGGGGCACAAATTCGCTGCGTCGATAGGCATTGACCAGATTACAAGCAAGCTCACCGAAACGAGGCTCCATGACAAGCACTCGTTCCCCTGCATGAAATGTATGCCAAGCCCAGGCATTCTCGCTGCCGACAAAGCCCCCCCGTGAATCCCATGCATCCACGCCCCATTTCTCATAATAGACACGGCGCATCTCATCGAGTGCATTTCCCGCCGCCTTGCGGCGTCCCTCGCCGAGTGTTACGCCGCCAAAATGGTGCATAAAGGTATCCTTGAGAAGCAGCTGCCGCCAGCCTGTACGGCGCAGGAGGGTAGACAGATCGTCATCCACAAATTCTGCACGTGTATAGATGGGATCGATCCCCCCCATCCGACAGATATCGGTCCGTATAATCGAAAGGAAGGGCATCAGGAGACACCGATCCTCCCAAAGCGCAGGATTCAGATGATTATGTGCGGCAGCAAACGCCTGCATAGGTTCAACGCCCTCAAACGTATTCGGGTAGGAAACAGGGATTCCCTGATCATTCGATATTCCTCCCTCGTTGCAGGTCGGAACAGCACAGGCAATACGCGCGTCCGATTCCATCGCCACAAGCAGATGGTCGAGCCAATGCGGCGTTGCAATAATGTCATTTGAGAATCCGACAACGTACCTGCCTTCGACAATATATTGATGCGCATTGATGGCAAGGACATTGTATTTGAGGTTCACCTTCTTCGTATGAGGAAGACGCTCGAAATATTCCCGCGTACCATCATCCGAGCCGTTGTTGATCGTGATGAGCTCGACCCGTCCATCCGAAAAATCCGTATGGGCAAAGAGGCTCTCAACAGCGGCTTTTGTATACTCCAATTTATTATAGGCGAGCAGTATGATCGACACCTCATACGGATAGTTCTTGCGTGGCGCTTGGTGCAATGCGGTCATCGACTGCATCAGTTCCTGTTGATGCGCCCTCCATTGCCTCGCATCCGAAAGGACATCGGCATCAAGTCGCCAGAGCCGATTCATCTCGAGGACGAAGGGGCGGATCTCCAATGAAAAAATCCGTGTAAACAAGCTCGGATCACGCCGAAGCTCATCTACAGATGCCTGAATATTGCGCGCATATAGATACACTTTTTGCAAAAGCCCTGTGGCACCGGAATATTCAGCTTCGAGCGCCTCTGCAATCCGACGCAGATGATCCATAATTTCCGCAATAGCAGAATCCTCTTCTCCACGAGCCAGCACGCCCTGCACGTATTCCACTGCCTCAACGGAAACATCCAACAGCGAACGCATCTCTTCCTGTTTCATATCATTGCCTTTCCCAAAGTCCTTTGTCTGCTATCCGCGCACAGCATCCTTCACCACCTGCGCCATATAGTCGATCTTCTCATCCGTCAGCCCGGGATAGACCCCGAGCCAGAACGCGTCGTTCATAATGCGGTCGGTCGTATCGAGTGTCCCCGCAATGCGATAACCCTCACCCGAACGCCGCATCTCGTCAAAGCACGGATGCTTCGTCAGATTCCCCGCAAAGAGCATCCGCGTCTGGATGCCATGCTCCTCGATATAGCGTACAACATTGGCACGGTCAACTCCCGCGCGGCAGGTCAGAAGGAAGCCGAACCAGCTCGGATGCGCGTGCTCCGTCGCCTTCGGCAGGATGAAGAACTCCTCCATATCCGCAAGTGCTTCGCGCAACCGCGCGAAATTATGCCGCCGCCGCTCCACAAAGGACGGCAGCTTCTTCAGCTGCGCGACGCCGACCGCCGCCTGTAGATCCGTCGCCTTCAGATTGTAGCCGAAATGAGAATAAACGTATTTGTGATCGTAGCCACGCGGCAGCTCTCCGTCCTGTCGGTCGAAACGGCGACCGCAGAGATTGTCCTGCCCTGACGCGCAGATGCAGTCACGCCCCCAGTCACGCAGGGAGCGCACAATGCGGTGCAGCAGGGCATTATTCGTATAGACTGCGCCACCCTCGCCCATCGTCATATGATGCGGCGGGTAGAAGCTCGACGTACCGAGATCGCCAATCGTACCCGTATAGTGTGTCTCGTCACCGAGCATGTACTGCGACCCGAGCGCATCGCAGTTGTCCTCGACGAGCCACAGATTGTGCGCGTCACAGAACACCTTCACCGCAGCAAGATCGAACGGATTGCCAAGCGTATGTGCGATCATCACCGCCTTTGTCCGCTCTGAGCGTGCCCCCTCAAGAAGACTAACATCCACATTGTACGTCGGCAGTGTCACATCCACAAAGACGGGTACCGCGCCGTACTGAATGATCGGCGCAACCGTTGTCGGAAATCCCGCCGCGACCGTGATAACCTCGTCCCCGCGCCGCACGGCTCTCTCCCCGAGGAGCGGCGAGGTGAGTGCCATAAAGGCGAGAAGATTCGCCGACGAACCCGAATTGACGAGCGAACAGTGCTTCACACCCAAGAATGCTGCAAGACCGCGTTCGAACTCCTCCGTATAGTGCCCTGCCGTCAGCCAGAACTCAAGCGCACTCTCTACAAGGTTCTCCATCTCCTCGTGATCGTAGACGCGTGCCGCATACGGCAGCCGATCCCCCGGCGCAAAGCCTTCCTTCGGCGCATGATATTTCTCAGCATACGCCCGCACTAGCGCAAGAATCTCCCCGCGCATCTCCTGCTCAGTCATTCGCTTGCTCTCCCTTACACAAATACAAATTACCGCTCAAAGAGCATATCCCACACGTATCCCATCCGAAAATGGCATCGATGGCATCCATTCCGTATCCCGCTGTAGCTTCTCCACAGAGGCTTGTAGGGAAAATGTACCGGCCTCGCCCCCATAGAACACGTGCGCACGCGAATTGAGCACTGCGCGCGCCTCCTCAATAAAATCACGTAGGGAACGATAGCCGCCGTGTGCGATGTTGTAGATCTCGCCCGCACGCCCGCGCTCAGCGAACGCAGCGAGTGCGTCCGCCCCATCCGCCGCATAGAGATAGTCCCAATTCTGTGCGCCCGAGGAAGAAAGTGCAAAGGGCTGTTCCAAACGCAGGGAGTTCACAAGTGCGGGCAGCATCCGCCCCTCCTGCTCATACTTACCATAGAGACTGAACACGCGTCCCCAGATCCATTCGATCCCGAGATCAGCGGCACGCTGACGCGAGAGTGCGCACGCGGCGAGCTTTGCCGCGCCGTAGGCATCTGTAGGATGCGGACAGGTCTCCTCCGAGATGAGCGCCGTCTGCGGACCGTACTCCGCCTGCGACCCCGTGGCAATGAAGCGGCGGCATCCGAGCCGCACAGCCGCCTCGAGCGCCGCCAGTGTATCCGCGATATTCCCGTACTGCGCCACGAAATCATAGCGCCCGCCCTGCCACGCAAGGTGAAAGAACGCATCGCACGGCTCTGCAATACGTTCGTCCAGATGTCCGTATTCAGACAAATCGGCAGGAACAAGAGTCAGCCGCTCCGACTCGATAAGGCGCGCGTTATGCGGCGAATTCGGACGCACAACGGCATAGATGTGCACGTTCTCTTCCCGCAGAAGCCGCTCCACGAGATTCATGCCAAGGAAGCCCGCTGCGCCTGTGATGATGTATTTTTTCAAGATATGGCCTCCACTGTACAGCCCCCTCAATTGCGAGATCAAGGAGCTCCCTCACCTGTCTCTGTTCCATTCCGAACCGCCTTTTTAGACAAGCAATGTGCTCGCAGAATCTGCGGCATATGCTTTCACATCGTCCACATGGAGGAATGCGGGCTCATACACGGGACACGCCATATGCTCCATCACGTGATTGGAATGCAGCCCTGCATAGAGATGATTCTGCCAAGCCTTGTAGAGTTCGATATGCTCCTCAGAGATGTCAGCAGCCTTCAGGATTGCCTCCGGCGCAATGAGTTTCTCGGCATTATGATACCCCTCGACCGTCTCCTTATACCACGTCGTGATAAAATCATAGAGAAGGAAATCGACGGGGACGGCACACAGGGCGATGTGTTCGTACCCAACGACAGTGTAGCTGCCGTCGCCGCTCTTTTGAAAATCTCCGGCAGAAAGAGCAAGAGCGCTGCCCTCCGCGCAAGCAAGCGGAGGTGTCTCACTCTTTCCAAACAGGGAAACAAATTCTTCATTGCCATAGTTCCCGCATTGCACCGCATTCGCTCTCCACATATGGGCAAGCGCGGAAAAGATATCAAGGCATGCCGCAATGCGTGCGGGCAGATGGTCATCGTTGCACTCTAAAACGCGATCCATTGCCTCAAGCAGTTCTTCTCTGAGTGTCTTCCCCTCGCTGTAGGACTGAATGAGAACAGCATCCCCGCGCGCATCGGTCTCCAGTGACAGAGGATTGTATCGAAGGGCGTATTTCCCCCGTTCGATGAGCTTTTGATACGCCTCGTAGAGCTGATGCACTTTCCCGTTTTTATAGACCTCCCGCTTTTCAAGGAAGAGCTCCCCATCTCTTTTTACCAAGGATGTGACAAGGAAATCCTTTTCCCCACTTTCAAGAGGTGCGTGCGCGTAAAGAATGTAATGGTCAGACGGCTTGCCGTTGAAAATCTCGACAAGGAAATGATGAGCAAAATTTGCCGCAATTCCCTCCTTCTGGAAGGTGCGGAACAGCCGCGTCTCATCGAAGAAGCGATAGCGCTGGAGCGTTGGGTTGTAGTGCTTATGTGCATAGGGCAGCAGTTCCAGAGAGGCATCGGAGTGAATCTCTGACGGCATTCCGTAGTCGGGGAACGGGTAGAAGAACGACCAATCGGAAAATCCCGAACGGTCAAGTATGCTCTCCAACTCGGATCGGCTGAATGTACGCACATAATCGTATGTGTCGTAGGAGTTCAACCCCAAAAATTGGCGCTTGGTATGCTCTTCCCCGGCACCGGCGAAATACCTCAGACCGAGGCGGTTTTCGATGGCAAGGAGGATGATGCCATCCTTCTTCAGAAAGGATTTTGCCTTTTCCATAAAGCGAACCGAAGCGTGCTCCGCCTGAATGAAGCGGCGTGCATACTCCATGACCCCGACGATGACAACATAGTCAAACGGCTCGTCGAACTCCACATCATCGAGATTCGCAAGGACGATTTCGACATTGTCCCGCTCCCGGTTGCGCGCAGCAATCACGTTCGCACGGGACTCCGTCATCTCGATGGATGTCACGGAGTTCATCCGCCCTGCAAGGAATCCCGTGAGTGCACCGACACCTGCACCGATTTCGAGACAGGAGGCATTCTTTTTGAAGGGATACCATGAGAGAAGATTTTCGCGAAGGCGTGACATATCACCGATGATAAAGCGCTCTTCACCGATCGACAGATACTCTTCGAGGTCATCGGGGTGCTCCTTCAGGATGGCAAGCATGTGCTCTTCTAACGAATCCTTGTACTCGAGCCCTTTTTCTCCATGATAAAATTTACGATTGATTGTAGCCATTAATTCATCTCCCAAGCTTTGATATAATAGTGCCCATTCGCCCTGATGCAATCTTTTCGAAGAAGCTCCTTCTTCTCCAACAGCCATGTTGGCAGCCCCTGCCCCTCCGGGATATCCACGAGAACGAGGATATGACAGAGAAAAGGAGCAGACCCTTGCGCATGCGCGTGGAAGCAGTCCCACGTGACAACAAGGAGTTTTGGCATGCACGGCAGTTCCTTTTTTTGCATCACTGCAATGTCTTGATAATAGAGCGAGAAAAACATCTCTGCCGCGCGCGCATCCTGTTTCTCTTCAAAATATGCGAGAACGTTGTATCCCTCCATCGAAAGCGCAAGCATCGGATAGGAAACAGGTGGGAAGCCAAAGAAAACGGCAAATCCACGCGTTTTCGGCAGACGATACAAAAGGCATTCACTTTCTTTATCGTAGAGTCGCCGCTCCAAGATTAGCAGGAAGCGGAGCAGGATGCGATCTGCCTGCATGGCGGGAATGAGGCTCTTATTGGCGTACGGATGCCAGAAGAAGATGCGCGCTGCCGTTTCATCCGGAAGCTCTCGAATAATGCGGTCTGCGACCGTTCGATTGCGCCATCTCTGACAGTCGTCTCTCGTCACGCGAACGGGTGCAAAAAAGAGGTTCTTTTCATAGAGAAATGCAGTTCGATGATTGCCGTCCTCAATCGCGAAATAGCCGTCACGCCAAACGCCATAGGCCGGCGAGGTCTGAAAAAATTTCATGCCGTCACCGAGCGCCGCCGTGAACCTGCTGTAAAGGTTCTGCCGGTCGTTCACATATTCGCAAAAGCTCTTTTGGAGCAGATAGCCAAATTCCTCTTCATGTGCATGAAAGCTCTCCTCTATCGCTGTAAGATCGCCCATACCCGTAGAGAAAAAGGAAAACAGGCGTAAAACGGGCGAATGCACGTAGCTCTCGGCAGCATTATTGCGGCCATCCGTTGCGAGCAGATCCAAGGGAAGCGCCGCAATCATGAAGTCACCGCTTTCCTCCAGAATGAGATGCTCCGTATACTCCACGGGATGCACTTCTGTCAGAGGGAGCACGGTACACATTCCACGGATGCCATGCTCGCCCGTATAGGCGAGATAGGTCTCTCGCAGGAGGAGGGCATCCGCCTCGTCGTGAAAGCGATCTCCTGTCAATGGGAGATAGAGGAGCTTGGTAAAGCCTTGACGCACCAACAGCCCTGCGACTTCTTCGTGAATTCCGGCATTCTGCAGTGTGATGATGACGAGCGCTGAACGCAGCGTCCCGAGCTCATGCGCAGGGATTGCTTGGGGCGCATAGACAGGACGGTCAAAGAAACGCGCCCCCTCGGCTGCATTGGCATCGAAAAACGCAAGAACGGGCACGCCTCTCGCATGCAGCCTGTGAAAGAATTGTCTGCCGCGCATGCCGCCCCCATAGAGCACGACCGGAACACGGTCATCCAAGGAAAATGAAGAAGCTCTCTCGTTCATGCACACCGCCTTTCAATCGTCACCGCCGAACAATCCTAGAAAAACTCCTCCTTGGCGCGATTGAAATCCTCCATGCGCCCGACATCAAGCCAGTACTCGCGGATGGGAAAGACGAGGGCACGCTTCTTCTCCTTCAGCAGCTGCAGGAAGAGATCTGTCATGTCGAGATGCTCATTTTCCTTCACATGCTTTACAACCTCAGGTGACAGAACGTATATGCCGGCGTTGACAAAGTCCATCCGCATCGGTTTTTCCTGAATATCCTCCATGATGAAATCCTTGGACTTCACTACGCCATAGGGGATTTGATAGCAGGACTCGCGGACGCACATCGTCGCATCAGCTCTCTGTATCCTGTGGAAGGAGGCGAGCTGATGGAAGTCCACCTTTGTCAGGAGATCCCCATTCATCACCAGAATGGGGCTGTCAATCGTCTTGGGGAGAAGTCCGAGGGCGCCGGCTGTACCGAGGCGGGTGGTCTCCTCGATATACGTGATGGATACCCCGTAGTTCTGTCCATTGCCGAAATAGTCCCGTATCATCTCCGCCTTATAGTTGACAGAAATATAAAATTCTCGAGCTCCTGCCTCAATAAAATTCTCCAATATGATTTCTAGGATGGGCTTTTCGCCGACCTTCAAAAGCGGCTTGGGGCAGTTGTCCGTCAAGGGACGCAGACGCATACCAAGCCCCCCTGCCATCAAAAGGACAGGAAGAGAGAAGCGCGGCCCACTCTCTGCAATCATATCCTTAAAAAGTCGAAGATCCTTTACCCGCCCCTTGGCATCTACGATTGGAATCTGCTTTCGATTCTCCCGCTTCATCGTCTGCAGGATATCGCTCTCCGTACTCTCTTCCTGCATCACCGTGGGATGGCAGTTCATCATCTCTCTGACCGGCTGCTCCAAAGGAATGCCGCACAGAAGCGCTTTTCGGATGTCAAAGTCCGTCACCACGCCGACAAGGCATCCGTCCTCGACGACCAGCGCGATACGTGCCGCAGTCGCATCCACGACCTCGACGGCTTTACGGCATTTTTCCATCACATCGATCAAGCATCTCTGCCAAATTTCCATCCTGTTCCCCCTTTCCTCATCCTATTTGATATGTACGATGCGCGGATTGAGCTCTTTGTAGATGCCCATGTACTCCTCTTCGTACCCGGGAAGCTCCGTATAGCTACAGCAACGCACATCCCCGTCGGGGATGGCGACATTGAGCCCTGCCGTCGAGCCCATCATGAGGAGTGCGGACACGGATAAATAGCGGCAAAAAAGCTCCACAGGTATCGTTTTTGCAATGCTGTCTCCGAAGAACTCCTCGACCGAATACGATGCAATGGACAACTTCGTGCAGACGGCACGTACGCTTTCCAGAACTTCCTGCGCCTGCCCAGCCCCTTTCAGATACGATATGGGATGGAGCTTTATGAGCACAGCCTCCTCGGCAGGATTCACGGCAGTCAGCAGCTTTTCGTACACAGCCAAAAAATCAATCGTCCTCTGCGCCCCCTGATAGGTTGCCTGCAGGATGTCATACTCCAACTGCGATGCTGGCAACATGAGGACAATTTTTTTCCCGATGCGCCTTGCCTTCTCCCTGCTCTCATGGAACAACGCTGCCATCTTTCGGTTCTGAAAGGCACGATAGTCCACATGGGTATAGAAATCCCCTGTCAGACTTGCAAGCGTATAGCCCTGCCCCATGAGATTGCGGTTCGGGTAATTGTGCTTCGGCAGGATCTTTTGCAGTGCGGACGCCGCTGTCTCCTCCAAGGAAAATGGAAGATCCTTTCCGCGTGCAGCCTGCATACGGAAAAGCCCTTCTGTCCCGGAATCGAGATGATGGATGTGCTCCTCTCGTATGGGCAGGAATTGCATCAGGGTCGATGTCGGTGCACCGTAGAAATGCATCTGTTCCAGCTGCTCCTGCGGAAATTTTTCCCACAGCTCCCTCGCCCGCGCTGCATTCTTCGTCAAGAGAGCCATCCCTTCGTCCGTTCCCGTGTCCACGAGACTGACATCATCGCATTTTTCCACATATACGGTTTCAATGGAAAGCTCGGAGAGGATGAGGGATATGACGAGCCGCTCTCCAATCGATGCAGTGGAGAAGAAGGGGCGCGCGCGCTCCTCCATGATGCAGTAGTCAATTTTTCGCCCTTGGAAGAGAATGGATAGGAGCACGGAAACGGTGATGCCGTCCACAATACAGCATACTTTTCCGTCTGCAGTCTCAAACGCTTCTTTTCTCACGCAAATCTTGCCTCCCCCGTATGTGCAATGCGTCGATAGGTGGCAGAATAGGCATCAGAAAAGGAGGGAAATGCATAGTTTTCCTCATCCCCCTCTTTTTCGAGCACAAGGCGATACTCATAGAATTGCTCCGGCATGACACGGGAGAACGCGAGCTTTCCCATGTCACCGCGGCGGAGGAAATACTCAGCGTAGGGAACAGAAACATGACTGCGCACAAGTGCCTCCTGCATCGCGGGAACATTTGTGAAGTAGTTCGGATGCCCCTTCTCCCTTGCATTGTGCTCGGCTAAGAGCGCCTTGTCATCATCGTCAAAGTAATTGTCGTTCTTTCCAGAAATGAGGACGCGGCCCCCCTTCTTGAGAACCCTGAGCATCTCAGCGAGCGCACTCTCCTGATAGCAGGCATCAAACGTACCATAGCAGATGATGCGGTCAAAAAATCCGTGGGAGAACGGCATATTCTCTCCTTCCGCCACAAAGAGTCTCTCCTCCAGATCGGGATAGTCCTCCAAGGCAGAAGCAATCATCTGCTCAGAGATATCAATGCCATAATAGTCCACGCCCTTTTTTCGGAAAAAAGGGGAAAATCTGCCCCAGCTGCATCCAAAATCCAGAAGCTTCATACCGGGCGCATACGCCACTTGATCAAAGAAAACCTCCGCCACATGGTCATCTGCGACTTTGACATCGCCCTCTACAAGCTTCGAAGCGTCCTGTTTCTCGATGTTCGATTCCTTTACACGCGCCTTGTAGTAGTCTACATAGGTCTGATTCCAATAGTCCTTGCGCTCCATATCACCACGTCCTCTCCACAGAGGCTGCGCCCTGTATGCCGCTCTGCTTCACATCTATGACGATCAGCGCACCGCTGCCACAGGAGGAGTTCGTCGCAACGCCAATCTTCTCGACATCGGAAAGCGGTACGCTGTGCTCATCAAAGATATACGACCAACGTCTTCTCGGCTCCTGAACGTCGAGATTGTCCATGAGATAGCGTCCCGTAGACAGCTTCAGTGCAAGGAAGGGCTGCGGGCCAAAGCTCTTCTCATCGCAGGAGACAGAGAGACCGTGCATGCCGCCCTCAGAGAAAAGTTCTGCCCTCAGTCCTACAGGCATTCTCGTCTCCTTGAGCACCGTACGTGCCGCCTCATATGCGCCCGCGTTCTTCCATAGGACATCGGGATAGCTTTCCCGCGCTTTCTGCAAATAGCCATAGACCTCCTCCACCCCCGTGCCAAGGTTGCGGAAGTCGTGATCGGTAAACGCCAGCACCGTATCTTCCCCGTGATCTGCACGCTGGAACGCCCTGTCCACCTCGTTCTGCGTCAAAAGGCGCAGACGCGTCCCGACATTGAGGCAGCGGAATATGACGCGGTTGCACTGTCCCCGCTCCTGATAGTCCTCATGTGACGGATGATACCAGTCCCAGTTGGCGGGAGCCCGACGCCAGTCTCCGAACCGCCCGTTCGCAAGATCCTTTTGCTTCACATCTTCTTCCGTCAGCAGCATCGCCTGATTCGAGAAATCATAAGGAATGAACTGTTCCAAAAACCAATGGCTGTCCGGACGCTCCGTATGAAATCCTGCGCGGAAACAGCGCGGAAAGTCCTTGCGGTCAATCAGACGCCTTGCAAGGCTCTCGAAAATATGCGGCGAGTTCAAGAAGGATGTCGCACACTTATGCGCCTCCCGATAGACGCTCATAGGGTGTGCATGCCAGTGAAACTCATCCCCCCACTCCTCCGGAACAGTGCCATGTGAGGCATAGAAATCCCGATAGTGATCGTAGATATTATGGTATCCAATGTCTCTGCATCGAGGATTTACGGTAAATCCAACCCAGTCGAGGAGGAACCAGTTATACACCCAGCCGCCGCCAAAGCTGTCCCTGTGGCGCATGCGGTAGTTCCTGTCCATGATGCGCTCAAGCATCGCATCGACTTCGCCCCAATGTTTGTTATAGCCAAGAATATGGGGGGAGAACGCACGGCTTGCGACCTCCTCGAAGCCGTTCAGCGCAATCTCCTTTTTTTGGATCTTCCACAGGTTTTCCGCCGTCGGCGGAAGCTGCACCCCCGTCAGATAGGCAATCCTCTCAAAGGTCGCGGGGAGGGATTCATAGAGAGGGCCTTCCGTATCGATGCAATGCAGAACGTATACAATGCCTTTTTTCACGCCTCTTCCCTCCTATTTGCCAGAATCCACTCCGCCATGACGAGATCCTCCTCCGTATCGATATCGAGACTGCGTCTTCGATCCATCGTATAGCCAAGGGTGTCCTCCGTCAAAAATGTCTTGTGCTCTTTATAGTATGCTGTCTGTGCGTAGTAGAGTGCGCCATTCAGACGATAGCAAGACGGCAGTTTCTGCCTTTGATACATTGCCTCAGTAGGCAGTGGAAGGATGGGCTTGAGGCGGTCTTCCGCTTCCACTGTATACATCCAATAGGGACTGTGCTCCACTTCGGTAACGCTCACACATACCTTCGCTGCACTCTTCTTTGCGAACGAAAGGAATCCCTCGATGTCCTCTTTCTGCCGAAAGGGACTTGTCGGCTGCAGGAGAAGAACGGAATCATACGCCGGAAAAGCGCTCAGGAGATGCAGGATTGCACCCGATACCGGAGCGGCATCGCCGGCAAGCTCCTTCGGACGGAGAAAGGGTACATCCGCCCCGTATTCTCTTGCGACCTCTGCAATCTCTGCATCATCTGTGGAGACAATCAGACGATCGATGGCAGAAACGCCCTTTGCCGCCTCAATCGTATATGCTATGAGAGGCTTCCCGCCAAGAAGGCGGATGTTCTTTTTCGGTATTCCCTTCGACCCGCCTCTCGCCGGAAGGACAGCAAGGAGTTTAGACCTGCTCATAAAATTCTCCATTCTTCCGCGCGGGCACGCCGTAATAGGTCCCCGATGCGTCAATAGCGGCAGTGACGACCGCGCCCGCACCAACACAGACATTTTCACCAATCGTCGTACATTGGCGTACCGTCGCCCCTGCACCAATGTGCACGCAAGCTCCGAGCGTCACCTGACCGCAGAGAATCGCCCCTGTGGCAACGTGACTATGCGGTCCGATGACACACTCATGCTCGACGACAGCACGTGTATTGACAACGGTGTTTTCCCCCACAGCGGCATCTGTCTGCACGACGGCACCGGCGTGAATCTGCGCCCCCTCACCGATCACTGCGCTCGTCTTTACAATGGCGCTTCGTGCAATGAGCGGTGGGAAGAAATACCCCTTTGCCTTCATGCGCTGATAGATTTGCATTCTCACCGTCGGTATTCTGGCAGAGCCGAGGCCGTTGGCAAGGGCATAGGTCTCGGGGGGATATGATGCGAGAACTTCGTCGTCTCCCAGAACGGGAATCCCGCGCCAACGAGATGCACGGAGCACTGCGGGATCCGAGGTCGTAATCCCTCGGACGGTGAAGCCCGTATCCAAAAGCAGGTCGAGGACAACTTTTGCGTGTCCGCCGGAACCAAGCAGGATGACAGGCATATCTTTCGAAGGATTCATAAGGGCTCATCCTTTCGATAGGCGGTCGCTGCACGCGCTCCCAGAAGCTCCCAATAAGAAAGAGGAGACCGCCCCGCTCCTGCACGCTTCGCTGTGATGCAGTCTCCCGTGAACACATCCCCTTTCTCAATATCATGCGCGGCAACAAGACTCTTGCGTGCAATACAGCGATTGTCCCACTCCGACGTCGTAGGTGCCTTTACCATGGAGCCTATGGCACGGTGCGCCCTGCGCACGCCCTCGACCATAGCGGACAGCTCCAAGGGTTCCAGAGATGCCTTGTGATCGGGGCCCTCCTGAGCCCGATCCAGCGTGAAATGCTTCTCTATGACCACAGCCCCCCGTGCAGCTGCTGCAATCGGCACGGCGATACCTTCCGTGTGATCTGAGTAGCCGACGGAGAGTGAGAATGCGGCTCTCAGCCGATCCATTGCAGACAGATTGACCTCATCGACGGGCGCGGGATATTCCGTCGTACAATGGAGCAGGCATAGTTTCTCAGAGAGAACGCGCTGCCCCTCGGCAGACGCATAGGCGCGGCAGAAATCCTCAAGAGACGCAGGCTCTCCCTCTGCTGTATATCCATAGGCAAGTACGGCGAGCGCCATCTCCACCTCCCCCATAAAGCTCATCCCCGTGGACAGGAGGATCGGCATCTTCGTTCGCGCACATGCCAGAAGAAATGGGGCATTCGTAATCTCTCCGGACGGAATCTTCAGATATGGCATATCCGTTTTCTCTGTAAGAAACGAAAGACTCACTTCGTCAAACGGTGTGGACAGGAAGTCGATGGAAAGGCTCTTCGCGTAGTCCGACAGCTCGATGAAGGCTTCCGGTGGAAGTTCCAACTGCTTCAACATGGCAAGCTGCGCAGGGGTGTCCGATGGCATTGCCGCCTTTTGATACCGTGCCTTTTCCACATCCGATGTAACAAGGCTTTCCGCTCGAAAGGTCTGGAACTTCACGGCATCTGCGCCGGCGTCCTTTGCGACACGCACAAGCTCCATCGCCGTTTGCAGCGATCCGTTGTGATTCACGCCAGCTTCGGCAATGATATACACATGATTTCCCAAAAATTTTTCCATATGGCTGTCTATCCTCACTCAGCCCTACGACGGTAAAAGTCCCAATCCCTGTAAATCATGAAATCTTTTCCGACATAAATCCTCTAGGGGTACGTTCTTCAAGACATGTGCAATGCGCTCTGCAACATTCCCGTCAGCGAGGGGGATGACAGCATCCCTGCACGTCTCCTGAAAGCGCGGCGAGAGTGCATCACGAATGCCCTGCTCAATATCTGTTCGAGCCGTCCCGACATCAATGACATTCCCGTAGCGATGACGCCCCTTCTGCCTGCTTCCGATATTGACCGCAGGAACACCAAAGAGCGGTGCCTCCAGCAGTGCGCTGGAAGAGTTCCCGATCATAAGCGCACACGCACGCATTGCGGACAGGTATCGCAGCGTTCCCAAGGACGCGCAGAGCACGCAGCGCTCCGGATGTTCCTCGGCATATTGTTCCAGCCGTCGATTGATTGCCCTGCCGCCGGCATCGCTGTTCGCCTTCGTCATGAGCACCTGATGCGCAGGAAAGGCATCGAGGGCAGCGAGGATGTCCTCTAAAGAGGATGTGCCCCCCTCCTCACCTCTCGTCTCCGGATGATAGGTAAAGAGGAAAAAGCCCTTTTGTAGCGGAAATGTGAGCGAACTCCCCAAAGCAGACAAAGAAAGAATTTCCGTGCCAAGAATGGCATCCCAGCCGAGCGCACCGACGAGATGCACGCGATGCGGCTCTTCGCCCATCTGCAGGACGCGCCGTCTATGCTCCTCCTCGCTGACGAAGTGAAGGTTTGCCATCTTCGTCACGGCATGACGTATGGAATCATCGACGGCGCCTTCGGTAATCTCCCCTCCATGGATGTGTGCGAGTCCGATCCGCATGAGCATAGCCGCCTGAGCTGCTGCCAAGATCTCGTAGCGATCGCCTAAGACGACGACGATATCGGGAGCGAGGCGGTAAAAGAGATCAGCGAAGCCGATTACGGCAAGCCCCGTCGATTTCGCCATGCCGACGGGCGTATCGCTCGAAAGGAGCATCTCCAGACGCTCAAAGGCGAATCCATCCGCCCGAATCTCCTCTTCTGTCCTGCCGAATTCCGGTGACAGATGCGCACCTGTCACGACAAGCTGAAGAGAAACACCCGCATCGCTTGCCAGAACCGTAAGAAGGGGGCGCAGGAGTCCGTACTCTGCCCGTGTCCCCGTGACAACGCAGATGTTACGGCTCATTCTTTTCCCTCGTTGCAGAGGCTGTCTGCCCCAGTCGGACGCTGCTCGGCAAGTTGATGAGGGATGCTTCGAGGCGCTCCGCTGTCGCACAATCCATCCGTGGGGCGCTTTCGAACATCGGCAGCTTGTAGAGAAGCCGCCATGCAGGCCGCACAAAAATATTTGCTGCGTGAAGGCCGGAGATGACCGCATCGCGCATCTCGAAATCTGCACCCTCAAGGTATATCGCCTGAAGCCAGTAATTGCTTCTGGTATATGGCGGCTCTTTGACAAAGCGAATCCCATCGATTGGCGCAAAGGCGCTCTCATAGCGATCCGCCAGCGCTCTCTGCGCACACAAAAAACCGTCCAGTTCCTCAAGCTGCGCGCAGCCTAGGGCGGCATTGATGTTCGGCATGCGATAGTTGTAGCCGATGTAATCATGCATGAACGCCCACGCATGAGGCAGCTTCGCCTGCGTTGTCAGATGCTTGGCAAGCCGCCCCAGAGCATCATCATTTGTTAGCAGAGCACCGCCGCCCCCCGTTGTGATGGTCTTATTGCCATTAAAACTCAGGGCGGCGAGCTTGCCAACACATCCTGTATGGCGTCCCTTGTAGAAAGAGCCGATGGATTCCGCTGCGTCCTCTACGAGTGTGAGATGATATTTCTCTGCAACTGCAGTCAGCGCATCAAGATTGACGGGATGCCCAAAGGTGTGCATGGGAAGGAGGACCGATATCCTGCGTCCCGTTGATTTGTTGAAGGCGTGTCCATCCCTTAACATCACTGTCGAAGAGAGGTACCGATCCAGTGTTTCCGCATCCATTCCGAGAGACACATCTTCACTGTCAACGAAGTGTGGGGATGCACCCAGATAGGAGACGGCATTCGCCGTCGCGACAAAGGTCAGTGCCGGCACAAGCACCTCGTCTCCCGCCTCCACCCCTGCGAGAAGGAGCGCGATGTGAAGTGCCGCCGTCCCATTGGAAACGGCGACAGCACGCTTCACGCCCGTGTAGTCGGCAAGCTCCTGTTCAAAACGGTCAACGAACTTACCCGCAGAGGATACCCAGCCCGTGTCGATGCACTCTTTCACATAGGCATTCTCGTTGCCCTGCAGACACGGCTCATGCAGGGCGAGCGGCATGGTCTCCGATGCATACGGCGGCGCGACGCTTTTCCGTACTGCGTCCCTTATCTCTGCAACAATCGCCTGCACATCGGATGAATCTTTCATTTCCATGCTCTCTCCTCAGATATTGTATTGGTCTGCTTTATACTTCCGAAGGTTTCGTTCGTCCGTGAACCACGCGATTGTCTTTTCCAGCCCCCGTTGGAATCCATCGCGCCCGGCGTAATGCGGCGACCAGCCAAGAAGCTCCCGCGCCTTCCTATTGTCTGCCCAAAGGCGCTCTACCTCGCTCCCCGTGGGACGAAGCCGTTCTTCGGCCGTCGTGATCGTCACATCTGCCTGCATGATGTCCGCGATGAGCTGAACCGTTGCCTCAATGGAAATCTCAAAATTACTCCCGATGTTGATGACCTCTCCGACGGAAGCGTCCTGCTCACCAACTGCAATGAAGCCGTCCACCGTATCCTCCACATAGTTGAAATCACGTGTCGGAGAGACAGCGCCCAGATGCAGATTCCTCCTGCCGTTTGCAATCTGTGTGATGATCGTCGGAATGACGGCACGCGCAGACTGCCGGGGGCCATAGGTGTTAAAGGGGCGGATGACTGCAACAGGCGTGCCAAAGGAATAATGAAAGGACATGGCAAGCTGGTCTGCACCAATCTTGCTCGCTGCATAGGGCGACTGTCCATGGAGCGGGTGCTCCTCCGTGATCGGAACGAACTGCGCCGTTCCGTACACCTCGCTTGTGGAGGTCTGCACAATTTTAGCCACGCCAAGCTCTCGCGCGGCCTGCATGATATTCAGCGTCCCTTTGATGTTCGTATCAATGTAGGTATCGGGCGAATGATACGAATAGGGGATGGCAATGAGCGCCGCGAGATGATAAACCGCATCACACCCCTGCATTGCAGTTTTTACCCCATATGGATCACGCACGTCTCCCGAGAAGATTTCCATTGCGCGAACGACATCCGCATCCAGTGTATCGAGCCAGCCACAGGAGTTAAACGAATTGTACTGAACGAAAGCCTTGACGCTGTTCCCTCTGCGAATCAGGGTTTCCGCGAGATGCGATCCGATAAAGCCATCCGCACCCGTGACCAAGACCTTTTGAAACTTGCTCACAGCTCTTCCTCCTCTCGGAAAAGACGGTATCTTTCAAATTCCTCGGGCGGCAGGGGCGGTGCCAACTCATCAATCGGCGCAGAGACAATCGAGCCATCCGAAAGCCTCTTCGAGGTTGTCTTAAAAGCAAGCCCCTGCTCCGGATCTTCAAAGATTTCGCAGAGCGCATAGCCATCCTGTTCCACCAGCGCCGAAAGGACAGCATCCGTCTCTCCGTTTTCCCGAATGGCAAAGTACGGGATTCCAAAGGCAGACGCGATTTTGGAAAAATCCGGACAATCCAGACCGGATTCCTTTGTGCAGCCCGTGAGTCGGCCATCGAAAAAGCCCCGCTGCGTGCGCACAATGCTGCCATAGCCGCCATTGTTGTAGACGAGGATCTTGACCGGGAGTCGATTGCATACGATGGTCTGCAGTTCCTGCAAATTCATCTGTATGCTGCCATCGCCGTCCAAGGAAAACACGGTTCTACCCGACGCCACCGCCGCTCCGATTGCTGCGGGAAGCCCGTAGCCCATGCTGCCGCAGTTCTTATTGCAGAAAAGCCGCTGTCCATCCTTGCGTATGCCCGTCTCAATCGCCATTTCGCCGCCGAGGTTGCTTCCGACGACGACGATACCATCCGCAGGGAGCAGCGCCATCAGACGATCCGCAAGAAGGTAGGGATTTACGCCCGTTCTGTCCGCTGCCTGCGCCAAGACGGGAAAGGCATCGCGCAAACGCCTTGCATAGGACATCCACGCCCTTTTTTCCGGCATAGGCTTATCTGCCAGACAGGCTTCCATGGCGGGGAGAAACTCCTTCAGATCTGCATGAATCGGAAGATCCGGACGCATGGTTTCCTTCTTGAGCTCCTCCTCATCAATATCAATCGCTATCTTATATCCCTGCGGCGCAAATGCCTCATGTCGAAAACCGATTTGATTCAGGGCAAAGCGGCAGCCGAGGGAGACGATCACATCCGCATTCTGTACGAGGAAATTCCCCGCACGGCCGCCCAGTATGCCAAAATTTCCAAAGTACAGGGGGTGAGCCGTCTCGAAGAGATCTGCCGTGCACGTCGTCGCAAGAACGGGGATGCCGAGTGCCTGTACGACACGGCAAAAGGACGCATATGAATCCGACAGGCGGATGGATGAACCTGCGAGAAGCAGCGGTGCCTTCGCTGTCCGAAGCTTTGTCAATACGAGTTCTGCCAATGCCAAATGATCTTGTCTCAGAGGCTTGGGCGGCGTGAAGTGACGAAGGTTTCCCACCTCAATTTCCGCCCCCTGCACATCCAGAGGAATGTCCAGCCAGACAGGGCCTTTCCTGCCCTCCTCCATGATGTACAATGCTTTTTCCAGCGCATAGAGAATATCCTCAGGACGCCGCACCATCTCCGCATACTTCGTCAACGGGCGCACCGTTCGCACGATGTCATGCTCCTGCTCGCCGAAGTGACGGAGGCGAAGACCGGAGGCCTCGACTGTGATGGGATAACGCACCTGTCCCGAAATAACGAGCATGGGCACACTGTCCTGATATGCCCCCAATACCCCCGTGATGGCATTCGTTCCGCCGGGACCGCTTGTTACACATACGATCGCAGGCTTTCCTGTAACGCGTGCATAGCCTTCTGCCGCCATAGCGGCTGCCTGCTCGTGATGATGATGAATGTCTTTCAGTTGCTTCGATGCGCCAAATGCATCATTGAGGTGCATCGCACCGCCGCCGACGACCGTAAAAACCGTATCAAAGCCACGTACTGCCAAAATCTCTGCGATATAGTCCGCAATGCGCTGTTTTCCCATATCCTTATCATCCCCCTGTCCTGCGAGGCGACCAACCCTTATCTTAATAATATCGTCATGTATTTCTATATACTTTAGGAATCACTGATAAAATGAAGTCCATCAGATTGGCGCAGATTTTTGTCCGAACGAGAAGGCAAACCGGACGCAGACTGGTGCAATAGTATTTCCACTAGTTTTGGAGCAGCACCAAAATCGTGCAGCTGCCCCTCAGTCACAACGCGCATATCCGCTCCCTGCTCCCACGCCTTTGCCCATTCCACCGTTTTCTCGACCGCTTCTTTGATGTGCCAGCGCGGTTTCCACCCGAGTCCACTCTTTATTTTCGAGCAGTCGAGCTTCAAAAAATGCGCCTCGTGCGGGCCGCCGTCCGCCTGCGTCTGCCAACACACACCATCGCCCCATGCGCGGCAGAAGATATCAGCGAGTTCTCCTGTCGTCACACAGTCCGCATCGTCGGGGCCGACGTTCCACGCACCGACAAGGGATGCATCCGCCGTCTGCCGCGCCGCAATCGTGAGATAGACGGAGAGCGGTTCGAGGACGTGCTGATAGGGACGCGTCGAGTGCGGATTGCGGATGTCGATGGTCTGCCCGCGCACGGCGGCGCGAATGCAGTCGGGAATGATGCGGTCGGGGGCAAAGTCGCCACCGCCGATCACGTTACCCGCACGCGCCGTCGAGACGCGCACATCCTGCGCAGCGAGAAAGCTCTGCCGATAGCTGTAGACGGCGAGCTCGGCGCAGCTCTTGCTCGCCGAATACGGATCATAGCCCATCAGTGGCTCATTCTCGCGGTAGCCCCATGCCCACTCTTTATTTTCATAGACCTTGTCTGTCGTCACGATGAGCACGGAACGAACGGTGTCCGTGGTGCGGACGCATTCGAGCAGGTTGACCGTCCCCATCACATTCGCTGCAAAGGTGTCCACGGGCTGACGGTAGCTCTCGCGCACGATGGGCTGCGCCGCGAGATGAAAGACGACTTCGGGACGCGCTTCACGGAATGCGTGCTGCAGTACGGCAAGGTCACGCACATCGCCGCGCACATCCCGTATTTCTTTCCGTATACCGAGGCGGCGCAGTGCCACCGCCCCGCCCTCGGTCGGTGCATCGAGAGAGAATCCCGTCACCTCCGCCCCCGCTCTCAGGAGCAGCAGTGTGAGCCACATCCCCTTAAAGCCCGTATGCCCCGTGAGGAGGACACGCTTCCCCCGATAAAACTTCAAGTCCATCACACGCTCCATGTTCTTCCCCCCATGCACACACCGCCCCTCTGTCCACTTCTTCGCAAGGCCTTCGCGCATCTTTTGGAGGTTACTGCGGTAGTCCTGCGGTGCTCGCATGGCAATGACGGTGTAGAGTGCGTCCGTGATTGCCATGTGGATGAGGCGTGAGGAGACCGCCTCGGAGCTATAGTTTTTCTAAGGAATCACCGGTCCGTCAGATTGGCACAGATTTTCTGTCCGATTGAGGCAGCAAACCAGCCGCATAGCCAAAGCTATGTGGAGGATTTGCTAACGATAAGCGGGCAAAAAAGATGCGCTAAGATGGCGTGGCTAAATTGATCAGTACTTCCCTAGTGAATCGCTTTTTTCTTGAACCGTCCGCCCACGATGTCGTGCACGGCGTTGATCGTGACGAAGGCACGCTCGTCCTTGTCGAGGACAATCTCCTTGAGCTTGTCGAGCTCCAAGCGTGTGACGACGCAGTAGAGGACCTCCTTCGGCTCGCCCGTGTAGCCGCCTGCGCCGTGCAGCAGCGTCACACCGCGCCCAAGGCGTTCGTTGAGTGCCTCGGTCATCTCCTCGTGCTCACTCGTGACGATCATGACGGCGTACGATTCATCGAGCCCCTTGAGCACCACGTCGATCATCTTGGCGATGACGAAGTAGGCAAAGAGCGAGTACATCGCCTTGTCCCAGCCGTAGAGCAGCCCCGCCGACGAGAGGATAAAGAGGTTGATGAACATGACGACCTCGCCGACGGAGAACTGCGTCCGCGCGTCCATGATGATCGCGACGATCTCCGTGCCGTCGAAGCAGCCGCCCGTACGCATGACGATGCCGACCCCGAGTCCCGTCACCACGCCGCCGAAGATCGCGGCGAGGAAGGGATCGTTCGTCACCTGCGGTACATCGTGGAGGACCCCCGACCAGATCGAGAGCATGATGATCGCAAAGACGGTCGAGAGCGCAAAATTCTTGCCGATCTGCTTGTAACCCATATAGACGAATGGGATGTTAAAGAGAACAAGGAACACACCGAGCCCCATCCCCGTAATTGTCTGCGCCATGATCGAGAGACCGACCACGCCGCCGTCGATAACGTTGTTCGGGATCAGAAAGAGATCCAGCCCGGCTGCTGTTATGAGCGCACCGAGGATCAGCATCGCTGCTTTTTTTATATAGAAGATCGCCCCCTTGGGCGGCGTTTTATGCGGCTTCCCCTGCTTCGACGCAGTTGGTGTCTGAACGATTTGCGTACCCATTTCTGCGGTCATAATTCTCCCCTGTTCCACTCCATTTTACCATCTCATTATAGAGGAAAGAAAAAGCTCTGACAACCCCATCGTATGAGAATGGTTTTCTTGACTTTGGTATGGCTACGCTATATGATACTTTTAATGGGAGCATTTTTTGAATCATAGTTAGGGAGGGATCGTTGCATGATTTACACCGTCACCTTCAACCCGTCAATCGACTACATCGTGCGGTTGGAGCAGTTCACAGCGGGCGAGATCAACCGTGTGAACTATGAGCAGATCCTGCCGGGGGGCAAGGGGATCAACGTCTCCATCGTGCTGAAAAATCTCGGACACGAGTCAACGGCGCTCGGCTTCCTCGCGGGATTCACGGGCACTGCGATGCAGCAGATGCTGCACACATTCGGCGTTGCAGACGATTTTGTGCGTCTGGACGAGGGCTTCTCGCGCATCAACGTCAAGATCAAGGCGGAACGTGAGACCGAGATCAACGGGCAGGGTCCCGTCATCACGGAGGAGGCGCAGCGTGCGCTGTTTGCAAAGCTCGACCGCCTCACGGAGGGCGATACACTCGTCCTTGCGGGCTCGATTCCGAACACGCTGCCCGATGACATCTACGAGCGTATCATGGAGCATCTGGCGGGGCGCGGCATCCGCATCGTCGTGGATGCGACGAAGAATCTCCTGCGGCGTGTGCTGAAGTACCATCCGTTTCTCATCAAGCCGAACAATCACGAACTCGGCGAAATGTTTGGGGTCGAACTCAAAACGGATGACGACATCATCTTCCACGCAAAGAAGCTGCAGGAGGAGGGCGCGACGAACGTCCTCATCTCGATGGCGGGCGACGGTGCAATCCTCCTCACGGCAGAGGGTGTATTCTACCGCTCCGCCGCACCGAAGGGCACACTCGTCAACTCCGTGGGCGCGGGCGACTCGATGGTTGCTGGCTTCCTCGCGGGCTTCATGGAGTCGGACGGCAGCTATGAGCGCGCCTTCTACATGGGCGTTGCAACCGGCTCCGCCTCCGCATTCTCGCCGAACCTCGCCACGCGCGAGGAGGCACTTGCACTGCTGAAAACTATCGTTTGAGTGCCGTATTGCAGAGGCGTGATGCGGTGTCACAAAGCGAACCTTAGTGAAGCAAGTGAGAAAATACTGACCTGTCCAAGAAGCAAGTCCGTAGGACGAAGCTGATTGGGAAACAGGTCGTATGGGAAAACGTCCCAAGAACACGAGCGATAGCGATGTGTGATTGGTTGACGTTGACCGCTCGGGCGTTTCGCCCCCTGCGGATTTTATTCGTTCAAGCGAAGCGCGTTTAAGAAGTCCGCAGGTATTTAGGCGAACGAGAACGCGACCGCTTGCGTAACTAAGCGTTCGCGTGGGACACGCATCACGATAAGACAACACAAAAAGGAGGGACTTTCCCTTGCATATCAACGATCTTCTGAAACCTGAGAGCATCGCCCTCGGCGTTTCCGCTCCCGCCTCGAAAGAGGAGACAATCCGTCTCCTCGCTGACTACATGGAGAAGGGCGGCAACCTCAGCGATAAAGAGCAGTACGTCAAGGACGTACTCACCCGCGAGGAGAGCGGCACCACGGGGCTCGGCGACGGCATCGCAACGCCGCACGCCAAGAGCGACGGTGTAAAGGCGGCGGGACTTGCCGCAATGACCGTCCCCGACGGCATGGACTTTGCCGCCATGGACGGCAACCCGAGCCGCCTCTTCTTCATGATCGCCGCACCGAACGGAGCGAACGACGAACACCTCGCCATCCTCTCGAAGCTCGCGACTATGATTATGGACCCCGACTTCAAGGAAGCACTCATTGCCGCCAAGACCGTCGAGGAGTTCCGTCAGCTTGTCGACGATAAGGAGAACGACCGCTTCGTCGCACCGAGCACAGGCACGTCTGAAGAAGAAGCAAAGCCCACCGCCGACCACATCCAGATTCTCGCCGTCACCGCCTGCCCCACAGGCATCGCGCACACCTTTATGGCGGCGGAAAGCATCGAACAGCACGCGAAGAAGCGCGGTCTCACGGTCAAGGTCGAGACGAACGGCTCGGCGGGCGTGAAGAACGTTCTCACCCCCGAAGAAATCGCCGCCGCCGACGGTATCATCGTCGCAGCGGACAAAAACGTCGCCATGTCCCGATTTGACGGCCGCCGCGTCGTTATCACGAAGGTCGCCGATGGCATCAACAAGGCGGACGAACTCATCGACCGCGCCCTCTCGGGCAGTGCTCCCGTCTACCGCGCGAGCGGCGCGGACACGGCGGAGAGCGCAGACGATACGGAAAACGAAAGCCTTGCCCGCCAGATCTACAAGCACCTCATGAACGGTGTCTCGCATATGCTTCCGTTCGTTGTCGGCGGCGGTATCCTCATCGCCCTTGCCTTCCTCTTCGACGACTACAGCATCGACCCGTCCAAATTCGGCTCGAACACTCCGCTTGCCAAGTTCTTCATGCAGGTCGGCGGGGCATCCTTCGGCTTCATGCTCCCCGTCCTCGCGGGCTTCATTGGTATGTCGATCGCCGACCGCCCGGGACTTGCCGTCGGCTTCGTCGGCGGCTCACTCGCGGGCGCAACGGGTACGGGTTTCCTCGGCGCACTCCTCGCGGGCTTCGTCGGTGGCTACGCCGTCAACTTCCTCAAGAAGGTATTTGCAGGACTGCCCGCCTCCCTCGACGGCATCAAGCCCATCCTGCTCTACCCGTTCTTCGGCATCCTCATCATGGGGCTCATCTCGCTCTACATCATCGCACCGCCCGTCTCCGCCATCAACAACTGGATGGTCTCGACCCTCGGCGGCATGGATCCCTCGGCACGCATCCTCATGGGGCTGATTGTCGGCGGCATGATGGCAGTCGACATGGGCGGTCCGATCAACAAGGCGGCGTACGTCACGGGCACGGGTCTCCTCGCCTCGGGCGAGTATCACGTCATGGCGGCGGTCATGGCTGGCGGTATGGTGCCCCCGCTGGCGATCGCCCTTGCAACCACACTCTTTAAGAACCGCTTCACCGAGAACCAGCGCAAGGCGGGCATCACGAACTACGTCATGGGACTCTCCTTCATCACCGAGGGCGCGATCCCGTTCGCTGCGGCCGATCCCGTGCGTGTCATCCCCTCGATGGTCGTCGGCTCTGCACTCGCGGGCGCACTCACCATGTTCTTCGACTGCACCCTGCGCGCACCGCACGGCGGCATCTTCGTCGTCCCGACCATCGGCAACCCGCTCATGTACCTCGTAAGCATCCTCATCGGTGCCATCGTCAGTGCCATTATCCTCTCCCTGCTCAAGAAACCGATCAAGGAGTAACCATCACAGCATAGCAAAATCCCGTCCTGCCAATCACGGCAAGACGGGATTTTCTGTATTTATGAAGGGAAAACTCTTACACCTTAAATCGTCCAACCAGTGCATCCAGATCCGCGGCAAGGCCCTTGAGCTGCTCCGATGTTGCGGCGAATGCATCGAGAGAGGCAGTCTCCTGCTCAATGGCGGCTGCTGAGTCTGTTGCGTGCGACGCGATCTCGTGCGCCGCCTTGGCAACCTCCTCCGATGCCGCTGCCGCGACCTGTGCACAGGCGCGTACCGCTTCAATGGAGGTGAGAAGTGCCGTACGGTTGACGGCCTCTGCCTGTGAAAGCGTTTGCATCTCCTCCAAGTGCGCGGAAATACCGTGTACGCTCGCATCGAGCATCTGAATGTTGTCATCCAGCTCGCTCGCGTGCGCAGCAACACTCGTTATGGCGACGGCGTTGCATTCGACCGCCTTGCTGTTCTCGACACTCGCCCGCCACATCGTATCCGACAGTCCCGCGACCTCGGTGGCGCACGCCTGCGTCCGCTGCATGATCTGGCGCAGATCGCTGACAAAGGTATTAAACGACTGCACAATGCGTCCGATCTCATCACTGCGTTTGGCAGTGAGCTGCTGCGTGAGATCGCCCTCCTTGCCTGCCACATCGCGGAACGAGGCGGTAAGTGCCGCAATCGGCCGCAGAACCTCCGTAAAGATACCGTAGGAGGAAATGACAAAGATGAGGAATGCAAGGACGGTCACGCCCATCGCAATGTCTTTGGAAACAGCGACCTTTGCCTGACTTGCATTGTCATACGCCGTAACGAGTTTGTCCACCTCGGTCACATAGTCGACGACCTCGGCGGCGACAACGGCATTTGCTTCGGATTTTTCCTCCGGTCCCACAGCCCCCGCAACGGCAAACACATGCGTCCGATACTCCTCCCAAAGAGGCTGCAGTGTGCGGAGCTGCTCCTTTACCGCCTCGTCCGACACGGGGCGGAGATTCAGCTCCGCATCGCCCCGGCGGAGCCCCGTAAGAATGCGGTCATATCGCTCAATCTGTGCGAGCATCGTCCGCCGAAGATCTGCCGCCTCATCCGCATCGGCAGGAACCAAACGCGCCGAGAGCCACGCGAGCTGATAGGCACGCATCCGCAGGGAACCGGACGCATTGACGGCGAGAGAGTCCCCGTCCAACTGTGCAAAGGTAACGAAGTTCAGCCCGACCAACCCGATGATGAATACGAAGAGGGCAGCGAGTGTGATGCGTAATTTATTATGAATTGACATATTTCCCTCTCGTTTCAACAAAAAAGTTCTCTCTATTCATTATATCGCAGAAAATCCCCCATGCAATACCCCCATCTGACAAATCCGCATAAAACACATTGCTTTTCGTATGAAATCAATCTCAAACCTTGAACTTTCCAACAAGACCATCCAACTTCGTTGACAGACCGGAGAGACGCTCTGCGGTGGCAACGACCTGCTCCATGGTCGCACTCTGCTCCTCCATGGCGGCCGCCGACTCCTCGGAGAGTCCCGCAATCTGCTTTGCCGCTGCCGCGACGTGCCCCGATGTACCCGCAACACTCTGTGCCCCTGCCGATGCCGTCTGATTCAGCTGTACGATCTCGGCTGCGGCTCTGCGGCTCTCCTCGGAGCTTTCGGCGATAGCGTTCAGCGAGGTGCGCACCGCACCGACCGCCTCCGTGATCTTCTCGAGCTCACCGACGAGTTCCTGATTTGCACTGCGCGTCTCGTGCACCTGCTGACGAATGCCGGTCATCTTCTCCGTGACATCGTCCGCCGCGAGACTTGAGCTCTCGGCGAGCTTGCGCACCTCCTCCGCGACAACGGCAAAGCCGCGTCCGCTCTCACCTGCGCGTGCCGCTTCGATCGCGGCGTTAAGGGCGAGCAGGTTGGTCTGCCCCGAGATTCCCTTGATGAGATCGATGATCTGATTGATGTCCTCCGCATACTGCGTGAGGGTCTGGACGTTCCGATCCATAGTCATGACGATATCGCGCAGGACATCGGTCTGCGCCGCAACACGCGCCGCACCGTCCCGACCGTCAGCCGCCTTTTCCTCGGAATCCGCCGAGAGTACGGCAGAGCGTTCGGCAGACGCAAGCATCTGTGCCATATGTGCCGCAATCTGCGATACATTATCCGCGAGTTTCTGCATATCGCCGTTCTGCGCGTTTGCCTGCCCCGCGACGTCGGTGACGGAGCCGGCGACCTGCTCGACTGCGTGACTGCTCTCTCCGCTTGCCTGAGAGAGTGCGCCGGAGAGCTGCGCGACCTCTGCCGCACTCTCCTGTGCGCCGCGCATGATGGTACGCAGTTTCCCGATGAAGGTGTTGAAATGGAGGACGATGCGACCGATTTCATCATCGCGCTCCGCATGGAGCTGCTGCGTCAGATCGCCCTCTCCGCCGGCAATATCACGAAACGACTCCGTCAATGCCGCCAGCGGGCGCAGAATCTGCGCGAGGATCAGCCAAAGTGCGCCGCCCACAACGAATATGGCGAGGAGGATCACACCGATCTGAATATTCTTGGAGGTTTCGATCTTTGTCTGGCTGGCGGCATCGTAGGCAGCGACCAGCTTGTTGACCTCCGCCACAAAGGGCGCAACCTCTTTCGCAACCTTTGCCTCTGCCGCGCGGCGCATTTCCTCGTCCGATCCCTCGGCAACGGCACGCACATCGCTGCGGTACGACTCCCACAGAGGCTTCACGACGCCAAGCTGCCGCTGCACCGCCTCATCCGTGGGGGCAGTCAGTCCCATCGCCGCATCGCCCTGCTCCAGTCCTTTCAAAATGCGATCGTAGTCCTCCAGATCCTTCTGCATCGCAGTGCGCAGTGTCTGTGCATCCCCTTCATCTGCCGACACGAGCCGTGCCGCCCCCCATGAGAGCTGATAGGCGCGCATCCGTAGCGACCCAGAGGCGTTGACCGCAGGCGAATCCCCCTTGAGTTCATTGAATGTAAAGAAGTTCAGCCCGACCAATCCCACGATGAATACAAACAGTAGAATCAGAATCGACTGTAGTTTAGTACGTATGCTCATACCCAGCTCCCCTTTGGTTCCCCCCGTCCATTCCGCACTCTGCCGCAAGATCCGGCACACATGCGTATGAAACGATACGATAGAATATTTTTCATTCTGTTGATTATAGCATAAAATAATTTTGTATAAAAATGAAAATCATCTATGATCGAAAAAAACCATCAGCCCAACAGGCCAATGGTCTTTTCGTTTCAAAGCTTCACAAGTTCGCGCAGTCGTACGAGATCAATGTAGGTCTCTGTCTCGGGATGCCGCGTGAGATAACCCTGATGCTCGTCCGCTGCCGCTTGAAATGAGGTGAGGCGTTCCATCGTTGCGTGCAGGACACGCCGCGCCGCCGCGCTGCTGTTTGGGTCGTTGAGTGTCAGGTGCTCGCCCGTGGCGGGACAGCGGCCCTTCCCCGCGAGAAAGGTGAGATAGAGCTGGATCTGCGGCTCATCCTCCGCGCTCTCGTAGAAGACACCCGCGCGGTACATCGCGCCGCGCACATAGCCCTGCCCGTCGATGCTGTAGGGCGTGACGACGGCGAAGTGCAGGTCGAGGAGCTGCGAGATGTCGATCTTCTTCGGATCATAGCAGATCTCGACGCCCATGCGCCCGCCTGCCGCACCTGTCGCCACATCCTCATGGCGGGCATTGGGCGCGGCGTTGATGTAGCCGGTGCGGACGGAAACGATGCCGCGCCGTCCCGTAAAGACCTCCTCGAGCTCGTACATATCCGCGCCCGAGAGGCAGATGCGTTTGTGCAATCTAAGTCCCCCTTCCACCACGCTGTGCGCGGTCCCCCTCCCCCGTAGCGGTCAACGTCAACCAATCACACATCGCTAACGCTCGTGTTCTTGGGACGTTTTCCCATACGACCTGTTACCCGATCAGCTGTGCCCTTCGGGCTTGCTTCTCGGACAGGTCAGCAAACGGGGGAGGCTGTTATCAATTCGTAAAGAGGTCGACCTGCCGCCCTGCTGCACGGTGGACGTCGAATACGCTGAGGAGCTCGGCGACCGCCTGCGTCGGCGAGATACCGCCCGAGAGGATCGCCTCCTTTACCTCGGGCATCCGTCCGCGCACAACGGCATCGTCGAAGAACAGGTTGTGCAGGTGCTCGTCGATCATGCTGTTCATCCAGTCGAGGAGCTGACCGTCGCGTCGCTTCTTCCAAACACCGCTCTCCGTCGTCTTGTCGCGGAAGATGCGGATGACCTCCCAGAGTTCGTCAAGTCCCGTCTTTTCGACGGCGGACGCGAGGTAGGCGTGTGTCTCCCACCCCGGCGTCGCGGGGCGAATGAACTCAAGCATACGCTCGTACTGACCGCGGGCGACCTTTGCCTTGAGTAGGTTATCGCCGTCCGCCTTGTTGATAACGATGGCATCGCCAAGCTCCATGATGCCCTTCTTGATGCCCTGCAGTTCATCGCCCGCACCCGTCAGCACGACGAGCAGGAAGAAGTCGACCATCGAGCGCACGGTCGTCTCGGACTGTCCGACACCGACCGTCTCAATGATGATGACATCATAGCCCGCCGCCTCGCAGAGCAGCATGGTCTCGCGGCTCTTGCGCGCGACACCGCCGAGCGTCCCGCCCGCGGGCGACGGACGGATGAACGCCTCGGGACGGCGCGAAAGGGTCCCCATGCGCGTCTTGTCGCCGAGAATCGAGCCCTTCGTCACGGAACTCGTCGGGTCGATGGTGAGTACGGCGACACGATGCCCTGCATCGCAGAGCATATTGCCGAACGCCTCAATCATCGTGGACTTGCCCGCGCCCGGCACACCTGTGATGCCAATGCGCAGGGCGTTTCCCGTCTTTGGCAGGAGCCGCTGCAATACCCGCTGTGCAAGCTTAAAATGTTTGCTGCTGTTGCTCTCGATGAGCGTAATCGCGCGTGAGAGTGTCATGCGGTCGCCGCGCGCAACGCCTTCCACATAGTCGTCCTCATTGAGGACGAGCTTTCTGCGCGGCATTCCCTTACCGTTCAGCAGCCTCGGATTGATATTGCCGACGGTCAAATCCTTGATGCCCTCGATGCCGCCCATGACACTTGTCGTGAACTTACAGTCCGCATCCTCGGGTACCCAGTCGGGCCGTTCTGTGGTATATTTTTCGCTCATAAAGCCTCCTTTCATAGCACAAAACAGGGCTGCTTGCCGAAACTTCTTCAGTTCGTACAGAGCAGCCCCGTATTCATGTCGGATGCATTGTTCAAAGTGCCCCTTCCACCACGCTGCGCGTGGTCCCCCTCCCCCGCTGCGGCAGGGGAGGCTGGGGGCTCGGCATATTAGCTTCCCCCGTCGCGACGGGGGAAGTGGCGAACGTAGTGAGCCGATAGGGGCGCTCCTCGGCTCCCAATATTTCCTCAGCCTGCGGCTTCTTCCTTCGCGCGTGCGATGAGAAGAGTCAGGAGCTTGATGCCCGCCTCGGGGATGTTCGTGCCCGGTGCGAAAATCGCGACCGCGCCGTGCTCGTAGAGGTTGTCATAGTCCTGCACGGGGATAACGCCGCCGATGCAGACCATGATGTCGTCACGTCCGAGCGCACGCAGTTCGTCCACCAGCTGCGGCAGGAGCGTGTTGTGTCCCGCTGCGAGCGAGCTGAATCCGACCATGTGCACGTCGTTGTCGACCGCATCCTGCGCTGTCTCGGCAGGGGTCTGGAAGAGAGGACCCACGTCGACGTCCCAGCCCATGTCGGCGAAGGAGGACGCGATGACCTTCTGTCCGCGATCGTGTCCGTCCTGTCCCATCTTCGCGACGAAGATACGCGGACGGCGACCCGTGAGTTCCTCGAACTCGTCCGCCATCTCGCGGGCGCGATCGAGCTCGGTCTTGTCCGTGAACTCGGAGGAGTAGACACCGGAAATGGTGTGGATCACCGCCTGGAAACGGCCGGAGACCTTCTCCACCGCGTCGGAGATCTCGCCGAGCGAGGCACGTGCGCGTGCCGCATCGACGGCTGCTTCGAGCAGGTTGCCATTGTCGCGTGTCTCTGCCGCCTTCGTGATGCCTTCGAGGCAGCGGCGTACATCGTCCGCATTACGCTCTGCACGCAGTTTCTCGAGACGCTCGACCTGTGCCTGGCGCACGGCCGTGTTGTCGATGGCGAGGATCTGCAGCGGATCTTCCTTTTCGAGGCGGTACTTGTTCACGCCGACGATGCTCTCGATGCCGGAGTCGATCTGTGCCTGACGGCGTGCTGCCGCCTCCTCGATGCGCATCTTCGGCAGGCCCGTCGAGATGGCCTTCGCCATGCCGCCGAGGGCCTCGACCTCCTGGATATGCGCCCAAGCACGGCGGATGATCTCGTTCGTGAGGGCCTCGACGTAGTACGAGCCGCCCCACGGATCGATGATCTTGCAGACGCTCGTCTCGTCCTGGATGTAGAGCTGCGTGTTACGCGCAATACGCGCCGAGAAGTCCGTCGGCAGTGCGATCGCCTCGTCGAGTGCGTTCGTATGGAGAGACTGCGTGTGGCCGAGTGCCGCGCCCATCGCCTCCATCGCCGTGCGGGCGATGTTGTTGAACGGATCCTGCGCCGTCAGCGACCAACCGGACGTCTGGCTGTGCGTTCTGAGTGCCATCGACTTGTCGTTCTTCGCGTCGAACGACTTGACGATCTTCGCCCAGAGGACACGCGCCGCGCGCATCTTTGCAATCTCCATGAAGTAGTTCTTGCCGATTGCCCAGAAGAACGAGAGACGCTTTGCAAAGTCGTCGACGGCAAGCCCCGCCTTGATGCCCGTGCGGATGTACTCAAGGCCGTCCGCGAGCGTATAGCCGAGCTCGATGTCCGCAGGTGCACCCGCCTCCTGCATATGGTAGCCGGAGATGGAGATGCTGTTGAACTTCGGCATGTACTTCGTCGTGTACTCGAAGATGTCGCCGATGATGCGCATGGACATATCCGGCGGGTAGATGTAGGTGTTGCGGACCATGAACTCTTTCAGAATATCATTCTGAATCGTGCCCGCCATGATCTTCTTGTCAACGCCCTGCTCCTCACCCGAGACGATGAAGAATGCGAGAACCGGCAGAACCGCACCGTTCATCGTCATAGAGACGGACATCTGATCGAGCGGAATGCCCGAGAACAGGATGTTCATATCCAGCATGGAGCAGACCGAAACGCCCGCCTTGCCCACGTCACCAACCACACGCGGGTTGTCCGCGTCATAGCCGCGGTGGGTCGGGAGGTCGAACGCGATGGAAAGCCCCTTCTGACCTGCTGCGAGGTTGCGGCGGTAGAACGCATTCGACTCCTCTGCCGTCGAGAAACCTGCGTACTGGCGCACCGTCCACGGACGGAACACGTACATCGTGGAGTACGGTCCGCGCAGACACGGCGGGATGCCGCTCGCAAAGTCGAGGTGGCTCATACGCTCGTATACGTCGTGATCGTAGAAGGGGCTCACGGGTACACGCTCCATCGTCTTGTGCGTGAGTGCCTCAAACGTCCGCCCCGTCGTCCCCTCGAAGAGGGCGCGCCACTCCTTGGAGTCTGCGGACGGGCTTTCGCCGAGGCTCATCCCGGTGAAATCCGGGTTCGTAAAGCCTGCCATTACGCAATCATCCCTTTCTTTTTCTGAAGGCGCTCAAGCACCTCGT
This sequence comes from uncultured Selenomonas sp., assembly GCA_963555475.1. GTDB lineage: Bacteria > Bacillota > Negativicutes > Selenomonadales > Selenomonadaceae > Centipeda. The sequence goes on from CAUVVR010000002.1 coordinate 147,381, forward strand.
AGCAGTTCGCCTTGACGGAGATGTATTCATCAATGCCCGCGTTGTTATATGTCTCAAGGAGATCCTTCGGTGCCGCGCCCGCGAGGAATACGCGCGCATTCGGCAAAACCTCGTGGAGCTTCGGTGCAAGTGCGGGCACGATCTCGGGATAGGTCGCGTCCGTGGAGCAGATGACCACCGCATCCGCGCCGCTCTTACCCGCTGCCTCGGCAGCCTCCTCGACCGTCTTGAACCCGTCGTTGCCGAGCACCTCGAACGCGCCGACCTGCAGGAAGCCCGTGGTAAAGTCCGCACGCGCCTTGTGCTGCGGGATGGGGCCCATGTTTGCGAGGAAGATCTTGACGTTGTCGTTCTTCTCCGCCTTGTAGTCCTCGGTGCGGCGGCGCAGTGCCTCAAAACGCTCGCTCCAGCGGTGCGGTGCGATCGCCGTGACCGTCTCCGCCGCGCCCTTGCCGTCCGTGACCGCCGCCATCAGCTCTGCAATGGTCGCGCCCGCAAGTGCCGCCGCGATGCCCTGATCCACGGAGCCATCCGCCTTGAATGCCGCAAGAGCCTCATCGCGGTGCTTTGTGTCGATGTCGGAGAGATATGCCTCGATGTCCTTCGTGCGCTGTGCCTTGAGCGCCGCCGTATCCTCCGCACGCGTTTCAAGCAGAACCTCTGTCATGTTCGGGTACATATTGTTGCCGACGATGCGGTCTTTGCGGATGTCCGCCTTCTTGAAGCGGTCCGCGAGAATCTTTGCGATCTCGTCCTGCACCGAGCCGGCACGGAGTGCCGCAACGATGCCGCCCTGCTTTTCGATGCCCTGGAACTCTGCCCAGATCTTTTCCTTCATCTGGCGCGTCAGCGTCTCAACCGCCCACGAACCGCCCGCGGGATCGATCGGCTGCAGCATGCCGAACTCCTCCTGCAGCATGATCTGGATGTTGCGTGCAATGCGGCGTGAGAACTCGTCTCCCTTGCGGATGGGCTCGTCGAACGGCGCACTCTCAAAGGAGTCGATGCCGCCCACAACGCCCGAAAAGATCTCCGTCGTGTTGCGGAGCATGTTGACGTACGGATCGTAGATAGTCTTGAAGAAGAGCGCAGGACGCGCGTGAATGCGCATCTTCTGCGACTCGGCATTGCCGCCGAACGCCTTCACGATCTGCGCCCAGATCGGACGCACGGCGCGGAGCTTCGCGATCTGCAGGAAGAAGTTCGCGCCCATCGAGAAGCCGAACGCGATCTGCCCCGCCGCCTCGTCGATCGTCAGCCCGCGCTCGCACAGCGCACGCAGATACGCCGCCGCCGTCGCCAGACACGCTGCGACCTCCTGCACATCGTTTGCACCGCCGCTGCTGTAGACATCGCTGCGGACAAACACCGTGCGCAGATGCGGCGCATGTGTCGTCGCCCAACGTGCCGCCGCAGCGAGGCTGTCATAGTGTGCGTCGAGCGATGCGGGGAGCTTACCGTCGGTCACGAGTGCGCCGATCGGGTCTGCCCCGACAATGCCCTGCACCTTCGACATGTCGTCCCCTGCCGCACGGCGTGCCGCCGCGACGAGCGAGAGGAGCGGGAGAGCATTCGCACCCGCATAGACATAGAGAGGGAACTTCGCAAGATCAAGCCCCTCAAGGAGTGTGTGCATATCGTCGACCGTCGTCACGCTCGTGCCGATGTCGCCGACCTTCTCCGCCTGACGTGCATCCACCCCCGCACGCGAGGCGGTGTCGAGCACAATGTGATAGATCGTCGAGCCCTTGTCATTCTCATGACGCAGGAGCTCGTTGTTCTCTGCGGGCAGCGTCTCATCGCACGCCTGCGCGATGCCCCAGGGCTTCCCGATGTAGCCGGCGGGATCCACACCGCGCAGATAATCCCCCATGCCGGGCATGACACGCTTGGGCAGGATGTCCTCCGTGTGTTTCTTCGTATACATGGGGTCGAAGGTGATGCCCTCGTAGGTCTTCGTGAACATGACCTTCTCGAACGGCGCCCCCTTGAGCAGTGCCTCGCAGGCCGCCTTCCACTCCTCGTCCGTCGGCGGAGTGAATTCGTCGAGCGAGACCTCGGGGAAGTCCTCAACATCCGCCGATTTCTTCAGAAGTTTCTGAAGTTCCTCGTCACTCGACCGTTCTTTTTCTTCCGGCATAGTACGTCCTCCTTTAATTTATTGCGGGAAGGCTCTGTCAGGGATAGCCCCCAACATATAATAAAGCAATACGATGTGGGCTTGGGAATCGCTGATAAATTCAGCACCGCCATCTTAGCGCATCCTTTTCGCCCTGCCTGTGTCAACAAATCCTCCACAGAGTACCACTCTGCGTCCGGCTTGTTTCCTTGGCAGGACAAAAATTCTGCACCAATCTGACGGAGTTCATTTTATCAGCGATTCCCCATTTTTTGTCCTGTCCATGAAATGCGCTGAACGCGTAGAAGTGCTACGCGAAAGCGTATTGAAGCCGACAGGGCAAAAAAGATAAACACAGAGTATTGCTAACCCTAAAAAAAATCGCTCTGAGCTTCCACCCTCAGAGCGTAGCCCCAATACAAAGGGGCAAAACGAGAACTGAAAAGATGAGCAATGTTTCCCCAAGGAGCGCATACTCCTTCATCCCGGGGAAATCTCTATGCATGGAAACCTTTTCACATGCACACAGATCTCCTCAGGATCGTTCACGCAGCGCCGGGAATCGAGAATCTATAAAAAGAAAAGCCCATTCCGCGGTGTGCAGAACGGGCTTTTCCGGTATCGTTACTCAGTTCCCGACACGGTTTGGTCACACTGTGCCAAACTCTCTCTCGAGGCGAACGAATCCGCAAAATCTCCATCCCCATCACTCGCAGGTCAATCGGTGATTGTTAATCAAGCAGGTCTCCTGGCTTCAGTTCATCGTTCTTCCGCGTCTTCCCGAGGATTTCTCCCCAGTGACTGCTGACCCAAGGTCAGCGCGCGGAATCACTCCCTGTTACAGTGGCGTGACCGCTCCGGCTTATGAAGTCCATAACTCCCGTACCGGATTCCCTATGAAGCAATCGAGGCTCTGTCAAACAAAACCTCTGCACTTGATCCAAAATCAATATGTAATTTTTATGGTACGATAGAATAGTAACACTGAAATCGCTTCTTGTCAACAAAAAAAGAATCACTGCGTGAATTATCTCACAGTGATTCTTTGTATGTATAAATTCAATTAGTCAATGACATAGACCTCGACGCTGCGGCGGCCAAACTGAATTGCCTCGTCGTAACTCTCCATGCAGAGATCGATCGTATGTCCGACGATCGCGCCGCCCGTATCGGCAGCGATTGCCTCGCCGTAGCCGGGAATATAGAGGCGCGAGCCGAGCGGAATGACGTTCGGATCGACTGCGACAACTCCATGGCGGGCGGGAATGCCCGTCGCCGTGATGCCGCTGCCACCCCCATCGCTCGGGAGGTAGGCAGATGCACGCATCGTGTATGCCACACGGTAGCGCGGGATGCCGCGGCTGACGCGGTCTGCCTCGCGCTCGCGTGCGCGGCGCTGCTCGGCAGCCTGCTCGTTCTCCGTCAGCCGGATCGCAAGGTCTGCCGTGATCGGCGTGTCCGCCGCAGGTGTCACGTCAACCTCTTGCGGGTTATAGCCGTACTCCGCCATGACATCGCCGACAGTGCGTCCGCTCGTCATGACCTGCTGCGTATCGTCCCAGAACGAGATGCTCACGGGAACGGCACGGTGTACGGAAATCTCGGTATGGCGTTCCCCCTCGTTATGAAACACCTCGTAGGTGTCCTTTGCACCGAGCTTTACGCCGAGCTTCTCAAAAATGTCATTGGGCTTTGTCTGCACCGTCATATCGGTGATGGTCTCCCCGTCAACGTGCACGCTCACGCGCTGCATATTCTTCGGCAGACCATTCATTGTGAATCCACTGGAGAGGAGCATCATCCCCGCCAAGGTGGCGCAGAGCATCGTGTTCTTCTTTGTCTGAATCAGCTGTCCCAGTTTCTTCCACTGCATAGAATTCCCCCTTTGCTGACGGTATTTTCCCACTTTACGCTGAATTTTACATGAAAAATGGGATACAGAATAAATTCAGCCGTTGTTTTCTGTTTTTGCTCCCCACTGAGAAGGATATTCGTCCCAAACAAAAGCCCTGCACGCAGAGAATTTCTCCACGCACAGGGCGATGATTTACGATAGAACAATAAAGTTGTTTCAATTTTGTTTCAAAGAGGTACGCCCTAAACGCAAGCGTTTCCACTGTCGCCCAAAGCGCTCCCACCACCGCTCGCGGTCCCCCTCCCCCGCTGCGGCAGGGGAGGCTTGGGGTTCCAGCAGCTTAGCTTCCCCCGCCAGAGCGGGGGAAGTGGCACGCCGAAGGCGTGACGATAGGGGCGCCTCTGCCGAGAGCCGTCACGCCTCTGCGAGCTTCGGGTACAGCCGCCGCGCATTCTCCGTTGTATACCGTGCAACCTCCTCGACGGATTCGCCGCGCAGTTCGGCGATCTTTGCCGCGACAAAGGTGACATAGGCGGGCTCGTTGCGCTTGCCGCGCTTCGGTACGGGAGCAAGGTACGGGCTGTCCGTCTCGATGAGGAGTTTATCCTGCGGTGCTTCGCGTACGATCACAGGCAGCTTCCCCGCATTCTTGAATGTCAGAGGGCCGTCGATACCGATATAGTAACCGAGTTTCCACAGTTCCCGCGCCGTCTCAAGGCTGCCCGAGTAGCAGTGAAGCACACCTGTGAGATCACGTCCCTCCGCTTGCAGGATGGCAAGCGTATCTCCGTGCGCCTCGCGGTCGTGGATGCAGACAGGCAGTCCTGCCGCGCGTGCAATGCCCAGCTGCGTGACAAAGAGCTCACGCTGCACGGCGCGTACCTGCGGATCTTTCTCCCAGTAGTAGTCGAGTCCGATCTCGCCGATGGCGACCACCTTCGGATGCTTCGCCCACGCAAGAAGCTGTGTGCGCTCCGCATCCGTCAGCACACACGCGCTCTCAGGATGCACACCGACGGCAGCGTAGAGCGTTGGATACTGCTCCGCATCGGCAACCACCTGTGCGGATGCCGCCATCGTGTCGCCCATGCTGATGATCTGCGCGACCCCCGCCTCGGCGGCGCGTGCAATCATCTCCGCACGGTCATCATTGTAGCGTTCGTCATACAGATGCGCGTGCGTATCAATGAATGTCGTCATTTTTCTGTCTCGATGCGTGGGAAAAGCTGCTGCGCCGTACCGACCACGTGACCGTCAGGCAGAGCGCCCCACGCAGTATCGGAGAGCTGCACCTCTGCAAAGTCCGACGTGAAGCCCAGCTGCTCGTGGATGCGGCGTGCAGTCACGGGCAGGAACGGGGAGATCAGGATACTCGTCACACGCAGCGACTCGACGAGATGATAGAGCACGGAGTCGAGCTCTGCCTCCTTCGCCTCGTCCTTTGCGAGCGTCCACGGCGCGGTCTCGTCGATGTACTTGTTCGTGCGCGAGATCAGCGCCCACGCCGTCTTGATCGCCGCCGACAGCTCCATCTGCTCCATCTGCCCCGTATATTCCCTGACGGTCGATGCCGCCATCTCCTCAAGTGCCGCGTCGAAGTCCGTGCGCCCCGCGCCCTTTGTGATAACGCCCTTCCGATACTTCTTTGCCATGGAAAGGGTTCGATGGAGCAAGTTGCCGAGATCGTTGGCCAGATCCGAGTTGATGCGCCCGATGAGCGTGTCGCGCGAGATGTTGCCGTCCTGCCCGAGCGTGATCTCGCGCAGCAGGAAATAGCGCACGGCATCTGCGCCGAACTCCTCGATGAGCGCAATCGGATCGACCACATTTCCGACCGACTTCGACATCTTCGCCCCGTCCACAATCAGCCAGCCGTGCCCATAGACCTTTTTCGGCAGATCAAGCCCGAGTGCCATCAGCATGCAGCCCCAGATGATCGTGTGGAAGCGTACAATCTCCTTGCCGACGAGATGCACGTCCGCCGGCCAGTAGTGGTTGAATTTCGCCCTGTCATCCATGTAGCCGATCGGCGTGAGGTAGTTCGTGAGTGCATCGAACCAGACGTAGACGACGTGCTTCGGGTCGAACGGCACGGGGATGCCCCAGTCGAACGAGGTGCGCGAAACGCAGAGGTCCTCAAGCCCCTGCTCGATGAAGGCAATCATTTCGTTGCGGCGCGAGACGGGCTGGATGAAGTCGGGGTGCTCGTTGATATAGGCGATGAGGCGGTCCGCATATTTGCTCATGCGGAAGAAGTATGCCTCCTCCGCAACCTCCTGTACGGGGCGGTGGCAGTCGGGGCAGCAGCCGTTCTCGTCCAGCTGCAGCTTCGTCCAGTAGCTCTCGCACGGCGTGCAGTAGAGCCCCTTGTACGCGCCCTTGTAGATATCGCCCTGATCGTATATTTTTTGGAAAATATGCTGTACGAGTTCGTGGTGACGCTTCTCCGACGTACGGATGAAGTCGTCGTAGGAGATGCCAAGCAGCCGCCACAGCTCCTGAAAGCCCGCGACAATGCGGTCGACGTACTGAAGGGGCGTTACGCCCTCCTTCTCCGCTGCCTGCTGGATCTTCTGTCCGTGCTCATCCGAGCCGGTCAGAAAGAACACATCGTAGCCCGCAAGCCGCTTGAACCGCGCAATCGTGTCTGCAACCGTCGTGCAGTATGCGTGCCCGATGTGCAGCTTCGCGCTCGGGTAGTAGATCGGTGTTGTAATGTAAAATGGAGTCTTTTCGCTCATAAATCATGCCTCGTTTCGATCATTTTTCCTTATATAGTAGCACAGACAGCATAGAGTGACAACTGCGCTCCAGAAGCATCTGTTCATTCTTGAATAGACACCAAAAAGGCAATCTCTTTCGACCGGCGCGTCACCCCCGGTATCTCTTTTGCCCGTTGCACGAAGCACGCGGCGCGTGAGGACGCAATTTTCACCTCGAAAGACGATTACCTTTTCTTGCTTTTAGTATAACAAGGTCATGGACGGCTGTAAAGTATAACTTTATTTCTCAGTGTTTTTTCCCATGTCGCCTCGCCGATGTGCCAGAACGAAATGACGGAATGATGGTAATGTGCCGGATCCTGCTCAACCTTCAGGCGTAGGATCACCTTGAATTTCTCTCCATTCGCCTCTATTTCTTTCAAGAGTACTGCCGTATGCGGCTTATTCGATGCGATGATATAGTCCGGTGCCTCGATGATTTGCGGAATGTACATCATGAATCTTTCATAATCGTTTGGATGGCGCTCCTTGATATGAGCAATCCGCTCGTCCGTAATAACAACGTCATCTGTCCGAATATCACGCGAAACAGCAGCATAAATGGAGCGGTCGATCTTGCAGACAAAAAACACAGCCCACCTCCTCCGGTCATGTCTCCCTGCGCATCACTCTGCGTCCCCCACCAATACCGCCTGATACACATCCCGCCGCGAGATGCCAAGCTCCTGCGCGGTGCGGCGCATGGCTTCCTTCTTGTCCAAACCTTTGGCGATGTGCGCCGCATAACGCTCCGTGAGGGACATCTCCTCCACCGCATCCGCAGTACTCGCGACATTCTCGTCCGCACCCGCGACGATGAGCACAAACTCGCCGCGCGGCTCATGCTCTCGATAGTGTGCGATGAGGTCGCCGAGGGTTGTGCGGCGAAACTCCTCAAACTTCTTCGTCAGCTCCCGTGCTGCGCACGCCTGTCGCTCCGCGCCGAGAGTCGCTGCGAGCACAGCAAGCGTCTCCCTCAGACGGTGCGGAGCCTCGTAGAAGATGAGTGTCTCGGGGTAGGCGGCGACACGCGCCAGAACCTCGCGCCGCTTCTTCTCCTTGCGCGGGAGGAATCCGACGAAGGTGAACCCCTCCAGCGGCAGTCCCGCGCAGATGAGCGCAGAGAGTGCGGCGTTCGCGCCCGGCAGCGGCGTGACGGGGATGCCCTCGGCGATGGCGCGCCGTGCGAGGTCGCCGCCAGGGTCGGCAATGCCCGGCAGCCCCGCGTCGCTAACGCAGACGACCGTTGCCCCCGCGCGGAGGCGCTCAATCAGCTCCGTTCCCTTTTCCTCCTTGTTGTGCTCGTGGTAGCTCGTCATGGGCGTGTGAATGTCGTAGTGCGCGAGAAGCCCGCGCGTGTGCCGCGTGTCCTCGGCGGCGATCGCGTCCGCTGTGCGCAGTGTCTCGACGGCGCGATAGGTGATGTCCGCGAGGTTGCCGATCGGTGTTGCGCAGAGATAGAGCCGTCCCATCTGTTCCAATTTTATTCCTCCCGTTCATTTCCTCCCATTGTGGGGCACGAATGAAGCATTGTCAAGCGAGGCTTATAAAAACCACTGACGACTAAAAGTTCGATTATATTTCTCATTTTGGGCTTTTCATTTTGACACAGTTCGTATATAGTAAGAACACAACATTAGAAGCTAAGCGAGGGGGATCTATTATGGATGAACAGAAGACGCGTGTTCTCGTGGTCGAGGACGAGGTGCGCATTGCACGTTTTTTGCAGATGGAGCTCGAGCACGAGGGTTTTGAGGCAGAGACGGAGGGGAATGGCACACGCGCGTACGAGCGCATCATCCAGGAAAACTTCGACATCGTTCTGCTTGATGTGATGCTGCCCGGCATGGACGGCATTGAGATCTGCCGCCGTGTCCGCACGGTCTCGAACGTGCCCATCATTATGCTGACGGCACGCGACGCGGTCGAGGATCGCGTGGAGGGGCTGGACATCGGTGCGGACGACTACATCACAAAGCCGTTTGCCGTGCCCGAGCTGCTCGCGCGTCTCAGAAACGCGCTGCGCCGCCGCGACATCTCGACGGAGGACGCCTCCGACCGTCTCACGGTGAAGAATCTCATCATGTTCCTCTCGCGCTACGAGGTGCAGGTAGACGGCGAGACCGTTGCCCTGACAAAGCGCGAGTACGATCTGCTGGAGTATCTCCTGCGCAACAAGCGCACGGTGCTGACACGCGATCAGATTTTGCAGGAGGTATGGGGGTTCGACTACACGGGCGAGACGAACGTGGTTGATGTCTATATCCGTTACCTGCGCGCCAAGCTGGATGACCGCTTCAACAAGAAGTACATCTACACCGTGCGGGGCGTCGGGTATGTTGTCCGCGACTAGGACGCGCTTTGGTCGCTGGATCGACCGCCATTTCTACATACGAATTTCCACAAAGATCACGGTGCTGTACGCGGCAATCCTCTTTTTCGTGCTCATCTTGTCGACGGCGATTCTGGGGATTGGCGCGTACATCTATTTCTACCGTCAGGCGGAGGTCGATCTCGACCGCAGCATTCATCATGTGATGAGCAACATTGAAAGCGGCTACGCAACGGAGGCAAAGTTCTGGTTTGAGGGACCTGTCATCCCCGGAGTCATTGTGCGGATCACAGATGAGGCAGGGCGCGTTGTGCTCGACACGGATGCCCATTTCCCCTCGATTGAGACCATCGAGAGGGGGCGTATCAGTACGCCGATCTGGGCAAACCCCGATATGGAGGTCTCCGAGTTCCAAGGCGGCGCAGTCTATCACGCGCGGCGCAACATCGAGTACGGCGGCATCCCCTATCAGATCCATTTCTTCCGCACAATCACAACGGAAAAGGAATTTTTCACATCGCTCCAACGTCTGCTCTTTTACACGGTCGCCGTCTGCTTCGTACTCGCGCTCCTCGCGGGGCATTTCATCAGTAGGCGTATTCTCACGCCGATCCGCGAGATCACATGGACGGCACGCAGCGTCGAGGTGGAGCGTCTCGGCAGACGCCTCGAAGTCCCGCGTGCACGCGATGAGCTCTCCGAGCTGGCGCGTACGTTCAACCGCATGCTTGACCGCCTGCAGGAGGGCTTCACGCAGCAGCAGCGCTTCGTCTCCGACGCGTCGCACGAGCTGCGCACACCGCTCACGGTCATTCTCGGCTACTCGGATCTGCTCTCGCGTTGGGGACGCGAGGACAAAAACATCCTCGACGAAGGCATCACAGCAATTCGAACCGAGGCGGAGAATATGCAGCAGCTCATCGAAAAGCTGCTCTTCCTCGCGCGTGCCGACCAGAAACGGCAGGCGGTCAACAAGGAGGAAGTCGATTTCGCAGAGCTTCTCGCCGACACGATGGAAAAGATGCAGACCGTCACGATCTCGCACGAGGTAACGCTCGGTAGAAACGATCCCGCTGTGGTTCACGGCGACCCCGTACTTCTGCGTCAGCTGCTCCGCATCTTCCTCGAAAACAGCCTGAAGTACACACCTACGGGCGGTCACATCCATGCCTACTCGATTCTCGCGTCCGACGGCTCCGCTATCATTGTCACACTCACGGACGACGGCATCGGAATCGCGCCCGAGCATCAGGATCGCATCTTTGACCGGTTTTATCGCGTGGACTCCTCACGCACAAAGGAAACAGGAGGCTCGGGGCTCGGGCTCTCCATCGCACGCTGGATCGCCGAACGGCACAACATCAAGATTGCGCTGCGGAGCACTGTGGACGAGGGCACGACCATCACGCTCACAATCCCGACCATAGAAGCATAAATGCGTAAAAGACGCTGCTCTGCGGTACACAGGCAGCGTCTTTTATGATACAATGAGAAAAAGAATAGGAAAGAAAGGCGGATCACTATGAAAATTCTCATCACAGGTGCAACGGGACAACTGGGACACGACTGTGTAGAGGAGTGCAAGGCACGCGGACACGAGGTGCATGGTGTCTCCTCGAAACTCTTCCCGCTGTCCGACGAGAACGTCATGCGTGCCGTCCTTGAGGCGGTCGAGCCCGACGCGATCCTACACGCAGCAGCGTACACCGCCGTCGATCAGGCGGAGGATGAGCGGTCACTGTGCCGCAAGGTCAATGCAGCGGGTACGGAGATCCTCGCGCGACTCGCACGCGAGCGGGACGCAAAGCTCCTCTACGTCAGTACGGACTACGTCTTCCCGGGCACAGGGGACACGCCGTACGAAACGAACGCGCTCACCGCTCCCCACAACGTCTACGGCGCGTCAAAGCTCGCGGGTGAGGAGGCAGTACAGCAGCACCTCGACAAATACTTCATCGTACGCATCTCGTGGGTGTTCGGCGCACACGGCAAGAATTTCGTAAAGACCATGCTTGAGCTTGCCAAGACGCACAAGAGCCTCTCCATCGTCGCCGACCAGATCGGCTCGCCCACCTACACGCGCGACCTCGCGCCGCTGCTCGCGGATATGCTGGAGAGCGAGAAGTACGGCATCTACCACGCAACGAACGAGGGGTTCTGCTCGTGGGCGAAGTTCGCCGCCGAGATCTTCCGTCAGGCGGGGGTGGAAGTCAATGTCACCTCCGTCCCCTCTCATATGTACCCGACGAAGGCAACGCGCCCGAAGAACTCCCGCCTCAGCAAGAAATCCCTCGACGATGCGGGCTTCCACCGTCTGCCCACATGGCAGGATGCCGTTGGAAGGTTCTTGGAGGAGCTGAGAAAAGTGAGGGAATAGAGGGAAGCGTTGTCCCGCCTTCTCGCCGTATTGTATACCCCAACAGACCAGTGACAAATATGCCCCATTCTGCTATAATGGGGCATATTTTGCTTTCCAAAAAGGAGGAATCCATTTGCTCAGCAACATCAGCCGCAAGTACCGTGAGACAGCACTTATCAAGCTCATCGCGGTCGGACTCATCATCGGCATCGGCATCGCACTCTATGCGCCCGCCGCCGTTCCCATTATCGCCGTACTCGGCGATGTCTTCGTCCGTGCTCTGAAGGGTGTCGCCCCAATTCTTGTCTTCGTACTCGTCATGAACGCGATGGCGCAGCGCACGGTCGGCTCTGGCGCAGCACTGAAGCCCATCGTGCGCCTCTACATTATCGCGACCTTCCTCGCATCGATTGTCGCAGTCGGATTCTCATTCGCCTTTCCCTCGACACTCCACCTCGCCGTAGCGGATGCGAATGTCGCACCGCCGAGCGGCATCGTCGAGGTCGTCCACAACCTCATTCTCAAAGTCGTTGACAACCCGATCAATGCGATTGCAAGCGCGAACTACATCGGCATCCTTGCATGGAGCGTTCTCGCGGGGCTCGCACTCCAGAAGGCAAGCCCGACCACAAAGAACACCGTGCATGACTTTGCCGTTGTCATGACGCAGATCGTGCTCTGGGTCATCCGTTTCGCCCCGTTCGGCATCATGGGACTTGTGGCAGATGCGGTTGGTACGAGCGGCGTGGATGCCCTCATCAGCTACCTGCAGCTCCTCGCCGTCCTGCTCGGTGCATTCTTCTCCGTTGCGCTCATCATGAATCCGATCATCGTCTGGGCGCACATTCGCCGCAACCCGTTCCCACTCGTCTTTACCACCCTGCGTGAGAGCGGTATCTACGCATTCTTTACACGCAGCTCTGCGGCAAACATCCCCGTCAATCTCCAGCTGTGCAAGCGCCTCGGGCTCAACCCCGAGGTCTACTCCATCTCCATCCCGCTCGGTGCGACCATCAACATGAGCGGTGCAGCGATCACGATTGCGATTCTCTCACTTGCTGCCGCAAACACACTGAACATCCATGTCGATCTCCCAACGGCACTGCTGCTCTGCCTCATCGCCACCATCGGCGCGTGCGGCGCATCGGGCGTTGCGGGCGGTTCGCTGCTCCTCATCCCCGTCGCCTGCTCCTCGTTCGGCATCAGCAACGACATCGCCATGCAGGTCGTCGGTGTCGGCTTTATCATCGGCGTGCTGCAGGACTCCTGCGAGACTGCGCTCAACAGTTCCACCGATGTTCTCTTTACCGCAACGGCAGAGTTTGCCGATCGCGCAAGAGAAGGTACGCTCACCGCAGAAGATATGACCCCAAAAAGCTAAATCATTGCATGGAAAAGCGGCTTCCGCACAGATGTATGGAAGCCGCCTTTGTGTATAATCAAAACTTCAGAGATACCGCAGCCGCCTGTTCAGCGTCACACCGAGCGCGGCAGCCGCAACCGCCTTGATGAGATCGCCGGGGATGTACTGAACAAGTGCCATAAACGCCGCGACAATGCCTGCAAATTTATCGCCAAACAGGATTGTCAGCCAGAGCGTTGCGACGAGGTAGGTGACAGGCACACTCACGAGCGTACCGACAAGCGCATAGCGTGCAAAGGACGGCTCGTGTCCCTTCAGCATACTCATGAGCGTGTACGCAAGCAGAAAGCCGATAAAGAATCCGCCGCGCGGCCCGAGGATGATGCCGAGTCCGCCGACACCGCCCGCAAACACGGGCAGACCAATAGCACCAATCACGGTGTACCCCACGAGGACAACCGCCGTCTGGCGCGGTGTTAAGACAAGCGCGGCAAGGCACATGACGAAGGTCTGCATCGTGAGCGGGGCCATGAACGGCACGGGAATCGCAATGTACGCGCTCACACAGATCAGCGCGATACAGAGCGCCATGCGCGTGGTATTGCGTACGGAAAAGAATTTATCATCGCGTGTTGTCATTAGAATCGCTCCTTTTCGTTGGTATTTTACAGCGAATGGAGAGATTCGTCAACTTGTTTTATAGACAAGGTAAACGTCGCAGGACAACAAAACTCTTACTGACAAAACAGACGTTTCTATGCTATACTCTAGATGTTGCCATCCCCAACACGGGCACGGATAGGGGGTGACTGTATGAGCCTCATAGCTTCATTCTTGATCTCTGTCGCGGCGGGTGTAGTATCCTACTACATTTGCAAATGGCTGGACGGAGAGCGATGACGGCAACCGGCCTAGGGGAGTAGTCCGCCCTGCAGCAAGAGGACAGAGACCCGGCAGTTGCACCTGTCGGGTTTTCGTTTATAAAGTCATTAAACTAGATAAATACAGATCCATAAAATAAAACTCCTAGTAGTTGCACCTACTAGGAGTTTTATGTGACTTGAGCCTCACCACTTCATGATCTCTACGGATAATATATCACATTTCATACGAAAAAGCAACGGTTTCAGCAGTTCAGTTCGTCAGCTGCTCCAAACGCGAGAGGTCGACCTCTTCGTGTACCTCTTCGACAATCTCTTCCTCCTCGGCTTCCTCCACAACCTGCGGCGCAAAATCCACGATCTCCAGATTGCGGTAGCGGGTCATGCCCGTGCCTGCAGGGATGAGCTTGCCGATGATAACGTTCTCCTTCAGGCCGACAAGCGGATCGATCTTCCCCTTGATCGCGGCGTCAGTAAGGACGCGCGTGGTCTCCTGGAAAGATGCCGCCGAGAGGAAGGAGTCCGTCGCGAGCGATGCCTTCGTGATGCCGAGTAGAATCGGTTTCGCCACAGCGGGCTCACCTTCCTCCTCGATTGCTTTCGTATTTGCCGCCTCGAACGCGTTGATCTCGATGTATTCGCCGGGCAGGAAGTCGGTTGTGCCCGACTCCTCGATCTTGACCTTGTGCAGCATCTGCCGCACCATGACCTCGATGTGCTTATCGTTGATCTCAACGCCCTGCGACTTGTAGACCTTCTGCACCTCGTAGACAAGGTAACGCTGGGTCGCCTGCAGACCGCAGACGCGTAGGATATCGTGCGGATTGACCGAGCCCTCGGTGATCTTGTCGCCAACCTTCAGCACGGAACCGTCTCGCACCGCCATACGTGCGCCGAACGGCACGGAGTACTCGCGCGGCACGCCGCCCTCGGGCGTAATCGTGATCGTACGCATTCCCTTGCCGGTGTCGTCAATGGCGACAACACCCTCGTTCTCGGCAATGATCGCGTTGTGTTTGGGCTTGCGTGCCTCAAAGAGCTCCTCGACGCGCGGGAGACCCTGCGTGATATCGTCGCCCGCAACGCCGCCCGAGTGGAACGTACGCATCGTGAGCTGTGTACCCGGCTCGCCAATGGACTGTGCGGCGATGATGCCGACTGCCTCACCGATCTCGACCTCCGCCTGGTTGGCAAGGTCGCGGCCGTAGCACTTCATGCAGACACCAAACTGCGATTTGCACGTGAGAACGCTGCGGATGGAGACGCGCTTGCGCACGCCCTCGATGCGTTTTGCCAGAGCCTCGTCCACGGGGTCGTTGATACGGGCGATCGTCTCTCCTGTTGCCTCGTCCACAATGTCCTCGGCAAGCACGCGGCCGACGATGCGGTCGGCAAGCGACTCGATGACACCCGTCCCCTCGGTGATTGCCTCAACCTCGATGCCGCGTACGTTGTTGTTGCGAATGTGGAGCTCGTGCAGCTCCGAGTCGATGATGGCTTCCACCATCTTGTTCGTGAGCAGATCGCCCTCGGCGGCGAGTATTGTGCCGTCGTCCAGCACCGCCTCGCGCACGGCTTCCTTGCCGCTGAGTTCGCGGACAATCGCCGCGCGCGCCTTTTTGCGCCTCTTCGCATCCGGCTCGCCAAGCGTGATGCTCTCCGTGACCATCGCATTGCTCACAGCCCCCTCGACGCTCACGGAGGAGCCGCGCACCATGATCTCACGGATGTCGCGCTCGCCGATGGTCTCAAGAACCTCGTCGTCGAGAACGGTATCCTGCGGATAGAGCACTTCCTTCGTCTCGGGATCGTAGATCGCTGCAGCGAGGAGGCGGCCCATCAGGCTCTCCACCAGCAGCTCAAGCGCGTCAAATGTAGACTCTGCGAGACGTGCACGCACCTGCATGAGGTTGATCGCGGAGACATCGCAGTCCTCCTCGCGGACAATGACATCCTGTGCCACGTCGACGAGACGGCGCGTCAGATAGCCCGAGTCCGCCGTACGGAGAGCTGTATCGGCAAGACCCTTGCGCGCGCCGTGCGAGGAGATGAAGTAGTCGGAAACGGTGAGTCCCTCGCGGAAGTTCGCCGTAATCGGCAGGT
This sequence comes from uncultured Selenomonas sp., assembly GCA_963555475.1. Taxonomy (GTDB): domain Bacteria; phylum Bacillota; class Negativicutes; order Selenomonadales; family Selenomonadaceae; genus Centipeda. The sequence goes on from CAUVVR010000002.1 coordinate 163,155, forward strand.
CGATGATCTTACCCGACGGGTCGGCCATCAGACCGCGCATCCCCGCGAGCTGGCGCATCTGCTGCTTGTTGCCGCGTGCGCCCGAGTCAGCCATCATAAAGATGGGGTTGAACGGATCCATGTTGTCCATCATCGCGTCCGCGACATCGTCCGTCGCCTTCGTCCAGAGCTGAACGACCTTTTTGTAGCGTTCATCCTCCGTAATCAGACCGCGTCCGAACTGGCGCTCGACCTTGTTGACCTGCGCCTGGGTATCGGCGATGATATCCTTCTTTTTCGGCGGGACGATGACATCGGAGACGGCAACCGTCATGCCCGCGATGCAGGCGTAGTGGTAGCCGAGATTTTTCACATTGTCAATGACCTCGGCGGTCTTGGTTGCGCCGAAGTGATCGTAGCAGTTCGCAACGAGCTTGCCGAGCTCCTTCTTGTTCATGAGAACGCCGAGGCTCCACTCGCCCGTTGTCTCGTCCTGACGGTAGTGACGGAGCTCCTCGGGCAGGATCTCGCTGAAAATGAGACGACCGAGTGAGCTGCGAACCAGTCCGTAGCCCGCGACCTGCACGCGGATTTCCGCCTGCAGATCGAGCACCTTCTCCTGATAGGCGAGCAGTGCCTCCGCGATCCCCGTGAACACCTTGCCCTCGCCCTTCGCACCTGGGCGCACCTTCGTGAGGTAGTACGAACCGAGCACCATGTCCTGCGAGGGCACGATGATTGGCTTGCCGTCCTTCGGTGCGAGGATGTGGTTCGCCGCGAGCATGAGCACGCGTGCCTCGGTCTGCGCCTCTGCCGACAGCGGCAGATGAATCGCCATCTGGTCGCCGTCAAAGTCCGCGTTGTACGCCGTACACGCGAGCGGATGCAGCTTCAGCGCACGCCCCTCGGTCAGCACCGGCTCGAACGCCTGAATGCCGAGACGATGCAGCGTCGGTGCGCGGTTGAGCAGCACGGGATGCTCCTTGATGACATCCTCAAGCACGTCCCAGACCTCGGGACGCGCACGCTCGACCATGCGCTTTGCCGACTTGATGTTGTGCGCCGCGCCGTCCGCCTGGAGTTTCTTCATGACAAATGGCTTGAAGAGCTCCAGTGCCATTTCCTTCGGCAGACCGCACTGATGGAGTTTCAGCTCCGGACCGACAACGATAACGGAACGGCCCGAATAGTCGACGCGCTTACCGAGCAGATTCTGGCGGAAGCGTCCCTGCTTGCCCTTGAGCATATCCGAGAGCGACTTGAGGGCACGGTTGCCGGGACCTGTGACGGGGCGCCCGCGGCGGCCGTTGTCGATCAGCGCATCCACAGCCTCCTGCAGCATACGCTTCTCGTTGCGCACGATGATGTCGGGCGCGCCGAGATCGAGCAACCGACGCAGACGGTTGTTGCGATTGATGACACGGCGATAGAGATCATTGAGATCGGAGGTCGCAAAGCGTCCGCCGTCAAGCTGTACCATCGGGCGCAGATCGGGCGGGATAACCGGCACGACATCCATAATCATCCACGAGGGTTTGTTGCCGGACTTGCGGAACGCCTCCACCACCTCAAGGCGGCGGATGGCACGTACCTTCTTCTGTCCGGAGGTCGTGCGCACATCATTTCTGAGTTGCTCGCTCATCTGCTCAAGATCGAGTTCCTCGAGCAGCTCCTTGATCGCCTCCGCACCCATGCCAACGCGGAAGGTATTGCCGTACTTTTCGAGCGCATCGTGATACTCGCGCTCGGAGAGCAGTTCCTTCTTCTTGAGATCGGTTTCGCCCGCATCAATGACGATGTAGTAGGCAAAATAGAGGACTTTTTCGAGCGAACGCGGGGACACATCGAGGATGAGCCCCATGCGGCTCGGAATGCCCTTGAAGTACCAGATGTGCGAAACGGGAGCAGCAAGCTCGATGTGCCCCATGCGCTCACGGCGCACCTTCGCACGCGTCACCTCGACACCGCAGCGGTCGCAGACAACGCCCTTGTAGCGGATGCGCTTGTACTTTCCGCAGTGGCATTCCCAGTCGCGCGTCGGGCCAAAGATCCGCTCGCAGAACAGACCATCACGCTCGGGTTTGAGCGTGCGGTAGTTGATGGTCTCGGGCTTCTTTACCTCACCGTGCGACCACTCACGAATTTTATCGGGGGAAGCGAGTCCAATCCGCATTGAATCAAAATTGTTTACATCCAACAATCGATGTCACTCCCTTCCTTAAACGTCATCCTCATTCGGCTCGTCAATATCGTCGAGCCCGCCCCGCATCAGGGAATCCATGTCATCGACCGCCTCGTCATCGCTGTCGATGTGCGCGATGATATCATCGTCCGAGACATCCTCTGCACCCTCATCCTCGTCATCATAGGAGTCTGCGGGCGGCGGAGGCGGCGTGCCGCTCTCATCGACACCCTCGACATCGAGCTCAAGCGAGCGTGCCTTCTCCCCGATGTCCTCGTCCTCCTCGTCGCGGATCGCAATTTCCTTCGCGTCCTCGTTGAGCACCTTGATATCGAGACCGATCGCCTGCAGTTCCTTGATGAGCACCTTGAACGACTCGGGCACACCGGGTTCGGGGATGTTGTCGCCCTTGACAATGGACTCGTACGCTTTGACACGCCCGACCACGTCGTCGGATTTCACCGTCAGGATCTCCTGCAGTGTATACGCCGCGCCGTACGCCTCAAGTGCCCAAACCTCCATCTCGCCGAAGCGCTGTCCGCCGAACTGCGCCTTGCCGCCCAGAGGCTGCTGCGTGACGAGCGAGTACGGGCCCGTGGAACGCGCGTGAATCTTGTCGTCAACGAGGTGATGCAGTTTCAGCATATAGACGCAGCCGACCGTAACGCGGTTCTCGAACGGCTCACCCGTGCGCCCGTCATAGAGCACCGTCTTGCCGTCGTCCGGAAGCCCCGCTGCGCGGATCGTACCGAATACGTCATCATCGCCCGCACCGTCAAAAACGGGAGTGGCGATGTGGATGCCCGCCACGTCGGGAACAGGCATCCCGTTTATGTCAAAATTGTAACCCGCCGCACGGAGGTCGCCCTCCACCGTCGGATCGCCCTCCTTGATGCGCTGACCGAGCACACGGCACGCCATGCCGAGATGCGTCTCGAGCACCTGGCCGATGTTCATACGCGACGGCACGCCGAGCGGGTTCAGCACGATGTCGACGGGCGTACCGTCCGGCAGGAACGGCATATCCTCCTGGCGCATGATGCGCGAGACAACGCCCTTGTTGCCGTGGCGGCCGGACATCTTGTCGCCGACCGAGATCTTGCGCTTCTGCGCGATATAGACACGCACGAGGCGGTTGACCCCGGGCGGCAGTTCATCGTTGTTCTCACGGGTAAAGATCTTCACATCGATGATCTTGCCCGCCTCGCCGTGCGGCACGCGCAGCGAGGTGTCGCGCACCTCACGCGCCTTCTCGCCGAAGATCGCACGCAGGAGACGCTCCTCCGCGGTCAGCTCCGTCTCGCCCTTCGGCGTGACCTTGCCGACGAGGATGTCGCCGGGGCGCACATCCGCGCCGATGGAGACAATGCCCTCCTCATCGAGATCCTTGAGCGCATCCTCCGCGACGTTCGGGATGTCGCGCGTAATCTCCTCGGGGCCGAGCTTCGTGTCGCGCGCATCGCACTCGTATTCCTCGATGTGGATCGAGGTGTAGAGGTCGCGCTTGACGAGATTCTCACTCAGCAGAATTGCATCTTCGTAGTTGTAGCCCTCCCACGGCATATAGGCGACAATAATATTGTAGCCGAGCGCGAGCTCGCCGTTGTCCGTCGACGGACCGTCGGCGATGGGCTGTCCCTCCGCCACGCGCTCGCCCGCATAGACGAGCGGCTTCTGATTGATGCAGGTCGCCTGATTCGAGCGGACAAACTTCTGCAATTTATAGTTGTCGAATGCCCCCTCATCCGTACGGACGGTGATCGCATTCGCCGTGACTTCCGTGACCTCGCCGCTGTGCTTCGCGAGCACCATGACGCCCGAGTCACACGCAGCCTTGTACTCCATGCCCGTGCCGACAAGCGGTGCCTGCGTCTTGAGCAAGGGCACCGCTTGTCGCTGCATGTTCGCGCCCATGAGCGCACGGTTCGCGTCGTCGTTCTCAAGGAACGGGATCATCGCCGTCGCGATCGAGAACACCTGACGCGGCGACACGTCCATATAGTCGACGCGGTCGCGGTGATGCAGCCCCGTCTCCTCGTGGAAACGCGCCGTGACGCGCTCGTTGACGAAGAACTCATGCTCATCCAGCGGCTCGTTCGCCTGTGCGATGATGAGCTCGTCCTCCTCGTCCGCCGTCAGATAGCGCACATCCTCCGTCACGCGACGGTTCTCCTTGTCCACGCGGCGGTACGGGGTCTCCATAAAGCCGAACTGGTTCACGCGCGCATAGTTCGCGAGCGAGCCGATCAGGCCGATGTTCGGGCCTTCGGGGGACTCAACGGGGCACATACGACCGTAATGGGAGTTGTGCACGTCGCGCACCTCAAAACCCGCACGCTCGCGCGAGAGACCGCCGGGGCCGAGTGCCGAGAGGCGGCGCTTGTGGGTCAGCTCCGAGAGCGGGTTGTGCTGATCCATAAACTGTGAGAGCTGCGAGGAGCCGAAGAACTCCTTCACCGCCGCCACCACGGGGCGGATATTGATGAGCCCCTGCGGCGTAATGCTCTCTGTCTCCTGGATCGACATGCGCTCACGCACCACACGCTCCATGCGCGAGAGACCGATGCGGAACTGGTTCTGCAGCAGCTCTCCGACCGCACGCACACGGCGATTGCCGAGATGGTCGATGTCATCCGTATTGCCGAAACCATCCATGAGGCCGAGCAGGTAGCTGATCGCTGCCATGATATCCTCGCGCGTCACCGTACGGAACTGATAGTCCCGCGTCGGCGCACAGAGCATACGGTGGATCTCGCCATCCGCTTTCTGCACGTCAAAGGCGACGAGCTCCCCCTCGCCGAAGAGAGCCGTCTCGCGCTCCGCGCTCACGGCATCCACCATATCCTGCGTGATCTGCTCGCCCGCAGGGAAGACAATCTCGCCCGTCTCTTTGTCAATGACGGGGTTTGCCAGCACCTTTCCGAGTAAACGGCGACGCCAGCCAAGTTTTTTCGTCAGCTTGTAGCGGCCGACCGTCGCCAGATCATAGCGACGCGGGTCAAAGAACAGTACCTCAAGGAGCTGACGCGCGTTGTCCTCGTTCGCGGGCTCGCCCGGGCGCAGACGGCGGTAGATCTCAATGACCGCCTTGCCGCGCGTCTTGACCTCGTCCGTATCGCGCTCAATCGTCGCGAGGATATGCGGATCGTCGCCGAAGAGCGCACGAATCTCATCGTCCGTCTCGTAGCCGAGCGCACGAATGAGATAGGTCACGGGCATCTTGCGCGTACGGTCGATGCGCACGGATACCACATCGTTTGCATCCGTCTCAAGCTCGATCCATGCGCCGCGGTTCGGAATCATCGTCGCATTGTAGAGTTCCTTGCCCGTCGTGTCGATCTCAACCCCGTAGTACGTACCAGGCGAGCGGACGAGCTGGCTGACGATGACGCGCTCCGCACCATTTATAATGAAGGTCCCCGTATCCGTCATGAGCGGGAAATCGCCCATGAAGACCTCCTGCTCCTTGATCTCGCCCGTCTCGCGGTTCACGAGGCGCACGTTCACGCGCAGGGGGGCGGCGTAGGTCACATCGCGTTCCTTGCACTCGTCGAGATCGTACTTCGGTTCGCCGAGCGCAAACGATTCAAAGGAAAGGATGAGATTTCCCGAGAAATCCTGAATAGGCGAGATATCGCGAAAAATCTCCGCGAGCCCCACCTCAAGAAACCACTGGTAGCTCGTGCGCTGGATATCGAGGAGATGCGGCATCTCCATAACTTCCTTAATACGCGCGTAGCTGTACCGGGTGCGACGGCCGACCGACACAGGATTGAACATGAACGCTGTCACCCTTTCGCTGGATATCGTTGATGGAGTTCGTGCGCCGGAATAAAAAGACACAAAAAGAACAAGGCAACCATCCGAATACCTTGCTCCATGATCCTTTCTAACACGAGCCGTGAAGGCTGCGGGCTTGCCGATAAAATCTGCACCAATTTTGCAGACGACATTTTATCAGTGATGCCCCAATCCTCCCCGAAAAAAGGCGCACAAATCCCCATTCTTACTCAATAGGTCATTATATAATACTACTTCTCAATTCTCGTGTCAAGGGCATATTTTCGTTTTGTGAATTTTTCTTGCACCAATGCGCACATCACTTGCCGCAGCACTTTTTATACTTCTTCCCGCTGCCGCAGGGGCAGGGATCGTTGCGCCCGACCTTCTCACTCTTTTTCAGCGCAGCAAGCTCCGCTGCAACCGCATCGAGTTCCGCCAAAAACGCTTTGCGTACATTTTCATGCGGAAGATCCACCGTGAGGAACTCTTGCCGCAAATCCTCCACAGTCATATCGCCGCTGGCAAGCATCGCCCGCATCTGCGGACCGATCGACGCCGTCTGCGGCTTCTCGTAGCGATTCGGGCACATTGCCGAGAGTTCGCGCGGCGTATATCCACGATTGGCAAAGAGACGTGCGTTGTTCACATAATTCATCCAGAGCTTTGTAAACTGCTCTACATCATCCTCATCCATGAACTCTATCCCCATCTCATCCAGCAGACTGATGAGTGCGTTCAAATTCACATCCACGCGCAGCAGGTCAAAAATATCGGCAAGCGCAGCTTCACGTTGATATCTCATCCAGCGGAGGGGCATATGCGCCTCGATGAAGTCGGCAAGCGCCGTATATTCCGCCGTCTTTTCCACATAAAAACGCTGCGCGTACGCAAGCAGAGACGCCTTGTCAGGCGGAATATAGAGCGGCTTTCCCATCTGCTGTTCCATCGTTTTGAAATAGGGAGCATCCTCTGCACCAAACATCAGGAGGCTGATGATCTCGTGATCCATCACGTCCCCCTCAACCACATCAGCAAAAAGTTCGTGGTGTCCCAAAATCCAGTAGCCCTCGCACTCATGCCGCGCAATCTCGGCAAATGCCAAGAATTCTTCATCCGTAACCGTTCGCGGGCTGAATCGGCGAATCACTGCGAGCGCGTCACGCAACGGGATCACGCCGTAGAGATTTGCCATCGCATTGAAATACTTCCGCAGGAGACGGGATGTATTGTCCTTGAGCGGGATTTCACGGTACAGCGCATTGAGTCGTCGCCTATCGTATACTTCCGGAAACAGCACCGGCTCTTGCACTTTGTCTGTATTCTCTGTCATCATTCTCACATATACCATTAGAGATGCACTGATAAATTCAGCGATTCCCCAGAAACACCGCAAAGCACCTCACCAGCTCGTGCGTCAGCCCCCTTTTTTCTGCATTATGAAGCAGGAATCCCATCCTCCTCGGCGATTCTCCGAATTGCCTCCTCGGGCATCTCCGCCATCTGAGCAACCGCAGGAATCGTCATCCCTGCACGCAGGAGTTTCTTCGCCATCTGGGCAATTCCAAGTTCCCGCCCCTGTGCGATTCCCTCCTCCACACCTGCACGACGCTGTTTCTGATATTCCATATAGAGCGTCATGAATTCCCGCCTCGTTTCATCCTGCCGCTTGACACGCGCAACCTCGCGTGCCATTTCCTGCGCGAACGTTCTCCGCGCCTCCTTGCCGTCAACATAGTGCAAAAAATCCGCCAGCTCTTCATCACCCGATCTCCGTTGTTAAGGAAGCACTGATGTTATCATTGTTTTCTTACTATTATAAAGGTTTCCTGCCCCTCGGTCAACGAAAACGAAGCCCCCGTGAAGAATCTCCACTTCTTCGCGGGGGCTTCGTCGTTTATAGCTCCTGTTTTGGCTCGTGCTCGCCTGGGCATAATATAGCACTGTGACAATCGGGTTTCAAGGAGAAAAATTCAAGCAATATCCCCGCCGACGCAGACCGTTCTCGTGCCGATCCAGCCGATGTGGACGGGCAGTCCGTAGAGTGCGCTCATGCCCGCCTCGTCGATGACCTCCTCCGCCGCGCCGTGCTTCCAGAGGGTCTTATCCTTCAGCACGAGCGTCTCCGCCGAGAGGTAAAGCGCGTGGTCGGGGAAGTGCGTCGTCATCAGGATGCCGATGCCCTGCGCATGAAGTCGTTGCACAAGATGGAGGAAGCGGTGCGCGTTGCCGAAGTCGAGGTGTGCTGTCGGCTCGTCGAGGATGAGGAGCTCAGGGCTTTGCGTGAGTGCCGCCGCGAGCAGGACGAGCTGACGCTCGCCGCCCGAGATGTTCGTATAGGGCTGCTCCGCGAGATGCGCGATGCCGAGAAAGCTCAGGTGATGCAGGGCAAGCTCCGCCTCGCGCTCTCCGGGCGAACCGAAGTAGTGCATGTGCGCCGTGCGCCCCATCATGACGACATCGAGCACACGGAAGGGAAAGGTCGGCGTGTGGTTCTGCGGGATGTAGGCGATCTTTCGCGCGAGTTCCCGCTGCCCATACGCACCGCGCTCCTTCCCATCGAGGAGCACGCGCCCCGTGCCGCCATGCTCGCCCACAATACATTTCAGCAGGGTGCTCTTGCCCGTGCCGTTCTTTCCGAGAATGCAGTAAATCCCCGTGCCCGCGAGGGAGAATGTCACATCCTCCAAGATTGTGCGCCGCGCATCGTAGGAAAAGCCCAGCTGCTCTACGTCCAGTCTCACCAGCGCACCTTCTTTCGCAGGATGAAGTAAATGAAGATCGGAATACTCACAATGCCCGTAATGACACCAATGGGAATTTCAAGTGCCGTCAGCGTGCGGCAGAGATCGTCGATCACGAGCAAATAGACGATGCCGAGCGATGCGGACACGGGCATCAGCCGCCGAAAGTCGGGGCCGACGATCATATGCGCGAGATGCGGGATGACGATGCCGACCCAGCCGATGATACCGGAGATACTGACGACGAGCGCCGTGACGAGTGTCGCGGCGAGAATGATGACGGCGCGGTCACGCCGAACGGTAACGCCCATCGACTGCGCCTCCTGCTCGCCCATGCTGAGGATGTTGATGCGCCAGCGATAGAGGAACAGCAGCGTGAGTGCCGCAAGATATGCGGGCAGGATGAGCAGCAGCCCATCGAACTTGACACTTGCAAGCGAGCCCATGAGCCAGTAGACGATCTGCGGCAGCTTCTCCTGCGGATCGGCGGTGAATTTTAAGAGGGCGACGAGCGAGGAAAAGAATGCGCTCACAAGCATCCCCGAGAGAATCATCGTGACAGATGCGCCGCGCTTTCGTCCCGCGAGGAGGAACGTCAGCCCAACGGACACGATGCCGAACACGAGTGCCGCCATCTGCACGCCCGCCGCCGGCAGCGAGAGGACAATTGCAAGTGCCGCACCAAAGCCCGCACCATTTGATACGCCGAGCGTATAGGGACTCGCGAGGGGATTGCCGAAGAGTGCCTGAAAGACACCGCCCGCAACGGCAAGCCCGCAGCCCGCAACAACCGCGCCGAGGATGCGCGGCAGGCGCACGTCATAGATCATCGAAACCTCCATCGCGGTCACGTCGGGCGGCAGTACGCCCGTGAAGTCCGCAAGGAGAATCTGGTAGACGTGCGTCGCCGAGATATGATATGCGCCAAGTGTCAGCGAGTAGAGGATGCACGCCAAAGGGAGCAGGACGAAAAGAGCGCCCTGCCCCCCCATGACATATTTACTTACGCGCGTCATTTCCGCACGATGCCGTCTGCGACCTTGCCCGTGAACGGCACGCCGTAGAACGTCTCATAGAACTTCTTCGCGCGCTCCATGACCACGTCTGCGCTCACCTTGTCCGGATAGAACATATGTGCAAGCCACAGCTCGCCGAGCGCGACCGAGTCCGCATCGGGATTGCCCCACGGCTTTGCCCAGTACGGTGCTTCGATTACATTCCCGTTCTGTACGGCACGCAGCTGTGCATAGGCAGGATCTGTCGTGAGTTCCTTGTAGATCTCGGGATAGCGATCCTGCGAAATGATGACCTCGGGATTCCACTTTGCGAGCGATTCGACGTTGTACTCGCCATTTCCTTGGATATCCTTCGCCGCAGGGTTCACGCCGCCCGCACGCAGGAGCATGCAGCCGACGTACTTGTCATTGCCGTAGACCATGTGCTTGCTGCTGACGGGGATTGCCGTCACACGCTGATCGTCCGGGATCTCGCCGACCGCCTTCTCGACGATGGCGCGGCTCTCCTCGGCAAATGCCCAGAGCTCCTTTGCCTTCGCGTCGCGTCCCGTGAGGTGTCCGAGGATCTCAATCGCTCCGCGCAGACCATCCGTATACGCCTTGTCCGCATTCGACAGGCGCGGGTTCTGCGCCTCCGCCTGCTTGCCCTCGCCGCGCAGCGAGATGACCGCGACGGGGATGCCCATCTCGCGCAGCTTTGCCGCCGATGCCTGGTCGGACTGCGATGCGACGATCACGATGTTGGGCTTCAGTGCTGCGATCTCCTCGATGTTTGGCTGCGAGAGCGTGCCCGGTGTCGGCATATCCTTGATCGCCGGCCAGATGTCCGCGATGTAGTCGCCAAGGTCACGCTGCCACGTCGACTCGACACCGACGATCTTGTCCTGTCCGCCGAGCTGGCAGATGATGTCGAGCGAGTGATGCTGCAGCACGACCATGCGCTCCACAGGGGCTTTCACCGTGACCTCGTTGCCCGCCTGATCGGTGAACGTGTAACTCTCCGCCGCTGCGGGCTTCTGCTCTGCCGCCTGTTTTGCCTCCTGTCCGCAGCCGACGAGCAGAGCCATCGTCAAGACAGCGGCGAAAAGAGCGGTCAAGACACGCTGCCAAATCGTTTGTCCTCTCATACGATCCCATTCCTTTCGCGGCATCCGCCGCAATTCTTGATGATCCGGGCATTTTCCCAACAAAAAATGCCCGCCGGAAAAATCCAGCGAGCAATTACAGCGCACAAAAAGAGCGCAGTCCTCCCCCTGCCGGTTTTCCTTTGCAATGCAGACAACAACGTCATCTGCGGGCAGGGAAGGACGTTTCCATACCTTCCCCCGTGATCTGCGGGATTCCGCAATCAGGCCGACGCACCATAGCTTATGCCACAGGTACGGCGGCTCGAAAAACGTAAAATATTTATTTTACATGAGTATAGCATGAGATCAGTGCTGAAACAAGCACAAAAATCACAGATAACGCACGAGGGGCTGTTGCACGCAGTTAGAAAACTTCGTGCAACAGCCCCAGTCCCCGCAGTCACCTGTGCAGTACCGCACGGCTAACCGGGAAATGTCACGCACCGTGGCTCTTCTGTGCGGCAATCTGTCCTTCGAGTGTCTGAATCTGACGTTTGATCTCTGCGACACGCGACTTCTTCTCGTCGTCGGGGACAGCGGCGCGCTTGGCGTCGGCGAGTTTTTTGCGCAGTTTCTGGAGGCGTGCATCGAGCGGATTGCTCTGCTTGACCCCATCCTCTTCGTTCAGAGCGCCGACCTCCGCCGCCGCATCATCATCGGCGGGCACAGGCTGCTCCTTCTCATCGGCCGAATTTTCCTGCGCCTTCACAGCACTTGCATTGTTTGCAGCTGCCGGTGTCGTCTTGGCGGCGTGTGCCCCGTCTGCTGCCGTCAGCGTCGGCTTTGCTGTCGTGCTCGCGCCCTGCTGGTCTTCCGCCGCGCCGCGCTGTGCGGCAGGGTACTTCTCACGCGCCGCATCACTGATCTCGACGCTGTATACGGGAGCGTTCAGCCCGCCAGCGGCTTTCTGCGGTTCGTCCGGAGTCTTGACCGCCTCCGCCTTTTTCCCCATGAGCGGGGCGAGTGCCTGCTGTGTTGCAACGTAGGCGGCCTGTGCCTGACTCTGTATTCTCATCGACATATTTTCCATCCTTCCCTATCCTCTATGGTTGCTTTTCTTCCTCCCTACTATTCGCTGTCTCTGTCGTTTTTCCTTCTATAACGCGAAAAAATACAGGACTTTTATCATATATAGTATTCCGTCCCGTCCTTCGGTTTCATCTCGAATGCGGCGAAGATGCGGTCGCGGATATGGAGGAAATCGGCACTCGTGCGGTCGCGACGACCGTAGAGGTCGACAGGAATGACACAGCGCACCTGCCCCGGGTTCGGTGTCATGACAACGACGCGGTCGGCGAGGACAACGGCCTCGTCAATGTCGTGCGTGACAAAGATGATGGTCTTTCCCTCGTTGCGGCAGATGTCCGAGATCTCGTCCTGAAGACCCATGCGCGTAATCGCATCGAGCGCGGCGAACGGCTCGTCCATAAAGATGATGTCGGGGTCGACGGCAAGGGCGCGGGCGATGGCGACGCGCTGCTGCATCCCGCCCGAGAGCTCGGGCGGGTGACTGTGGGCAAAGCGTTCAAGCCCGACGACGGCGAGATACTTCCGCGCGACTTCCGTGCGCTCTGCAGGCGGTGTGCCGAGGCTCTCAAGCCCCAGCTCCACATTTTTCTCGACCGTGCGCCACGGGAGCAGCCCGTAGTTCTGAAAAATGGTGACGTTCTTGATATGCGGCTCACGCACCTCCTCACCCGCAATGCGGATACTGCCGCTCGTCACACGGTCAAAGCCCGCAAGCGCTGCAAGGAGCGTCGACTTGCCACAGCCCGAGGGACCGAGCAGACAGATAAACTCGCCGCGCTCAATCGCGAGACTCACATGATGGAGGGCGTGGAACTCCGCGCCATTTTTGTGATAAACGCGAGAAACATCCGTGATTTCAATGTAGCTCATGCCTTTCCTCCCATGCCCCAACGCCGATAGAGCCGACGCTCCGCAAGCCCCATGGCACTGTCCAGTGCCAGCCCGAGCACACCGATGACGAGAATCGCCGCCATCAGGAGGTCGGCGCGGAGATTGTTCCGCGCGTCGATAATGAGGAAGCCGAGCCCCGACTGTGCGCCGACCATCTCGCCCGCGACGAGAAAGACCCACGCTGTGCCAAGCGCGAGGTGCAGTCCTGTTGCAACCTGCGGGAACACAGCGGGCAGCAGGATCTTTGTGAAAAGCTGCGGCTGCCCAATGCCGAAGTTCTGCGCGACGCGCAGATAGACAGGCTCAATCTTCTGCACAGCGGCAACGGTCGAGAGGAGAACGGGGAAGAATGCGGCGAGGAAGATGATAGCGATCGCAGGAGCCTCGCCGATGCCGAAGAAAAGGACGATGAACGGCAGCCATGCGACGGGCGAGACGGGGCGCAGAACCTGTGCAATGGGGCTGAGATACGCCCAGACGCGACTGTACCATCCGAGCACCAGTCCAAGCACGAGTGCGATTAGGACGGAGGAGAGGTAGCCGACGGCGAAGCGGAGGAGGCTCGCGGCGATGTCGTAGGCAAGTACGCCGCTCACAATCAGCTCACCAAGTCCCGCGAAGGTTCTCAGCGGTGAGGGAAAAAGCGCCTCATTCCAACCGCCGACCGTGCAGAGGATCTGCCATAGGAGGATGGTGACGGCACCGCTGCCGAGGAGGTGACGCAGTGTCTGCATAGGCTACAGTCCTTTCATTTACGGCAATAATCGCTCATCCACAAACTCCTCGTAGGAGGGAATTCGCGCAATCAAGCCCTCTGCCTTCATACGGTACGTAAGGTCGTCATATACGGAACGGCTGAGGATCGGGCTCTCGTAGGAGATGTAGTCGAAGGAGGCGGCGAGGACATCGGGCTGTGTCTTGAGAAAGTGCCCCGCGATCTTCGTCTGCTCCTCCGGATGCTCCGTCAAGTGATCCGACGCATCGAGGTAGGCACGTACCGCCGCGCGGGCGAGCTCCGTGTGTTCCTCTGCAAAATCGCCATGAAAGACGAGGGCGCAGCACGGGCTGTCCTTCCACAGCTCGTCGCTTCGTGCGAGGATGTGGCCCGTACCGAGCAGGAGCGCCTGTGTCCCGAACGGCTCGGCGACGCAGTAGCCCGCGATCTGCCCCTGCGCGAGTGCGGCGGGCATCTCGGGCGGTGTCATCTCGACAACGGTGAGATCCGCCTCAGTCATGCCACTGCGCGTGAGCAGCTCGTCGAGGAGCAGCTTGTGTGTGGACTGCTTGTGCGGGATGGCAAAGGCCTTGCCACGCAGATCCTCTGCCGACTGCACCGTGGGGAGTGCAGCGATGATGTTGCCATCCCTGTGTCCGAGGGTCGCTGCACGCACATCAATGCCCTGTTCGCGCGCCTTGACGGCAAGCTCGATGAGGACGGACGCACCGTCGACGCGTCCCGTGTTCAGCGCATCCATCAGCTCCGGCCACGAGCCGTAGCGGATCAGCTCCACGCGCACAGGACCGTCCGCCGTCTCCCTCTCCTGCTGCGCAATGAGCGGCAGGGCATGGGTGGTCGGCAGATAGGCGATACGTACGGTGCGCGGGTCACGCTCCTCTGCCGGGCGGAATCCAACGAACGCCGCAGCACAGAGGATGAGTATGAATGCGGCGAGAACGAGCCGCCTCATGCACCGACCTCCGCCAGTTCCTCTGCCGTCTCGGCAAGCTCCGCCGAGCTGTCCGCCGCCGCTGCAATGGGTGCACATTCCGCCCAGCCGAGAGCCGCGCGCTGTGCGTCAAGATCCACGAGAATCTTCGCAGCGAGACGCTTCGCGTCCGTATCCACGGTCATGACCGCGCCGAGCGTCTCCTTCGTATCGCGCTTGAGGAAGTTCATGACATTTGTCGAGCCGTGAATCGGAGCCTCGACGCAGTGGTAGGAGTCGATGCCGAACAGGCGGAACGCGAGCGAGGCGTCCAGCCCCTTTTCGTTCGCCCACTCGGGGCTGGTGAAGGCGTACGGCATATCCTTGATCGCAACGCCCGCCTCCGCCGCCACTCCTCCGAGGATGGTCGAGGCACGCGTATTGTCTACGCACTCGCCCATGTGCCAGACGGGCGGCTGATCCTCCCCGAGGACGGAACGCAGCCCCGCGCCCGTCTTTTCGAGCGCGGACAGACTGCAATAGCCGAGCTTCAGCAGGGGGAATGAGGCGCAGCCGTTCGTAAAGATGAGAACATCGTTCTTGATGAGTTCCTCGGCGATGTCCACAATCGCACGCTCGTAGACAACGCGCGGATTGTTGCAGCCAACCATGTTCACAATGCCGCGAATTTTCCCTGACCTCAGTGCCTCTGCAATTGCGCCAAAGCCGTTATAGCGTTCGCGCACGGACTCCGCGCTGAATCCGATCTCTGCCGTCACCTCGTATGCCGGGATAAAGACAGGGATATCGCGCCGTGCGGCGAAGCTCTCGATGGCACGCGTCACAATCTTGCGTGCGATCTTCTCCGTGTCCTCCACATTGGAGTGGTGGTGATCGTAGGCGTAGTGCTCCGCGCCCGGCAGACGTGCGGCATCGCTCGTCGTGACGACCGTCGTCTTAAAGCAATGTGCCACATCCATAATGGACGGGAACACGTCCTGCACGTCCGCAACCCAGAGATCGAGTGCCCCCGTGCCGAGCACCAGCTCCGCGCCAACCGCGTTCGAGAGTGGAATGACCCCCTCGTAACGGTACATCGCTGCAAGGCACGAGCAGCAGATCCCGTAGAACTGAATCCCCTCCGCGCCGTGCTCCTTTGCCAACCGAACAAACTCCTCCGTCTTGCCGATGCGAACGATCTCGCTGACAAGCGTCGGCAGATGCCCGTGGACGGCGATATTGACCCAGCCCTTTTTGAGTGCGCCGACGTTGACCTTCGAGGTCGCGCGATGCCCGACACCGAAGAGCGCGTCCGTCGCGATGTTTGCCGCGACTACGCCCGTGTAGCAGAACGCCAGACCGCAGCGCAGGAACTGCTTCATCGTGCTCTGCCAGTCGCCGTCCGTGCCGCAGCCTGTGCGGTGGAACGCATCAAACACCTCGTTATACGCGCTGATGGGAAGAATGTCGAGCTTCTCCCACACTTCCTTACGTTCGGCGGGTGCAAGTGCCGCAATGGAACGATACTCATCGGGGACGGGACGCGCAAGATCCTCAAGCAGCACGTCAGCGAGCTTGCTCGCGAGACGCTTCGTCGATTGCCCGCGCGTCTCGATGCCGAACGCCTTGCACACCTCACGGATGCGCTTCTCGCCGAGCAGCGGCAGCTTCAACCTGCCCTCGGCGGCGAATTTCAGAGAGAGCAGAACCTCGCGTGCGTGAGCACCGTGCTGTGCCACGCCGCCCGCCGCGCTGCGCAGGAGGTTGCGGGCAACGATGAGATCGGCATCCGCGCCGCAGATCCCG
The DNA here is from genome assembly GCA_963555475.1 of uncultured Selenomonas sp. GTDB lineage: Bacteria > Bacillota > Negativicutes > Selenomonadales > Selenomonadaceae > Centipeda. The sequence goes on from CAUVVR010000002.1 coordinate 179,355, forward strand.
CGCGGGCTCTTCGGCGTGATCTTGCACGGACCCATGTTGCAGTTCTTGCAGCAGACCCCCGCCATGCCGAACGCACACTGCGGCTGCTGCTTGTCAAAGCGGTCGAATGCCGTATCACAGCCGATCTGCTCCATGTGCAGCAACATCTCGCGCACGGCGGGATCGGGTGTCTGTTCGAGAACATCCTGCTTCGACGGGAACGTCTTGCGGTAGTCCGAGACCGCCTTCATGTAGTCGTTCACACCGCCGTGGACGTGCGGATGCGCCGCGTCATGCGTGTGCGGCTGCCATGTGCCATGCTCATGCGCATGATCGTGGTCGTGATCGTGGTGATGATGTTCGTGCGTATGCCCGTCATGCGTGTGGGTGTGTGCATGCCCATGCACATGATCGTGACCGTGGGCGTGCTCATGCCCGTGGCTTCCTGCTCCCGTGTTCGCAGCCATTGTCCCATCTCCTATTTATAATACATATATTTTTTATATGTGTGTAAATATATAACATATATGTTTTCTTGTCAACTCTTGCGCAAAAAAACTTTGTGCCAATCGTCACCTTGCAAAATGCGATGCACTCATGTAGAATGAAAATGGCTTTGTTGGGAGATATTTGGGAGGTATTTTATGTTTATCGAAACGTGCAGAAACCGCATGCGCACACTGCTGAGCGCACTGATGATCGGTGCGCTCGCGCTCACAAGCGGCTGTTTCAGTGGCGATGTGAACGTCGTCATCAACGAGGACGGCAGCGCCGACCTCAAGACGACGCTCGTCAGCGTGCCGATGCTCGCCGAGATCGTCGAGCAGAGCAAGGCGGCGACGACGGCGAAGAATCCGGACGCGCAGGTCACACCCGTAACGAAGGAAAATATGTCGGGCTACGAGATCACGGAGCACTACGCCACAATCGACAAGCTCTCGGAGAATGACTTCTTCAAGGCGAACGAGGGCAAGAACACGGGCATCACCGCGAACAAGAGCCTGTTCTACACGGACTACAACTTTGACCTGCTCTTTGAGGGCAGCCAGAACGGCGGCGGCGCGGGTGCATTTGCAAGCAACATCACGTTCACCTATCAGATGAACCTGCCCGTCGCACCCACGAGCTCGAACGCCGACCGCTCGGAGGACGACGGCAAGCAGCTCACATGGAATCTCGGCAAGACGCTCGTAACGGGTGAGTCGTCGAAGATCGAAGTCGCGTTCCGCCTCTGGAACAAGACGGCGATCATCGGCACCGTCATCCTCGTCATCGTTCTCATCGGCGCAGGTGCGTTCTTCTTCCTCCGCCGCAAGAAGGAGGAGGAGCCACAGGATCCCGCCGCGATCACTCCGATCGACATCACACCGAACGATAAGAACTAAAAAGGTACAATAAGAGGGGCTGTTGCACGAACGCCCCTATCGGCTCGCTGCGCTCGCCACTTCCCCCGTTGCGACGGGGGAAGCTAAGATGCCATAATCCTAGCCTCCCCTGTTGCTGACCTGTCCAAGAAGCAAGTCCATAGGACGAAGCTGATTGGGAAACAGGTCGTATGGGAAAACGTCCCAAGAACACAAGCATAAGCGAAGTGTGATTGGATGACGTTGACCGCTCGACACGGGGGAGGGGGACCGCGTAAGCGGTGGAAGGGGCGCTTGCAGCGATACCGCTGACATAACGACAAAGGGCTGTTGCACGAAGTTTTCTGACCTGACCCCCAAAAGTTAGACTTAGGAAAACTAACTTTTGGGGGTATTATAA
>CAUVVR010000003.1:0-180197 GCA_963555475.1 uncultured Selenomonas sp.
GGGCGCTTTGAACGGTGGAGTGTTTCTAACGTGAGAGATGTACATGAGGCAGAGGCGCCCCTATCGCCTCACTGCGTTCGGCACTTCCCCCGCCTCGGCGGGGGAAGCTAAGATGCCAATAATCCTAGCCTCCCCCGTCAAAACGGGGGAGGGGGACCGCGGAGTGGTGGAAGGGGCGCTTTGAACGGTGGAGTGTTTCTAACGTGAGAGATGTACATGAGGCAGAGGTGCCCCTATCGCCTCACTGCGTTCGGCACTTCTACGCGTTCCGCGCACAGGCCCCGCCTCGGCGGGGGAAGCTAGGATAGAGGAAAGTCTCCCCCGCTGCGGCAGGGGAGGCTTTTATCGTCTGAAAGGGTGACCATACTGACCACATCATCAAAGCCGTTCGATTTTCGGACGATGTTATATCTGAATCTGCTGCTCATGTGCGTTCTGATCTTCTCGGGGCGGCAGGAGGTGCTGATTTTGTCCTTTGTACTCTCGATTCTTGTCTTTGCGACGGTTGGCAGTGCGGTGCAGACGGTGAAGTTTATCCTCGGCTTTCTCGCGCTGCTTGTGCTCCAATATGGGGCGGAGCTGCTGCGCGGCACGGATCTGCCGCGTGGGGCGATTCTCGTGCCGCAGCTAATTGCCTTTATCGCACTGCGCATCTATCCGTTCGTCGTGCTCGGCATCGCGCTCAAGAAGAGCACGAATATCGCGGAGATCACGACGGCACTCTCGCGTCTGCGTCTGCATCGGGGCATCATTCTCAGCATTGTGGTGATGATCCGCTATCTGCCTACGATGAAGGACGATTTTCGCGTGATTGTGGATGCAATGCGTCTCAAGGGGATTCCTGTGTCGCTCGGCTATGTCATGCGTCATCCGATGAAGGCGATCGAGTATTTTGTTGTGCCGATGCTGTTTCGCAGTGAGAAGATCACGGAGGAGTTCTCGGGAGCGGCACTCGTCAAGGGCTATGAATACAGCAGGACGCGCACGTCCTATTTCGATGTCCGCATGGGCGGCAAGGATTGGGCGATGATCTTCCTTGCGCCGCTTGCCTTTGCGCTCTGTCTTACCGTTGTTTGAGGGTATGCGCTATGATTGAGTTACAGAATGTAGGCTTTCAATATCAGGACAGGGCGCAGCGGAGCATCAGCGGGAACTCCTGCACGGCAGGGGAAGGCGAGGTGATCGTGATCGCGGGGGAGAGCGGCTGCGGGAAGTCAACGCTCCTGCGCCGCATCAATGGTCTCTGTCCCGGCTTCTACGAGGGCTCTGCGGAGGGGAAGGTTCTCCTCGCCGGACAGGATGTGCAGAATCTCCGCATTGGGGATATTTCGCGGATTGCGGCGACGGTGTTCCAGAATCCCGACAATCAGTTCTTTACGCTCGATGTGCTGTCCGACCTCGTGTTTGGCTGTGAAAACTTTGGTGTGCCGCGTGATGAGATCGAGCGGCGGCTGCGCTCTGTCGTGGAGACACTTTCGCTTGAGCGTTTTCTTGGACGGAAGTTCTCGGAGCTGTCGGGCGGGGAGAAGCAGAAGATTGCGATTGCCTCGGCACTGATGCTGGAGTGCAAGATTCTGCTGTTGGACGAGCCGTCGGCAAATCTGGACTATCCGTCGATCGCACTTCTCCGCCGTACGATTGAGGAACTGAAGGAGCGCGGCTATACGATTGTGGTGGCGGAGCATCGTCTCTACTATCTGCACGGCGTATGCGACCAACTCATCATAATGGAGCATGGGACGATTGTGCGCCGCTATTGCGGTGCGGAGATGAATGCACTCGACAACGAGGCACTGAATGCGTTCGGCATACGCGGCTTCGACCTTTTCCATACGCGTGCAGCGTGTGAGGACGTTGCTCCTGCAATGGGCGGTACAGAGCTGCTGTCACTCGAACATATTTCGTTTGGCTATGTGCGCGGGCAGGATGTCCTGCGCGATGTCTCGCTCTCTGTACGGGCGGGTGACCGTATCGCGCTCCTCGGGCATAACGGCTGCGGAAAGAGTACGCTCGCGAAAATCATCTGCGGGCTGCTGCGGGAGCGCGGCGGTCGTCTCTGCGTCAGCGGAGCGGCTCTTGCCGCACGCAGACGCTATACGGCGGTCAGCTATGTGATGCAGAATGTGGATTTTCAGATCTTCGGCTCAAGCCTATACAATGATCTTCTGCTCGGCAATGAGGAGGCAGAGGACATCGATGCGCGTATTCGTACGGTGCTTGCGCAGTTCCGCCTGCTGCCGCTGATCGACGAGCATCCGATGCGGCTGTCGATGGGGCAGAAGCAGCGGCTTGTGATTGCTGCCGCCTGTCTTCTGCACAAGCGCATCGGTATTTTCGATGAGCCGACGAGCGGGTTGGACTACGGTAATATGCGGACGGTCTGCACGCTCATTGATGAATTTACGGGGGCGGAGAATGCCGCCATCATCATTACGCATGACTACGAGTTCATCATGAATTCGTGCAACCGCGTCATTCTCCTCGAGGATGGGCGGATTGCAGAGGATTTTGCACTGCGGGACGCAGCCGTACTTGAGCGGCTCTTCCGTGAGCGTATCAGATAACGATCCATTGGAGGAAAAACATCATGAATGCTTGGAAAATCAGCGACTTTGTCCTGATCGGTATACTCTCGGCACTGTACGGTGTGCTCGTGCTGGGCATCGGCGCACTCACTGTGCTGCTCTCGCCGGCGATGCACGCGCTGAGCCCCGCGCTCATCGGCGTGCTGCTCGGGACGGTGTTCCTGTTCGTCGTGAAGAAGATTCCGAAGTTCGGTGCGATTACCCTTTTTGTTGCGATCAGCACGGCACTCTTTGCGGGCTTCTCGGGGATGATGTATGTGCCGTTTGTCGGCTCGGTGACGGCGGTCTCATTCGTCGTGGACGTGCTCGTGCGGCAGGTTGGGCAGCGCGTGCCCCTGCTTGCGGCGGGCTATGGGCTGATACAGGCGGCGTACGTCTTCGGCGGCGCGATCCCGCTCCTCTTCTTCCTCGAGCAGGAGATGGTCCGCTGGCAGGAGGCGGGCATGGATATGGAGCGGATTCAGAAGTTCGTGGAGCACAGCACAGGGATTTTCCTCGCTGCCGGTATGGGAATTGCCTTTCTCGGGGGTTTCATCGGAATCTATATCGGGAAGCGAATTTTGAGGAAGCATTTTAAGGAATTGCGCTAATAGCAAGGACTGTTGTACGGAGAACGTAGCTCCTGCAACAGTCTTTTTTTTGAAAAGAAATCTCAATTATTTGTTTTGTTTATAGATCGTGTTCTAGGTTATTGACTTTTTATATGAAAGCAAATACAATGATGAAAATGTGAATCCCGAGTAATTTTGTAAGGATTAAACAACAGATTATTTTAAGGAGAGTTTGCTATGGCAGATGTATTGCTGCAAATAAAGGATCTTCATGCGGGCGTGGAGGGCAAGGAGATTCTAAAGGGGCTTGATCTCACCGTTCGTAAGGGCGAGGTGCATGTTATCCTCGGGCCGAACGGCTCGGGTAAGTCAACGCTGATGAATGTCATTATGGGACATCCGAAGTATGAGATGACGGGCGGCAGCCTTGTGCTTGAGGGGGAGGACATCGGTGAACTGCGTGCGTTTGAGCGTGCGCGGCGCGGACTCTTCCTCGCATTCCAGACGCCGGAGGAGATCCCCGGCATCACGGTGGAGAATATGATCCGCACGGCACGTCAGATGATGACGGGCGAGAAGGTGAAGCTCATGTCGTTCCGCAAGGAGCTGAATGCGATGATGGCAGAGCTGAAGATTGACCCGAGCTATGCACAGCGTTATCTCAATGTGGGATTCTCGGGCGGCGAGAAGAAGCGCAGTGAGGTGCTGCAGCTGCTCATGCTCCAGCCGAAGTTGGCACTGCTTGACGAGACCGATTCGGGGCTTGATGTGGATGCCGTACAGATTGTGTCCGAGGGTGTGTCAAAATTCCATACAGCGGAGAATTCCTGTCTCATCATTACCCATAACGCGCGTATTCTTGATAAGCTGAAGGTGGATCGTGTGCACGTGGTCGCGCAGGGGAAGATTGTGCGCGAGGGCGGTGCAGAGCTTATTCAGCAGATCAACAAGGAAGGTTTTGCCAATATCCTTGCGGCGCAGGATCAAGTGGGGTGAGCCGAATGGGGGATTTTGTACCAAAGAAAAAGACGCAGGTCGCCGACATTGAGCGGACGATTTACGATATTACCAATGAAGATCGCTCGGCGTATAAGTCGAAGTCGGGGCTGACGGAGGAGATTATCCGCGACATTTCGGAGAAGAAGAATGATCCGAAGTGGATGCTCGATTTTCGTTTGAAATCACTGGACGTTTACCACGCGATGCCAATGCCTGCATGGGGGCCTGATCTCTCCGAGCTGAATATGGATGAGATCGTGACCTATGTGCGCCCCGATGCGAAGATGGTCGGGGACTGGAACGAGGTGCCCGAGGACATCAAGGACACGTTTGACCGTCTGGGCATCCCCGAGGCAGAAAAAACGTCGCTCGCAGGGGTTGGCGCACAGTACGACTCCGAGGTGGTCTACCACTCGATTCAAGAGTCGCTCGTGGAGCAGGGCGTTGTGTATACGGACATGGAGACGGCGCTGCAGGAGTACGGTGACATCGTTCAGCAGTATTTCATGACGCTTGTGCCGCCGAAGGCGCATAAGTTCGCTGCGCTGCACGGTGCAGTCTGGTCGGGCGGCTCGTTCGTCTATGTACCCGAGGGGATCAAGGTGGATATCCCGCTGCAGTCCTATTTCCGACTGAATGCGGCGGGGGCAGGGCAGTTCGAGCACACGCTTATCATTGTGGAGAAGGGCGCGAGCCTACATTTCATCGAGGGGTGCTCTGCGCCGAAATACAATGTGACGAATCTCCATGCGGGCTGTGTCGAGCTGTTTGTCAAGGAGGGGGCACGGCTGCGCTACTCGACGATCGAGAACTGGTCGCGCAATATGATGAACCTCAACACGAAGCGTGTGAAGGTGGAGAAGGACGGTGCGGTCGAGTGGGTATCCGGCTCGTTTGGCTCGCACGTCTCGATGCTCTACCCGACGAGCATTCTGCAGGGGGAGAATGCGACCTGTGAGTTCACGGGGGTCACGTTCGCCTCGAAGGGGCAGGAGCTGGACACGGGCGCGACGGTGATCTTTGACGCGCCGAATACGTCGGCGAATATCAGCACGCGCTCGATTTCGAAGTCGGGCGGTGTCGCAATCTACCGCAGTGGGGTCAAGGTCACGCCGCGTGCGGTCGGGGCAAAGTGCTCGGTCAACTGCGAGTCGCTGATGCTAGATGCGGAGTCGCGCAGCGATACGCTCCCCGTGATGGATGTCGCGTGCGATGCGGTGGACATCGGACACGAGGCGAAGATCGGGCGGATCAGCGACGAGGCGATTTTCTATCTGATGAGCCGTGGGATCGACGAGGAGGAGGCGCGTGCGATGATTGTACGCGGCTTTGTCGAGCCGATCGCGAAGGAACTGCCGCTTGAGTATGCGGTTGAGATGAACAACTTGGTCAATATTGAATTCGAAGGAACGATGGGGTGATGGCAATGCAGGACGTGTTCAGCCGTATCCCCATGCCGACATGGCGCTGGCTCGGGGTCAATGATCTCCCCGTGCCTGCGGGGCTTGCGGATACAAGAGATGAGATCAGGCTCTCCGTCGCTGCGGGCGAGCGTTCAAAACATATTGTGGAGCTGCGCGAAAACGGGGCGCAGGAGATCTATGTGGATGTTGCCGAGGGCGCAGAGCTCTCGCTTGTCTACATCCAGTTTGCGCCGACGGATGCGCCTGCCGCGAGCCGCATCCATGCGAATGTGGCACGCGGGGGTCTGTTCTCCTGTACGCTTGTCGAGGCAGGGGCGGCACATACGGCATCGGAACTGCGCGTGACGCTCGCGGGCGATGAGGCGCGCGCGGATGTCTGGGGGCTGTACTTTGGCGATGAGGAGCGCAAGATCGACCTCAACTATATCATCCGTCAGGAAGGCCGCCGTACAGACGCGAATATGCAGGTGCGCGGTGCTCTGTTGGACCATAGTGTCAAGACGTTCCGCGGGACACTGGACTTTGTTCAGGGGGCGCGCGGCTCGGTCGGCAAGGAGGACGAGGAGGTCACGATTCTCTCGCCCCATGCACGCAACCGCAGTGTTCCGCTCATGCTCTCACATGAGGGCGATGTGGACGGCCATCACGCGGTCAGCATCGGGCGGATGGACGAGGACAAGCTCTTTTATCTGATGAGCCGAGGGCTTGACGAGCGTGCGGCGCAGCAGCTGATTGTCGAGGCATCCTTTGAGCCGGTACTGGCACGCATTGAGAGCGAAGAGCTGCGTGCGGAGATCGGCAGCTACCTTGAGAGGAGACTTTTGGGTGGAACGCAGGAATAACGAGTATTTGCAGGATTTTCCGATCCTGCAGACGAAGATGAACGGTCGGCCCATTGTTTACCTGGACAACGGCGCAACGACGCAGAAGCCGGAGGCAGTCATCAAGGCGGTCGCCGACTACTGCACCTACTGCAACGCAAATCCGCATCGGGGGGCATACGAGCTGTCGGTAAAGGCGACGGATATCTATGAGACCGCGCGTGTGCGGACGCAGCAGTTCATTGGTGCGGCACGCCCTGAGGAGATCATCTTTACGAAGAATGCGACGGAGGCGCTGAATCTCGTCGCATACAGCTACGGACGCGCAAATATCCGCGAGGGCGATGAGATTGTTATCACCATCTCGGAGCATCACAGCAATATTGTTCCGTGGCAGTTCGTTGCAAAGGCGCGTGGTGCGACGCTCAAGTACATCTATCTTGCGGAGGACGGCAACCTATCGGCAGAGGATATTACGGCACAGATCACGGAAAAGACGAAAATCGTCGCTGTGACACATGTGTCGAATGTGCTCGGTCTTGTCAACGATGTGCGTACGATTGCCGACCGCGCTCATGCGGTCGGGGCGGTGATCGTCGTGGACGGCTCACAGAGCGTTCCACATATTGCGGTGGATGTGCAGGCGATGGATGCGGATTTCTTCGCATTCTCGGGGCACAAGATGCTCTCGCCGATGGGGATCGGCGTGCTCTATGGGAAGTATGACATCCTCGACGCGATGCCGCCGTTTCTCTTTGGCGGCGATATGATTGACTACGTTGGCGAGCAGGAGACAACCTTTGCAGAGTTGCCCGCAAAGTTCGAGGCGGGCACGCAGAACGTCAGCGGTGCATCGGGGCTGATCGCGGCGATCGACTATCTCGAAAAGGTCGGATTTGACCGCATCGAAACGATCGAGCGTGATCTCATTTCCTACGCGCTGCCGAAGCTGCGCGAACTTCCCTTTGTGGAGCTCTACGGCTGTGACAGTACGCGCGACAATAAGACGGGCATCATCACGTTCAACGTGAAGGACGTACACCCGCATGACGTTGCGTCGATTCTCGACAGCTACGGTGTTGCCATCCGCGCGGGGCATCACTGTGCACAGCCGCTCATGCGCTATCTCGGGCAGAATGCGACCTGCCGTGCGAGTTTTTACCTCTACAACACACACGAGGACATCGATCAGTTCATCGAGGCCCTGAAAAAGGTACGGGGGGTGCTCGGCTATGGCGACTGAGGGATCGGCACTCAGCGATCTCTATACGGAGGTCATCGGCGAGCACAGCCGTGCACCCGAGAACAAGGGAGCACTTGCCACTGCGACGATGCGCGAGCGCGGGCACAATCCAAGCTGCGGTGATGAGATCACGCTTGAGCTTGAGATTGCGGACGGTGTTATAAAGAATGCCGGCTTTACAGGTGTTGGCTGTGCAATCTCGCAGGCGAGCACAGACATCATGATCGACCTAATGCGCGGCAAGACGGTCGAGGAGGCGCACAGGCTTGCCCAGCTCTTCACCGCGATGATCAAACGCGAGGTGACAGATGACAGTGCTCTTGAGGAGCTGGATGAAGCCATTGCGCTCAAGAATATCTCGAATATGCCGGCACGCGTGAAATGTGCGGTGCTTGCATGGCATACGCTTGAGGATCTCTTAAAAGAAGGACAAACGTCATAAGACAAGGGCTGCTTTGGGAAGTTTTTCGCTTCTCAGAGCAGTCCTTTCGTATTTTTCATTGTATGAATACTAGCTTTTTTGATGATGTCCATGTATAATAAAAAAGTATTGCATAATTAGAATAATAGAAAAGGTGGGATTTCGATGCGGATGACAACGGCTATGAAAGGCATCGCTCTTGGCATCGCAGTGCTTGGGCTCGGCATGATGGCGGGCTGCGGCGGCGATCAGAAGGCAAGCGGTGAGAAGTCGTATAAGATCGGCATTGTCCAGCTGGTTGAGCACAATGCTCTCGATGCGGCGAATCGTGGGTTCGTGGATGGACTTAAGGCGCGCGGCTATGAAGAGGGCAAGAATCTCACGATTGATCGCCAGAATGCACAGGCGGATCAGTCGAACCTCCAGAACATCGCGCAGCGTTTCGTCAGTGACAAGGTGGATCTCATCTGTGCGATCGCAACACCGGCGGCGCAGTCCGTGGCGAACGCAACGAAGGACATTCCCATCGTCGGTACGGCGATCACCGACTATGTGAGTGCAAAACTCGCGCAGACGAATGAGAAGCCGGGGGCAAACATCACGGGGACGAGCGATCTCAACCCGATCAAGGAGCAGATCGATCTGCTCATCAAGCTCTATCCAAATGCGAAGACAATCGGTACGATCTACTCCTCGAGTGAGGTCAACTCCGAGATCCAGATCAAGGCGATGACGGAGTATGCCGAATCGAAGGGGCTTAAGGTACGTTCGGCGACAGTCTCGACCGTCAACGACATCCCACAGGCGGCACAGAGTCTTGTCAATGATGTGGATGTGTTCTACGAGCCGACAGACAATGTCATCTCCTCCTCGATCCCGACGCTCGTCGGTGTGACGGATGCAGCGGGCAAGGCAGTGATCTGCGCCGAGCCGTTCATGGTGACGGGCGGCTGTCTCGCGACCTATGGCATTGACTACTACAAGCTTGGCGTTCAGACGGGCGACATGGCGGCGGACATCCTTGAGGGCAAGAAGAAACCTGCGGATATGCCGATCGAGACGGCGCGTGATCTCTCGCTCATCATCAGCAAGGGGGGCGCGGCGAAACTCGGACTGACGATTCCGGAGGATGTGCTGAAGAATGCCACTCTGGTGGACTAATATAGAAAAGGTGGGGATTCGATGCAGATAACAAAACTCGCAAAATGCGCCGCGCTCGGCATCGCTGCCCTCGGAATTCTGGTGTCGGCAGGATGCGGGGAGCAGACGGCGAAGGGGGACAAGACCTACAAGGTTGGAATTGTCCAGCTCGTGGAGCACAGCTCGCTCGATGATGCAAATCGCGGATTTGTGGACGGACTCAAGGCGCGCGGCTACGAGGAGGGGAAGAACCTAACGATTGACCGCCAGAATGCACAGGCGGATCAGTCGAACCTTCAGAACATTGTGCAGCGTTTTATCAGCGACAAGGTGGACCTCATCTGCGCGATTGCAACACCGGCGGTGCAGTCGGCGGCAAATGCAACGAAGGATATCCCCATTGTCGGTACGGCGGTCACGGATTATGTGAGTGCGAAGGTTGTAAAGTCGAACGATGCACCCGGCGGAAACGTCACGGGGACAAGTGATCTCACCCCGATTGCCGAGCAGATCGATCTTCTCATGAAGCTCTATCCGAATGCAAAGACGATCGGCACGATTTACTCCTCAAGCGAGATCAACTCGGAGATTCAGGTCAAGGCGATGAAGGAATATGCCGAATCGAAGGGGCTGACCGTGCGTGTCGCGACCATCTCGACGGTCAACGATATCCAGCAGGCTGCACAGAGCATTGTGAACGAGGTGGATGTGTTCTACGAGCCGACGGATAATGTGATTGCATCGGCGATGCCGACGCTCACAAGCGTTACTGACCCTGCGGGAAAAGGCGTGATCTGCGGCTATGTCGGCGGCGTTACTGCCGGAGCGCTTGCAACCAAGGGGATTGACTACTACAAGCTCGGTGTCCAGACGGGCGAAATGGCGGCGGATATTCTTGCGGGTAAGGCGAAGCCATCGGATATGAAGATTGAGACGGCACATGATCTCGTGGTTGTCATCAACAAGAAAAATGCGGAGAAAATTGGTCTGACGATTCCTGCCGATGTACTGAACGGCGCGACGATTGTGCCGTGAGAATGGTTGAACACAGCGGAGCGGGCACGCAGCGTGTCCGCTTTTTTACTGAAATTGAGGAGTGACGTTATGGATCTCGTCATTGCGACGGCGGCGCAGGGTGTCCTGTGGGGACTCTATGCGCTCGGTGTCTATCTGACTTATCGCGTTTTGGATATTGCCGATCTGACGGTCGAGGGGAGCTTTCCGCTGGGAGCTGCTGTTGCCGCCTCCATGCTTGTTGCGGGCTATACGCCGCTGACGGCAATTCTCGCTGCTTGTGCGGCAGGATGTGTCTCGGGCATTGTCACAGGCTTTTTCTGTACGAAGCTCAAGATCCCCGCATTGCTCGCGGGCATTTTGACGATGATCGGGCTGTACTCCATCAATCTGCGTGTCATGGGCAAGGCGAATCTGCCGCTCCTGCAGCAGGAAACACTGTTCACGGAGTGGAATATCTGGGGACTGGATGCGGCGACGAATATCCTCCTCATCGGCACGGTTGTCGTTGTGCTTGCAATCCTGCTCACGTACTGGTTCTTCGGTACGGAGCTGGGGACTGCCATCCGTGCGACGGGTGCGAATCCGCATATGATTCGTGCAAACGGTGTCAATACGGACGTGATGATCGTCCTCGGGCTTCTGCTGTCGAACGGCATGGTCGCCATCTGCGGCGCACTGGTCGCACAGAGCAACGGTTTTGCCGATGTCGGCATGGGGACGGGCACGATCGTTATCGGTCTTGCGTCTGTGATCATCGGCGAGGTGCTCTTCGGCACGCGCAGCTTTAAGAACTGGCTGATCTCCGTTGTGCTCGGCTCTGTCGTCTACCGTGCAGTCATTGCCGTTGTCCTCCAGCTCGGTATGCCGCCGAATGATCTCAAGCTCTTTACGGCGATACTCGTGGCAATCGCGCTCTCACTTCCTCTCATTCAGTCGAAATACCATGCAATGAAGAAGGGGGCAGAGTAATGCTGCACATAGAGGACATCAAAAAGACGTTCAATCCGGGCACGATCACGGAGAAGAAGGCTCTTTCGGGCATTACGCTTCACCTGAAACCAGGCGATTTCGTCACGGTGATCGGCGGCAATGGTGCGGGCAAGTCCACACTGATGAACGCGATTGCGGGCGCGATCGCGGTGGATACGGGCAAGATTTTGATTGCGGGCGAGGATATAACGAAGTGGCCGGAACATCGCCGCGCGAAGTTCATCGGGCGCGTCTTCCAAGATCCGATGATGGGGACGGCGGCACGCATGATGATCGAGGAGAACCTTGCGATCGCTGCGCGGCGTGGGCAGACACCAACGCTGCGTTGGGGCTCGACGAGCGAGATGCGCGACGTGTTTCGCGAGAAGCTTGCGCGTCTGAAACTCGGGCTTGAAGAGCGTCTCTCCTCGCGTGTGGGGCTGCTCTCGGGTGGACAGCGACAGGCACTGACCCTTCTTATGGCGACGCTTGTGAAGCCGAATCTCCTGCTCCTCGATGAGCACACGGCGGCACTCGACCCCAAGACGGCGGCGAAGGTGCTCGAGCTGACCGAGCAGATCGTGACGGAGGATCAGCTCACGACCCTCATGATTACCCACAACATGAAGGACGCACTGCGCTACGGCAACCGCCTCATCATGCTGCACGAGGGACGCATCCTCTTCGATGTGCCGCAGGAGAAAAAGCAGGGGCTCACCACACGCGACCTCCTATCGATGTTCGAGCAGGCGGCGGGCAGCGAACTCGCTAATGACAGTTTACTGCTAAGCTAATCGAACATTAACGCCCTTCACAACGCGCTCTAAGTCGGTTCCGTTATATTATCCATGAAAGCAAGAGATACTAAGAGTGCAGATATGCGTTCGCCTTCTCTGACTTTCGATGCGTATTCTGCGGTCTTCCCTTCCGCAGAATTCACATACATTCCCTACATTTCTTTCTCTCTATCGAAAATACGCCTCCTGCTGCCCGGCGGGAGGCGTATTTTCTTGTGCAAATGCGGGATTGCGTCCTTGCTATTTTGGGGATTCGTAGTAAAATAGAGGAAGGAATCGAACAGATGGACGGAGGTGTGTGATGGGTGGAAAGGGGAAATTGGGAGCAGTACAGCGCGTACTGCGGATGATCTATCGCGACGAGGCGATTCCGAACGCGCCCGCCCCTACGCCAAAACCACCGACGCCGAAGCTGCTGCGTGCGATGCGTTCGCTTGTCACGACGACACGCGACGCTTGGCAGTCGCGCGCGGAGCTCTTTGTGAAGCAGGCGCGGCTGATGACGGCCTACGAGGACAACTACGTATACAACGGCACGGTCAACCAGTATTTTCCAACGTATGACTCGCTCTCAGATGCGCAGCTGCGCGGCTATTTCACATGGCGGACGGCGGTGCGGCAGGGACGGGTCGAGAAGCGGGGGATGTCCTACGCGTCTCTCTACGTCTATGAACTTCTGCATCTCATCGGGTGCAGGGATGCACAGGATGGCTATGAGAAGCTGCATTCCTTCTGTGAGGCATATCGTGCGCTTGACCCGCAGATCGGTCACTATATTGTGCATTGGGAAGATGAGTTCGTTATCTACTATGGGCTTGATTCCAAACTAATTACATGGCGTGGGACTGCCCTCTCGTATCGGGAACAGGATGATGCCATCTGTACGGTGCTTCATCGCACGGAGCATACGACAGAGGAAACGATGGCGGCGGTCTGCGCTCTCTCCTCCTATCGTCTGGAACGCTCGAAGCTCTACCGTACTCATACGGCGGAGGTGAATGCAGTCGCGCTCCGCGTGCTGGATCGCGCTGCGGAGTACTATGAGAAGCATCGTCAGATCAGTTTCTTTGACGATTTGATTGCCGTGGAGCAGACTGCGCCCGTTCGTCTCTTTTCCTCTGCGGTATTTCAGCCGCCTAAGGAGGAGCCGGATCGCGTCTATGAGGTGCATCCTCTGCGCCGCTATGAGTGCGTGAGCGGGTACTGGACGCTGCACTCGTATGAGCGTCCCGAACGTGCGGCACAGCGTCTGGGCGTGTTTTTGCGCGGTGTGGATGCCGGACTGCGTGTACATTTTGGAATCACAGCGATCCAGCCGCCAAAGCTGAAAAAATGGCAGGCAAAAATAATTGATGAGGAGATCACCGCCTTTTTTGCGGAGCAGAGGGCGGCAGAGGCGCGGCGTGTCCAACTTGACTTTTCGCAGCTTGCGCGCATTCGTGCGGATGCCGATGTGACGCAGGAGCGGCTGATCGTGGAGGAGGAAGAGCCTCCTATGATGTCCGTTTGTGAGCCTTCGCCTGTCGTTCTTCCGTCATCCTCTGAGGATACGCTGTCCGCCGCTCCTGTGACGACAGAGGGGGCAGGGGATATCAATGGTCTGGATGCGTCGGAGCTTCGCCTGCTCCGCACACTCCTTGGTGACGGTGATCTTGCGTGGGTGCGCACGGAGGGGCGGATGCTCTCCGTCCTCGTCGACGGCATCAACGAAAAACTGTACGATGATTTTGCGGACACGGTGATTGAGGGCGATCCGCCCGCCGTTGTTCCCGATTATCAGGACGAACTGATAGAAAGGTATCTGCATGGCTGCGAATGAACCGAAGAAAATCCCGCGCCGCATTGCCCAGACACTCGTGAATGCGCTCAAGGGCGGTGTTGTGCCGCGCATCGGCCTCCCGTACATCACCGTCGGACGGCGCAGCGAGATCGAGGCACTGCTCTCCGATGTGGAGATGATCGAGGGCGGCGGGGCCTCGTTCCGCTTTATCGTTGGACGCTACGGCAGCGGAAAGAGCTTCCTTTTGCAGACGATCCGCAGCTATGTGATGGCAAAGAATTTCGTTGTGGTGGATGCCGACCTCTCGCCCGAGCGACGCCTGCAGGGGACGCGTGGACAGGGACTCGCGACGTACCGCGAGCTCATCCGCAATATGGCGACGAAGACAACACCCGAGGGCGGGGCACTCACGCTCATCCTTGACCGTTGGATCAGCCGTGTACAGCAGGAAATCGTGACGGAGGACGGTATCGCTCCCGAGCACCCCGATTTTCCCGCTGCTGTTGACCGACGGATTGCCTCCATCATCTACGGGCTGAACGATCTCGTGCATGGGTTTGACTTTACGCGACTTTTGACGCTCTACTATCATGCCTATCGGGACGGCGATGATGAGAAGCGGGCGCAGGTTGCACGCTGGTTTCGCGGGGAGTATACGACGAAGACCGAGGCGCGGCACGATCTCGGTGTGAACATCATCATCACGGACGATGACTGGTACGAGTATCTGAAACTCTTTGCCGCATTCCTTCGCCAAGCGGGCTATGCAGGGATGCTCATCCTCATCGACGAACTCGTGAACATCTACAAGATCCCGCACGCGGTCACGCGCCAGTACAACTACGAGAAGATCCTAACGATGTATAACGATGCGATGCAGGGACGTGCACAGTATCTCGGAATGATTCTCTGCGGTACACCCGCCTGCATGGAGGATACGCGGCGCGGGGTCTACAGCTATGAGGCTCTGCGCTCACGGCTCGCCGAGGGGCGATTTGCAGGGGAGCACCGTGACCTGCTCTCGCCCGTGATACGGCTCGCGCCGCTTACGCATGAGGAGATGCTCGTGCTTATCGAAAAGCTTGCCGCCATCCATGCGGAGCTCTATGGATATGCACAGATTGTCACGCAGGGCGATCTCGCGGACTTCATTCGCATCGAGTTCGGACGGATCGGTGCGGACACACATATCACACCGCGTGAGGTCATCCGTGACTTTATTCAGGTGCTCGACATTATCTATCAAAATCCGACATTGAAAATCGCCGATTTGCTCGGTTCGGAGGAGTTTTCCTACGCACAGAATGAGGTGGAGGGCGCAGAGATCAGCGCACAGTTCGCGGAGTTCGAGCTATGAGCGTGTTCGACCGCTATGCGCCCTTCGTGCGTGATTATATCTACGCGCAGGAATGGCAGAGTCTGCGTGGCATCCAGATCGCGGCAGCGGAGGCAATCTTTGGGACGGACGATCATGTGCTCCTGACAGCATCCACAGCGGCGGGCAAGACGGAGGCGGCATTTTTCCCGATTATTACGCTCTTTCACGAGAATCCTCCCACATCGGTTGGATGTATCTATATCGGTCCGCTCAAGGCACTGATTAACGATCAGTTCGAGCGTCTGACGGAGCTGTGCCACAAGGCGGACATCCCCGTCTGGCACTGGCACGGAGATGTGGGGCAGACGCATAAGGCACGTCTGATGAAACGTCCGTCGGGCATCCTGCAAATCACGCCGGAGTCGCTTGAGGCACTGCTCCTGCATCGGCACCTGGCGATTCCGAAACTGTTCGGCGATCTGCGCTTTGTCGTGATCGACGAGCTGCACTCCCTCCTGCGCGGTGATCGCGGCGGGCAGACGCTCTGTCTCATCGAGCGGCTTTCCCGCATCGCGGGCGTGCAGCCGCGCCGCATTGGGCTGTCGGCGACCATTGGCGATGCCAAGCGTGCGGGGGATTTTCTCGCGGCAGGGACAGGACGGAAGACTCTTGTGCCGCAGATCGAGGCAAAGGGGAGCAAGTGGCGGCTCTCCCTTGAGCATTTCTATGTGCGCGACACGCAGGCGGGAGAGGGCCGCGACGACATTGTCGTGTCGGATGTTCTCGGCGCACCGACCGACACCCCGCCCGAGGCCGCCGATCCAGGGCTTGGCTATATCTTTGCACATACGCGCGGGAAGAAATGCCTCGTCTTTGTCAACTCGCGTGAGGAGTGCGAGGCGGTGACGACGACGCTGCGCGCCTACTGTGAGAAACAGCATGAGCCGGATCGTTTCCTCATTCATCACGGGAATCTCTCCGCCGCATTCCGTGAGACGGCGGAGGCGCGGATGAAGGATGAAGACAGTCTATTTACAACGTGCACGACGGCGACGCTCGAACTCGGCATCGATATCGGACGGCTCGAACGTGCCTTTCAGATCGACGCGCCGTGGACGGTCTCGTCCTTCCTCCAGCGCATGGGGCGGACGGGGCGGCGCGGTCAGCCGCAGGAGATGCACTTCGTCGTGCGCGAGGATGCACCCGAGGCGCGTGCCCTGCTGCCCGCAACGATCCCGTGGAAGCTGCTGCAGGGGATTGCCCTTATCCAGCTCTATCTTGAGGAGCGTTGGGTCGAGCCGCCGCGCCTTGACCGTCTGCCGTTCAGCCTGCTCTATCATCAGACGATGAGCGTCGCGGCATCCTGTGGGGAACTCTCGCCGCGTGCACTCGCAGATCGTGTGCTCTCCCTGCACGTCTTTCACCGCATCACGCAGGAGGATTACCGTACACTCCTGTGCCATCTGATCGCGCAGGAACATCTGCAGAAGACGGAGCGCGGCGGCCTGATTGTGGGACTTTCGGGGGAGCGCGTCGTGCAGTCCTTCCGCTTCTACGGCGTCTTTCAAGAGAACGAGGAGTACACCGTCCGCTGCGAGTCGCAGGAGATCGGCACGATTGTCACGCCGCCGCCCGTCGGGGAGAAGATTGCGATCGCAGGGCACGTCTGGCGTGTGCTCGAGGTTGACCGCAAGCGTCACCTCGTATACTGCGAGATGGTGAAGGGGAATGTGCCCGCCTACTTCGGCGAGTGTCCCGGCGATATCCACACACGCATCCTTGAGCGGATGCGTCAGGTGCTGCGCGAGGAGCTGATTCCGCCCTATCTGCTAAAAAATGCGGTCGCACGTCTCACGCAGGCGCGTGATACAGCACGGCACTCACGTGCGGCGGAGGATGTGCTCATCCCGCTTGGCGGTGAGATGTACGCGCTTCTGCCGTGGCTCGGCAGCTATGCTTTTCTTGCACTTGAGCGATTCCTGCGCATCCGCTGCGGTGCGCGGCTCGGTCTGCGCGGATTTGAGTCCATGCGCCCCTACTTCATGCAGTTCACGATGAAGGTGACCCCGACGGAGTTCTTTCATATTCTTGCGGAGGAGGTGGCGGGAAACATCGAGCCGATGGAACTCCTCTATCCCGATGAGATCCCGATTTTCGACAAATACGATGAGTTCCTGCCGACGGAGCTTGTGCAGCGCGGATTCGCATACGGGATTCTGGATGTGAAGGGGATGCGAGCGGCGGTGTGCGCGTGGTCGAAGGCACGGATTGACAGCCCCGCGTGGTCGTGATAGAATACCCTTGCTGAGTAATCACATGCGGATGTGGCGGAACTGGCAGACGCGCTGGACTTAGGATCCAGTGCCGCAAGGCGTATGGGTTCGACCCCCTTCATCCGCACCATCTTGATTATCAAAAGGGCTGTTCGTTGTGCCTTTACGCCGCTTGTGAGGCAACCCTCCCCCGTCTAAACGAGGGAGGGTTTGTTGTATAAGGAGTAACATGTTATGCCAAGACCGAGAACCAAAGAAGATTTGCTGCTCGCTGCCAAGGAAAACTATGAGAAGCTAAATACGCGAATGTCCAAAATGTCTGAGGAAGAATTAAATACATCGTTCGATTTTTCAAAGGACGAAAAGAAAAAGGAAGCGCATTGGAAACGAGATAAAAATTTAAGAGATATTCTAATCCACCTCTATGAATGGCATCGGCTTATGTTGAATTGGGTGTGTTCAAATCAACATGGAGAAGAAAAATCATTTATTCCAGAACCATATAACTGGAAGACTTATGGAGAGATGAATGTAGCGTTTTGGAAGAAACACCAAAATACATCACTTGAAGATGCAACCGAAATGTTTCATAAATCGCATAAAGAGGTATTAGCGTTAGCCGAAACATTTACAAATGAAGAATTGTTTTCAAAAGATGTGTATAAATGGGTGGGAGGAAGCGTACTTGGCTCATATTTTGTAAGCGTTACCTCCAGCCATTATGATTGGGCGATGAAAAAGATAAAAGCGCATCAGAAAAATTGCAAGTCAAAACAGTTGGATTAGGGAATCGCTGATAAAACAGACCCTCAGATTGGCACAAAAATTATGGAGGAGTGAGTGTCTATGCCCATCCTTGCCGCATATCAGGTGCCGCATCCGCCGCTCATTATTCCTGCGATTGGCGCGGGGCGGGAGCGGGAGATCGCCGCGACTATTCAAGCGTATCATGATGTCATGTGCGCGGCGGCGGAGCTGCGTCCCGATACCGTCGTCATCATCAGTCCGCACGCGACGGCATACGATGATTTCTTTCACATCTCGCCGGGCGCGGAAGCGGAGGGAAACTTTGCCGCATTCGGGCATCCTGAGATCTCCGTTGGCATTCCGTATGACGAAGATTTTGTGCGCGTCCTCTCTGCTTTTGCGGGGGAGAAGGAGCTTCCTGCGGGAACACTCGGGGAGAAACATCCGTCGCTTGACCACGGGACGATGATACCACTCTTCTTTTTGAGTGAATATCTGGGAGATGCGCCGACCAAATTTGTCCGCATCGGTATCGCGGGGCTGCCTGCGCATACACATGTTCTGCTCGGACAGTTGATTGCGGCGACGGCGGAGCGGCTCGGGCGGCGTACGCTCTGCATTGCGAGCGGCGACCTCTCACACCGTCTGATGGAGGGCGGTGTAAACGGCTTTGCACCCGAGGGGGCGGAGTTTGACGAGCTCTGCACGGCATTCATGAAAACAGGGGATTTCGTCTCGCTCTTGCAGATTCCGGGCAGTTTTGCTGAGGCAGCGGGGCACTGTGGGCTGAACGGACTGTGGGTGCTCGCGGGTGTACTCGACCGTGCGGCGATGGATGTAGCACTGCACAGCTACGAAGCTCCATTTGGTGTGGGGTATGCCGTTGCCTCATTCACCGTGACAGGTCGGAACGAGGCGAATGACTTCGCGGCGCAGCTCGCGCGTGCGGAGGATCGGGCGATTGCCGAACTGCGTGCGGCGGAGGATGATTATGTGCGGCTTGCACGCATGAGTGTCGAGCATTTTGTGCGGACGCATTCCTATCTGCCGCTTCCCGCAGAACTGCCGCAGGAACTGATGGAGAGCCGTGCAGGCGCGTTTGTATCCATCAAGAAATACGGCAAACTGCGCGGTTGCATTGGGACGTTTGTGCCTGCGCAACAGAGCCTTGCCGAGGAGATTCTCTACAACGCTGTATCTGCCGCAGCACATGACGGCCGTTTTGAACCAATTGAGGAAGGGGAGCTGAACCGCCTCGTCTACTCCGTGGATGTATTGAGTGTACCCGAACCGATTGCGTCGGCAGCGCAGCTTGACCCCAAAACTTACGGTGTGATTGTCAAGAGCCTGACGGACAATCGTCGCGGGCTTCTCCTGCCCGACCTCGCGGGCATTGATACGACAGAGCAGCAGATTGCGATCGCGCGTGAGAAGGCACGCATTCAGCCGAAGGAGCCGATTGCACTCGCGCGATTTACTACAGAACGACATTGTTAGAAAATACAATTCTTTCAGCGTTATATGTTTTGATTGACACATTAAAAAGCGCATGTTATCATGGGTAAAATTTCATATGATTGGATTAGGTGTTTAAGGAAGTACTGATAAATTCAGAACCACCGTCTTGGCATATCTTTTTCACACTCTCTTTATCGACAAATCCTTCACATAGCTTTGGCTATGCGTCCGGCTTGTCTTCTCGATAGGAAAAAAATCTGCACCAATACGGCGAACTTCATTTTATCAGCGACTCCTTGACTTAATAGGGAATTTGGTACAAGCCAAAGCGGTCACGCCACTGTAACAGCGAGCGACTTTGCAGAAGGACGCACAGCGTCCTTGGTCACTGAGAGATTTTCTTGGGAAGGCGCAAAGGAACGATGAACTGGAGCCAGGAGAACTGCCTAGTTGACAATCACCGACTGACCTGCGAGTGACGGGGATGGAGATTTTGTAAACATGACACGCATACTATGCCTGAGCTTATCAGGCGTTGTGTTTGTGTGTGGTCGAGCTCACAGCCCGTTTTCTCCGGTTGGGGAAAGGGGCTTTTTGTATGGATCGATAACAAAACATGATGGGGGGATTTATCAGCGATTCCTGAGGGGTATGGTTTTCAAGAAATAAGGACAGAGGTGTATTCATGTTTCAGACAAAGAGACGTATGGCTGCCGTTGTTACGGTACTTCTTCTGATGGTCAGCATGATTCTCACGGCTTGCGGGGGCGGGGGAGATGTAAAAAAGGATGTCGCGCAGAACGACAAGCCAATTGAGATTACAGATGTCACAGGACAGAAGGTCATACTCAAAAAGCCGGCAGAGCGTGTTGTTGTGCAGTGGAGTGCTTCGGGCGGCGCATTCATGACGATGGCGGCTCTGACGGGAAAGGATGTTGCCAATCTCGTTGTTGGTATTGATCCTTATTTGAGTAAATATCGTACTGATATGTGGAATCATTTCAAAACGGATCTTCCGGAGCTCGAAAAAATTCCTCTTATCGGCTCTGTAAATGATAAAACATTTGACACGGAAAAGGTCATCTCTCTGAATCCGGATGTCATCTTTATCCCATTGAATATGAAGGATCAGTACGAGTCCGATGTGAAACCGAAGATCGATGCGGCCGGCATACCGACCATCTACATCGACTATCATGCGGAGAAGCTCGAAAATCATCAGCGTTCCATCGAGGCAATCGGCAAGGCACTGGGTAAAGAGGAGCGCGCGGAGGAACTCAAACAGTTTTACACAGAGCGCGTGACCAAGGTTGTTGACCGTGTCAATAAGATCAACAAGCCGAAACCGACCGTCTATATTGAGACGGGCAACGAGGGGCCCGAGGGGTATGGATTTGCATACAGCAGCAAGGTTGCATGGGGGGCACTGGCAACGGTGTGCGGTGCGGATCTGATCACTAAGGATGTCGTTGAGTCGGCGGGGCCTGTCAACCCCGAATTCATCCTAGAGAAGGATCCTGACATCATTATGATCATCGGCTCCTATTGGCCGAAGAAGGCGACCTCCATGCGCCTTGGATTTGAAACGAATGAAGAGCATTCGCAGCAGCTCCTACAGGCATTTATGCAGCGTGATGGCTGGGGGCAGCTGAAAGCGGTCAAGAACAAGCAGGTATATTCGACACATCACGGATTGCCGCGTGATATCTATGACTGTGCGGTATTCGAGTACCTGGCAAAAACGTTTTATCCCGAGGAGTTCGCAGACGTTGACCCGGAGGCGACACTCAAGGAATTCTATGAGAAATTCCTTCCGTTCTCGTATGGCGGAACGTGGTTTATGCGCTTGAAGTAGGGAAGAGGTTGGAATAGTGGAAGATATGGCGGGGCATTTTGACTATAAGAAGCATAGTTACCGCAGAATCACCTTTATTTTGCTTGGACTGCTTATTTGCGCAGTCAGTTTTATGACCGATGTGATTGTAGGGCCTGCCTCGCTCACACCGCATGATGTGTGGCTGGCGGTAATACAGTCACCTGAGGCTTCAAAAAGCGCAAATGTCATTGTCTGGTCGATTCGCCTTCCAACGGCTGTCATGGCACTGCTGGTCGGTGCCTCCCTGGGGATTGCAGGTGCGGGAATGCAGACGATTCTTGACAATCCGCTCTCCAGTCCCTATACACTCGGTATATCGGCAGGTGCAGGGTTTGGTGCTTCTCTGGCGGTTGTGGTCGGACTGGGCTCGCTGGAACTGTTGGGGGAGTTTATGGTGCCCTTCGGTGCGTTTGTATTTGCATGTCTGACAAGCTTCTTCATATACTCCATCAACAAGATCAAAAACTTTTCCTCTGAAACAATGATTCTCGCCGGTATCGGGATGATGTTCCTGTTTCAGGCACTTCAGTCTCTGATGCAGTATATGGCAACTCCCGAAGCCCTTCAGAACATTGTGTTTTGGACAATGGGCAGTCTCACAAAAGCAAACTGGACGAACATATCTATTGTTTTTGTTGTACTGCTTCTGATTCTTCCGCTCATGATGCGCGAATCCTGGCGTCTGACTGCACTCAAACTGGGGGATGAAAAAGCCTCCGGCTTGGGGGTCAATGTCGAGCGTCTGCGGGTAAAGATTTTTCTGTTCATATCAATCATTACCGCTGTTGCCGTTTCTTTTGTAGGAACGATTGGCTTTATTGGGATCGTCGGGCCGCATATTGCACGAATGCTGGTTGGTGAGGATCAGCGCTATTTTTTGCCGCTCTCTGCAGTGTGCGGGATGGTGATCTTGTCGCTGGCCTCCATTGGCAGTAAGATGCTGATCCCGGGTGCGATGTTCCCCATTGGCATCGTAACGGCAATTATCGGAGTTCCCTTTTTCTTCTCGTTGGTACTGACTAGGAAAAGGAGCTATTTTAAATGATTGAAGTTCATAATTTGACCTTTGGATATTCCTCAGATTCCCAAAAGAACATCCTGCGAGGAGTTGACTTTGTCGCTCAGACCGGCAAGCTGACTGCTGTGATCGGAACGAACGGTGCCGGGAAATCGACGCTGCTGAAAACGATCATAGGAATTCTGCATGGCAAAGGGGACATTCAGATCAACGGCAAATCAGCTGGGGCATATACGTCCGAAGAGCTCAGCAGTACGGTGAGTTATTTGTCGCAGGACAACGACTGCAAAATAAATCTAAGTGTCTTTGAGGTCGTCATGCTGGGACGCATGGGCTCTATGTCGTTCCGCGTCAAAGAAGAAGATATTCGAGCGACGGAGGACGTGCTGAGGCGGCTGAATATGCAGGAACTTGCTTCGCGCAGCATCATGGCACTGAGTGGTGGACAGCGGCAGCTCGTGTTCATTGCCCAGACGCTCGTAAAAGAGCCCTCCGTCTTGCTGCTCGATGAGCCCACCAGTGCACTTGATCTGCATAAACAGTTTAATTTGCTGACGCTGCTGAAGGAGCTGACGCAGGAGCATGGATTCACAACGCTGGTCACTTTGCATCATCTCGATTTGGCTGCGAAGTTTGCCGATGAGATCATCGTGCTGAAGAATGGGGAAGTGTATGCGCAGGGCGTGCCGCAGGAGATTTTTACGGAGCGTATGATGGAGACGGTATATCGTGTCAAGACAAAAGTCTACGTCGATGAATACGATGTGCCGCATGTAATTCCGCTTGAGGCGATTTCCTGATTACAAGGCGATCATTGTGGGGATGCAGCAAAAGACCCCCGACCATGGAATACTCCACGGTCGGGGGTCTTCGCGTTTATCAGCAGTTTCTTTACTGCGCTGCAGCAGATTTCTCGCCGATCGTCGCGTTCAGTGCCTCGATCAGCGCGTCGATGTCGATGCCATGTGCCATTGCACCCTGCTCGATGTTCTCAAAATGCGAAGCCGCGCAGCCGAGGCAGCCCATGCCTGCATTCATCAGAACCTCGACGGTGTCAGGGTATGTCTGAACGATCTCGACGATGCTCATATCTTTTGTAATTGCCATGATAGACCTCCTATATGATGAAGATAATTGACAGTGAAGGGGAATGCCCCTGATTGCTTCAAATTATAACACAAGATTTCAAAAAGGGAAGTAGCATTTGTGACATTTGCAGGTATGCTCATAAGAAAAGATGTATGCTTCTCCTGCTGCGAGCGGTGTGAGATGATTGACCTTCTCATTTTTTTTTGCTATAACATAACGAGTATATTGAAAGAATATAGCATGAGTTCGGTCTGTGAAAGAGGGAATTATTGTGAGCAATCTTGAGGTTGGAATCGTGGGGCTGCCAAACGTGGGCAAGAGTACTCTGTTCAATGCGATTACGAAGGCGGGGGCAGAGGCGGCGAACTATCCGTTCTGTACGATTGAGCCGAATGTAGGCGTGGTGGCGGTGCCGGATGCGCGTCTCAAGGTGCTGACGGATCTCTACCATTCCAAGAAGACGACACCCGCAAGCGTTCGCTTTGTCGATATTGCGGGACTTGTGAAGGGCGCATCGAAGGGCGAGGGGCTCGGCAACAAATTTCTCGAGCACATCCGCCAGGTGGATGCCGTAGCACACGTTGTCCGCTGCTTTGAGAGCTCGGACATCACCCATGTGGAGGGGGCGGTCGACCCGCTGCGTGACATCGATATCATCGAAACGGAGCTTTGCCTCGCCGATCTTGAAGCAGTCGATAAGCGCATGGCGAAGGTGACGAAGCTGCTGAAATCGGGCAGCAAGGACGCAAAGGCGGAGCACGCTTCGCTTGTGCGTCTGAAGTCTGCACTCGATGAAGGGAAGCCGGCACGCGAAGTGGAGCTCACGGACGAGGAGCAGACGATGCTGCGCGACCTGAACCTCCTCACCCGCAAGCCGATTCTCTACATTGCGAATGTGGGTGAAGATGAGGCAGCAACAGCAGACGCGGAGAACCCGCACGTGCAGACGGTCAAGGAGTATGCCGCACGCACGGGGGCACAGGTGGTGACGGTGTCGGCACGGCTCGAAGAGGAGATCGCCGAGCTCGACGCGGAGGAGGCTGCGGTATTCCTCGAGGATCTGGGGCTGTCCGAGAGCGGACTCGATCGTCTCATTCACGGAGCGTTTGCCCTCCTCGGGTTGCAGACCTTTCTCACGGCAGGGGAAGATGAATGCCGTGCATGGACGATTACGCGCGGGACAACGGCACCGAAGGCGGCAGGGAAGATTCATACGGACTTCGAGCGCGGTTTTATTCGTGCGGAGATCGTAAACTATGACGACCTTGTTGCACTTGGCAGCGTGGCTGCGGCGCGTGACAAGGGGCTTGTTCGTCTGGAGGGCAAGGAGTACGTCATGCGCGACGGCGATGTGGTGAACTTCCGCTTTAATGTATAAGGAAGCACTGATAAATTCAGCCGCGCCATCTTGACGCATCTTTTTTGCCCGCACTGTGTCGGCAAATCCTCCACATAGCCCTTGCTATGCGTCCGGTTTGCCTCCTTGTCCGGACGAAAAAATCTACGCCAATCTGACGGACTTCATTATTATCAGCGATTCCATAACATTTTCTGCGCCGCTCTGGACAAGCGGCGCATTTTGCGTTACAATTCATTCGGTCATTTTGAATGTTATGAAAGGAAGTGAAGAGCATGGACGATACACCTTTGCAGCCCGACCCCCATATATGTATGCCGTCCTCTCTTTACCTCTGCACTTTGCGGTGACGGGAGAGGGCGGTCGGAAAGGAGCGTCCACCATTGCTGCAAATCTATAAATCCATGGAATCAGGGCCTCTGCAGGAGCTGTCGCTCAAGACACTCACAAAGGGGGCATGGATCAACATTGTCAACCCAACCCCGTACGAGCTGAAGGTCGTCAGTACCCTCACGGAGGTTGACCCGGACTTCCTGCGCTCCGCGCTCGACGATGAGGAGCGGTCGCATACGGATGTCGAGGATGACTCGGTCATGATCCTGACGAATGTACCCGTCTATCGTGGCGAGGACAGCTACGACACACTGCCGCTCGCAATCATCCTCACGGACGAGCACATCATCACGGTCTGTCTTGAGGAAACGCCCGTGATGGCGGAGTTCAACGAGCGGACGGCGAAGCTTTTCCGTACCTATAAACGCACGCGCTTCCTCTTCCAGATCCTCTACAAGTCTGATGTGTTCTATTTGCGCTACCTGCGCCAGATCAGCAAGCTCTCCGAAGAGATCGAGGATCGCCTACGGCACGATATGAAGAATAGCGAGATCCTGCGCCTTTTGCAGCTGCAAAAGGGATTGACGTACTTTAACGCGGCACTGCGCTCGAACGGTGCAGTCCTTGACCGCCTCATGCGTCTGCGCACGAATACCTCGGTGCATCATATCTTCAAGATGTACGAGGAGGATGAGGATCTGCTCGAAGATGTCATTATCGAGAACAAGCAGGCGCGCGAGATGGTGGAGATGTACAGCACGATCCTTGCACGGCTCGCGGATACGTTCTCCTCGATTGTCTCGAACAATCTGAACCTCGTGATGAAATTTTTGACAGCGATCACGATTATCCTCGCGATTCCAACCGTGATTTCGAGTTTCTTTGGCATGAATGTGCCTGTGCCGTACGAAGGCGATCCGCTCGGATTTATGCGTGTGGTCGTTATCGCGGTCTGTGTGTCTACGACCGTTGTCTATATGCTCTGGCGGAGGGATATGTTTTGATACGCGAGGCGCAGCTGCTGCGTGGCATCATCTTCGGTGATCGGAATACCGGTGAGTATGTCTACATGCCGGCGAGTGAGATCGGGGTCGAACACCCTATCTATGTGTATGAGGAGGGGGCAGTTCGCCGCGACATTGATCTGACCGAGGCTCTGCACCTTATACGCGTGCGCGATTTAAGACCGACCATACATCCTCTTCTCGGAAAAACGAGCTGCTAAGTACAGCTCGTTTTTTAATAGGATGACTAGATATTTCTATCACAAAAAACAATGAGAAAACACCGTCTTTCCTGGTACTGAGAAAGCCTATCCTGTTTACAACCCTTCTGTTCCGTTGTATAATAAACAGAAAGTATTGAATCGGTATTCCTCCATAGATATTCTTTTTGATTATTTTTATCAAAAGATATTTGAGGAGACAAATTCTTTGCTCATGTGGTTATATTTTAATATTTTTTTGGAATGCGGACGCATTTCCATTGAGAGGGGAGCAGTAACATGGCCAAGAAAATGAAGACGATGGACGGCAACACAGCTGCCGGCTACATCTCCTATGCCTTCACGGATGTGGCGGCGATCTATCCGATCACGCCGTCCTCGCCGATGGCGGAGCACGTTGACAGCCTTGCTGCAAAAGGAATGAAGAATATCTTCGGACAGAAGGTACGTCTCATCGAAATGCAGTCAGAGGCTGGCGCTGCCGGTGCAGTGCACGGCTCACTCCAAGCCGGTGCACTCACGACGACATATACGGCATCACAGGGGCTTCTGCTCATGATTCCGAATATGTATAAGATCGCGGGCGAGCTCCTGCCGGGAGTGTTTCATGTCAGCGCACGTGCAATCGCAGCATCCTCGCTGAACATTTTCGGTGACCATCAGGACGTCATGGCGGCACGCCAGACGGGTGTCGCTATGCTCGCAGAGTCGAGCGTGCAGGAGGTCATGGATCTCGCTGCGGTTGCGCATCTCGTTGCGATCAAGGGGCGCATTCCGTTCATCAACTTCTTTGACGGTTTCCGTACCTCGCACGAGATTCAGAAGATCGAGGTTGTGGACTATGCCGATCTTGCGAAGATTCTTGACTGGGATGCGGTTAATGAGTTCCGCCGTCGTGCACTCAACCCGGATCATCCGGCGGTACGCGGTACGGCACAGAACCCCGACATCTATTTCCAGGGACGCGAGGCGGTCAACCGTTACTACGATGCCATTCCTGAGCTCGTTGAAGAGGCAATGGCGCAGATGGCGAAGATCACGGGCCGTGAGCACCATCTCTTCGACTACTATGGTGCACCCGATGCAGATCGCGTCATCATCGCGATGGGCTCGATCTGCCAGACGGCGGAGGAGGTTGCCGAATACCTCAATGCACAGGGTGAAAAGGTCGGTCTGCTCTCCGTTCATCTCTATCGTCCATTCTCAGTCGAGCACTTCTTCAAGTATCTCCCGAAGACGGTACAGAAGGTCGCCGTTCTCGACCGCACGAAGGAGCCTGGATCGCTCGGCGAGCCACTTTACCTCGATGTCAAGGCGGCATATTATAGCTCGGGGATGAACCCCGTCATTGTCGGCGGACGCTATGGTCTCGGCGGCAAGGACACGACTCCGGATCAGGTCTTCGCGGTTTACGAGGAGCTGAAGAAGGACGAGCCGATGCACGGTTTCACGCTCGGTATCGTTGATGATGTCACGCACCGCAGCCTCACCCCGATCCACGGCGATGTCAACCTCACGAAGCCGGGGACGACAGCGTGCAAGTTCTGGGGGCTTGGCTCGGACGGTACGGTCGGCGCGAACAAGAGCGCGATCAAGATCATCGGCGACAAGACAGATATGTATGCGCAGGCATATTTTGCCTATGACTCGAAGAAGTCCGGCGGTATCACGATGAGCCACCTGCGCTTTGGTAAGTCGCCCATCATTAGTCCGTACCTCATCAACAAGGCGGACTTCATCTCCTGCTCGCAGCAGTCCTATGTCCGTCAGTATGACCTTCTCGCAGGGCTCAAGAAGGGCGGCACGTTCCTCCTCAATACGTTCTGGTCGGATGAGGAGCTGAACACGCATCTGCCTGCGTCGATGCGCCGCTACATTGCATCCAATGACATTCAGTTCTATACGGTGGATGCAGTCCACATTGCGCGTGAACTCGGACTTGGCGGACGCTTCAACATGGTCATGCAGTCGGCGTTCTTCAAGCTTGCGAACATCATTCCCATTGACGACGCGGTCAAGTACCTCAAGGATGCGGTTGTTACGTCCTACGGCAGCAAGGGCGAGAAGGTCGTCAACATGAACAACGGTGCGATCGACCACGGCATCGAGTCGCTCCACCGCGTAAATGTCCCTGCCGACTGGAAGGATGCTGTCGATGAGGAGGTTCCGGTCAACACAAAGATCCCGGAGTTCATCACGAAAGTCCAGAACGTCATGAACCGTCAGGAGGGCGACAAGCTTAAGATCTCCGATCTGCTCAGCATGGAGGATGGCACGTTCCCTGTCGGCGGTACGGCATTCGAGAAGCGCGGCACGGCGATCTCTGTCCCCGTATGGCGTCCGGAAAAGTGTATCCAGTGCAACCAGTGCGCATTCGTCTGCCCGCACGCAACCATCCGCCCGGTTCTGACGACGGACGAGGAGCTTGCGGCAGCTCCCGAGGGGATGCAGTCCGTGAAGTCGCGTCCGGCGAAGGGGATGAACCTCACGATCGCCGTCTCGACGCTCGACTGCCTCGGCTGCGGCAACTGTGCGCAGGTCTGCCCGGGCAAGGCTCTCGATATGACGTTGCTCGACGACAACCTCCGCGATGCGCAGAAGTACTTTGACTATGGCGTGGACACGGAGAAGGTTTCGGTCAAGAATGTCCCGATGAAGAAGACGACGGTCATCGGCTCGCAGTTCGAGCAGCCGCTCTTCGAGTTCTCGGGTGCGTGTGCAGGCTGCGGTGAAACGCCGTACGCAAAGCTCGTTACACAGCTTTTTGGCGACCGTATGATGATTGCAAATGCGACGGGATGCTCCTCTATCTGGGGCGCAAGTGCACCTGCAATCCCGTATACGAAGAACCCGAAGGGATACGGTCCTGCATGGGCAAACTCGCTGTTCGAGGACAATGCTGAGTACGGTCTTGGTATGTTGCTCGGTACGAAGGCGGTGCGTGAGTCCATCGCGGCTGCAGTGACACAGGCAATCGAGGAGAAGAAGGGCTCTGCCGAACTTCAGGCAGCAATGCAGCTCTGGCTCGAAAAGCGCAATAGCGGTGAGGGGACGCGTGACCGTGCCGACCTTCTGCGTGAGTTGCTCGAAAAAGAGAAGGGGACGGACGAGCTTCTCTGCCGAATTTACCAGGACAATGACTATTTCGTCAAGCGTTCGCAGTGGGTGTTCGGCGGCGACGGTTGGGCATACGACATCGGCTTCGGCGGCGTGGATCACGTGCTTGCTTCGGGTGAGGATGTCAACGTCATGGTCTTTGATACAGAAGTCTACTCGAACACGGGTGGACAGGCGTCGAAGTCGACCCCTGCGGCGGCGATTGCAGAGTTCGCCGCGACGGGCAAGAAGACGAAGAAGAAGGATCTCGGCGTGATGGCGATGTCCTACGGCTACGTCTATGTTGCACAGGTCGACATGGGAGCTGACCAGAATCAGGTTCTCAAAGCGATTAGCGAGGCAGAGGCATATCCGGGACCGTCCCTCATCATTGCATACTCGCCGTGTATCAACCACGGTATCCGCAAGGGGATGGGCTGTGCACAGCTTGAGGGCAAACTTGCCGTCGAGTGCGGCTATTGGGCGAACTATCGCTACAACCCGCAGCTCATTGAGACGGGCAAGAACCCGTTCACACTCGACTCCAAAGAGCCGGACTTCTCGAAGTTCCAGGAATTCCTGCTCGGCGAGAACCGTTACATCAGCCTCAAGAGCAACTTCCCCGAGGCGGCGGAAGCACTCTTCGAGAAGACTCGGAAGGATGCTGAGGTGCGTTACAACAACTACAAGAAACTCGCAGGTAAGGCGTAAGTCATTGTGAGAGTGGGCTGCCGCGAAAATTTCGCGGCAGTTTTTTCTTGATATTTTATTAACATAGTAATATAATATGTATGCGATGTTTTTGTGGGCTTTTGGGTTGGAAGGAGTTATATATGGCAGAACAAAAGAATATTGCGCCTGTACACGATGATGTGGAGCAGAAAGCACAGGCGGCGCTTTCTGCGGCGAAATTGAACAATCAGAAGCGGCAGGTTGTGCTTTGGATCGGTGCGCTCATCGTTGGCGGCATACTTGGTTGGGTGAATGTACCTGTACTGAATGAGCTGTTTAACTTTATTGCGACGGTATTCACGCGCCTGTTCCAGTTCGTTGCCGTGCCGACCATTGCGCTTGCTGTGATTACGACACTTGCGGCACTTGGAACAAAGCGGGATACGGGACGAATCTTTGCACACGCTGTTACCTATACGCTGCTTACAACGGTGTGTGCAGCGGCTGTGGGGCTTGCACTCTTCCTTTGGCTCGCACCTGCGAATCTGCCGACCGAGGTTGTCGGTGCAGGCGCGTCGGTTGTACCCGGGAAACTTGAAGGGCTGTCCTACTACGATCACTTCCTTTCCATTGTACCGAACAATGTGCTTGCGCCATTTGTCTCGGGCAATGTACTCTCCGTTATGCTTGTTGCAGCGGCTGTGGGGCTTGGACTCGCCTTTGCGCCAAAAACGGAGAATCGTGAGATGCTCCTAAAGGGCATTCACGGCTTGCAGGAACTGCTCTTTACCCTGATTCGCGGGCTGCTGGCGGTGCTGCCCATTGGGATTCTCGCCTTTGCCGCACAGCTTGCGGCGCAGATTGAGGCGGGCGTTATCGTCGGATCTCTGGGTGTCTATACCGCTGTTGTCATTGGAGGAAATCTGATTCAGTTCTTTGTCGTGATTCCATTCTTCCTCGCCGTGCGTGGCTTGAATCCCGTGCGTGTCTTCCGTCAGATGGCTCCCGCTGTCGCGGTTGCGCTCTTTACAAAGAGTTCGGCAGGCACGCTGCCCGTAACGCTCGCTTCGGCGGAGCAGCGGCTCGGTGCACATCCGTCCGTCGCGCGCTTCGTCCTGCCGATCTGCACGACGATCAACATGAACGGCTGCGCTGCGTTTATCCTTGTGACCTCGCTCTACGTCATGCAGAATGCGGGTATGGAGCTGTCACTCGGAACGATGGTGAGCTGGCTCTTGATCTCCGTACTCGCTGCTGTTGGCAATGCAGGTGTACCGATGGGGTGCTACTTCCTGACGCTCTCGCTCATGGCATCCATCGGGGCACCGGTCGGGCTCATGGGGATCATTCTGCCGATTTACTCCGTCATTGACATGATCGAGACAGCAGAGAATGTTTGGTCAGATTCGGCAGTTTGTGCCATTACGGATCACGACCTCGCAGGCACTCTTGAAGATGAGGAGCTGGCTCCGGTTCTCTAAAAGAAAAAGAACTGTTGAATGAAAAAACGTTCAATAGTTCTTTTTTTATACTCAGAAAGAAGGAATGGAGGATGGCGAAAGAGAATAAAGAAGGCAGCAGACGTATTCCGTTCATCCAGGAAGGTATATACCTCTCCTGCCGCAGAGGAGAGCCGTTGTGAAAATACATGTATTCGTTGATGCAGAGAACATTACAGAGAAACTTTTTAACAAGGGCTGTAGGGAACTTCAAAAAAAGCATGAGCTGTTTCGGATCGATGTATTTGGTAAGACTGAACCATCATGGGCAGGGAGCTATTCTTATGTTCCTTGTTTTTTCGGCAAGAACAGTGCCGATACCTTTATGACAGCGGCGATTGTTCGCGCCGTGTATGAGGAGCCGGATACGGATATCTTTGCCATTTTCTCTCATGATCGCGACTTCATTCCTGCGATCAAGGTGGTTACGGACAATAAACGTCGGGCGATGATTGTAACCGAGCGCGGGATGAAGGAGGCACATCTGAAGCATCTCGCCATTGATATGAACTACTTGGATAATTTCGAGATCAACTCGATGAACTTGAAAAGTGTCGGTCAGCCTGCGTTGTCTGCAAATGAACTGAAACGTCTGCAAAAATATGAGCTGACGACCTGTTTCCTGAAAACACAGCAGGGCCTGCTCGAAGTCCCCTTTGCCAATGGGATTGAGCTGCAGCTTTTTTCGCGCATTATTCCGCTTGCGGAGGTGCGGAAAGGACACGGAAAGAACAAAAAGCTGCGGGACATTCTCACCGAGAGCCATCTGAAAGTATTGGATAATAAGGTCTATATTGACACAGACAATCTATGAAAAGCCTCTGAATACTTTCATTCAGAGGCTTTTCAGCGTCTTCTCCTATAATCGTCCATAACATCGAAAGTTTATAATGAATGTTTTTCGCTAAAGGAGACGTGGATCATGAACTATAGCAAACGGCTTGCGGGAATCGCATTGGGAGCTGTGCTCATCAGCGGTGCAGCGGTGGAGGCGGCTATTCCGCAGGATGCACTGGTTGTCGGCGGCATTGCGTACGGTGCGTCCGAGGCCTATGTGCGCAGCGTCTATGGTGCACCGCGTGAGGTTGAGACGAAGTATAATCCCATCTATGCCGGCGGACAGTCAACCGAATGGGAGTACGGTAACGACTTTGATATCGTCTTTGTAGACGGTGCCGTTCGCCAGGTCGAGATCGGCGCTCGAAATGGGGTACAAACGGCTGCTAATATTGCAGTTGGCACGGATGTCAATACGTTGATTGCAGCGTACGGGCAGCCGGATGTCATGCACGGTGACCAGTATATCTACTTTGTGAATGGCGACACCTCGATCGGATTTGTCTTCGAGATTGAGGCCAACCGTGTCGATGAGATCAAAATGGGTGTGATTCGCTAATGGTGTCCTGCTATGGGGAAGAGTGCGGGACTGTTTGAGCGTATGAAGGGAAACACGTTCCAGGGGAGAGAGAATCTTTGAACATACGGATGTGTGCCGCCTTTGTTGGAATTGCGGTCATTGCAGGTATTGCAGCGAGTGTTGCCGTGGATCAGTTTCGCTCTGCGGTGACAGCCCCGCAGAGTGATGGCGGCAGAAGGATCACTATTGCCCGCGACTCCGTGGAGAAAACACTTTCTGCAGATGATGCGGCAAAGCGCGAGGCTGAGGTACTGCGACAGCACCGTGCGGAGGAGCAGAGGACGGCGGCGCGGATTTCCCGCGAGTCACTGCTGCTTGGTGATATTGCTTATGGCGCAGCAGAGGCAGATGTGCGTGCTCTCTATGGAGCCCCACTTGAGATGGAGTCGGAACGATCCATGCGTTATGCGGGGAAATCGGTTGTCGAATACGAATACGGAGATCATCTGTCGCTTGACTTCGTTGACGGCTTTGTGCGCCTTGTCAAAGTCTCGGAGCGCAGCACCCTCGCATCAGGCAAGGGCGTGTGTATCGGAACACCCGTGGAGGAGCTGCGCCGCGTCTATGGTGAACCGAGTATGGTGTATGGAGAGGACTACATCTACTTCTCTGAGGAAGACCCGACCATCGGCTTTGCCTTTGAAATCAAGCATGGCCGTGTGGAGGAAATAAAGATGGGGGATTTGGGGCTTTAGCCTCATAGCAAAAAACCATACGTTTTATAAGGAGAAAATGATTTTATCTGAGGGTGCTTATGTACGCTCAGTTTTTTATTGACATAAATATCTTTATATCGTAATATATAGATACAGTGATCAAATAAAAGGAGGAGTTCATGTGAGCAAGTATATTATTGTCGGTGGAGTAGCAGGTGGGGCGACGGCTGCGGCACGTCTGCGCCGATTGGATGAGCATGCGGAGATCATTCTCTTTGAGCGTGGGGAGGATATATCCTTTGCAAACTGTGGGCTTCCGTACTATGTGGGCGATGTCATCGCTGAACGGGGGGACTTGCTCCTCCAAACTCCTGAGAAGTTCCGTGGGATGTATAACGTCGATGTGCGTGTATGCAGTGAAGTCACGCGTGTGAATACGGAAAATCGTACCGTAGAGGTGCGCTCTGCGGACGGCGTATATACGGAAAGTTATGATGCGCTTCTGCTCTCGCCGGGAGCAAAGCCGCTGCGTCCGCAAATCCCCGGCATCGATCATCCGCGTATTGCGACGCTGCGCAGTGTGCAGGATGCGGATCGCATTCGTTCCCTTGTCGGTGCGGGCGGCAGCGTTGTTGTGGTCGGCGGCGGCTTCATCGGCGTGGAGCTTGCGGAAAATCTGCGTGAGCGAGGGCTGTCTGTTACTCTGGTGGAGGCGATGCCGCATATCCTTCCGATCTTTGACACAGATATGATTTCTTTGCTTGAGGATGAGCTGCGTAGGCACGGCGTAGAGCTTGCGCTTGGGGATGGCGTTGCCGGATTTGAGGAGCAGGAGGATGGTGGGATCTGCGTACGTCTTTCCAGTGGGCGTACGGTACATGGGGATTTCGTCGCGCTTGCGATCGGCGTGCGTCCCGATACCACTTTCCTCGACGGGAGCGGCATTGCACTCGGGGAGCGCGGGCACATTCTTGTCAATGAATATATGCAGACCAATATCCCTCATGTCTATGCTGTTGGGGATGCGGTGCTGACCCGCTCCGTACAGACGGGAAAAGCGACGGCACTCCCGCTCGCAGGTCCTGCGAATCGGCAGGCGCGTCTGGCGGCAGATCATATGGCAGGGGAGGCACGTGCCTATCGTGGTGTCATCGGAACCGCTGCGCTCAAGGTGTTTGGTCTTACGGCAGCAGCAACGGGGCAGAACGAGCGAGCCCTCCAGTCAGCGGGGATGGTGTACGGAAAGGATTATCGCTTTACGGTGATTTTCCCACGCCATCATGTAACCTATTATCCAGGGGCGAAGGAGGTAGCTCTCAAGTTGATTTTCCGTCTTTCGGACGGTGTTGTACTGGGGGCGCAGGCAATCGGTGCGGAGGGCGTGGACAAGCGCATCGATGTTCTTGCCTCTGCTATCGGGCAGTCGCTCACGGTTGCGGATTTGGAAGAGTTTGAGCTGTCCTATGCACCGCCGTATTCCGCAGCGAAAGATCCCGTGAATATGGCCGGCTATGCAGCAGAAAATATTCTGCGGGGCAGGAGTATTCCGCTTCTCCCGCACGAGCTTTCGACGGAACTTGAGGCAGGGGCAAGGCTCATCGACGTTCGCCCGCCGGAGGAATATCATGCGGGCGAGATTGCAGGAGCGCAGCGCATTCCTTTGCCTCGGCTGCGTGAGCATCTGCATGAATTCGATCCGCAGGTACCGATCGTCGTCTGCTGCAAGATGGGGCTGCGCGGCTATCTTGCAGAGCAGATTCTGCGGGCACACGGGTTTTCCGTAAAAAATATGGTTGGCGGCTATACTTACATGAAGATGCAGCATGAGGAGAGAAATTAAGATGGTGATTGAGGATCAGGAACGTCTCGAGGAGGCCGCAGATTTTTTGCGGGCATTGGCACATCCCGTACGGCTCTGCATTGTACGTCGCCTTCTGCGCGAGGGGAGCTGTAATGTCTCCTATATGCAGGATTGTCTGGATGCACCGCAGTCTACCGTGTCGCAGCATCTGAGCAAGCTGCGCCAGGCGGGGCTGATCCGTGGAGAACGCAGTGGGCTCGAGGTTGCTTATCAGTTGAAGGATGAGCGTGTTGCAAAGATCTTGCGTGCCCTGCTCTGTGGGGGAGACGAGGAGGGGGCGGCTCATGGGGACGAGGAAGCGGCCACTCCCTGTTGTTGAACGCGGTAGCTGCGTTGCCTGCGGAACGTGTCAAAGTGTGTGCCCGCGTGGAGCAATCTCCGTTAGGCGCGGACTCTATGCGGTGGTCGATCCTGCACGCTGCGTCGGCTGCGGTATGTGCAGTCGTGAGTGTCCGGCGGAGATCATACGAATGGAGGTGTGCACATGAGGACGAGGGGGAAGCGATGGTATCAATATTTTTGGATCTTCTCCATCGTGTATTTCTCACTGGGCTTTGTCAATATTCTGTTCGCATGGCTCGGTATGATCTGCTTTCTCACACCGCTCGCCTTTGCTTTGGTGGCGGGAAACAAGGATTACTGCAATCACTACTGTGATCGTGGGCAGCTCTTTCAGCTGCTCGGCAGCAGTCTGCATCTTTCCGCACGAAATGAACTGCCAACGTGGTTGCGCAGCCGGCGGTTCCGCTATGGATTCCTGGCGTTCTTTCTGACCATGTTTGCCAATGTGATGGTCGTAAGCTATCATGCGGCGGCAGGTGCTCCTCTGCGGGAGACGGTGACACTGTTCTGGCTGTTTGATGTGCCGTGGGGCTGGGCGTACAGCGGAGATGGCGCACCGTGGGCTGCACAGTTCGCCTTCGGCTTCTACAGCCTCATGCTGACCTCGGCAATCATCGGCATTTTGATGATGCTGCGCTATCGCCCGCGCGCTTGGTGCGTCATCTGCCCAATGGGGACGATGACACAGGCAATCTGCCGTGTAAAAGTATCGCAGGATGCGGGAGCGACAGATTTCAATGAGCGTGGCATTTGTCCGAATGACTGAAACCATCTCCATACAATCAAACCCCATGCGACGGATCTTTCATCGACGCATGGGGATTTTTACGCGTATATATGTTTGTAATATGAGGTGAAAGCGGCATGATGATTGACGCTTTTGGCATTTTCTGTTATAACTTAGTGTATATCTCTATCACAATTTACGGTGGATGAGTGTATATTTTTCTGAGGAGTGACGACGATGAAGCTGGTTGTGACGATTGTCGGACGGGATCAAGTCGGTATTGTGGCGATGGTGAGCGGGATTCTCGCGGAGCAGCGCGTGAATATCATGAATGTGAATCAGAACATCATGGACGGTTTCTTCAACATGGTCATGATTGCCGAGATGCCGGACGATGCGGAGATCCGCCTGAAGGAGCTGCAGGAACTTCTGCGGAAGAAGGGCGAGGAACACGGTCTGGAGATCAAGGTCCAGCACCAGGAGATCTTTCAGGTTATGCACAGCATTTGAGCGAGGAGCGGCAGAGTGATTACATTTGACGACATCCGTGAAACCAACCGGATGATTACGGAGAATCGCCTCGATGTGCGTACGATCACGATGGGTATTTCTCTGCGTGACTGTGCGCATCCGAATATTGACAAGTTCTGCCAGAATGTG
Organism: uncultured Selenomonas sp.; assembly: GCA_963555475.1. GTDB lineage: Bacteria > Bacillota > Negativicutes > Selenomonadales > Selenomonadaceae > Centipeda. The sequence continues at coordinate 37,372 of CAUVVR010000003.1, forward strand.
TATGAGAAGATCACGCGCTCGGCAGAGTATCTTGTTCGTACGGGCGAGGATATCGAGATGGAGTACGGTATCCCCATCATCAACAAGCGCATCTCCGTCACGCCGATTGCGATTGCGGCGGACGCATGTCAGACGGACTCGTTTGTGCCCGTGGCGGAGGCACTTGACCGTGCGGCAAAGGCGGTCGGGGTCAACTTCATCGGCGGCTTTTCTGCGCTCGTCGAAAAGGGGATGACGCATGGCGACCGCGTACTTATTGATTCGATCCCGCAGGCGATGGCGGCGACGGATATTGTCTGCTCGTCGGTGAACATCGGGTCGACGAAGGCGGGCATCAATATGGATGCGGTGCGCGAGATGGGGGAGGTCATCAAGCGCACAGCGGAGCTGACGCGTGAGCAGGAGGCAATCGGCTGCGCGAAGATCGTTGTGTTCTGCAATGCACCGGGGGACAATCCATTTATGGCGGGTGCCTTCCACGGCGTTGCTGAGGGCGACCGTGTTATCAACGTGGGGGTCAGTGGTCCCGGTGTCGTGAAGCACGCGCTTGAGGATCTTAAGGGCGCGGACTTTACGGAGATTGCCGAGACGATCAAACGCACGGCGTTCAAGATTACGCGTGTGGGACAGCTCGTCGCACGCGAGGCATCCCGCCGTCTGGGCGTACCGTTCGGCATCATCGACCTCTCGCTTGCGCCGACTTCGGAGGTCGGTGACAGCGTTGCGCGCATTCTTGAGGAGATGGGGCTGGAGGCGTGCGGTGCACCGGGCACGACAGCGGCACTTGCACTCCTCAATGACGCCGTGAAAAAGGGCGGGCTTATGGCGAGCTCCCATGTCGGTGGGCTCTCGGGGGCATTCATTCCCGTGAGCGAGGATGAGGGGATGATTGATGCGGTGGAGCGCGGCAGCCTTTCGATTGAGAAACTCGAGGCGATGACCTGTGTCTGCTCGGTTGGTCTGGATATGATTGCGATCGAGGGCGATACGTCTGCTGCGACGATCTCTGCGATCATTGCGGACGAGGCAGCAATCGGCATGGTGAACAATAAGACAACGGCGGTGCGCGTGATTCCTGTACCGGGCAAGAAGGTCGGTGAGGGCGTATCCTTCGGCGGTCTCCTTGGCTACTCACCGATTGTGCCCGTACGCAGCGGCTTCAGCTCGGCGGCGTTCATCGCACGTGGTGGGCGGATTCCCGCGCCGACGAGGTCGCTGACGAACTGATATGAGAGTAACGAAAGCCATTAAGGCGGAGCAGCTGCGTATTCTGAGGGAACTCTATCCGAACGCAAAGCCCGCCCTCACGTTCAAGACACCGTTCGAGCTCCTCATCGCGGTGATTCTGTCGGCGCAGTGTACGGATGTGCGTGTGAATGTGGTAACGGGACGGCTGTTTCAATATGCGAATACGCCGGAGACGATTGCTGCTCTTGGGCAGGTGAAGCTCGAAACGGCGATTCACGACTGTGGGTTCTTCCGTATGAAGGCAAAGCATATCCTCGAAACCTGCCATATCCTTTTGCAGGAATACGGCGGGGAGGTTCCCGCCGATTTCGAAGCACTGCAAAAGCTCCCCGGGGTTGGGCGCAAGACGGCAAACGTCGTGATGAGCGTCGCATTCCACGCGCCCGCGATTGCGGTCGATACCCATGTATTCCGCGTGGCGAACCGTCTGCGCCTTGCGGTTGGCAAGACACCGCTTGAGGTGGAGAAAGGGCTGCAGAAGGCGATTCCGCGAGAGGATTGGAGCGATGCCCATCACTGGCTGATTCTGCACGGACGGCAGCTCTGCAAGGCGCGCAAGCCCCTCTGCGGGGAGTGTCCGCTTGCTCCGGTCTGTCCGAGCAGTGCCGCATAAAATCTCGATGAAAGGGGCGTGAGAGCATGATTTACCGAAAGGCGCGGTTTGATGACATCGAGTCCATCTACGAGCTCGTGCATATCTACGCGGCACAGGGAGAGATGCTCCCGCGTTCGCGCAATACCCTCTATGAGAATCTGCGCGACATGATTGTTGCGGAGAATGCGGGGACGGTCGTTGGTGTCGGTGCCCTGCACATCATGTGGGATCGGCTTGCCGAGGTGCGTATGATGGCGATTGCCCCCGATTTTACGCGGCAGGGGATCGGGGCTGAGATTGTCGGCTATTTGCTCACGGAGGGAGAGGCTCTCGGCATCGAGAAGGTGTTTACGCTCACCTACAAGCCGGAATTTTTTCGTAAACTCGGCTTTATCCGTATCAGCCGCGAGGAACTTCCACAGAAGGTTTGGAAAGAGTGCATTGACTGCCCAAAGTATCCGAACTGTGATGAGATCGCTATGATTAAGGTATGATGGAGGCGCATTATGATTGTTGTTATGAATCCGAGAGCCACACAGGCGAATATTGACCAGGTCACGGCGAAAATTGAACAGGCAGGGCTTCGCACACATCTCTCTCAAGGCGAGGATCGATTTATTATCGGCGTGATTGGAGATAAGAAGCTCATTGCGGGGCTCGAGATGAACATGATGGATGGTGTTGAGAAAACAGTTCGTATTACAGAGAAGTATAAGCTGGTTAGCCGTGACTTTCATCCGGCAAACAGCATTGTGGACGTGGCGGGCTTCCCCGTCGGAGGGGAACAGCTGGCGATCATGGCGGGCCCCTGCTCGGTGGAGAGCTATGAGCAGCTCTACGATGTTGCGGTAAAGGTCAAGGAAGCTGGTGCACAATTCCTGCGCGGCGGTGCGTTCAAGCCGCGTACGAGCCCGTATGATTTCCAAGGGCTCGGGCTTGAAGGGCTGAAAATTCTCCGTGATGTTGGAGATAAGACGGGGCTGCGCGTCGTCACTGAGATTGTAGATAAGGACGATATCGAGATCGTGTCGGAATATGCCGATCTGATTCAGGTCGGTGCGCGCAATATGCAGAACTTCCAAATGCTCAAAGCTCTCGGAAAAACGAAGATGCCCATTCTGTTCAAGCGCGGTCTCTCCGCAACGATCAGCGAGTGGCTGAATGCAGCCGAGTACATTGCCTCGGGCGGAAATGAGAACATCATCTTCTGTGAGCGTGGAATTCGCACGTATGAGACCTATACGCGCAATACGATGGATCTCAATGCGGTTGCGGCACTCAAGGAGCTTACGCATTTCCCCGTCATCGCCGACCCCAGTCACGGAACGGGGCGGTGGCAGATGGTGCGTCCGCTGGCGCGTGCTTCTGTTGCCGTCGGGGCGGACGGTCTCATCATCGAGGTGCACTGCCATCCCGAATGTGCACTCTCGGACGGCGATCAGAGCCTTGTTCCGCGCAACTTCGAGCAGCTGATGGATGAGGTGCGTCAGATCGCGCCCGCAGTTGGTCGACGCGCATGAGTGGGACAAAGCTTGCCATCATCGGTGTCGGGCTGATCGGCGGCTCTCTTGGGCTCTGCCTCAAGGAGGCTCTTGGGGGCGATATCTACATCATGGGGCTCTGCCGCTCGGAGAAGTCCATGCGTGCGGCAGTGGAATGCGGCGCAGTGGACGAAGCCTCATCTGATCTCGCGACAGTGGTCAGGGATGCGGATATTGTCTATCTTAGTCCACCTGTTTTGCAGATCGTGCCGATGGTGAAGAAAATTCTTCCCTATCTGAAAGACGGTGTGATTCTGACGGATGCGGGCAGCACGAAGGGCTATGTCTACGAAGCTCTGCATGAGATCCTGCCACACACCGTGTACTATGTGCCGGGGCATCCGATGACGGGGCGCGAGAAGAGCGGCGTCGAGGCAGCGACGAAGAATCTCTTCGCCAATAAGGCGTATGTCATCATTGATGATCCGCAGGTACCGCAGGAGGTGAAGGATCGTCTGATGGCGATTCTAAGGCTTACAGGTGCGAAATTTACCACGCTCGACCTTGCACAGCATGACCGCTGTGCGGCAGTCATCAGCCACGTTCCGCATCTGGCGGCGGCAGCACTTGTCACACTACTCAACCGCAGCGGCGATGATCTGGATTCATGCCTCAAGCTCATTGGCGGCGGCTTCAAGGATACGACACGCATTGCATCGTCGAATGCGGATATGTGGGCGGACATCTGCATGACGAATGGGAAACCGATTGCGGATTCTCTGCGCCAGCTGCAGACAATTCTCGGTGAAGTTATTACTGCCGTGGAAGCCGGGGATCGGCAGACGGTGCATGATTATTTCGTCGCTTCAAAGGCACGCCGTGACAGTATTCTGTACGACGCAGAACAAAAATTTGATACGAACTGAGGGTTTTTTTCAAAACCCTCTTTTTTTTAGAACGTATATATGCTATGATAAAAGCGGCTATGTGTGTACGAAAAACCTGTCAGGGGGTATTAGTGTGAAGAAAACCAGAATATCCACACGGCGTCAATCCGAAATCTTACAGTATATCAAGGATTTTTTGGTGGAGAAGGGCTACCCGCCCTCGGTGCGTGAGATCGGGTCGGCGGTCGGACTGAAGTCCAGTTCGACGGTGCACCGATATCTCTCCATGCTTGAGGAGAACGGGGCAATTCGCCGTGATGCGACAAAGCCCCGTGCGATTGACATCATGGGGGAGAATCCGTGGGGGCGTACGATTCCCGTGCCGCTTGTCGGTGTTGTGACGGCGGGCGAGCCGATTCTTGCGGAGCAGAATGTCGAGGATGTGTTTTCCTTCCCGCGCGGACTGATCGGCACGGCAGAGGATGTGTTTATGTTGCGCATCCAAGGTGACAGCATGATCAACGTCGGTATTTTCGATCGGGATTTTGTCCTCGTAAAACAGCAGCCGACCGCGAACGATGGTGATATTGTAGTGGCACTCGTGGATGGTGAATCGGCAACGGTGAAACGTTTTTTCCGCGAGAAAAACTGCATTCGTCTCCAGCCGGAGAACGATTCGATGGAGCCGTTCTACGAAACGGATGTGCAAATTCTCGGCAAAGTCATTGGGCTCTATCGGCATATCTGAGTTTTTGGGGGGCGCTGTGCGAAAAGCACGGTGCTCTCTTTTCATTTGCATGGAACAATGATATAATAATTCTGTTTTTCTGTCATTTGAGAGGTGACTATGGCAAAGAATTTACGCAGCGGCTATACGACGGGTGCATGTGCGGCGGCGGGGGTCAAGGCTGCGTTTCTCTTTATGGCGGGGGCGGATTGGAATACGGTTGACCTGACTGCGCTCGACGGAACGCCTCTGACGATTCCGGTGAAGTCTGTCACGGAGACGGCGGAGGGGATTCGGGCCGAAGTGGTGAAGTTTTCGGGCGATGACCCCGACATCACAAATGGTGCCTCTGTGTTCACAACGGTCGCACTGCGTGATGAGACAGGGATCGAATTCTGTGCGGGCGAGGGTGTCGGCACGGTGACGAAGCGCGGCATGAGTCTCCCCGTCGGCGAGCCGTCGATCAATGAAGGTCCACGAAAGCTGATTCGCAACGTCATCGAGGAGATGACGGGGCGTACCGATACAGGTGCACGCGTGACGATCGCCATTCCCGCAGGTGTGGAGCTAGCGAAGAAAACCTTGAACCCTGTACTTGGTATCGAGGGCGGAATCTCCGTGATCGGAACAACGGGGGTTCTCCGTCCAATGTCGGAGGAAGCGTTCAAGGATTCCCTTGTGCCGCAGATCGATGTGGCACTTGCGGCGAATGAGCCCGTGCTCGTATTCGTACCCGGCAAGATCGGGGAGAAAATCGCGCTCTCGCTCGGCGTACCGCAGACGGCGCTCATCGAGACGAGCAATTTCATCGGCTTCATGTTGGATCGCGCGGCAGAGCGCGGAGCAGAGCACATCCTCATCCTTGGCCATACAGGCAAGTTGGTGAAGGTGGCAGCGGGGGTGTTTCACACGCACAACCGCATTGCGGATGCACGCCTTGAGACGCTTGCCGCCTATGCTGCGGCTGAGGGGCTGCCACAGGATGATGTGCGTGCCGTCCTCGCGGCAAATACGACGGAGGATGCGATGGAGGTCATCTCTGGCGCAGGGCTGATGGATCGCGTTTGTTCCGTAATCGCGGAGCGCGTCCATATACGTGCGGAGCGCTATCTCTTTGGCAAGGTTCAGGTCGGTGCGCTGATGGTAAACTTTGCGGGAGACATTCTCGGTGCGGACGAGCGGGCACGTTCCTTTGCACGCTCTTATGGATGGAGACTTGAGCAGTGATGCATAAAATTATTGTCGTTGGGATAGGCCCTGGCGATCCTGCCTATCTGTTGCCAAAAGCACAGAAAATCATCGAAAATGCGCGTATCCTTGTCGGGGGACGACGAGCACTTGCGGATTATTCGCACAGTGGGGTGCGTGAATGTGCCATAGGTGCGGATATCCCGGGCGTGCTTGCCTTTATTCGGGAAGCTCTTGCAGAGGATGATGTGGTGGTCATGGTCTCGGGCGACCCTGGGTACTACTCTCTGCTCGATGCCCTGCGGCGTACATTTCCCATTGGACAGATCGAGGTCGTTCCCGGAATCAGCTCGCTGCAGCTTGCCTTTGCACGGCTCGCGCTGCCATGGCATGATGCGCGGCTTCTCAGCTTTCATGGGCGTGAACCTCTCGAAACGGAACTTGTCCGTACAGAAGGCTCTGTGCTCGGGATGCTGACGGATGGGCGCAACAACTCACAGACGATTGCTGTGCGTCTGCTTGCGTACGGGTGGCGGGAGAATGACCGTATGTATGTCTGCACGCGGCTTTCATATGAAGATGAGAAAATTATTGAGACGACATTGGGTGCGGCAAAGGATGATACGGGCATTGGGCACGGTGTCATCATCGTTTGCACCCATGAGGAGGATACATGAATCTTGGAATCAAGGATGAGGCGTTTGTACGCGGCAAGGTGCCCATGACAAAGGAGGAGATTCGTATCCTCACACTTGTCAAGGCACAGATTCCGCCGGATGCCGTCGTCTATGATGTCGGTGCGGGAACGGGCTCCCTTTCGATCGAGGCGGCGCGGCTTGCACCTGCGGGACATGTGTATGCGATTGAGAAAAATCCCGAGGGTATCGGGCTGATTGCGGAGAATGCAAAGCGTTTCGGTGTGGAGAATATTACCGTTGTGGAGGGGGCAGCCCCTGCGGCACTGGAGGGACTGCCCGCACTCGATGTGGCTCTGATTGGCGGCAGCGGGCGCAAACTCTCGGGTATTCTGGACATCATCGGGGCGCGTCTGCGCCCTGCGGGCCGCATTGTGGCGAATGCGATCACGATGCAGACGGTCGTCGCCTGTCTGGATTATTTTCATGCACATGCCGAGCACTATACCTATGAGGCGATACAGGTGCAGATCAGTCGGCTGGAGCGTGTCGGTCCTTATGATATGGCAAAGGCGCTCAACCCCATTTACATTATCACGGCTCAGAGAAAGTGAGGAATCTACATGATCCATATTGTCGGCGCGGGACCTGGTGATCCCGAGCTCATCACGGTGAAGGGCGCACGTTATCTCGCGGAGGCGGATGTCGTCATCTACGCCGGCTCGCTCGTCAATCCTACGCTTCTCAATATGTGCAAGGAGGGCGCGGAGATTCACAACTCGGCGCATATGACACTTGATGAGGTCATCGAGACCATTGCTCAGGCGGAGACCGAGGGCAAGATGACCGTGCGTCTGCATACGGGCGACCCTGCAATCTATGGAGCGATTCAGGAGCAGATGGATGCGTGGAAGAAGCGCGGATTTGAGTATGACGTTGTACCGGGAGTCAGCTCCTTCCTCGGGACGGCGGCGGCCCTTAGGCAGGAGTATACACTGCCCGGCATCTCACAGACGGTCATCATCACGCGCAACGAGGGGCGGACACCCGTACCCGAGTGTGAGAAATTGCGCGGTCTCGCGGCGCATCATGCGACCATGTGCATCTTTCTCTCGATTGCGATGATCGAGGATGTTGTGGCGGAGCTCATCGCGGGGGGATATGAGGAAACAACGCCGATTGCCATTGTGCAGCGTGCGACGTGGCCGGAGCAGAAAATCCTGCGCGGTACACTTGCGTCGATTGCAGCGCAGGTCAAGGCGGAGGAGATCGACCGCACCGCGATGATCGTCGTCGGGGACTGCCTTGATACGGAATATGATCTTTCGCAGCTCTATGCGCCCGGATTTTCGCATATGTTTCGGGACGCGAAGTCGTGAGAACGGCTCTTTTTGCACTGACTGCGGGCGGCGCACGCCTTGCCTTGCGTCTCTCCGATGCAGCGGAGGGCGGCGGGACAATTTATCTGCCCGAGCGTTTGCGTGGCAGCATCGCGACGGAGCATGAGACTGTGTATTTCACGCGTATCGCAGATGTCATCAAGACAGCATTCACGCGCTATGATGCACTCATCTGCGTGATGGCGACGGGGATTGTTGTGCGTATGCTTGCGCCCTATGTGGAGAGCAAGCTGTATGACCCCGCTGTGCTCGTCTTCGACGAGGCAGGGCGGCACGGCATCAGTCTCCTCTCAGGGCATATCGGCGGTGCGAACGAACTCACACGTAGGCTCTGTGCGGCGCTGGGGGCTGATCCCGTCATCACGACGGCGACGGATGTGACGGGGGTTCTTGCACCGGATGCGATGGCGGCACGGTTGGCACTGCGTCCCGTGCCAAAGTCGACGATCCAGGTGCTCAATACGGCACTGCTTGAGGGGAAAGAACTCTCGTATTACATTGCGAGTGACCTTCCTCACGCTGCGTTCTATGAGGCACAGCTGCGCGCGGAGGAGATACAGGCACGCCTTTTTCGGGGGGGAATACCGCCCGTGGGGGCGGATGAATACCGCGTTGTTATCTCGTGTGCTGAGTATGTGCCGAAGGAGTACGAGCCGCGCACACTTTACCTCGTGCCGCGCCGTCTGATTGCAGGTGTCGGCTGCCGTGCGGGAGTACCTGAGGCGAAGATCCTGCGTGCGCTGACGGAAGCGTGCAGTATGATTGGACGCGAGCCGTCCATGATCGACCTTTTTGCAAGCACCATAGTCAAGAGGGATGAAGACGGTTTGCTGGCAGCTGTGGCGACCCTCGGACGGGAGGTTCGCTTCTATCCGAACGAGGAGCTCGCGGCGATGATTGAACGATACGGACTCACGGAGTCCGATTTTGTTCGGCAAACGATCGGCGTCGGCAACGTATCCGAGGCGGCAGCACTCTGTGCGGCAGGAGAAGAAGGCGGGCGCATGGCGCTCGGAAAAACATCATTTGGGAAAGTGACGGTGGCACTCCTATGGGAAAAATAAGTGTTGTGGGCATTGGCCCCGGCAGTCTGGATGATATGACCTATCGTGCGCGTCGCACAATCGAAGAGGCGACGACGGTGGTCGGGTACAAGCGATATGTGGATCTGATTGCGGAGCTGGTCGAGGGGAAAACGGTGCTCGATACGGGGATGACGCAGGAGATTGACCGCTGTCGCGCGGCACTCAAGGCTGCGTCGGAGGGAGAGACGGTCGTCGTCATATCAAGCGGCGATGCTGGTATCTATGGCATGGCGGGACTGGTTCTCGAACTGCTCGTGAAGATGGATGAAGCAGAGCGTCCCGAGTTTGGCGGGGTCATTCCCGGTGTCTCTGCGATGAGCGCGGCGGCGGGGCTGCTCGGGGCACCCATTATGCACGATTTTGTTGTCATCAGCCTCTCCGATCTGCTTACGCCGTGGGAGATCATTCAGGAGCGTGCGGAGCTCGCGGCACAGGGCGACTTTGTCACGGCACTCTACAATCCGCGCAGCAATAAGCGTGTGGGGCAGATCAATGCAGTGCAGGATATCTTCCTGCGTCACCGCGCCCCCGAAACACCCGTCGGCATTGTAACGGGGGCAAGCCGTACGAATGAGGCCGTGCTGATCTCGACGCTCGGTGCATTTACGAAGGAGGACATCAATATGTTCTCGCTTGTCATTATTGGCAACTCGAAGACGCGGCAGGTGGGTGACTGGATGATTACGCCGCGCGGCTATCAGAAGCGGGAGCCGGGGCTTTGATATTCACAGCGGCGGGAACGCAGGACGGGCGTGAGATCGTGCGATGCCTCTGTGCGGCAGGTTATGATGTGGCTGCGTCGGTGGTCAGTTCCTATGGGCAGCAGCTCCTTGCAGAGCAGAGGGAAAAGGGCGGCGGTCGTCTGCTCATCAACAATACACCGCTCGATGAGGATGGGCTCCGCGGTTTTTTCAAGGAGCACGGCATCCGCGCCTTTGTGGATGCAACGCATCCCTACGCCGTCAATGTCTCACGCAACGCCATGACAGCATGTGCGGCGGAGGGGATTCCCTACATCCGCTTTGAGCGCGATCTAACGGATATTTCATATGAGCATGTGCATCTTGTACACTCCTACGAGGAGGCTGCAGAGACGGCGGCGCGGCTTGGGAAAAACGTATTTCTGACGACGGGAAGCCGCAATCTGGAACGCTTTGTGCGGGCGGAGCCGCTGGCAGACAGTACGCTGATCGCGCGTGTCCTGCCGACGGCAGATGTGATCGCCCTCTGTGAGGGCCTTGGTCTGACACCGGCGCAGATCATTGCAATGCAGGGACCGTTTTCGCGCGAGCTGAATCGTGCGATGTATGAAAAGTACAAAGCGGATGTCATTGTGACGAAGAACAGCGGAACAATTGGCGGTACGGATGCAAAATTCCAGGCGGCGGAAGATTTGGGGCTGCCTGTCATTGTGATTGATCGCCCCGTGCTCGATTATCCGCATTTGGCACATACCTTTGAGGAAGTAAAGCAATTTGTCGATTCGGTGATGGAATCGTAGAAATCGGAGTTTTTTATGGACTTTATCAAGGAACCAATGGCAATTGAAAATCGCAGCATGGAGCTGATTGCCCCCCATCTGGCGGAACTGCATCTGGATGAGCGTGCGACGAAGCTCTATTCGCGTCTGATTCACGCCTCCGGTGATGTCGGCTATGCGCCGATCACGCGTGTGCATCCCGAGGCGATTGACCGCGCTATCGAGGCACTGAAGGCAGGCGCACATATCTACACGGATGTTGAGATGGTGCGTACGGGCATCAACAAGAAGAAGCTCGCGTCCTTCGGCGGAGAGGTGCACTGTCTGGTCGCTGATCCCGAGGTCGCCGCTGAGGCGAAGGTGCTTGGAATTACGCGTTCCATGGTTGCCATGCGAAAGTTCGGCAAGGATCTCGACGGCAGTATCGTCGCTATCGGCAATGCCCCCACAGCACTCTTTGAGGTGCTGCGCCTCGTGCGTGAAGAGGGGATTCGTCCTGCGTGCATCGTGGGAATCCCTGTCGGATTCGTGGGTGCTGCGGAATCCAAGGCGGAGCTTGCAGAGAACGGGATTGTCCCGTACATCACAGTTGAGGGAACGAAGGGCGGAAGTCCGATCGCAGCAGCGGCGATCAACGCGCTCATGTATACCATTGACAATACACGTCCCTAAGGAGAAAGCTCATGCAGTGGAATATTCCGCGCATTGTTATTGCTGCAACGCAGTCGGGCGGCGGCAAGACAACGCTTGTGACAGGGCTTCTCGCGGCTCTGCGTGCGCGTGGTCTTTGTGTGCAGTCGTTCAAGGTGGGGCCGGACTATATCGATCTCGGCTATCACCAACTCGCGAGCGGCCGTACGGGACATAATCTGGACACCTGGCTTGTTCCCGAGAATCGGCTGACGGAGATTTTCGCACGCGAATGTGCGGGTGCGGATATCGCCGTCATCGAGGGTGTCATGGGGCTCTATGACGGCGGACGGCGCGGCATCAGCTCGACTGCTGCGATTGCAAAGGCGTTGGGCGCACCCGTGCTCCTCGTCATCGATGCAAAGTCGGTTGGGGCATCGGCGGCGGCGACGGCACTCGGTTTCCGCACCTATGACCGCGCACTAAATCTTGCGGGTGTGCTCCTCAACCGTCTTGGCAGTGAGACGCATGAGGAGATGATCCGTGAGGCGATGGCAGACATTGATCTGCGCGTCTACGGCGCATTGCGCCGAGATGCCGCACTGGCACTGCCCGAGCGACATCTCGGACTGACTCCCGTCGAGGAACATGCGGCGGCGGAAATGGTTCGAACCGTGAGGGCGCGTGTAGAGGCAGGGCTGGATCTGGACGGGATTCTGGAACTTGCTCGCAGTGCCGAACCGCTGACGATTGCAGAGGACAGAAGCGAGAAGAAAGCCATTCCCGTACGTGTTGGCATCGCGCGTGACGAGGCGTTTTCGTTTTACTATGCGGCAAGTCTTGCAGAACTTGAGGCGCGCGGTGCGGAGATTGTAGAGTTCAGCCCCCTGCATGATGAAATGCTGCCCGACGTGAACGGCATCATCATTGGCGGCGGTTTCCCCGAGATGTTTGCAGCGCAGCTTTCTGCAAACGCCTCCATGCGCACCTCTATCCATCGAGCGGCAGAGGCGGGAATGCCCGTCTACGCCGAATGCGGCGGCTATATGTATCTGATGCAGTCGCTTGCTGATTTTGCAGGCGCAGAGCATGAGATGGCAGGGGTATTCCCGCTGCGTGCACGCATGACGGAGAAACTGCAGATGGTCGGCTATGTGGAGGCGGAGCAGAACGTAGATACCATCCTTGGCTCTGCCGGGCTGCTTCTGCATGGGCATGAGTTCCACTTCTCCGTTGAGGAGACGGATGGGACGGCTGAGATTGTGCGTCCATTTCGCTTCACGAAGCTGCGCAACGGAGCGCAGTATGCGGCAGGATGTATCTATAAGAACGCGCTTGCCAGCTATCTGCATCTGCATTTCGCGGGATGCAGTTCGGCTGCCGAGCATTTTGTGGAGGCGTGTCGCGGATGGGGCAGATAGTTCTGGTCACGGGCGGTGTCCGCTCTGGAAAATCTGCATTTGCCGAGCGTTATGCCGCGCATTGTGCCGCAACGCATGGGACGCAGGTTGCCTACATTGCGACCGCGCAGGTCTACGATGCAGAGATGCAGGTGCGTGTTGACCTTCACCAGTCCCGCCGGCCTGCAGACTGGGCGACCTATGAAGCCCCCTTTGATACAGAGAATGCCATTCGTGCCGCAGGAGCGGAGCATGGCGTGATTCTCTTCGATTGTATCACCATGTTTCTGAGCAACGATATGCTCCAATATTCCGAGGAAGAACAGGAACGGGATGCCTTTTCCCTCCATGTGGAGGGGCGAATTCATGCGCTCATTCAGGCAGCTGAGGAAGTCGATGCGATAACGATCTTTGTCACGAATGAGGTCGGGGCGGGCATTGTCCCGGAGCACCGCCTCGGGCGCCTCTATCGAGATATGGCAGGGCTTGCAAATCAACAGATTGCGCGGAGTGCGGCAGAGGTTTATCTCGTCACCTGTGGGATTCCCGTGAACATCAAAAAACTTGCGGAGGCGATCTGATGGCAAAGAGCATTATGCTGATGGGCACGAGTTCCCATGTCGGTAAAAGTATTCTGACAACGGCTCTTTGCCGCATCTTTCATCAGGAGGGGCGGCGCACTGTTCCGTTCAAAGCGCAGAATATGGCGCTGAACTCCTATGTCACCCTTGACGGGCGCGAGATGGGGCGCGCGCAGGTCGCACAGGCGGAGGCGGCGGGACTTGCCCCCATGGTCGATATGAACCCTGTGCTTCTGAAACCGACGGGAAACTCCCAGTCGCAGGTCGTCATTATGGGCGAACCGGTCGGAAACATGAGTGCACGCGAATACCATAAGGGCTACTCACTCAAGGCGTGGGGGGCTGTCGAAGAGGCACTTGATCGCCTCCGTGCGGAATACGATCTGCTCGTGATTGAGGGAGCAGGCAGTCCCGCCGAGATCAATCTCAAGGCGAATGATATCGTCAATATGCGCGTGGCGAAGCATCTGCAAGCACCCGTCCTCCTCATCGCGGATATCGACCGCGGCGGTGCGCTTGCCTCTCTCGTTGGGACACTTGAACTGCTTGACGCAGAGGAACGTGCTCTCATTAAGGGGCTTGTCATCAATAAATTCCGTGGGGATGTGACGTTGCTGACCCCTGCACTCGACTTCCTTGAGAAAAAAACGGGTAAGCCCGTACTCGGTGTCGTTCCGCATATCGAACAGCTCGGTATCGACGAGGAGGATTCGGTATCTCTGGATGAGAAACGTTATGGAGATACTTCCGCGCGTGACGATCAGTTGAAAATCGCAGTCATCCGTACGCCAAAACTCTCGAATTTTACGGATTTCGATGCACTTGCGGGTGAGCCGGATGCTGCGCTTTACTATGTGACAACTCCCGATGAACTCGGTTCGCCCGATCTCATCCTGCTGCCGGGCTCAAAGAACACGACGGAGGATCTGCTCTACATCCGCGAAACGGGGCTTGAAACCGCGATTCGGGAGCGTGTGACGGCGGGTACGCCGCTCTTCGGTATCTGTGGCGGCTATCAGATGCTTGGCAAAATTGTACGTGACCCGCTGCATACAGAGTCAGAGCACGACGAGACAGCAGGCTTTGGCTACCTTCCGAGTGAGACGACGTTTGCGGCGCAGAAACGTCTGCGTCAGGTGACAGCATCCGCTGATTTTAGTTTTCTTGGGGCGCACATTTCCGGGAGAAATCTTCTTGGCTATGAGATTCATATGGGGCAGACGGACTTCTTGGAGAAGACCATTCGTCCGTTCCATATCGCTCAGGAAGATAATTTTGTGTCCGACGGTGCTGTTTCGTCAGACGGGCTTGTCATAGGTACATACATTCACGGCATCTTCGACGACGATGATTTTCGGCGCAGTCTGTTGAACCGATTGCGCGTACAGCGCGGTTGGTCGGAAATATCTGTGCAGTACCGCTATCGTGAGGAGAAGGAACGTGCCTATGACCGCCTTGCGGAGACGGTGCGTGCGAGCCTCGATATGGAGAAGCTACAGGCGATTCTGGAGGGGGATCGATGATCCCTGCCTCGCTCATTGCCATGGCGGCATTCTTTCTCGATACCGTGCTTGGCGACCCGCAGTCGCACTGGCATCCCGTTGCGGTACTTGGTCGTCTGATCGGTTGGTTGGATCGACTGCTCTATCCCACAAACGGAAGCGATCAGCGTAAATTTGCGATGGGGGCATTTCTCACTCTGCTCGTACTTTGTATATCTTACGCATGTGCAGAGGGGCTGCTGCTTGCGGCTCGCGAGCTGCCCGTTGCGTGGGGTGCGGATCTGGTCAGCGTGATCCTGCTTTACTTCTGTATTTCGCCGCGTACGCTTGCAAAGGCAGGGCAGGACATTCACGCACTGCTGGTCAAGGACGATCTTGCAGCAGCGCGGGAGCACGTCGGCTACATCGTTGGGCGTGACACGGCGCAGCTCGATGAGTCGGATGTGGCGCGCGCGACAATTGAGACCGTGGCGGAGAATACGGTGGACGGTGTGATAGCACCGCTCTTCTTCTTTGCGTTCGGCGGTGCGCCGCTTGCCGTACTCTATCGTGCGGCGAATACGATGGACTCCATGCTTGGCTACAAGAGTGAGCGCTACCTTTACTTTGGGCGCATGGCGGCACGTGTGGACGATGTACTGAATTTCGTCCCTGCACGCATCACGGGGATGCTCTTTGTGATGGCAGCGTACCTCCTCGGCTATGACGGATGCAACGCTCTCAACATACTCGTGCGCGATGCGGCAGGGCATCCGAGCCCGAACGGCGGTCATGCGGAGGCACCCGTTGCAGGCGCTCTGCATATCCGCCTTGGCGGTGTGAACTATTATTTTGGAGAGAGGCATTTCCGTGCCTATATGGGCGATGCGCACATGGATATCTCGGCGAAACACATCCTTGGCGCGATTCGTCTCATGTATACAGCGAGTGTACTCTTCCTGCTCTTTTACTATCTATTTTCTCTCTACCATAGAGGCGTTTCATGAACTCTTTTCTGGTCGGTCTTCAATTTCTTACACGGATTCGTATTGTGCGGCAAACCGTATGGACTGCGGAGGATTTCGGGCGCAGCACGCGATTCTTTCCACTTGTCGGCCTTGTGCTTGGGATCTGCTACGCGCTTGCCGCATGGATTCTCGTCTCTGTTCTTGGAATGCGGGCACTCACTGCTGCATTGTTGCTGATCCTGCCCCTTCTCTTGACGGGCGGTCTCCATGCGGACGGCTTTATGGATACGGCGGATGGCGTGTTCTCGGGGCGCGAACGCGAGCGCAAGCTTGAGATCATGAAGGACAGCCGTGTCGGCTCGTTCGGTGTCGTGGCCTTTGTCCTGCTCATGTTCCTTCAGTTTGCACTGCTTCTTGATATGAGTCCGCCTCTTCTTGTACCCGTGTTCTTCGTCATGCCGATCATCGGCAGGATGGCGATGGTGCTTGCCGTTTCGTGCTTTCCCTATGCACGCGCGGACGGCATGGGGAAGACGTTTGCGGATATGGCGGATCGCAGAACCGTTGCGATTGCTGCCGTTACGACATCTGTACTCGTTATTCCGATCGGACTCCTTGCGACGCTCGCACTTGTGATCGGCATTGTCTTCTCACTCCTCTTTTGCCGCTGGATGACCGCGATTCTCGGAGGCGTGACAGGAGATGTCTACGGTGCGGCAACCGTACTTACGGAGACCATTGTCCTCGTGGTATTTTCACTGGCTTCATCTTATTCAAATGTTTGGGGGCTCTTATGGAGATAATTGCAAAAGCACCGGCGTCCTGTGGCGAACTTGTGGAAGGTGTCCTCGATGGGACACCGTTCCTTGTGACCGCACCCATCAGTATGTACGCTGTGGCGACGGTTTCCGATGCGTTTACGGGGATGCACGGGCTTGGTGCAAAGGCAGAGGAGGCTGTGGCGCGAACGCTTGCGTACATCGGACAGGATTCCCTTCCATTCGGCATCCGTTTGACCTCTGAAATTCCGCAGGGAAAGGGCATGGCATCCTCGAGCGCGGATATCGCGGCAGTCGCTTATGCGACGGCACGCAGCTTTGGTCGGGAGCTTACGGGGCGCGAGATCATGGACATCGCTATTGCCATTGAGCCAAGCGATGGCATCGCGTTCGGGGGGCTGTCCCATGTCAGTCATACGACAGGGGAATTCTTCGGGCAGTATGGCAATGTCCCACTCCTTTCCATTTCGATTTTCGATGTGGGAGGAACGGTTGACACGATTGCGTATTATAAGAGTAAGGGCAATCGCGGGAATCAGGATGCGGCATATCGGCAGCTTCTTGATATGGTGGATCAGGCGTTTCGCGCGGAAGGACATCGGAAGGAAATGCTGCTGGGACAGGTCGCGACAGGAAGTGCACGGCTCAATCAGGAGCATTTGGAAAAGCCTCATTTGGAGGAGTTCATTGTTTCCGCTCAGCGATGGGGGGCACTCGGAACACTTGTCGCACACAGCGGAACCGTGGTCGGTGTCCTCTGGGCATCGGATCTGCAGTCGCCGGATGTCGTGCAAAAGACGCAGAAACTCGCCGCAGAATTTGATGGACGTTACCGTTATATGCAGACGGTACGCCTGATTTCCGGCGGTGTTGTCTGTGAGATTCGACCATGATTATATAAGTATATAAGGGAGAGAGGAAGATGACAGAAATCATCATCATCCGACATGGGGAGACAGAGTGGAATCAAACGGGACGCTTTCAGGGACACTCGGATGTGCCGCTCTCGGAGACGGGGCGTGCACAGGCAGAAGCCCTTGGCCGAAATCTCGCGCTCGATCATGTGGATGTCATCTATGCGAGTGATCTCACACGTGCGTTGGAAACGGCAACACCGCTTGCCGCTCGTTTTGGTCTGACCGTTACGCCTGACCCACTGCTGCGCGAGCTCAACTTTGGGGCGTGGGAAGGGCAGAGTTTCAACGATGTGAATGCAGAAAACCCGGATGCGATGAAACAGTTCTACAACGATCCTGAGCGTGCGGGTATTCCACACAGCGAGCCATTTCCGGACTTTCAAAAGCGCGTGGCAGGGCGCGTGCGTGAGATCGTTGCGGAGCAGCGGGGAAAGCGCATTGTCATCGTCTCACATGGAGCGTCCATTCGCATCCTGTTCGCCGATATTCTGGCGATGCCGATTCGCTCCATCTGGCATATATCCCAGTTCAACACGGCAGTCAACAAAATTCGCTTTGAGGACGACGGTTTCGCCGTTGTCACACTCATGAACGATACTTCTCATCTGCACGGAGACGAGCGATGAATCTTCTCGCTGTCGGACTTGGCGGCGCGGTTGGGGCGATCTCGCGCTACTTGCTCGGATTGCTTGTTCCGAAACTTGACAACGGATTTCCTCTCGCTACATTTGCGGTAAACTTGATCGGATGCGTTCTTATTGGACTGATTGTCGGCATCATTGGAAAGTATGGAAATCTTGAGCCGCGTCTTGTACTCTTTTTACAGACGGGGATCTGCGGTGGTTTTACGACGTTTTCCACATTCTCTCTTGAGACACTCACCCTTCTTGAGGAGGGACGGTACACGGCTGCAGTTCTCTATATCGTTTTGAGCATTGCACTCGGGCTTGTTGCACTGTTTGCAGCAAAACATATTGTCAACGGTTGATATATGTGACAGAGAGAAAAATTTTATTTGCGTGGGAAGGATTCGCGTGTTATACTGTTACACAGATTGTGTGGATGAAATTATGTATGTGTGGATTCATTGAGAATCATTACACAACGTGGTGAGGTCTATGGAGGTTATTTTAGCAGAGCATCTGGGCTTTTGTTACGGTGTGAAACGCGCCATTGAGATTGCTCGACAGAACGCCTCTACGGATGGTACATCCAGTACGCTTGGTCCGATCATTCATAATCCACAGATGGTGGAGCGCCTGAAGAATGAGGGCGTCGGTACCGTCAGCTCACTCGATGAGATGGAGGATGGACTTGTCATCATCCGATCGCACGGAGTGGGACCAAAGGTGTATGAAAAGGCGGAGTCTCGCGGTTTAGAGCTCGTGGATGCGACCTGTCCGCACGTCAAGAAGGCACAGCTCTCGGCAAAACTGTTATCCGAGGAAGGGTATACAGTTGTCATTGTTGGAGAGAAGAATCATCCGGAGGTCAAGAGTATCTTCGAATGGACGGAACAAAATGCCTATATTATCGAAACGGAGGCGGAGGTCGATGCACTCCCGTCCATTGGCAAGCTCGGCATCGTCTCACAGACGACGTTCTCAGGTGAAAAGTTTCGGAGCATTGTGTCCTGTCTCTTGGAAAAGTCACGTGAGATCAAGATCCTGCGTACGATATGCACTGCGACGGATCTGCGTCAAGCGTCAGCACTGGAGCTTGCTAAAAAAGTCGATGTGATGATTGTCGTCGGCGGCAAGAACAGTGCGAACACATCGCGGCTTGCACAACTATGTGCCACAAAGTGCAAGACATACCATATCGAAACTGTAGCGGAGCTGCAGGATGAGTGGTTGGATCATGTTAATAAAATTGGTATTACAGCCGGTGCTTCAACACCGGACTGGATTATCAAGGAGGTTTATAAACAGTGTCAGAACAGAGCATGAAGGAACTTTTGGAACAGGAAGATATGCCCGATATCCAAGAGCGTACAGTTGTCAAAGGGGTAGTCGTTCAGGTATCCCGCGACGAGGCGTATGTCGATATCGGCTACAAGCAGGAAATTCCTGTCTCTAAGAGGGATCTTGCCGTTCCTGCGCCGGACGATGCACACGATGTTGTGAAGGTCGGCGATGAGATTGATGTCTACATCAAGTCGCTCGGCGGCGATAATGGCGGTAGTCTGTCCAAGGTTGAGGCAGACAAGATGGCTGCTTGGAAGGACATCGAGGAGATTCAGGCGAAGGGTGAGACGGTCGAAGCAAAGATCGCGAAAGAGGTCAAAGGCGGTCTTGTTGCCTACGTCATGGGTCTGCGCGGATTTATCCCTGCGTCCCAGATGGAGCTCCACTTTGTCAAGGATCTCGCAGTCTACGTCGATCAAACGGTTGAGGCGGAGATCATCGAGATCGATGTTCAGAAGCGTCGTCTCGTCCTTTCGCGCCGCAAGCTTCTCGAGCGTGATCGCGCGGAGAAGGAGGAGGCAGTGTTCTCGGCAATTGAGCCCGAGATGACTGTGCGCGGTACGGTCAAGCGCCTTGTCGACTACGGTGCATTCATCGATATCGGCGGCGTGGACGGACTTGCTCACATTTCGGATCTTGCATGGCATCGCGTGAAGCATCCGTCGGAGGTGCTCGAAGTTGGGCAGGAGCTCGATGTCTTTGTCAAGAGTGTTGACCGCGATGCAAAGCGCATTTCTCTCTCGGTCAAGGATACCCTTCCGGATCCGTGGGTAGAAAAGGCAGAGAAGTACGCCGAGGGCGACTTCATCGAGGGCAAGATCATCAAGTTGACGGACTTCGGTGCGTTCATGGAGATCGAGCCGGGCTTTGATGGCCTTATTCCGATGGGCGAGCTTGCCGAGAAGCGTATTGAGCGTGCAGACGAGGCCGTTCATACGGGCGATATCGTGACAGTCAAGGTGCTTCGTATCGACACGAAGCGCAAGCGCATCTCGCTTTCGATCACCAAAGCGAAGCGTGACGCGGACAATGCTGATATCAAGAAGTATGTGGATGAACACCAGTCGGAGCAGGCTGAGGCGAGTGAAAATACAGAAGGTCAGGTCGAGGCTCATCTGGACTGGCTGAAGTAAGCACAGATATAAATAATTCCATACGATAACAAAGGAGTGATGAAATGTCACTCCTTTTTCATGGAGAAAGGAGGGGATATGGTGAAAGGGTATCCAGGGATTATTCTGCGCGTTCTTGAGGGCAGCCTTGCCGAGGAGTTGGAGCTTGTACCGGGGGATAAGATCCTTACGGTCAACAATATGCCGCTGCGCGACATCATTGATTTCAGCTTTGCGATGGCAGATGAGGAGATTGAGCTTCTTGTCGAGCACGCTGATGGAGAGCAGGAGCTTATTGCGTTTGACAAGGATTACGACGAGGACTTCGGCGTGGAGTTCGAGCGTGCTGTTTTTGATGGAATACGTTCCTGCGCGAATCACTGTTATTTCTGCTTTGTCGATATGATTGCGCCTGATATGCGCCATAGTCTCTCTGTTAAGGATGACGACTATCGTCTTTCCTTTCTCTATGGGAATTTTGTGACGCTCACAAATATGGGAGCGGCGGATTTTGCGCGGATTGAACGATATCATCTCTCGCCGCTCTACGTGTCTGTGCAGTGCACAAATCCTGCGCTGCGTGCCGAGATCCTGCGCTACAAGGGAGCGGCGGATATCCTTGGGCAGCTGACCAAACTTGAGGAAGCGGGAGCCGATTATCATACACAGGTTGTTCTTTGCTATGGGCTGAACGATGGAGAGGAACTTGAGCGCACGATTCGTGATATAACAGAACGACGTCCACACGCACTTTCCCTTGCAATCGTTCCTGTGGGGTTAACAAAGCATCGCACAGATCCGTTTCCGCTCATCCAATTTGACCGCATTGGTGCTGCACGCGTGATCGATCAGGTTGAGGCATGGCAGCAGCGGATCCGCTCGGAGGAGGGGCGCACCTTCATCTATCTCGGTGATGAGTTCTACTTTCTTGCTGGACGTGAGGTCCCGCCCGCCGAGATGTACGATGGCTTTCCCCAACTCGACAACGGGATCGGACTGACGCGCAATTTTATCGAGGAATGGACGGCTGCCGGTAACTATGCGAATGCGCTAGACCCTGATTCCAGACTTGCAGTTATCAGCGGTACGGCGGTTGCACCTGTGATGGAGAGGCTGGCACGTGAACTTGATCCAGATGGGCAGCGCATTCATGTTCTGCCTGTCGTTAATGAGCACTTCGGAGAAACAGTCAACGTGTCGGGGCTTCTCACGGGTCACGATATAGGGGCGGCACTTCGCAAGTTCCCGTATTCCGTGGATGGTGTGCTGATTCCCGCTTCCTCGCTGCGCGAGGGCGAGGATGTATTCTTGGACGATGTTTCTCTCGATGCGATGCGGAAAGCGTTTCCGCATGTCCGCATTGAACCGGTGGCGACGGGACGTGACTATCATGAGGCACTCACGGACTGGGCACATTACCATCGCGAGCGTCTGAGTGGGGGCTATACATGGCAGAGCAATGCGGGATATACAAAACCCGCCGCTGCACACTAAAGAGTTCATGAGAGGAGTGAAAAGCGATGAGCAAACCCATTGTGGCAGTGGTCGGACGGCCGAATGTCGGTAAATCAACGCTGTTCAATCAAATCGGCAAGAAACGCGTGTCGATTGTCGATGACATGCCGGGTGTGACGCGCGACCGCATCTATATGGATGCGGAGTGGCTGAACCACGAGTTTACAATAATTGATACGGGCGGCATCGAGTTTGACGAGAGCGACCATATCCTTCGCTCCATGCGCAGTCAGGCAGAGCTCGCGATGGAGGAGGCGGATGTCATTCTTTTCCTCGTCGATGGACGTGCGGGGCTGACTTCCTCGGACGAGGAGGTCGGGCGGCTTCTGCGGCGTACACAAAAGCCCGTGATCCTTGCGGTCAACAAGATTGACAGCTTTGAGCGTGAGGCGTTGATCTACGACTTCTATTCGCTCGGTCTGGGTGATCCGATTCCCATTTCGGCATCCAATGCGATGAATCTCGGCGACCTTCTGGATGCTGTTGTTGCAGCATTTCCCAAAGAGGCAGAGGAGAATATCGACGCGGATGAAATTGCGATTGCAGTGGTTGGTCGTCCGAATGTCGGCAAATCCTCACTTGTAAATCGTCTGCTCGGCGAGGAGCGCGTCATTGTCAGCGATGTGCCCGGGACGACCCGCGACGCGATTGACACACACTTTACGCGGGATGGGGCGAAGTATCTTCTCATCGATACCGCGGGGATGCGCCGCAAGGGGAAGATCAGTCTGCCCGTGGAGCGGTACAGTGTGATGCGCTCCCTGCGTGCCATTGACCGAGCGGGCGTCGTTCTCATGGTCATCAACGCCGCTGAGGGAATTCTGGAGCAGGATACAAAGATCGCGGGCTATGTCCACGAATCCGGCAAGGGCGTTATCATCGTTGTGAACAAATGGGATATCTTCCCTGAGAAGAACGATAAGTCGACGCTTCGCTTCACGGACGATCTGCGTGAAAAACTGGGCTTTCTCCAATATGCGCCTGTTCTCTATACATCAGCGCTCACAGGTCAACGCGTCGAGCGCGTGACAGAGCTTGTCAAATACGTTGCGGAGCAGCAGTCCATGCGCATCAAGACAAGCGTACTCAACGAGCTGATTCGTGATGCCGTCTCGGTCAATCCACCGCCGACGAAGAAAGGCAAGCAGCTCAAGATTCTCTTTGTCACGCAGGTGGGAATCACACCGCCGACGTTCATCATATTTGTGAACGATCCAGACCTCATGCACTTTTCCTATCTGCGCTTCATCGAGAATCGTCTGCGCGAGAGTTTTGGCTTTGAGGGGACACCGCTCCGCCTTGTTGTGCGTGCCCGCAAGGAGGAAGAGTGATGGAAGACTATCTTCTGATGAGTGTTCTTGCCTATCTGGTCGGCTCCATTCCGAGTGGACTGATTCTGGGGAAACTCTTCTGGCATACGGATCTACGGAAGTATGGCAGTCATAACATCGGTGCGACAAATGCGTGGCGAACGCTCGGGAAAGTTCCCGGCATCATCGTCTTCCTTGCGGACAGCCTCAAAGGACAGGCAGGTGTTTTACTGGGGCTCTCTCTTGTCGGAACTCCGCTTGCCGCGGTCATAGGCGGCCTTCTTGCCATAGTCGGACACAGTTTTTCGTTGTTTCTGCGGTTTCACGGGGGAAAAGGGGTTGCTACTTCGCTCGGTGTTCTGACCATGTTGATGGGAAATGTGACCCTGATCGTCTTTGCCCTTTGGTTTACAATTGTATATATGACACGTTATGTTTCTCTTGGCTCGGTTGTCGCAGGTGTCCTCACACCGATTCTTGCCGCCCTGTTTGCATATCCGATGGAGTACATCGTGTTCACGGTGATTGCGGCATTTCTTGTCATCGTTCGCCATCATGAGAACATCAAGCGGCTGATGGATGGGACAGAGAATAAGATTTAGTCCGTGTTTTATTTGTTGATTGTGCTCGGATATGGTATACTCAGACCGTTATAAAAGTCTTTCCATCCATCGGAGGAATTATTTATGAAAATTGATATGACGGGTGTCTATCTTGTTCGTGAGGAGATTCTGCCAAAGGCAATCAAAAAGACGATCCTTGCGAAGGACCTCCTTCACAGTGGAGAAGTGCAGACGGTCAACGAGGCCGTTGTCCGGGCAAATCTCAGCCGAAGTGCCTATTACAAGTACAAGGATTATGTGTATTCGTTCTTTGAGGCAACGCGTGATAAGATCGTTACACTCTCCATTCTGCTCAGGCATCGAAGTGGCACGTTGCAGGCCGTTCTTCAGGCAATTGCCGAGGAGGGCGGGAACGTTATGACGCTCAATCAGGGACTTCCCGCACGCGGTGCGGCAACGGTCAACATCTCCCTTGAGACAACAAAGCTGCGCGATGGTCTGCAGACACTGTTGGAAAAGGTGGATGTGGTCGACGGTGTGGAAAAACTTGAAGTCATCGGTCAGGCTTGACATGGGGGGATAAAATTCGGTGAACACAATCAAAATTGCACTTCTCGGAGCGGGGACGGTTGGCTCGGGGGTAGTGCGTACACTCTCGATGAATTCAGATACGATCACAGAGCGCTGCGGCGCATGTATTGAGATCAAGAAGATTCTCGTACGCGATGCAAAAAAACATCGTCCGGAAGCCGAGGGGATTCCGCTGACAGATAACTTCGATGAAATTCTGAACGATGCAGAGATCTCTGTCGTCGTCGAGGTTATGGGGGGACTTACCCCTGCAAAAGACTATATGATGCGTGCAATGGCGGCGGGCAAGCACGTAGTTACGGCAAATAAGGATGTGATCGCCGAGCATCTCTCCGAGCTCTATGCCACAGCAGATGAGAATGCGGTGGATTTCCTCTATGAGGCGAGTGTCGGCGGAGGTATCCCGATCATCAAGCCTCTGAAGGAATGCTTGACGGCGAACAGCATCACGGAGATCATGGGCGTTGTCAACGGGACGACGAACTATATGCTGACGAAGATGACGGAAAAACATGTCAGCTACGATGCCGTTCTGCGCCGTGCACAGGAAAAGGGCTATGCAGAGGCAAATCCGTCGGCGGACGTGGACGGTCTCGATGCGGCGCGCAAGGCGGCTATTCTTGCTTCGCTCGCCTTCGACACAGTCATCGGTCTTGAGGATGTCTCCGTCGAAGGAATTTCGCATATCACCGAGGACGATATCGAATACGGGCTCAATCTTGGCTATGTCATCAAACTTCTCGCCGTCGGACGCAATACGGAGGAGGGGATTGATGTGCGCGTACATCCCGTCTTCCTGCCGAAGACGCACCCGCTTGCCTCGGTGAATGGTGTCTTCAACGCGATCTTTGTGCGCGGCAACGTGCTCGGCGACGCAATGTTCTATGGGCGCGGTGCAGGTTCTCTGCCGACCGCATCGGCGGTTGTTGCGGACATCATCGAGATTGCGCGTGATATTGTCTCCGGTACGACGGGGCGGATGAAGTACAAGGTCGGGGAGAAGAAGAAGCTCTGCCCCGTGGAAAAGACAAAGTCCTCTTACTATTTGCGCCTCGTTGTTGCGGATGAGCCGGGCGTTCTCGGCGAGATTGCAACGACCTTTGGACGTGCGGGCGTCAGCCTAAAATCCGTAATTCAGGCGCGCTGGACGGAGGAGGGCGATGCGGAGATCGTCGCAGTAACCCATGTGGTGACCCATGCGGCTGCCTCCGATGCCGTGGAGAAATTGCAGGCACTTCCCGTCGTGCGTGAGGTGCGAAGCCTGATCCGCGTTGCGGACGGGCAGGAGGATTTGTTATGAGCGAACGCTCCGTACGGGTCCGTGTTCCGGCGACGAGCGCGAACCTCGGTCCGGGTTTTGATGCACTGGGCATAGCCTGTACGCTCTACAATGAGATGACGCTGACACTCACGCATGAGCCTGGGCTTCATATTTCAGCGCGTGGCGAGGGGGCGGCATATATTCCGGGGGACGAACGTAATGTTGTGTGGAAATCCATTCAGTATCTTCTGGAGCGTGCGGGGCGTGTGGATGAGTTTCGGGGCGCACGGATTCGGATGAGTAACCGTATCCCTCTTTCACGAGGGCTTGGGAGCAGTGCGACGGCAATCGTGGCGGGACTCACGGCGGCAAATGCGCTGATCGACAGCCCGTTCAGCCGCGATGATCTCCTGCAGCTTGCAACAGATATCGAGGGACATCCCGATAATGTTGCACCTGCGATCTATGGCGGTTTTACGGTGAACACAGTGACGGATGGTCATGTGGAGTGCTTTTCTTTTTTGCCCCGCATATTTCTGCGCTTTGTTGTTATGGTGCCGGACTTCTATCTCTCGACGAAATCCGCACGTCAGGTGCTGCCGTCTGAAGTCCCGATGAAGGATGCCGTGTTCAATATCAGCCATGCAGCGATGATGGTTGCGGCTCTTGCACGTGGCTCGGAGAAGCATCTCGACAACGCGTTTGCCGATGCGCTTCACCAGAACTATAGAGCTTCGCTCATTCCGGGGATATTTGATGTCTTTGCTGCGGCGAAGAAGGCTGGGGCGTATGGAGCTGCCCTGAGCGGGGCAGGTCCCTGCCTGATTGCTTTTGTTCCTGAACACCGCAAGTGCACGGAGGCTGTTGCAGCGGCCATGCAGGAGGCCTTCCGTGCTCATGAAATTGAGGCGCGTCCGCTGCACCTGCGACTTGATACGAAGGGCGCACGCATTTTGCGCCGCAGGGATGTGAATGCAAAACGATGATTTTGCCGGTTTGACAGATCATTTTCTGAATGACTGTGAAACCGGTAATTTTTTTGACAAAAGGACTTGAAAAATATGCAATAAAGATGTATATTTATAAAATCCTTTTGGAAATGAAATGGAGGGAGCAGCATGAAGGCAAGTGTTGTCGGAGCATCCGGATATGCGGGTGAGGAGATGATTCGTCTGCTGCATGGCCACCCGTTTGTCGAGATTGTACATCTGACATCGGAGCGGCACACAGGGGAACGTATATCGAAACTTTATCCACATTTGAGGAATATTTATGAGAATAAACTCGAATCAATGGAGGCTGTGAAGCGCATTGCTGAGGATAGTGACGTGCTCTTCATTGCACTTCCGCATGGACATGCAATGAAGATTGTGCAGGAGGTTTCTGCGTGCCCCGTACGCATCATTGATCTCGGAGCGGACTATCGTTTTGCGGATACTGCCATCTATGAGCAGTGGTATCATGTGGCACATACAGATCCGAATGCAGATCGTGCCTACGGGCTTGCCGAGCTCTACCGTGAGCAGGTGCGAACGGCGCGGATCATCGGGAATGCCGGATGCTATACGACAGCAAGCATCCTCGCGCTTGCCCCGCTTGTCAAGGCGCATCTGGTGCAGCTCGATTCCATCCTTGTCGATGCGGTGTCCGGCGTATCGGGAGCGGGACGATCTCCGAAGGAGAGCACGCATTATCCGGAGTTCTATGACAGCTTTACAGCGTACGGTGCCGTATCGCATCGCCATACACCGGAAATTGAGCAGGCACTTGCCGATGTGGGCGGTGCTCCCGTCACCATCAACTTTACGCCGCACCTTGCATCGATCTCACGCGGCATTCTAGCGACCTGTTACGCGACGCTGTGCGAGGGGGTTACGGCAGAGGAGGTCGATGCAGCCTATGAAAAAATGTACGCAGATGAATATTTTATACGACTGCTTGGACGCGGCGCATATCCCGCAACAAAGTATGTGCGTGGTACGAACTACTGTGATATTGCGTGGCACATCGACCCTCGCACGCATCGTGTGATCGTCTTCTCAGCCATCGACAATCTGGTCAAAGGGGCTGCGGGACAGGCGATTCAGAATATGAATATTGCATTTGGTCTGGATGAACGTGCGGGGCTCGATCTCGTGCCTATGTATCCGTAAAGTGGTTTCGTAAGTGAACGGAGGAATATATATGTTTAGCGAAGCAAGTGCAAAGAAGGGCGTTACCTATCCGAAGGGATTTCAGGCATCAGGTGTCAAAGCCGGTATCAAGAAGAGCGGCAATCTTGACGTTGCTGTAATTTATACCGAAAAGAAAGCTGCCGTTGCGGGCACGTTTACGAAGAACGCCGTTGCAGCCGCACCTGTGCATGTCTCGAAGGCAGTTGTCGCAACGCATACGGCGCATGCCATTGTTGCAAACGCGGGATGTGCGAATGCGTGTACGGGCGCACAGGGCGAGGCAGATGCCGCCGCCATGCAGAAGATTGCGGCAGATGCGCTTGGCTGCACGTCAGCGGATGTCATTGTCGGTTCGACGGGCATCATCGGTCAACTTCTGCCGATGGACAAGGTAGAGCGGGGGATTCATGCAGCTGTAAAGGCGCTCTCTTCGGATGGCAGCGTGGATGCGGGCAATGCGATTATCACGACGGATACCTACTCCAAGGCAGGGGCAACCTCCGTTATGATCGGCGGCAAGGAAGTCCGTTTTGGCATTATTGCAAAGGGCTCTGGCATGATTCGCCCCGATATGGCAACCGTGCTCTGCTTTATTACAACGGATGCGGATATCGACGGCGTGCTCCTGCAGGATGCGCTGTCGGAGGTCATTGAGCACAGCCTCAATATGATCTCGATCGACGGCGATATGAGCACGAATGACATGGCTATTGTCCTTGCCAACGGTGCGGCGGGAAATCTGAAGATCACGGAGAAAAATGCGGACTACGAGACGTTCAAGGAGACACTGCTCGCAGTCTGCCAGGGCATCTCGGAAAAGATTGCGGCAGATGGTGAGGGAGCGACCAAGTTCATCACGGTTCATGTGAAGGGCGCAAAATCGTTTGTCGATGCGAAGACTGTCGGTATGAGTGTCGCGAACAGCCCCCTCGTCAAGACGGCGTTCTTTGGCGAAGATCCGAACTGGGGGCGCGTGATCTGCGCGGTTGGCTATGCGGGTGTGCCGATGAATCCAAATCATACAACGGTGACGTTTGGCGGGATCCCCGTCTATGCGGATGGCATGGGCGTATCATACGATGCGGATGCACTGCGTACAGTGATGACGGCGCATGATATCGTCGTCGAGGTCGATTTGAAAGACGGGGATGCTGAGGCAAAGGTCTGGACCTGTGACTTCTCCTATGAATATGTGAAGATCAACGGTGAATATCATACTTGAGGGAGGGATTCGATGTATTCCGATCAGGACAAGGCGGAGATTCTCGTAGACGCGCTCCCGTACATTCAAGAGTTCTACGGAACGACTGTCGTCATCAAATACGGCGGGAACGCCATGATCAATGACGCGCTCAAGGAAAATGTCATGCGCGACGTGGCATTGATGAAATTCGTCGGCATCCGTCCGATTCTCGTGCATGGAGGAGGTCCCGAAATCACGGGGTTCCTCAAGAAGGTCGGCAAGGAGTCCACGTTTGTCTCGGGGCTTCGCGTGACGGATGAAGAGACGGTGGAGATCGCCGAGATGGTGCTCGACGGCAAGCTGAACTCGGAGATCGTTGGGCTGCTCAATTTGCGCGGCGTGCGTGCCGTCGGACTCAGTGGGAAGGACGCAGGGCTCATCAAGGCGCAGAAGAAACTTGCCACGGTGTATAAAAACGATACGGCGCATCAGGTCGATATCGGCTATGTCGGTGAGGTCACGGAGATTGACACGGGACTAATCACCGACCTTTTGAACCAAGGCTACGTCCCCGTCATTGCGCCCATCGGCATGGGCGAGCACGGGGAAAGCTACAACATCAATGCCGACTATGTTGCGGCGGAGATTGCGGGCGCACTGCACGCGGAGAAAATGCTGCTCCTTACGGATGTCGAGGGGGTTTACAAGGATTTCGCAGATAAGAGCAGCCTGATCTCCCAGCTGTGTATGGCCGAGGCAAGGGAATACATCCGCAGCGGTGTCATCGAGGGCGGCATGATCCCAAAGGTGGAAGCGTGTCTCCGTGCGCTTGAGGTGGGGGCGCATAAGGCACATATTATCGACGGGCGTTTGGCGCATTCGATTATTTTGGAGATCTTTACTTCACGCGGTATCGGCACAATGGTGCTTCCGTAGGCAGGAGCGAGCATGAAGAACGAACATGAAATTATGGCACGGGATACGGCAAGCTATCTGCCGGTATTTTCCCGTTATCCGATTGTCCTCGACCACGGGGAAGGTTCGTATGTATGGGATGTGAACGGGCGCAAGTATCTGGATGCACTGGGCGGCATTGCAGTCAACGTGCTCGGGCATAACTATGTGCCACTCGTGGATGCGATTGCCGAACAGGCAAGGCGTCTCATCCATGTGTCGAATCTCTACTATACCGAGCCGCAGGCAAATGCGGCGGCAAAACTGGCGGCACTCACGGCAGGCGGCAAGGTGTTCTTCGGGAACTCGGGCGCGGAGGCGAACGAGGGGGCAATCAAGGCAGCGCGTAAATACGGGCATATGATCCATCCCGAGAAGTCGCAGATCATCACGGCTCTGGGCAGCTTTCACGGGCGTACGATCGCAACGCTGACCGCAACGGGACAGGAGAAGTTTCACAAGGGCTTCGCGCCGCTGCCGCAGGGGTTTGATTATGTACCGTTCAACGACATTGCGGCACTCGAAGCACAGATGAGCGAGCATACGGCGGCGGTCATGCTCGAACCGATTCAGGGTGAGGGCGGTGTGCGTACTCCTGCGGACGGATATTTGCAGCAGGTACGGGCACTCTGTGACAAGTATGATGCGCTCTTGATCTTCGACGAGATCCAGACGGGCATGGGGCGCACGGGCAGTTTTTACGCCTATGAGAGCTGCGGTGTCACCCCCGACATCGTGACGCTTGCCAAGGGGCTTGCGGGCGGTGTTCCAATCGGCGCGTTTGTCGTCACGGAGAAGGTCGCGGCGGCATTTCACGCGGGTGATCACGGGTCGACGTTCGGCGGAAATCCGCTGGCGTGCGCGGCGGCAAATGTCGTGCTTGATGCGGTTGCAAATGATCATTTTCTCGCAGGTGTGCGGGACGTGGGCACACATTTCAAACAGGCACTCACGGACTTGCAGTGCAAATATCCCGCACACATCGTGGAGGTGCGTGGCGCAGGGCTGATCCTCGGTATGGAGATGCAGAGGAATGAGGATGCGGCAGCAATTGCCCGACGGATGCTGGAGCAGGGCGTTATCATCAACTGCACGGCAGGGAATGTCCTGCGCTTTATCCCGCCGCTGATCTTTACGAAGAAGGAAGTGGATGAACTCATCCGTGTACTGGATCACTGTATCCTTGACATATGTGACCGAGGGGGATTATGATGAACAAGGGCATGGACTTACTCTCCATTCATGAGCTGAGTGCGGACGATGTGGAGGAGATTCTGACGCTCGCCGCTGATCTCAAGGCAAAGCAGAAGGCGGGGATTCCGCATAAACTGCTTGCGGGAAAGACGCTCGGCATGATTTTTGAGAAATCCTCGACGCGGACGCGCGTGTCGTTCGAAGTTGGGATGTACCAGCTTGGCGGACAGGCACTCTTTCTCAGCAGCCGTGACCTGCAGCTTGGGCGCGGCGAGCCGATCAAGGACACGGCGCGCGTGCTCTCGCGCTATCTCGACGGCATCATGATCCGTACCTATGGGCATGAACGCATTGAGGAGCTGGCTCGCTATGCGGACATTCCCGTCATCAACGCGCTCAGCGACCTCCTGCATCCGTGTCAGGCACTTACCGACCTGCTTACGATTCGTGAGTACAAGGGAAAGAATCTCGCGGGTCTCAAGATGGCGTACGTCGGCGACGGCAACAATATGACGCACTCGCTCATGTATGCAGCGGCAAAGGTCGGCATGAATTTCGCGGCGGCAACCCCCGAGGGCTACGAGCCAAATGCCGAGGTCGTTGCAAATGCAAAGGCGGATGCAGTGCCAACGGGAGCGACTGTCACGATCACGCACAATCCGATGGAAGCGGTTGCGGGCGCAGATGTCATCGTCACGGACACGTGGGCGAGCATGGGGCAGGAGGCGGAGCACGACACGCGTACGGCGGTGTTCCGTCCCTATCAGGTGAATTGGGAACTCGTTGCCGAGTCAGGCAATGCACGCTGCATCGTTATGCACTGTCTGCCTGCCTATCGGGGAGAGGAGATCACGGAGGATGTCTTTGAGGAGTTTGCCGATGTGATCTTTGACGAGGCGGAGAACCGCCTCCACGTCCAAAAGGCGATCATGGCATTCGTTATGGGTGACTGATTTATATTTCTAAGGAGATGTTTCAAACATGGCAAAGCAGATCAAAAAAGTAGTTCTGGCATATTCCGGCGGTCTTGATACGTCGGTCATCATCCCGTGGCTGAAGGAACACTATGACAACTGCGAGGTCATCGCTGTATGTGCAGATGTCGGGCAGGGGGAGGAACTCGATCCCGTGCATGACAAGGCACTTGCCTCCGGCGCGTCGAAGGTACACATCGTCGATCTTACGAAGGAGTTCCTTGAGGAGTATGTTTGGCCGACGCTCAAGGCGGGAGCCGTCTATGAGGGAAAGTATCTGCTCGGTACATCGTTTGCGCGTCCCGTGATCGCAAAGGCACTCGTCGATATCGCAAAGCGTGAGGGTGCGGACGCAATCGCGCACGGCGCGACGGGCAAGGGAAACGATCAGGTGCGCTTTGAGCTGACCGTGAAGGCACTCGCACCAAACCTCCAGATCATCGCCCCGTGGCGTGAGTGGGATCTCGATTCCCGTACGGCTGAGATCGCGTATGCAAAGAAGCATGGCATCCCCGTTGCGACGGAGAACAAGACGTACAGTATGGATCGCAACATCTGGCATCTCTCCCATGAGGGCTCTGATCTTGAGGATCCCGCGAACGAGCCGAAGAACTCCATGTTCCTCATCTCCTGCGCGCCGGAGGCTGCTCCGGATGCACCGGAATACGTGTCCATCTCGTTCGAGAAAGGCATTCCTGTCGCTGTCAATGGAGAGAAACTCGGTGCAGTCGAACTCTTGACAAAGCTGAACGAAATCGGCGCACGAAATGGTATCGGCATCGTCGACATCTGCGAGAATCGTCTCGTCGGCATGAAGTCGCGTGGTGTCTACGAGAACCCGGGCGGCTCCATCCTCTACTATGCGCACCGCGAGCTCGAGTACCTCTGCCTCGACCGCGCAACCTATCACTACAAGGAGGGAATGGCGATCCGCTACGGTGAGCTCGTCTACGACGGCATGTGGTTCTGCCAGCTGCGCGAGGCACTTGCCGCGTTCGTGGACAGCACACAGGAGA
Source organism: uncultured Selenomonas sp. (assembly GCA_963555475.1). GTDB lineage: Bacteria > Bacillota > Negativicutes > Selenomonadales > Selenomonadaceae > Centipeda. The sequence goes on from CAUVVR010000003.1 coordinate 70,668, forward strand.
CCGTAACGGGCCAGGTGCGCCTCAAACTCTATAAGGGCAATATCATCTCTGCAGGAGCAACGTCGCCGTATTCGCTCTACAGCCAGGAGTTCGTCACGTTCGAGCATGACGACGTCTACAATCAGGCAGATGCAGGCGGCTTCATCAATCTTTTCGGTCTGCCGCTCAAGGTGCGTGCACTCATGCAGGAGGGGCAGAAGTAATGAGCGAGAAGCTCTGGGGCGGTCGTTTCTCCAAGACAACCGATGAGATGATCAACGAGTTCCAAGCCTCCATTCAGTTCGATCGTCGGATGTACCGCGAGGACATTGCGGGATCGATCGCGCACGCCGAAATGCTGGCGAAAGTGGGCATCCTCTCCGAGGAGGATCGTGCAGCGATTGAGAAGGGGCTGCGCGACATCCTCGCGCAGATCGAGCGCGGGGCGTTTGCGTTCAGTGTCGAACTCGAAGACATCCACATGAATATCGAAAAGCGCCTCACGGATGCGATTGGGGAGGCGGGCAGCCGTCTCCATACGGCACGCAGCCGCAACGATCAGGTCGCGCTCGATACGCATATGTATGTACGGCACGCAGTTGTGGATGTGCTGGCTCGTATCAGGGAACTTCAACACGCACTTGTCGAATCAGCGACGACGAACAAGGATGTCATCATGCCGGGGTATACGCACTTGCAGCGTGCCCAGCCCATCCTCTTTGCCCATCACCTTATGGCGTACTTTGGGATGCTCATGCGTGATTTTGAGCGGTTTCAAGGGGTATATGCGCGGACGGACATCATGCCGCTCGGCGCAGGTGCCCTTGCAGGAACGACACTGCCGATCGATCGAGCCTTTGTCGCGAAGCGGCTGAACTTCGAGCGCATCTATACGAACAGTCTGGATGCGGTCAGCGACCGTGACTACATTCTCGAATTCCTCTCTGCGGCATCCATCCTCATGGTTCATCTCTCACGTCTCTCGGAGGAGATCATCCTCTGGTGCTCGCGCGAATTCTCATTTGTGGAACTGGATGACGCACACTGCACAGGCTCATCCATGATGCCGCAGAAGAAGAACCCGGATGTCTCCGAACTCGTGCGCGGAAAAACGGGGCGCGTCGTCGGTCATCTCATGGCGATGCTCACGGCAGTGAAGGGGCTCCCGCTCGCCTACAACAAGGACTTGCAGGAGGACAAGGAGGGGCTGTTTGACACCATCGACACGGTGAAGTTCAGCCTTGCCGTCTACGCACAGCTCATCCGCGGGATGAAGGTGCGTGCGGATGTCATGCGTCATGCCGTCGCGGCGGACTTCTCGAATGCGACCGACCTTGCGGACTACCTTGTGCGTAAGGGGATGCCGTTCCGTCAGGCACACAGCGTTTCGGGGCAGGCGGTCGCGCTCTGCATCGAGCGCGGCATCTGGCTCGCAGACCTGCCGCTCGCGGATTATCAAAAACTCTCCGCGCTCTTTGCGGAGGATATTTATGAGGCAATCCGCCCCGAGACTTGCGTTGCATATCGGAACTCTTACGGCGGCACCTCGTACGAGCAGGTAGAAATACAGCTTGCGGCGGCGCGTGATCTGATGGCGGAGGAGGCACGTATTGTCTCTGCATGGGAGCAAAAGCAGGAAATTCTCTGAGAACTTGTCACCAACGCTTGAAAATTCATTGTATCCTAAATAGAAAATAATATATTTCCAATATTTTCAGTGGATAATATAAATATATCTGAAAGGAGGAATTGCGATGAAGAAATATGCGGCTCTGGCTGCGGCGATTGCTCTGTCTGTTTCCTCGGCGGCAATGGCGGCTCCGCTCAATCATCTCGGCACACATGATACGGCTGTCGGTGTCGGCACGAAAGAAGCGTATATTGAGCATAAGGCAACGGATGAGATCACGGTCGGCGTGGCACGCAATGATCGTGACGAGTACGGCAATCCGAAGGATGCCTATTTGCAGTACAACGTCTTCGACCAGAACATCCGTCTGCTCGGCGGTTATCGCTGGGGTATGAAGCAGGAAAACAGGAACAATGTCTTTGCGGGGATTGGACTCAGCACACCGACGGTACTCGGGTTTAATGCGTACGCATCCTACATCGCGGGCAAGGACTTCAACGAGTCCCAAGTAGGGCTGAACAAATCCTTGATTGCAAATTTGGATCTCAATGTGAATTATCATAACTTCAAGCCGGATCACGGAAGTCGTGAAAATGGCATCGGTGTCGGACTGACGATGCATTTTTGATTGTTTTTGAAACATTGGGCATTCCCTGCATAAGTCGGGGGGTGCCTTTTTTGTGTGATGATAAATTTTATTTGCATTGTCGGCTTTGGAATGGTAAAATAACGGCTAAGTGAATGGATCGGATCATTTTTCTTGCAGTTTTCGGCATTGCTGTGCGGTCGTATTTTTTCATAGCAAGATGAACGAAAACCGCTTTTTCCCATGTGGCGACGATGGAGAAGAGACTTCTTCAGTCGCTGTATTTTAGTGTGGGTGAATTCTGATTTCATGATCGAATGGATGAGTATAATTTGATAAGAGGGACACAATGCAAATGTCCTATATTCTATGGAGGTGTGTTTTTTGTCGTTAAATCGTAATGGCAATCATGGGAAAAATGTGCAGAAAGTACAGGTCATACCGCTGGGCGGTCTGGGCGAGATCGGAAAGAACATGACTGCCATCCGCGTGGATGATGAGATTCTTGTGGTCGACTCCGGGCTCATGTTCCCGGAGGAGGACATGCTCGGCATCGACCTTGTCATTCCGGATATTACCTATTTGATCGAAAACAGGGACAAGGTGAAAGCGATTGTTCTCACGCACGGGCACGAGGATCATATCGGTGCCCTGCCATATGTAATGAAGCAGATCCCTGTACCCGTCTATGGGACGCGTCTGACGCTCGGGATTCTCGAAGGGCGTCTCAAGGAAAACGGCGTTGATTCGAGCAACTTGCACTCGGTGATGGCGGGGGATATCATCAACATCGGCTGCTTCAGTGTCGGCTTTATCCGCGTGAATCACTCGATTCCCGATGCGGTTGGGCTCTCGATCAAGACTCCCGTGGGCATGATCGTCCACACGGGTGACTTCAAGCTCGACTATACGCCGGTCGATGGGCAGATGACGGATTTCCGCCGCTTCTCCGAGCTTGGCAACAAGGGGGTTCTGCTCCTCCTCGCAGACAGCACGAATGCAGAGCGCGAGGGACATACAGCGAGTGAGCGTACAGTCGGTGCGGCGTTTGACAAGTCGTTTCATAACGTGCGTGGTCGTATCATCGTTGCGACATTCTCCTCGAACGTGCACCGCATTCAGCAGGTCATTGACACGGCGGTAAAGTACAAGCGCCGCGTCGCTGTTCTCGGCCGCAGCATGGAGAATGTGGTCGGCATTTCCCTCGAACTCGGCTATCTGAATGCGCCGGAAGGGACGGTCATCGGCATCGACGAGGTCAACAACTTCCGTCCAGAGCAGATCGTCATCGTGACGACGGGCAGTCAGGGCGAGCCGATGTCTGCACTCTCGCGCATGGCGGCATCGGATCATCGCAAGATCACAATTGTGCCGGGCGATACGGTTATCATCTCGGCAACCCCGATTCCGGGCAATGAGAAGCTGGTCTCCAAGACCGTGGATAATCTGATGAAACTCGGCGCGAATGTTATCTACGGACGCGACAAGGGCATCCATGTCTCGGGGCACGGCAGCCGAGAGGAGCTCAAGCTCATGCACAACCTCGTGCGGCCGAAGTTCTTCATGCCCGTACACGGTGAGTATCATCATCTCGTCCAGCATGCGAACCTTGCCCGCGAACTCGGCATGCCGAAGGAGAATATCTTCATCAGCGAGAACGGACAGATCCTTGAGTTCACAAAGGAGAAGGGACAGGTCGTCGGACGTGTGCAGTCCGGGATGGTCATGGTCGACGGTCTCGGTGTCGGCGATGTGGGCAACATTGTTCTGCGCGATCGCCGTCAGCTCTCGCAGGACGGTATTCTCATCATCGTGGTGACAATGGATCGGCAGAACAACCGCGTGGTCTCAGGCCCTGACATCGTATCGCGCGGATTCGTCTATGTGCGTGAGTCTGAGGCTCTGATGGAGGAGGCGCGTGCACGCGTTCAGCAGGCACTTGACCGCTGTGAGGATGAGAACGTACGTGAGTGGTCGGCGATCAAGTCGAATGTGCGCGATGCACTCAGCCGTTACCTCTTCGACAAGACCCGCCGCCGCCCGATGATCCTGCCCATCATTATGGAAATCTGAACCCTGTGCAATGCCTTCATGGTCGCCCCTTTGCGGGCGACTTTTCTATTTGTAAGTATGACGGATCATATGGTTTAGGAAAAAACGGGAATAGGTGGGAAAGGGCGGGATAATAGGAGTATCAAGGGGTTCGGGGGATTTTGGGCGGGGCGCGAGTTCGTTAATCAGTTTTGGAAAAAATGGGATTTGCGAGGGAAAATGCGGTTTTGAAATGATTTTTGAAACGGTCTTTCAAAAACCTTCAAAAGCCTTTTAATTCTAGCTTCAAGAGGTTTTTCGCGACTGAAAAATGTTGTGTGTTTCGGTCTTTTGCAGAGGGGATTGACGAACTATTGACGAACTAAGGAAAAATGCCCGAGAGACTAGTAATATCAAGGAAAACGAGTATAATTAGAAAAACTGATTGACGAACCGCCGACCTGTGGATAATTTGCATTTTGAGCATGAAAAAAACGGCAAGAAAATTTCTTTGCCGCTGTCCATTATGTAACTAATTTTATCCCTCGCTGCTCTGCGAGTGCACGCGCATTTTGTATCATGCCTGCATTTTTTTTTCGTCGTGTAGAGTGCAATATGACCTAAAGGCATCCTCGAACTGGATCGTCGCCCAATTACGGCGGCGCGGATCGGGATCGCTCATTATCTCTGTTAAAATATCAATCATACGCTTTAGCTCGGGGTCAGGAATGACCTCTATTTTTTTTGCTTGTTTTGTGGATGTATATGAATCTATATTCTCTGCAACATAGCCGTTAGCGACGTATGGCGATTCGTTTTCTCCTGTTAGCAAATAGTGAGATGAAACACCTAAAAACTCACAAATAGGGATTATGTATTCTGCGGGAGGATTTCGATTATATAGCTTCCAGTTTGAAATAGTGCTTGTATTTATTTTTAAGAATCTAGATAAATCAGCCATAGAAAGACCACGCTCCTTGAGTGTGTATAGGATTCTTTCTATGATCGACATGACAAAAAACTCCTAAATGCAATATTCCCTATTTACAACATTGTGTTTAGGGATTATAATAGAACGTGTAACTTAATTATTAACTTAAACCTGAATCGCATCCGGACGGACGAAACATTTGGAGATGAGAGCGTCGGCGGAGGGTGCGGAGGTGGAGAGTGGAAGGAGAGGAGAAGGTGATTGTTGTAATATATGCTGCCGCAATAACTTTTGTTTTCGTTAGGGTGTTTATCGAACCTGACACCGCAGATGTAAAAGTTCTGTTCGCATTCGTTTTTCTCATGCTCTTCGAAATCTACATGAAGCTTGAGGAGATCGAGCGGAATCAGAAAAGCTCATGGTACACGCCACGACAGTGATCCATCCTGAAATTTCCTTATGGCGACCTTTTCGGCTGCGTGGTAGAGTTGATGACTTGCTCGCATCCGATAGACTCTAAAGTTGCAATCTTCCTGTGGGCATTGAAAAATGTGTAGCCAAAGGAAAGGTGTTTCTTCGAGTTCAGTGCGGCAACACGGACAAACGGGATGACCGCCAACCTTGGGAATGATTCTTTCGGCAGGGAGTCCACGGTGTCGATCTAGATTGTCTCGGAGTGGATCGCGTTGCGATAGCCACACGTGCCATAACATACCAGCGTATGAAATCTCACTGACGTATGCGGGGCGGTATTCCGGGAAGGTCTTGGGGAGAAAATGGAGCTTCGGCTTGCGTGTATAGCGCCATTTCCCAATATGATAGCCAATAACCAAAGAGAGGGGGATTAGCCACACATACGGATAGTCTTGAAGGAAGTATAGATAGGCTGTCAACAAGGTTGCTATTGAGAATTTGAGAATCTCTGTTAGAAGGTTTGACAGAGCAAGATCACGCTTTCTATGAAGTATCAGTTTTCCCCATCCGGACATATGGAAGGAGGTGATGGGAATGGAGGTTGTTCGGGCGATTGCGCGACGGTGCAGGACAGTGGTCGAGTTCTGCATCGGGGCTGTCGTCATGCTGGTGCTGCTTTTGCTTTTAGTAGTGCTCTACGGGCTATTGATCGATGGAGCGATTCGGATGGTTACGATTGCTCTAGGGGCGTACGCAGTCTATGTCATGATGTGTGGTTTTTAAGGAGGTGAGAGGGGTGACGGGAGATCGGATTATTCGTCTCCTGCGAAAGAAGGGGTATACGCAGATCCGCATTGCGCGGGAGCTGGGTGTGTCCCATCCTGCCGTGCACTATATCATCTACGGCAAGAGCAAGAGCCGCAGGATTCAGGAGCGGATCGCGGAGATCATCGGGCGGCCGATGGAGCAGGTTTTTAAGGCAGCATGAGCGGCGCGAATGTTTGGCGACAAGTCGCCGGCTCATGCTGTAGCAACTTTCTTTGTCCCTGTTACGACGGCACAACGGCTTTGTGCTGTCAGAAGATGGGGACTTAAAAAGTAACTTACATTCAGTATACCGTTTTTTGTGAGGTGTGGCAATGGCAAAACGCAGACAAAAGACTGCCGAGGCCAATGAAAATCAGATGAGCCTTTTTGATATGATCGAGGAAATCAATCCGCAGAAGTTCAGTCGTCCGGATTATGCGGCGGAGACGAAGCCGCTGCCGCTGCGGATGAAGGAGGCGATCGCGGAGGCGATCAAGGGCAGCGGGCTGAAGCGGTACGCGATCGCGGGACAGATGAGCGAGATGCTCGGCACGGAGATCACGGAGTCGATGCTGAACGCGTACACGGCAGAGAGTAAGGAGGGCTACCGTATGCCCGCCGAGTATCTGCCGACGTTCTGCCGGATCGTGAAGGACTACACACCGCTGGAGGTGCTGACGGCTGCGGCAGGGTGTCGGATGATAAAGTCGGAGGATGTGTATTTTCTTGAGATCGGACGACTGCGAGCCGTAGAGAAGGCAGCGCGGAAAAAGCATCTCGCGCTTACGCGGGAGCTGAGAAAGGTACAGGGGTATGACGATGATGAGATACATTGAGTCGCGCGTCGGCGGCGTGCAGAAGATCCGCGCTGTGATCGGCGGGCAGGTCGTCCGCCTGACGAGCTGCGCGGAGCGGGTAACGTACCAGATCGGGCGGGGTGAAGTGCACGAGATCACCGCGCCGCAGGGGAAGCAGGTGACGCGATGCAGAATAGCGAGCATCTTCTCAGTGTAAAGGAGGCGGCGGAGCTGCTGTCGATCGGCGAGCGTGCGGTACAGAAAAATGCGATGGCAGGGCGTTACGGGGAACTTCGGTTCATTGAAGGAACGCGCGGCGGCAAGAGCGGGCGCGTGACGATGATCCGCCTTTCGGCACTCCCCGAGGCGGTGCAGTCGGCGTACTATCGGCGGCACAATATCATCGAGGAGCCGGAGCGTCCCGCCGCATCCACCTATGACCGTGCGGACGCTGCAGCACGGGAGACGGCAAACGAGCGTTATCGGACGCTGAAGGAGTATGAGGCTTTCATCGCAACGCCCGGCAAGCGCACGGAGCTGACGCGTGCCTTCCTCGCTGCATGGAACGCGGCGCACCCCGCCGCGCGGCTCTCGCAGTCAACGCTCTACAACTGGCAAGCGAAGCACCGCGCAGACGGTCTCTCGGGTCTTTTGCCGCAGTACGGGAAACGAAAGGGCGAGCGCACGATCGACGCGCCCGCGTGGGAGTTCTTTCAGGCACAGTATTTACAGGAATCGCAGCCGAGCGTCGGCGACTGCTATATCCTCCTTGACCGCAAGGCGCGGCTCGAAGGGTGGACGATTCCCTCGCGTGCGACGATTGCACGGATGGTGAAGGAGGATATCCCCCCCGCTGTACGAACGCTCCGACGGCTCGGGGCGAAGGCATACATGGACGATATTCAGACCTTTACGCGGCGCGATCCCGAGAGCATAAGCGCGGGCGAGGTGTTCGTCGGCGATCATCACATTCTCGACGTTTTCATCAATGCGGGGACGGTGCGAAAGCCGAAATGGGTGCGTCCGTGGATGACGGCATGGCTGGATATGCGCAGCCGCAAGTTTGTCGGGTGGACGGTGAATTTCTCGCCGTGTACGGATGAGATTATCGCGGCGTTTGCGAATGCAGCCCTTGATCCTGCGATCGGGCTGCCGCGTCACATCTACATCGACAACGGGCGCGACTACTGTTCGGCAAAGTTCGCGGGGCGGGGGCATCGCGGCAATCCGCTCACCGATGAGGACAAGGAGGTGCTGATTGCCGAGGGCAAGATGGCGCGGTCACTCATGGATCGGCTCGATATTAAGACGCACTGGGCGATTGTTGAAAATGCGCGTGCAAAGGTGATTGAACGGGCGTTTAAGGAGGTCGTTGAGCGGTTTTCAAAGTTTTTCCCGACGTACTGCGGGCGGAGTCAAGACGAGCGTCCCGATGTGCTTGAGGAGCGGCTGAAGAATCCCGCGAAGTACGGCATGGGACTTGATGAGTTCCGCACGGTGTTCAGCGACTGGATTCGGACGGTGTTCAACAAGACGGTTTCACAGGGCAAGGGACGCGCGGGCGAGTGCCCGGATGAGACATACATGCGGACGCGTCTGCCGGTGCGGACGGCGGACACGGAGGTCATGCGGCTGTACTTTATGCGTTCGACGAATCCGTTCCGCATCGGGCGCAACGGTATCACGTTCCGCAAGGCGGAGTATTACCACCCCGATATGGCACTCCTCAAGGGAAAGCGGGTGTATATCCGCTATCGCGACGAGGATCCGGAGCGCATCTGGCTCTATGATACGGACGACCGTTATCTGGGCGAGGCGGAGCGGATCACGGCTCTGCCCGCAATTACGGCGACGGCGGAGGAGCTGGATGCGGAACAGGCACGCAAGGCACGCGAGCGCAAGGCGGTGATCGCACATCCGTCGTATCAGGCGGCGAAGAATGCGCAGCCGCTCACGCCCGCCGATATTACAGAGCTGTACCGCGCGTGCGGCGGCACGGCGGCAGATGTGAAGCCGTCGAAGGTGGTGGAGCTGGTGACGCTGCCGAAGACGGGCAAGGAGTCCGTTCAGGCGATGCGTGCGACGGGGACGGATGATGTGAACCCGTTCGCCCTTATGGCAACGGCGAAGATTGAGAAGAGGAGGAAAAGCTGATGACAGCGGAAGCGGTAACGATGGATACGGCGACGGCGGATATTGTCCGCCGCGTGGAGGAGTATCTTGCGGCGCATGAGGAGGTCAGCCGTGAGCGGTTCGCGAAGATGGCCGGTATCTCGGGCGGTGCGCTCTCGTCCTTTTTGAAGGGGAGCTATGCGGGGCGCGTGGATGTGGTGGCGCAGAAGATTGCCGCCGTGCTCGAAACGGAGGAGAGCCGCGCCGATGCGGTCATGACGGTCAAGGAGCCGGAGATCGTGGAGACGGAGGTCATGCAGAAGATGATGTTCGGTCTGCAATACGCGAATGACCGCAACGACATCATCTGCATCTACGGCGCACCCGGCATCGGCAAGACGGTGACGGTGAACAGGTGGGTCGAGACACATCCGAACAGTATCTTTTTCACCGCCTCGCCGAATATCCACAACGGGCGTGACGTGATGGAGGAGATTTTGGAAGCGATCGGCAAGAAGCAGACGGGGCGCAACAAGGCTCTTGAAAAGTCGATTGTGCAGATGCTCAAAGGCTCGAATCGGGCAATCATCATTGACGAGGCGCATTTTCTCCGGCTCTCGGCACTTGAGACGCTGCGCCGCATCCATGATGTGACGGATGTGCCGCTCATCCTCGTTGGCAATCCTGCGATCATGGACATCATCACGGAACAGAACAAGACGCTGACGGGACAGTTCTTCAGCCGTTCGACGCGCATCTCTCTGGATGCGAAGATTCCGCTCGCGGATGTGAAGGAGATCGTGCTGCAGCACGGCGTAGAGATGGACAAGGACTGCATCGCAGAGCTTCACCGCGTGGCACGCGGAACGGGTGCGCTGCGTGTGATGACGAAGCTGTTTCTCTTTGCGTGGACGATTGCGAACAGTGCGAAGCGTGCGATCGGGATGGATGACATCATTCGGGCGCGGCAGGTGATTATCTCGCCGGAGGCGTGCTGATGGAGGTTTGCGTAGGGGACGAGGCGTTAAAGTGCGCCGTTCGGTTCTATTTTCGACAGCGCACTTTTGGCAGGGTGTATATTTTCCCTGTCAGTGCGTGCCGCAAGCCATTTATGCTCATTGTCTCGGAGCGTGAGCGGATGAAGCTCGGGCTTTCCGTGAGATGTGCCGTCTCCGTGCTTGGGGACGAGCCTGACGATGCGGAGACATGGAAGCTTTCAAAGAAATATGCACGGCTCGAAATGGCATGTAGAGAAGCGATAAGGAGTTTACAATATGCGAAAAACGTATGAAGATGGGCGTGGATGGCGTTACGAGGTGCGCGAGACGCTGCGGGCGAATACCTATAAGGCGTTTTACTGCAAGGCGGGAAAGAAGAGCTTTCACGCGTGCCGTCAGTTCGAGATGCGGGACAATCGCGACGAGGCACAGGCAGAGCTTGACGCATACGCCGCCGCGCACGGATGGCATGAGGTTCGGGATGAGAAAGGAGCATCGGAATGTTAAATCAGAAGAAAATCAGCCGTGCGGGGAGTGTGACGATCCCCGCGCATCTGCGGCGGGCATACGGTATCACGGCGGGGGAGCAGGTCGCGATCGAGATGGATGCGGCGGGCATGATCTCTATGAAGCGGATTGTCGGGCGGTGCGTGTTCTGCGGTGCGGACAAGGAACTGCGGACGTACAAGGGGCGGTTTGTGTGTGCGGCGTGTGCCGCTGCGCTTGGAAAGGAGGACGGTCATGTTTGAGGTGATTGAGACGCAGCCGAAGGAGGTCGCGGCACTGATTAGCCGTGCGGTGACACTGGACAGGGAGATTCGGCAGCGGAAGAAGTCGCTTGAAGCGATCAAGGCGAAGCTCCAGACGGCGGCACTTGCCGAGATGGAGAACAAGAATCTGCGCTATGTGCGCTATGATTCGCTCTATGGCAGTGCCGAAACGACGTACAAGACGAAGCTTGAGATCGACAACTATGCGCGGCTTGCGGCGGCACTGGACGCGTCGGTGCTCGTAGAGGACAAGATCGTGCGGCGGCTGAGCGTCAAGTACGATGTTGACGCGCGATTCAAGGAGGCTCTGATCGCACTGGTACGCGGCGACTACGCAGAGCACGACATTGACGGCATTCTCCTCGGTATGGGGCTTGAAGATGCAAAGATGCGTAAGGTCGTCAGGAAGAAGCTCAAGGGCGACTATGCAAAGGATCTGGAAGTGCTCGCCGCCGTGGGAATCCACGGCGCACGCGAGGAGGAACTGGATGCGATCCGCGCCGAGCTGAACCGTCAGCTTGTCGAACGCTTCTTTGAGCCTGATCTGATCGACCGCGACGAGATTCGCAATGCTGTTTTCCTTGACGAGACACTGAGCTTCACGCTCACGCCGCAGAAGGGGGATGAGCCGGATGATAAAGACGGCGAAGATTAGCCCGAAGCAGATCGCCCTTCTCCATGTGGCTAAGCGGGAACTCTCGCTTGACGAGGGGAACTATCGGGCGGTGCTCTCGCTCTACGGCGGCGCGGAGTCGGCGAAGGATGTGACACAGGCAGGTTTTACGCGGCTCATGAACTACCTTGTGCGCATCGGGTTCAAAGCCCCTGCCTTTGCCCCGCAGACCCGCAGGAAGCGTGACGCGGGGGCCCTCATCGGGCCGTGGCAGACGGCGAAGATCGAGGAGCTTTACGTTGCCCTTGGTATTGATACGGCAGATCGTCAGCAGAAACTTTGTAAGCGCGTCATCAAGAAGGCGTGGCCGCAGACACGCGGAGAGGCGAACAAGATGATCGAGTGCCTGAAGGCGATGGCAAAGAGGGCGGCACCATGAACGGCGAGGATATGCGTGCGCTTTTGGATGAGATCGCCCCTGACGATCTGCCGGCGCAGTGGCAGGAACTCGCCGCGTCGGTCGGGCTCGTCAATCTCCTGCAACTGTGCAAGCTCTACGGCGGCACGTCGCTCTACATCCCGAAGTATGATAATCTGATCGCACCTGCGAAGCGGCGGGCGGTCGCGAAACTCTTCGACGGGAAGAATCACAAGGAGCTGGCGCGGCGGTTCGAGCTTTCCGAGCGCAGCGTGTATGAGATTGCCTCGGAACTCAGCTGGCGCAAAAGTCAGATCAGCCTTTTTCCTCCGGCATAGAATCTTTGAACTGTGCAGATATAGCGTGCAGAAAATATTTTGTAGAATCGTATTGAGTGAAAAACTCGATACGGTTCTTTTTTTATGGAGGTGGCTGCGGTGTTTGCGTGTGTGAAAAATCTGGTGCTTTTTGTGCTGCATTTCATTCGTGATCTCATCTATGGGCCGGACGGGCGGCCGTCGCTTCTGGCGACGATGACGTTCGGGCTTTTCGTCCTCTTTGTATTCGTGACGATCTATCTGCTCTATACGGGGCAGGAGTGGAAGGACTACGCTGTCTTTGCGGGGACAACGACGACGCTGAGTGCGGGCGGCAAGATGGTGGATAAGTATATCAACAATGCGGGGCGGTTCTGAAATCGTGCGCCGCTGTGTGAAAAGGCAACAGGGAGGAAAAACGAATGCTTGGCGATCTGAGTGCAAAATACGAATCGAGCGGCAGCCCTGCGACGATCTCGTCGGGTGAGGGTGACCCCGGCGGCAAGAGCTACGGGAAATATCAGCTGGCGAGCCGCATGGGGAGCGTGCGCAGCTTTCTTGATTGGGCGATCCGTCTGTCGGCAAATTCGGTCTATGCGAGCTACGGGCGGACGCTCTCGCAGTTCCCGATCGGCTCGGCGGACTTTGACTGTGCGTGGCGTGAGATTGCACGTATCGACGAGGACGGTTTTGCGCGGATGCAGCACGACTATATCTGTTATGCGTACTACCTGCCCGCCGTGGATGCGCTGCGCCGTGCGGGATTCGATGCGGACAAGCACACGCACGTCATGCAGGATGTGATCTGGAGCCGTACGGTGCAGTACGGCACGGGGAACATCGTGGAGATGTTCGAGACGGCATGTCATCGGATGTATAACGAGGCGAACGACGATTATAGCGGCTATCCGAATCTCTCGTATGTGGACGATGCACGCTTTGACTACGATCTCATCCGTGCGATCTATCTCGCCGTGTGCAAGACACCGGAGTGGACGGCGGCATCGTGCCGCTATGGTCTTTACAATCGTTTTGAAAGCGAGTGCGCCGAGGCTCTTGCGATGCTGGGGAGTGCGTGAGATGGGATGGAAGGAAAGGGCGGCGGAGCGCGTACGGGACACATACGGGCGGATGCGGGAATCACCGACGGCGGTGAGTGTCGTTCTCGCTCTGATCCTGCTCATCGTGTCTCTCTTTGTGCTTGCATGGAAAGAGGCTGAGAATGATGCGCTGCGACGCGAGCTCGCCCTTGCAAAGGAGCAGATCGCTGTCTATGAGAGTGCCCGCGTACGCGAGGGGGAGAAGCCCGTCGAAGTGAAGGCGAAAGCGACAACCTCCGCGACGACGGAATACGTTCCCAAAGCGCATGTGACGGCTGACAACGGCAGCCGCACTTATGAGCGGACGGATGCGGAAATCAGTGTTGCGCCGCCGACGGTCGCGGTGAAGTATAACGGCAAAGAATATGATCTGCCGGGCATCGCGGGCGAGACGACGAAGTTTGAGCGCGGGAAGATTCAGAGTGCGGTTACAACGCACGCAACGCTCGACCTTACACCGCTGATTGATACGGCTGCGGAGCAGAAGGCTCGCACGGCAGCAAAGCATTTTTCGATCGGCATGTATGGAACGAGCACGGGTGCGGCGGTCGGGATCGGGTATGAAAATCGGGATTACGGGATTGATCTGCTTGTGCATCCGATTGAGCCGTCGAAGTTCTGGGGCGTGGGTGTGAGGAGGCGGTTCTGATGGAGATTAACTGGACATCGGTCGTCCTCATGCTTTTTGGAACGGTTTTCGGGTTTATCGGGTATCAGTACAAGGAAATCCACGGGCGACTCAAAGAGGACATCGAGAAGAACAAGCAAGCGGTTGTCAAACTGGAGGATCGGATCGTGGATATGCAGACCAGATTCCCGAAGGAATACGCATCGCGGGATGATTACCTGCGCAGCGTTGCCAATCTGGATACGAAGGTTGACCGCATCTCGAATGAACTCATTTTGATTAACAAGAACATTGGACGGCTTGCAGGGGGTGAAGTATAAGCATGACAACACTGGAAGGACACACGTCGCGCGAGATTCGCGGGCGCATCATGAAGATTCTGCGTCTGAACTATCCGCAGCAGACGGGGGACAAGCTGATCGCTGAGATTCTGCTTGATGCACAGTATTCGACGACCCCCGCAGCGGTGGAGACGCATCTCGTCTATTTGCTTGAGAAGGGCTATATCGCACTTGAGGAAGCGGAATGCTTCGGCGTTTCGCGCAAACTTGCGAAGCTGCTGCCGAAGGGGATTGACCTCATCGAGGGCAATATCCCACCGGACGTTGGGGTAAATCTCAATGGGTAGCCGGAGAAAGCACCCGCGCATTACAACGGAGCTGCCGAAAGAGCTCGTTCGCGCCATCAATGAGCGGCTGGTTGCAGGTGAGACGTATGAGAGTATTGCCGCGTATCTTAGGGAACGCGGGCATGATATTTCAAAGAGCAGCGTCGGGCGGTACGGCAAGGACTTTCTCTCAAAGCTCGAACGACTGCGCATCGTGAAGGAACAGGCGCGCACGATCATGAGCGAGGGCAAGGACGGCCCCGCGCTTGAGATGACGGAGGCGGCGACACAGCTTGCCCTTCAGCTCATCATGGAGCGGCTGGTCACGGCTGAGGACTTGCGCGATGCAAAGAGCAGCGACATTCTAAAAGCCCTCGCTCTCCTTGAGCGTTCGGCGGTGCAGCGCGAAAAACTCAAGATGGAGGCGGGGCGGATGATTGAGGCGGCGGTTGGTCAGATCAAGGAAAGTTTGCGGGTGGAACTTGAGAAGAGTCCCGAGGTGCTTGCTCGGCTTGTCGGGATGGTGGACGCCGTGACGGCGGAGATGAGGGAGAAGCAATAAACAGGGCGTTTGCGTTTTGGGAGGTGAGTATTTGGAAGAGATACGGCTTTATCACGGGGATTGTCTGAAACTCATGAAGGACATTCCCGATGAAAGCGTGGATATGATTCTCACCGACCCGCCGTACTGTGTCGGTGTTTCAAGTAACAGCACAAAGAGCAGTATCATTGATAACCGAATGGTGTTGCCTTTTTTTGAACTTGTCTTTTCAGAATATGAGCGTGTTCTAAAAGAAGGTGCGCCACTCTATATCAACACAGATTGGCGAACATATCCGTTGTTATATGAAACCTTTTGCAGTCATTTTTCCATGCGTAATTTGATTGTATGGGACTATATGTGGATGAAGGCGGGATTATATTACCGTTTTACCCATGAGTTCATCATGTATGGAACAAAAGGGAAACGGAAGCGCAGATTCGACGGCGCACAGACAGATATTTGGCGTATTCGGTGTATCAACTATACGGATGTAAAAAACAAGTTTCATCAAACACAGAAACCTACAGAGCTTATTCAGCGAATCTTGCAGAATGATACAGACCTCGGAGACACTGTCCTTGATTCCTTTATGGGCAGCGGTTCAACGGGGGTCGCCTGTGTGCAGGAGGGGCGGAACTTTATCGGGATCGAGCAGGAGCGCAGATATTTTGAAATTGCGCAGCGGCGCATCGAGGAGGCGCGGGCATGTCGGTCATAAAGGAGCTTGTCGGAAGGAAGACACACAGCCCCGCAATGGAGCGGTACCGCACAAGCTATGAGGCATACTGTGAATATGCCCATTACGGCAGGTGGAAGCCGTGCCGACATCTTCATCTCGTCTGCGAAAAGCTTGAGGCGGTGGAGCGCGGCGAGATTGACCGTCTCATGATCTTCATGCCGCCGCGTCACGGGAAATCCCAATCGACAACAGAGACGTTTCCCTCATGGTTCCTTGGGCGCAATCCCGACCGGCGCGTGATCGAGGTGAGCTACAGTGCGAACTTCGCGCAGAAATTCGGCAACCGTAACCGTAAGAAGGTCGCGGATTTCGGGGAAGCCCTTTTCGGCATCCGTCTCGACCGCTCGAACAGTTCTAAGACGAATTGGGACATTGAAGGGCACGCGGGCGGCATGATCTCCGTCGGTCTCGGCGGCGGCATCACGGGTGAGGGGGCGGATCTCCTCCTCATCGACGATGTGGTGAAGAACCGTAAAGAAGCGGAGTCGGAGACGGTGCGCGACTCTATCTGGGACGAGTACAGCGCGACACTGCTCACGCGACTTGCCCCCGGTGGGCGTATCATCATCATCATGACGCGCTGGCACGAGGATGATCTCGCGGGGCGCATCTTGAAGGAAGCGAAGGAGAGCGGCGAGCGCTGGGAGATCATCAACCTGCCATGTGAGGCGGAGGAGAACGATCCGCTCGGCCGCACGGTCGGCGAGCCGCTCTGGCCGGAGCGGTTCGGTGCAGAATGGCTCACAAAGAAGAAAAAGACGGTCGGCAGCCGCGACTGGTACGCGCTCTATCAGCAGCGTCCGCAGCCGCCGGATGCAGTGCGGATGTTCGGGCGTTCATGGTTCGAGATTGTGCGGGACTATCCGCGTGAGGCACGCAGTGTCCGCTATTGGGATCTCGCGGCGACGGAAAAGCGTGCGGGCAAGGATCCTGACTGGACGGCAGGTGCGCGGATCGCCGAGCAGGATGGCATTTACTACATTGTAGATATTCGCCATGTGCAGAGTTCGCCGCTCGGCGTGGAGCGGCTTGTCGCACAGACTGCCGCGACGGACGGGCGCAGGGTGAAAATCTACATGGAGCAGGAACCGGGTTCGTCCGGCGTGAATACCATCGACCACTATCGCCGCGCCGTACTCAAGGGTTATGCCTACTACGGTGACAAGAAGACAAGCAACAAGGTCGAGCGTGCAATGCCGCTATCGGCGGCGGCAGAGGCGGGAAACGTGAAGCTCGTCCTCGGCGACTGGAACAAGGATTTCCTCGATGAAGCCGAGGTTTTCCCGAACGGTCGTCATGACGATATGGTGGACGCTGTGAGTGGTGCGCTCACGATGCTGACGAGCGCACGGTTCGGCATCCTTGACTACTACCGCACACAGATAGAGGAGCGCGGACTTCTCGGGACACGCAAAGACGCGATGAAAGGAGGCAGGGCATGAGTTTTGGCACACAGTTTTTAAGCGGTGTTCAAGGCTTCATCAAGGCGTATTTAAGCGCGGGTGAGCCGCAGCGTGCCGCTATGCCGACAGGTACAGCCCCGTCACGGTTCGATTTCGATGTGCAGAGCAATATTCAAACGACCCCGCGTGCGGATGCGCAGGTCACATTTGAACAGCTTCGCGCATTTGCCGATGGCTATGATCTCCTGCGCCTTGCGATCGAGAAGCGTAAAGACCAGATTGAGGCGATGGATTGGAACATCGCGGCGGTTGACAAGACTGACCCTGTGGCACGCGTACAGGCGGAAAAGCTCTATCAGCAGTTTCGCAGACCTGACGGCGTACACAGTTTTTCTCGTTGGATGCGGTCGATCGTGGAGGATGTGCTTGTCATCGACGCACCCGCGATCTATGTGCGCCGCAATATCGCCGGGCACATTCACGCGCTCGAACTGGTAGATGGGGCGACGATCAAGGTCAACATTACGGATGAAGGGCGTACACCTGCGCCGCCGCTTCCTGCATATCAGCAGATCATTGACGGGATCCCGGCGGTTGATCTCACGACGGACGAACTGCTCTATTTCCCGCGTAATGTACGCTCTCACAAGCTCTACGGGATGAGCAAGGTGGAGCAGGTCATTATGACCGTCAATCTTGCGCTCAATCGGCAGATGTACCAACTGGACTACTACACGCAGGGGACGATTCCCGAGGCGTTCTTATCCTGTCCGCCGGATTGGACGATCGACCAGATCGGCACATTTCAAGTCTATTGGGATGCACTGTTTGAAGGAAATACCAAGATCAAGCGCAAGGCTCGTTTTGTTCCTGCGGGCGTGAATCCGATTTTCCCGAAAGATTCACCGATGAAGGACGAGTTCGACGAGTGGCTGGCACGCATCATCTCGTATGCCCTCGACCTGCCGCCGACGGCACTCGTCAAGGAGACGAACCGCGCGACAGCTGAGACGACACAGGCGGCAAGTCAGGATGAGGGGCAGCGGGCTTTTCTGAACTACCTGAAAGAAATCATGGACATTTTGCTGCATGATTATTTCGATGTGGACGGTGTGGAGTTCGTCTGGGCGACGAAGGAGGAGGTCGAGCCGCTCAAACAGGCGCAGATCGACCAGATGTATGTGAACCTCCGCATCCTCACGCCGAGCGAGGTGCGCAGCCGTCTCGGCTATGATCCGCTCACCGATGAGCAGACGGCGGAGTTCGCGACACTCGCGCCGCAGCAGATGCAGCTCCCCGCATTCTTTACCGCCGGAAATGTGCAGAAAGCAGATGCTCCTCCAAAGCCCCGTGCGCCCGATGACGAGAAAGCACGGCAAAGATTCACCGCTGCACTTCGCAAGATGTTCGACCGCGTGAAGCCTGACCTCTGCCGTCAGATCGAAACCTCGTATGCGAAAGCGATGGAGGCAGCGGAGAAACTGGATGCGCTGCAGAAAAAGCGCATTTTGCAGACGACGCTTGACGAACTAGACTTTGACGGCTGGGCGGTGCTTCTTGACGATGCTGTGGAATATCTCGGCGAAATTGCGGCAGCGGGTGCCTATGAGAGCCTCAGAAAGCTCAATGTTTCGACGGACGGCATCACGGACATGGTGGACGCTGATGCGCAGGAGTGGGCACGCGTACGCGCCGCTGAGCTGGTCGGCAAGAAGTGGAACGGTAAGGAGTATATAGACAATCCTAAGCCGAAATGGGCGATCACCGAATCCACGCGGGAAGTCCTGCGCGGGACAATCAGCAAGGCGATTGATGAGGGATGGAGCCCGCAGAAGCTCACGGCAGCGATTCGAGACGATGAGAAGTTCTGGGCGCGGCGTGCGGATATGATTGCACGCACGGAATTCCAGTTTGCCCACCAAAACGGCAATCTCATCGGGTGGAAGGCATCGGGCATCGTTGGCGGCAAGCAGTCCCTGTGTCTTGACGGTGGCTGCGAGATGTGCGTGGAGAATGCCGAGGCGGGGACGGTCGGCATTGACGAGAATTTCCCATCGGGACATGATGCGCCGCCCTATCATCCGAACTGTTTTTGTACGCTTGTCCCCGTGCTTGCGGAGGACATGACGGACGGGGACAGCTAGACTACCTTTTAATTGCTTTCAAACACCCTTTAATTTTTTGAGAAATCCAAGATGAAGGGGTTTCTATACATCGGACACAAAAAACGCGTACAGAGGATTTTAGGAGGTGTGACATTGCTTTATATCCCAATTCGGAAAATTGAGGAGGAGCGGCGGCTCGTCTATGGCATCGCCGCCGCTGAGGAGGTTGACCGTGCGGGCGAGATTTTCGACTACGAAAGCTCGAAGCCGTACATTGAAACGTGGTCGGCACAGCAGGCGAAGGAAAGCGGCGACACGAACTACGGTAACGTTCGCGCGATGCACGGTGATGTTTCGGCGGGCAAGATCGTCCACCCGATTGACTTCGACGATGAGAGCAAGACAGTTAATGTTTGCATCAAGGTCGTGGACGACGGCGAATGGCGCAAGGTGCTTGAGGGGGTCTATACGGGGCTGAGTTTCGGCGGGCAGTATGTGCGCCGCTGGGAGGACGGTGCGGCGATGCGCTACACGCTGAAGCCGCAAGAGCTTTCCCTTGCGGATCGCCCCTGTGTGCCCTCGGCGAGCATTGTCGAGGTGGTAAAGTCGGACGGCGGCGTTCGGAATATGGTGCTGAAAGGACGGAAAACAATGAATGAGAATGTGAAGAAGATTGACCTTGCGGAGTTCGGTGCGCTGATTAGCGACATTAACGCCGGGATTGCGGACGATGAGAACGTCCCCGAGAATTTGAAGACCTGTGTTGCGAATCTTGCCGCTGCGATTGCGGAGTGCACGGACGGCGGCGAACCTGAGCCGGAGCCTGACAAGTCCGCCGAGCCGGAAAAGTCCGAGGGGGGCGATCCTCCGAAAAAGCCGGATGAGGGGGATGTAGCGAAAGCAGTACAGGCCGCCGTCGCTGAGGCACTGAAGCCCGTCGCCGCATCCGTACAGAAAATGGAGGCGGCACTCGCGGCAAAAGACAAGGAGGCCGCAGCACTCAAGGAGCAGGTTGAGAAACTCGCCAAAGCTGCCGCACCCACGAAGGTCGTGCTCAAAACGGACGGCATCAAGCTCAAGACCGATAAGCCAGACACTCCGTCTGCGGATGATGCACTTGACCGCATCAAAGAGCAGCACGGCGCACAGCGTTCGTGGGCATACTAAGGAATGGTGGAGGACAATAAAATGAGTATGTATCAGACTTCGAAAGAGACACTTGCGCGGATGAACGAGGCACTTCATAGCGCACTTGCGACACCGCTCAAAAAGGCAGACGGCATCACGACGGGCAGCGGTCTCAAAAACTACGACCTGCAGCCCGCCGCGCGGCTTATGTACCCCGTTCTTTCTCCGCTGCGCAACTCAACGCCCCGTGTGAAGGGCGGCGGCGGTGATGCAACGCACTGGAAAGCAATCACGGGGGTCAACATTGACGGCGTGTCGATGGGGGTGTCGGAGGGGCAGCGCAGCGGCGTGATCTCGATTGAGACGAAGGACGCGTTTGCTCTCTACAAGACGCTCGGGCTTGAGAATTTTGTGACCGATGAGGCGGTTCTGCAGGGTGAGGGATTCGACAATCTCCGTGCGATCTGCACGAAGAATCTGCTTGAGGCGGTTATCATCGGCGAGGAGAAGGTTCTGCTCGGCGGCAACTGCTCGATGAAGCTCGGCAAGACAAACAAGCCGATCCTCGCGGCAAAGGCGACGGGCGGCACGCTTGGCGCATCGGCGGTCATCTCCGTTGTCTGCGCTGCACTCACGTTCGAGGGGTATCACGCGGCGAATGTGACGACAGGTGTCAAGGCGAAGGTGACACGCGAAAATGCGGACGGCTCAAAGGATGTATACGGCGGCGGCACGGCGCAGAAGTCTGATGCGGTAAAGGTGACGACCGGCGCGGGCACAACGAACAGTGTTACGGCGACGGTTGCACCGACAAAGGGCGCGTTTGCCTATGCGTGGTTCTGGGGCGCGGAGAATGCCGAAAAGCTCGGTGCGATTACGACGACGAACAGCGTCACCATCACGGCTGATGCAGAGGGGACGCAGACAGCGAAAGACCTGCCCGCTGCGGACTGGTCGGCAAATGAGTTGGTGATTGACGGCTACCTGACGCAGACCATCCAAAACGGCGGGTATTTCAAAACCCTGCCGGCGGGGATGGGGCTGACGGCAGACAAGGCAGCGGGCATTGCCGAGATCGACGATGCGTTCCGTTGGTTCTGGGACAACTACAAGGCAAGCCCTGATGAAATCTATGTCAGTGCACAGGAGCTTCAGAGCATCACGAAGAAGGTGCTCGAAAACGGCGGCAGCAACCTCATCCGCTTCAATTTCGACGCGAGCACGACACAAGCGGCAACGCTCTCGGCAGGTACGGCGGTCGGCTCGTATCTCAACAAGTACACGATGAGCGGCGGCACGCTTGTCCGCATCGTGCTTCATCCGAACATGCCCGCAGGGACGATCCTGTTCCGCTCGACGACCATGCCTTATCCCGTCTCGAATGTCGCAAACATCGCCGAAGTGCGCTGTCAGCAGGACTACTTTCAGACGGAGTGGCCGCGCAAGACGCGCAAGTACGAGTATGGTGTCTATGCGACGGAGGCGTTTGCTCTCTATGCGCCGTTCGCATTCGGCGTGATTACGAACATCGCAGACGTGTGAGGAGGTTATCAATATGCTGCTGAAAGCGCATGATGTTACGGAAATCGTTATTGATGGCGTGGCCTATATGGCTGAGAGCGGGCTGATTGATGCGCCGATTAGCCCGCAGGAGGCAATCCTGTTTGGACTGGATGCGCCGACGGCAGAGGAGATTGCCGCACGAAAGAAGGATTCCAATGACACCTCCGTCGATAATGCTGGAGGTGAGACCGGAAAAGGTCAAAACACTGGTGTCGGAACCCCTGATAATGGGGGTGCCGGAGGAAAGAAATCCAGCGACAAGGACAGCGACGATGGCGCGGCATGAGCTTATAACCCTTGATGAGCTGAAAAACTACATCGGCATCACCTCGGGGAGCGATAAGGATGACGCTCTGCTCCTTCTGCTCATCCGTGCCGCGTCTGCTTTTCTGCTCGCTGAGATGAACCGACGGGAAGGATTGGAGCACGACTATGAGCACACGAAAGGGTATCTGGACATCCCGGATGACGTACGGTTCGCCTGCTGCGAACTCGCCGCCCTGCGGTACAAAGAAAAAAGCCGCCTTGGCGAAGTCTCGAAAGACGTTGGCGGGCAGACCGTCGCGTTCTCACAAAAAGACCTGAGTGACTTCGGTCGCGCGGTCATCCGTCACTATAAGCGGGTGACACCATGAGTATTGAGGCAGTCATCGTCGGCGATGAGGAAGTGCGGGCACGTTTTCATCGTGCGGCGGGGGAGATTGACGGAAAGCTCGCGGACAGCATGGGACGCATCACGATCCGTTTACAGGCGCACGTCGTCCGAAACAAACTTTCGGGGCAAGTCCTGAAGGTGCGGACAAACAATCTGCGCGGTAGTATCCATCAGGAGGTCATCCGCGACAGCAGCGGAATTGTCGGGCGTGTCGGCACCAATGTCGAATACGCGGCATTTCACGAATATGGATTCAACGGAACACAGAGCGTACGCGAGCATGTGCGGACGATCCGCAGGGCGTTCAAGAAGGAACTGAAAGAACCGAAGCAGGTTGTTGTCCGTGCGCATACGCGCAAGCTGGACTACAAGGGGAAATCGTTCCTTCGCACGGCACTGAAGGATCAGCGTGAGGAGATTGTGATCGCGCTGAATGAGGCGGTGAAGGAGGCGATGCGGTGAACCGTGAAGCGATTTACGGCGGTGTATTTGACTGGCTGCGCACGCACGTCGGAGATGATGTGTGGACGTGGAGCAGGAGACTGAGGCACTGGAACGATGTGCCGGAAATCGAACAACCCGCCGTGTTCCTGACACAGAGCGGGGAGCAGATCGACCGCCTCCGTGCGGTCTGGACGCTCCGCATGGATGTGTATGTCTATGTGTCCGTCGGCGGCGACGAGGATGCGGTCACGGCGACACCGATGAATCATATCGTCGATAAGCTTGCGGATGCGCTGCGACCGCGCCGAGAACTCGGTGAGATGGAGCAGACGCTCGGCGGGCTTGTTCTGGATTGCAGGATCGAGGGAAAGATCGAGACCGATGCGGGCGTGCTCGGTGCACAGTCGGTCGCAATCATCCCTCTTGTGATACTGGCAGAAGATTAGGAGGTATAAAATGGCTCAGTTTATGTTTGGTGCGGGCATGATGATCGCGATCCCGAAGAAGCCGACACCGACCCCGCGCGTCCTCGGGACGATGCAGGAGGTGGGCATCGAGTTCTCGGGGTCGACAAAGGAACTGTTCGGTCAGCATCAGTTTGCGGAAGCCGTCGCACGCGGTCAGCAGAAGATCACGGGCAAGGCGAAAGCGGCAAACATCAACATGGATGTATACAACGAAATCTATTTCAACGAGGACGTTCTGCAAGGACAGAATCTCGCCATCTTCAACAAGGAGTTTTTGGTCGATAAGACAGCATTTACCGTGACCCCCACGCTCGCGGCAAATACGGTATTCCTCGAAAATCTCGGCGTACTGGATAACGCGGGCAAGACGCTCACACGGGTAAGCGGTACACCGAATGAGGGGGAATACAGCCTTGACGAAAAAACCGGCGTGTATACGTTCCACGCCTCGCTCAAGGAGAAGCCCGTCTTTATCTCGTATCTCTACCATGACAAGAAAAACGGCAGCCGCATCATTATCAACAATCAGTTGATGGGCGAAGCCCCGACGTTCAAGTCGATTTTCAACGGGCGGTTCAACGGCAAGCAGATGACGCTGATCCTCAACTCGTGTACGTCCTCGAAGCTCTCGCTCATCTCGACGAAGATCGA
The DNA here is from genome assembly GCA_963555475.1 of uncultured Selenomonas sp. Classification (GTDB taxonomy): domain Bacteria; phylum Bacillota; class Negativicutes; order Selenomonadales; family Selenomonadaceae; genus Centipeda. Next base: position 95,105 of record CAUVVR010000003.1, read on the forward strand.
AGACTTTTCCATTCCTGAATTCGACTTTGCGGCGATGGCAGACGATACGAACCGCGTCGGCGAGCTGAGTATGCTTGAGTAAGAAAGGAGCACATACATGAACACACAGGCATTTTATGAGGGCACAGAGGTCACGATTCGCGGGGAGAAATACATCTTTCCGGGGCTCAGCCTTGCACAGATCGAGGACAACATCGAAGAGATTGAGGAGATCATACGGTCGAATGAATCGGATGGATTGAGGTTTGTCGGCAAGCTGGCACATTTCCTGTATCTTGCATTTAGCCGCAACTATCCCGAGACCAGCGAGGCAGAGTTTAAGAACATGATCGACATCCGTCTTGCGCCGAAGCTCTTTTCATACGTTCTCGCTGAAAGCGGTTTTGAGGAGGGCGTGCCTCACGCGGGGGAAGCTCTGCCCACGACGGGCGCATAGATTTTCAGGCGGTCTATGCCGAGATCGCCTGTGCGACGGGGTGGACAATCGACCACATCCGGCACAGCCTGACACTCAAACGCTATAAAGCCCTCAAGGAGGTATGGAGAAAGTCGCCGCCCGCGCATGTGTGTCTGGCGGCAATTTGCGAATATCTCGGGATGAAGCTCACGGTGAATGAGCCGCAGCGTGCGGCAAGCAGCGGGCAGGAAGAAATCTACTACGACGAAAGTTATTATGACGTTGGAGAGCAGCAGGGCGCGGCGGCGGCACTTCGCGCGGGCTTCGACCATGCAATAGGGAGGTGAGAGGATGGCAGCGGAGAACAAGATAGACGTAAAGATTACGGCATCGCCGCAGGAGTTTGTCTCCGGCATCAACAAGGCGCAGCAGGCTCTCGGCAGCGGGATGCAGGGGATTCGCGGAGCGGTTGCAAGTACTGCGAACAGTGTCAAAGCCTCCGTTGCCTCCATGAAGAATGCAATCGGCGCGGCGGGTATCGCCGTCGTCGGCGCATTCGGTACGTCGGCAAATGCGGCGATTGAGTACCAAAAGGCTCTTGCGGGACTTGCACGAACCAGCGGTATGAGCGTCGCGGCATCCTCCGAACTTGCTTTTGCGGCAAGTCAGGTTGGCATGAGCACCGCCGATCTGACGAAAAACATCGGCTTCCTCGCGCGTTCTCTTGGAAGTCTTGAGCGTGATGCGGACAATGCCGGGAATGTCTTTAACCGTTTCGGGATCAGCGTACACGATGCAAGCGGTGCACTCCTTCCGACGAATGAGATTCTCGGTGCGGTCGCGGATCGCTTTCAACGTATGCCGGATGGCGTAGAGAAAACCGCGCTCGCCATGAGCATCTTCGGGCGCGAGGGGCGTGCCATGATTCCGCTGCTCAATCAGGGGCGTGCGGGACTTGAAAAGATGGGGGAGAAGGCGAAGAGCCTCGGGCTTGTCTTTGGCAATGTCTCCGCATTGAAGTCCTATATCGCCGCACAGCGGCAATGGGACGCAACACTGAAATCCCTGCAAATTCAGATTGGGAGCAGCGTTCTTCCCGTTTTGACCGCTTTTTCAAAGGGGATTACAAACCTTTTACAGGCATTTAACCGCATCGATCCGGAGACGCGCAGTGCGATCATTACGGCGACGAGCCTCACGGCTGCTGTCGCTGCGCTGACACTCGGATGGGGTGCGGCGGCTGCGGCGATTGCGGCATTCGGCGGTCCGTTTGCCCGCGTCGGCGTGATGATGGGCAGTATGCCGAATGTCATCGGCGCATGTGTGACCGGTATCAAGACCTTTGTCGTAGGACTTGCAAGTGGGACAATCGGGCTCGGGAAATATGTGCTCTCAGGACAGCTCTTTACGGCGATTCATGGGAAGATGACCGCCGCAATGGCAACCGCCCGTGCGGGGATGGTCGCGACGCGCAGTACGGTCGCTGCCGTCTCTCTGGCGTTTCAGGTCGGCGGTGTGCGTGCCGTCCTATCCTATTGTTCCTCACTCGTTACGATGCGTTCTGTGCTTGCCGTCGGACGCGTGGCACTCCTCGCTTTCTATGCGACTGCAACGGCCGGGATTGCTATTATTGTTGCACTCGCCGCCGTTTGGGCGAGTGGGATGACGGACATCGGCGAAGCTACCGCAGGGACATGTGACGGGCTGATCTACGGGCTGAACAATTTCGCGGACGGTGTCGGTGAAATCTGTTCCGGCATCGGTCAGATTTTTACAAGCCTCGCTCTTACGATAGGCAAGGCTCTCGTCGGAGATTTCTCGGGCGCAGCCGAGGCGGCAAAGGGCATGATGCAGGGGGTCAAGGACATCGGTGCGGGGTTCTTCGATGGGCTCAAGGGGCTCGGTCAGGCAATCTATGGTGCGGCATCCGATCCAGAGGGGGCACTCTCCTTCGCAAAGGCGGCGGGTGGCTCACTCTGGGGCAGTATCAAAGGGGCGATGGGGTTCGGCGGCGAGGATGTGCCTCTTGATATGGGCGGCGATACCGGCGGCTTTGATCCGATCGGTGGAAGTGGCCGCGATGCGGGTGAAGCAGGCGCGGGCGGCGAATCATCCAGTGCCTACGAGGCGGCGAAGAAGCTTTATGAGCAGCAGATGCAGCTTGCAGAGTATACAGCTGCCGAAAAGGAAGAACTCTATAAACGCTATCTTGAAAATGTCACGAAGTCCGAGCAGGAGGTGATGGACTACCGCATCGGGCTTTATGCACTTGAAAAGGAGAGCTTCTCCGAACGACTCAAGGAGCGTGAGATCAACCTTGAGAATGCGCATATTCGTGGAAAAGTCAGCGAGCAGACCTATCAGGCGGAGCTTGCGGGCATCAAACGCAGCAGTCTTGACGCAGAAGTAGAGTTTCGCGCCCGTGCCGTTATGGAGGCGAATCGCCTCACGGAGGAGGAGAAAGAAAAACAGCTTGCCGCCTACAAAGAAAAGATTGAGGCAACAAGCTGGTATAAGTCTGCATTGACAGAAGTTCTGAACGCAGAGAAGAAACTCGCGGATTATGAACTGACGATTCAGAACAAGATCCTTGAGTATCAGCGCACACGGGCTCTTGATTCGATTTCACTCGAAGAGAAGCGTCTGGAAGGACTTTATAACGCGGGCGCGATAACACAGGAGGCTCTTCTCGCGCGACAGCGTGAATTCGAGGAGCAGCGTTATAACATCCAGCGTACGGCAGCGCAGAAGGAACTTGCGGATAATGCGCTCGACATCGGAAAGATGACCGCTGCCTATGAGGCATATGCGTCGGCGCGTACCGAACTGGACAAAGAAATCTATTTCAATGAGATGCTTCTCAGCTCCAAAAATGAAGAAGCGACGATTGCAGCACTCAAGTCTCTTGAGGAACTTTACGCGCAGCACGCCGAGAAGCTCCTCAGCATCCAGCAGAAACAGCGGGATAAGGAAATCGGCATCGTGAGGGGCGTGCGCGACACGCTCGCCGATGAAATGTCTGCTGTCATGCAGGACGTTGCAAAGGGCTCGAAGAGCGTGCTTGAAGGGATTCGGTCACTGATCTCTTCCACCATGTCGAGCATTCTCAAACAGATCACGAATCGACTTTCTGAAAACATCGTTCAAAAGGCCTTTGCGAATGTCTTGCAGAAAAAGAGTGCGCCGGATATGACTGCGGTTGCCGCCGAACAGACGACACAGGCAGCGCGGACGGCGGCAGCACAGGCGGGCGCGATGCAGCGCACGACGATCGAGCAAACAAGCGGTGCGATGCAGGTCGCGGCAACGACGGAGAAGGCGACCACGCAGATCGGGGTGGAGACAGCAAAGGATGAGACAATCGTCGCCTCCTCGGCGGCGGCGGGTCAGGCATCCGTTGCATCGATACAGGCAAGCATGGTGGCAATGCTCCAAATGCTGCCGATCATGCTTCTGCTTTCGGCACTTACAGGACTTTTCGGCGGCGGTGGTTCCTCGAAGTCGGAGAGCACGGGGCCCGGCATCAATCTCGGGCGCAATCCTGACAGCTACTATAAGACACCGCGTCTTACGGGGATTCCGTCGTTTGATGTGGGATCGTGGCGGCTTCCTGCCGATACGCTTGCGATGGTGCACAAGGACGAGATGATCGTGCCCGCTGCGGGAGGTCAGGCGGACGGGGTGCGCAGCCTTCTCTCGGGCAGTGGCACGCGGCAAGCCCCACAGATCAATCTGACCTACAGTGCCGTACATACGGGGCGTACGGATGCGGATGTGCGGCGTGAGATGCGGGACAACGCGAAATACATGGTGAAGGTGCTCAATAGCGAGTACCGAAAATTCAACCGAGGCAATCTGAAGGGGTGATCCTGTGGCGACGGCGATATTTCCGGAACTGCGCGGGCTTTCGTGGGATGTGACGAAAACACCGGAGTTCTTCACACTCTCGAAGGTCAGCCCGTCCGGTGTGGATATCGCCGCATCTTTATCCGCCTATCCGCGCTGGCATTTCTCGCTCTCGTATGAGTGCTTGCGTGCGGGTGCGGAGGGCGAGCTTGAAAAGCTTCTTGGCTTCTTCCTCTCTTGTCGCGGCAATGCGGTCGACTTTCTCTATCGCGATCCGACTGATCACACGGTCGATCGGCAGGTATTCGGTGCAGGGGACGGGCAGACGGCGACATTCCAACTTTGTCACAAAATCGGCGGCTTTGTCGAACCACTCTATGATACCGCCGATGAAATCATCTATGTCGGAGATGTGCAAAAGGTCGGAGGTTACACGATACGCGGCGGGCTCGTTTCATTCACCGCACCGCCCGCAGCGGGCAAGCTGCTCACATGGTCGGGGGATTTTTACTATCGGTGCCGTTTCAAGGAATCTACGTTAGCGTTTCAAAATTTTGCGTTTAAGCTCTGGTCGGCGCAGACGGTTGAGTTCGTCACATCAAGGAAGGTGTTCGCATCATGAAAGAAGCAAGTGAACGACTGAAGCGGCTGCTGATCGAATCGCAGACGTTCTACATTGCCGACCTCTATCGGATCACGCTCACCGATGGGACGGTTCTGCGCTATACGGCGACAGATATCTCGCTCACGGTCGGCGATGAACGCTATACACCGCTTGCAATCGAGCGTGACGGAACGACGCAGACCAATGATATGAGCGTCGACGAGATGCACCTGACAATCACCGTTGACCCGTCGGAACGTCTTGACGGCGAGACGACCATTATGCAGGCGGTCGCTGCGGGACGGTTTGCAGACGCGGAGGTGGAGCTTCACCGGCTCTTTTCGCCGCAGCCTTTTACCATATACACGGGACGCATTGGATCTGACTATGCGCTGCTCTGGTGGCTTGGTAGGCTCAACATCGAGCGTGCGGGCGGCATCATGATCGAGGCGACGGTCGCATCCATGACGGAACTGCTCAACGTCAAATTCCCGACGCATCTCTACTATCCGCCCTGTATTTACACGCTCGGCGATGCAAGCTGTGGTGTCGATTTGACAAAGTTTCGGCAGCAGGGGACGGCGGCGGGCGGTACGCGCAGCATCATCCAATCGGGGCTTGCAATCAAGAGTGGCTACCTTACGCAAGGGAGCATTACATTTACAAGTGGGCGGAATGCGGGCGTGACGCGCACGATCCGCACAAACGAGGGCGGGAACATCTCGGTCGTTCTTCCTTTTTACTATCCGCCCGCCGTCGGCGATGCGTTTTATGTGCTGCCCGCCTGTGATAAAAGCATGCACTGCTGCAAGGTACGGTTCGGGAATCTCGCGCGTTTTCGTGGCTATCCGTTTATCCCCGTGCCCGAGACGGCATATTGAGGAGGTTTTGGAGATGGACGGAAAAGAGCAGCGTGAACGCGAGAATCTGGTCGCCGAGGCACTGACGTGGCTCGGTACGCCATATCATCACGCGGGGCGCGTCAAGGGCGGCGGGACGGACTGCGGTATGCTCATTTTACAGGCGTTTATCAACGCCGGACTGATTGAAGATACCGAGGTCGAATACTATCCGATGGACTGGCATTTACATCGAAGCGCAGAGCGTTATCTCGGATGGGTGACGCGTTATTGCAAAAAGGTGGAGCGCAGTGTTCCGCTTCCCGGGGATATCGTCGTCTATCGTTACGGGCGCTGTATCAGTCACGGTGCTCTTGTTGTTGACTGGCCGCAGATCATACATGCCTATCTCGGGCTTGGTGTTGTGCTTGCAGATGGAAATGATGCAGAGATGCAAAAGAGACAGAGCGGCATCTATAGTTTTTGGGGGTAAGAGATGGGGGCAATCTTCGGCGGCGGCGGGACGGTCAGCACGGCGGACACGCGCATCGGCAGCCTTGCGATCTCACAGAGCACCTATGGCATCGCGATCCCCGTCGTGTTCGGTACGGCACGCATCGCGGGCAACATGATCGACTATATCGACTTTACGGCGATACCGCACACGACCACAACGCACAGCGGCGGCAAGGGGGGCGGGGGTGTCACTTCGTCTCATACGACGTACACCTATGAGGTCGGAGCGATCTTTGCGCTTTGTGAAGGGCCTGTTGCAGGGGTCGGGCGTGTATGGAAAAACAAGGAGGTTCACGGAAGCCCCGCCGCACTGCGTATGTCTGTTTATACGGGTGCGCCCGCTCAAGCACCGTGGCCGTGGATGGCTGGCAAACATCCCGAGCGTGCGCTCAGCTATCCCGAGACGTGTTATGTTGCAAGCCCAAACCTCGAACTTTCGGGGTCTGCAAGCCTTCCATCCTTTAATTATGAGGTTGCAGGGCGCGATATTGCCCCCGGCAAACAGGACGCTGCGCCGATCTCCATTATCCGCGGAATCCTCTCGGATGCGCAGATCGGTGTCGGCTTTCCTGCAAAGTATCTTGCAGATACCACGCAATTTGAGCATTATTGCGCGGTCAACGGCATCTATTTCTCGCCCGCGTATGACAGTCAGAAGGAAGCGCATGAACTCATCGCCGCGCTCCTTGAGGCGGCAAACGCTGCGCCTGTATGGTCGCAGGGCAAACTCAAGATTGTGCCCTATGGTCTTGCGGAACAGTCGGCGCATGGTGTGACGTATACACCGCCGAAAGCACCACTCTACGACATCACGCACGATGATCTTGTCTATACCGAGGGTGAGACACCGATCACAATTCGCCCGAACCTAACGACCGACCGTTACAACGTGCAGCCCGTCGAGATACTCAACCGTAAGAATGATTACAACGTCGAGCCGATTAAGGCGACGGACGACGCGGATATCAGTCAGCGTGGCATCCGCACAGCCGACAGTATCGAGATGCACTTTGTCACCGAGCCGGAGGTTGCGACTTTTGCCGCACAGGCGATCCTTCAGCGCAAACTTTACATTGCGGCGCAGTATGAATTTACGCTTTCGTGGCGGCATTGCCTCCTCGACCCGATGGACGTGGTGACGCTCACGGATGAGATTCTGGGACTGGATCGTCACCCCGTCCGTATCCTCACGATCGAGGAGGATGAGGAACTGAATCTAAAAATCACCGCAGAGGACTGCCCCGACGGCATCAATAGCCCGACGGTCTACACAACACAGGCGGCAGAGCGTCCGAAGATGGACTATAACGTCAGCGCGGGAAGTGTCCAAAACCCAATTGTTTTTCCTGCACCGCCGGAAATGACGGCGGGCGGCTTCGAAACTTGGATTGCTGCAAGCGGTGATTCTCCGACTTGGGGCGGGTGCACTGTTTGGGTGAGTACGGATGGCAGCACCTACAAGAGCATCGGAAAGATTGACAGCCCCGCGCGGCGGGGTGAACTCATAGAGGAGCTGCCGATCGGGACGGCTGCGGATGAGAAGAATGTTTTGCGTGTACGTCTCACATCGGGCGATGAACTCCTCTCAGGGACGAGCGAGGAGGCACAGGCTTATCGTACGGCGTGCTATGTGGATGGCGAAGTCATCGCCTATCGCCGCGCAAAGTTGACGGATGTACGCACCTATGAACTATCACCTCTCCGGCGCGGCGGTTACGGCTCGGAGATTGCCGCGCATTCGGCGGGCAGTGCCTTTGTCCGTCTGGATGCGGCGGTGTTCAAATATCCTTATGAGATGAGTGACCTCAGCAAGAAGATCTATTTGAAATTCACGTCGTTCAATATCTATGGGATTGCGGAGGAATCGCTCGCAGATGTGGAGGCGTATACCTATACGCTAGCTTGCCCGCTTCCGCAGGAGGTGACGAACATTGCACTGGATGAGGATACCTATCGGCTGCGCGATGGCACGGTCTTATCCGATGTGCTTGTCTCCTTCAAGGGCGGTTCAAAGGCTGTTATCAGCGGTTATAACGTCTATTACGAACTCAACAAGAGCGGCGCTTGGCAGTTTTCGGGGACTGCTGCCGATGGGGACTATCGCATCAAGGCCCTGCCACAGGCGCAGCACGTTCGTGTCAAGGTGACGACGGTCACAAAGTACGGTGTTGAATCTGTGGGGGCTGTGAGCGATGTGATAACGCTCGTTGGAAAGAGTGCGCCCCCACCGGACGTGACAGGTCTTCGCATTCGACAGAATCCGTACAACCGCGAGGAAATCCTTCTGATATGGGACGACCTGACGCTCTCGGACGTGCCCGATCTGCGCGGCTATGAAATTCGCCTTGGCAATGAGAGCTGGGAGAAGGCGAAGAAGCTAAACGGCGATCCCGTCTTTCGGAACGAGTTCAGTCACATTGTAAAATCCGACGGGTCGTATACCTACCGCATAAAGTCCATTGACAACAGCGGCAACTATTCCATAAATGACACATGCGTAACGGAGCAGATTCGCGTCGTGCCCGACGCTGTGACAGATCTTGCGGCTATGCAGAGCAAGCAGGATCGCAGCAGGGCGGTCATTTCCTTCACACCTTCGCCCGGCGAGGATATTGCACGCTACATCATCAAATATGGGGATAGCTGGCAGACGGGGACACTCATTATTGCAACAAAGGAGACTGCGCACGCATGGAGCGTTCCGTCATCCGGCACCTATAACATCATGGTTCAGACGGTGACGATTGCGGGGCAAGTCTCCCCGATCGCCAATGTTGCTATCACACTCTCTATAGAACCGCTTGATGTGACAGGCTTTCGTGCAGCGCAGTCGCACACCGATAAATCCATCATCCTCCTTTCATGGGACACGGTCTCCGATGCAGATACCGCTTACTACATCATCAAGGAAGGCGATACATGGGAGACGGGGCGCGTCGTTGCGCCGCGTGTCTCGGGTGTTTCCTATGACATTAAGATCACGGAGGAGCGCTTGATCTCATGGATGATTAAGGCTGTCACGATCGCAGGACATGAATCGCAGTATGCGGCAAGTGTCTCCTCTGTCTTTTCTCTACATCCATCACCTGTGCGTGATCTCCAATGCAGACAGTCGGAGGATGACCGTTCGCGCCTTATGCTTCAATGGAGCCGCGTCGAGGATGGTGATCTAAAGGGCTACGAAGTGCGGATTGGCGATAAATGGGAGACCTCTGAGGCATTGCCGCTCACGGGTGAACTTTATGCGCCTTATCAGTTGCGTGCATCGCAGAGTGTACGCATCATGATTAAGGCCCTCAATGCGGCAGGGTACTATTCCGACGAGACCGCGATCTCCTACAAAGCGAAGATCGAACCTGCCGACGTTCAGAATCTCAAAGCATTCCAGAATGGTGACAGCATCGAGCTCTACTGGGACGCAGCGGAGGAGAAGGACATTGCAAGCTATGAAATCCATGAAGGGAATTCATGGGAGAGTGGACAGATCGTTGCCCTCAGTGTCCTGACACCGAGCCACCGCATCGAGATCGACACCTGTCGCCCCTATCGTTATACCGTCAAGGCAATCAATAAGGCGGGACATTATAGCGTCCTCGCAACAGCAGTCACAATCACCGTGACCGAACTCATGCCGAAGAACATCATTCACTCCTACGATGAGCTTGCAGTAAGGGATGGCGTACATGAGCGTACGGAATTCGCACAGTCCGATCTGAACTGGCAGACGATCGGCGGCAGATTTTCCGACTATCCGAAGGTCAAATTTGCCGATGTGGGCGGTGGGAACATCTTGCGACTAAAAAAAGATGGCGTAGGCTATGCAACGTCGGGTGTTTACACCTGTAAGATGATCGACGTTGGCAGTGTCATCACCGCGAATATCACGACAACGTTCAATAACACCTCGGTGCTTAGGGATAACGGCGTAATTTCGCTCGAGGTGCGGACAAGTCAGGACGGCGAGACGTGGATTGACTGGAATATCTTCAAACCGCTGCAATTCACCTTTCGTTATGTGCAGTTCCGCGTTCGGATGCGTGGAGATGGTACACGTTCGCCCGAAGTCAGTCGTTTCATCATCCAGATTGATGTGCCGGATACGGATATCTCTACAAGTGCCACTGTTGCACAGGGAGGAAGCCGAATCTCCTACGGTCACACCTATTATACCGTTCCCGTTGTCATTCCTGCCGCGATTGGCGAAGGGCTTTATGCAGAGCTGATCGAAAAGGACGAAGAGGCCTGTGTTATCAAGGTGAAAGACCGCAACAACAACGATGTAGGCGGCAAGGTCGACATCCGAATCAAGGGGTATTGAGGAGGAGAGAATTATGGCGTTTGATGCACAAAAACCGCAAGATCAAGGCTATCTGGCAGATTTTCCGCCCGAGATGCGCGAACAGTTGCGGGCGATTATCCATGATGAGATTGTCAATGCGGGGCTTCTCATGGGGCTCATACCGGGGAATGCGGGCGGGAACATCGCCGTCAATAACGGTTCCCTGAATCAGAACCTCAACGCCGCGATGCTTGAAGGAAAATCCGCCGAGGCGTTTGCGCTTACGGGTCATACGCACGGGGCGGCAACCGTGAGCAGTGATGGTATGATGACCGCCGCCGATAAGGTCAAGCTGAACAGCATTCACGCGGGCGCGGAGGAAAATCAAAACACCTTTTCGGTCGTTGATGTTGGTGGTACGCTGCTTCAGGCGGATAACAAGACCGACACGCTGACATTCGCAGCGGGCAATAATATCTCTCTGATTCCTGATGCGGTGAACGACCGCATTACGATCGGGCTGTCCGGTGCCGTCGAATCTGCAAATGCTGCGGGGAAATTATCTGTTGAGCGGACGATTGCGATTGATGGAAAAGTGAACGCGGCGGGCGTTGCATTTGACGGCACACGGAATATTAGCCTCAACGTTACGAACGTAACGGCGGATTCCTGTACGGGAAACGCTGCAACGGCAACCAGACTAAATACCTCGCGTATACTCCGCCTTGCGGGAAACACGAGCGGGGAAGCCTCTTTTGATGGATCTGGTAATGTCACAATCGATACGACGACCACATCCGCGCAGTGTGTCGAGGAAATGTCTGCACGCAACGGGTTCAAAGAGCTTGTGAAAGCCTGTATGGCACTGAACGATTACTTTCGCATCGGCGTCGGTGGAGATAATAACGGTGGTTACGCCGAGATTGCTACCGCCGACGACGGCAACGAGCCGATCGTTGTGCGGCAGTATACGGGGATGTTTCAGAATCTCATTCGTACCCTCACACTGCTGGATGGGAACGGAAATACGACATTTCCCGGGCATGTGACGGCACAGGCATTTCACGGCAATGCGGATAGTGCAAGCAGATTGGAGGGGCATAGCCTTGCGCAAATTCAGGCAATGGCGACAAAGGTCGCTGTCCTTTCGGGAACAATCGCGCACGGCGCAACCATACCACTTCCGGAAGGATATACGGAAGAGCAGTGTAAATGGATGGTGTCGATGACATATCCTTGGACAGAATACAAGGGGACGAGAGGTTATGTAACATGTTATACAGAAGGTCGCATCGTCCGAAGCGCATATTATTGGAAAGCAGCAGGCAAATGGATTTGGTCTGGCGGTGTGACTGTAAATTACATAGTAATTGGGGTGAAATAAATGTACTACATATTTAATACAGAAGGCTCCTGTTTATGTTCCTGCAATGTCCAGCCAGATGTAAACGACCTTACTAAACGTGGTGAATGCTTCGTTGAGAGAACAGAGATCTTCGATATTACACAAATTTGCCTTATCAATGGGCAGATACAGGAAAAGACCACATCGCCAGATAGTGAGACCGAGACAGAGGCGGCTGATTCTTCCATATCAAATGAGATTCTGGACATGGCAGAGATCATACTGGATATGTCTGATACAATCAAGGCACTTCAGAAAGGAGGTGAGACATCATGACACTTTATAAATTCCGTGCGCGTGCCTATGCGATTCTCGTTAAAGGCGGGCGTTACATCCTCACAGAGGCCGATCGTACGAGCGAAGAGCAGAAGGTTGTTCCGGCAGAGTACGCGGAGATGGTCGCCGAATATCTTTTGATGTAGGTGACAAGAAGGCTTCAAACAGTCTTCAAAAGGCATAAAATAACGGCTCAAAACAGGAAAAATCCTAGATTTTAAGCCGTTATTTTTATGAAAACACTTGACAAGACCACTCAATGGGTGGTATAATAAAACCATAGAAAGGAGGTGAGAGCATGGGAGATATAATAAGCCTTGTAACGGCAGTTATCAACTTGGTAACGGCGATACTGCTGTACAAGGCTGCTAGAGGGAAGTAAGAACTTCCGAGAGGGCTTCAAGCCCTCTCCCCCGCGAGGGGGATCTTGCTTTCATTATATCTACCATGCGGATAAAATGCAAGAGATCACAATGGTTATGTCGGTCGTGGCTCTTGTCATCGCCGCAGCGGCTTGTTACAAAGCTGCTCGCAGGTGACAACTGAAAGGAGGAGGGGCGTATGAGCGAACGCATAAAAGAAGCTCGGAAATCCGCAGGCTTGACGCAAAAAAGAATGTCCGAGCTTCTTTTGATTCCCTTGCGTACCATCGAAAATTGGGAATCAGGCAAGCGCAATCCGCCCCTCTGGGCGGAGAACCTCATCGTTGAAAAATTACAGATGATGAGGAAAGAAAAATAATATTCTACAAGCTAAAAAAGGAGGGTATTTGCCCTCCTTTTTTGATGCTCAAAATTCGCGCTGTTTTCCAAAACTAAATGAGAAATTTTCCAAAACCATTTGCGCGCTTATAGTAAGCCGTTCGGAAAAAATGTGACCTTGTGTATCTTGCAGGCAATCAGAAAAAAGGGTAGAATGTGATAAGTATGATGATGTATTGATTGGGGCGAGGAGGAGTTTTATGACGACAGCTGAACAGAAGGAACTTCGCCTTTTTGCGGTGAAGGTGCGCGAGGGGATTTTGCGCGGCACGCACGCAGCAAAGAGCGGTCATCCGGGTGGCTCACTTTCATCGACGGAATATTTTACCTATCTCTACAACAAGGAGATCCGAGTTGATCCGAAGAATCCGCACGATCCGAATCGTGACCGCTTCGTTCTCTCGAAGGGGCATGTTGCCCCCGGCCTCTATGCTACGCTCGCGAATCGTGGATTTTTCCCTGTGGACGAGCTCCTGACACTGCGTCATATTGGTTCTCGTCTCCAGGGGCATCCGAATATGAACCTCACGCCGGGGGTTGATATGTCAACGGGCTCGCTCGGCCAGGGGATTTCAACGGCGGCAGGGATGGCAAAGGGCGCAAAGTATCTCGGCAAGGATATCAATGTCTATACGCTGCTCGGTGACGGCGAACTTGCCGAGGGGCAGGTGTGGGAGGCAACGATGTTTGCCGCACACTATAAGCTCGACAATCTCTGCATTACGGTGGACGTGAACGGGCTTCAGATCGACGGTGCGACGGCAGATGTCATGAACACGGCACCAATTGATAAGAAATTTGAGGCGTTCGGCTGTGCTGTCATCTCGATTGACGGTCATGATTTCAACGCACTCGAAGAGGCATTCAAGACATTCCATGCAAACAAGGGCACGGGAAAACCTACGGTCATCCTGATGAAGACGGTGAAGGGAAAAAATATTTCCTTTATGGAGAATAGTGCCGGCTGGCATGGCAAGGCTCCCAATGATGACGAACTCGCACAGGGACTTTCAGAGCTTGCCGCGATTCGCAAGGCAATCGAGGAGGCATGAGCATGGCAGATGTAAAGAAAATTGCAACGCGTGACAGCTACGGGAACGCACTGGTGGAACTTGGTAAAATGTACGAGAATATTGTTGTGCTGGATGCCGATCTTGCAGGTGCCACGAAGAGCGGGACGTTCAAGAAGGCATTCCCCGACCGTCACTTCAACTGCGGCATTGCAGAGTGCGACATGGTTGGTGTCGGTGCGGGGCTTTCGACAATGGGGCTTGTTCCGTTTGTTTCTACTTTTGCCATGTTTGCTGCTGGGCGCGCCTATGAGCAGGTGCGCAATACGATCGGGTATCCACATCTGAATGTGAAGATCTGTGCGACCCACGGTGGTATCTCCGTCGGCGAAGACGGGGCATCACATCAGTGCTGTGAGGACTTCGGTCTCATGCGCACGATCCCGGGCATGACGGTCATGTGTCCCTCGGATGATGTCGAGGCGCGCAAGATGGTGCACGCCGCATACGAAATGGAAGGTCCCGTATATATACGCTTTGGCCGTGCGGCAACACCGGTCTATCATGACGAAACCTTCTCGTTCACCGTTGGCAAGGGCGAAGTCTTGCAGGATGGGACGGATGTCGCCATCATCGCTACAGGAATTCTCGTACCAGAGGCGATTGAGGCGGGAAAACGCCTTGCTGCTGAGGGACTCAAAGCGCGTATCATCAATATGGCGACGATCAAGCCACTCGACGAGGAGCTGGTGATCCGTGCTGCAAAGGAATGCGGCAGAATTGTGACTGTCGAGGAGCACAATATTCTAGGCGGGCTTGGTGAGGCAGTTGCCGCCGTTGTTGCGGAGCACGTACCCGTTCCCGTCCATCGTATTGGTGTCCGCGATGAGTTCGGACACTCGGGGACTGCTACAGAACTGCTCAAACAGTTTGGTCTTACCGCAGACGAGATCGTAGCACAGACAAAGACGATTGTCGGGAAATAAAGAGATATAGAAAAATTGACCTGACCCCCAAAAGTTAGACTTAGAGGATCTAACTTTTGGGGGTCACTACAGTTTTACGGAGGCATCTTTTTTGATGTTATGCTTTGTATGTTGCGGATAAAATGGCTTGTAGAATTTGGACGAATTGTTTATAATATAAGAAGTTTGTTGGTATAAAAGAGGATTATTTATGAAGCGGTACACGCTGTTCATCATACTGACGGCTCTTCTCGTGTGCATTGCCGCCGCAGGTTCTGCTTATCTCGCATCGTCCGGTTCGCGCAATGTGCAGCGCCGTCCCATGCAAGAATTTCTTGCTTATACATCGCTTCCGGCGGAGGTTGCTGTGGTGCTCTCCGAGGAATATGAAAAAGAGTACAATATTCGTGTCAATTTTGTTCAGCTGTCTCCCGAACAAATTCTGAAACGACTGCACGAGCAAGCCCTTGGTGAGAGTGACACGAAGAGTGCGCTTGTTCTAACGGATCGGGAGACCTTGGATCGTGCCGCAGCCTCGGGCTATCTCGTTCCCTATATCTCCGAAAAGAGCGATCAGGTTTCCGATATGTTTCGGCACCCGAATCGCTACTGGACGGGGGTATGGTATGACCCTGTTGTCTTTGCGGTGAATCAGGATTATCTGCGTACACATCTTGATGTACCAAACTCATGGCAGCAGCTTGCGCAGCAGCGTGACATTCGCATTGGAACGACGGATTTTATGGCGGCTGACGCTTCATCTAATCTGCTCTACAGCATGATTGCCGAGTATGGTGATCAGCGCGCTTTTGAGATTTGGAGGCGCATTCAGCCGAAGATTATGCAGTATTCCAAGTATCTGCATACACCCGTGCGGCAGACGGGCATGGGAGAGGTCGATCTTGCCGTTGCGGTGCTCAGCGAGACGATGCGGTATGTGCATGATGACTATCCCATACGCATCCTCTATCCTGTGGACGGCACTTCCGTCGTCATCTATGGTACGGGCATTGCTTTTCGTGCGTCGGAGCGTGATGCACACGCTGCCGAGGTTTTTTCGGACTGGCTGCTGACGGATGAAGTACAGTTGGCTCTTGCACAGCATCGCTTCTATCTGCTGACGACGAACCCGATGACGCTGTCCTATCAGATGTTTGCAGGGAAGAATATCAATATTTTTAGAAATCGACCGTATTTCAGCAAGGAGGAAAAGGACATCCTCCTGGATCGATGGATCAAAGAGGTACGGTTCTATGAAGAATAACGAAAGCCGGAGGAGAGTTTATCAGTGAAAGCAGGTTTTATCAGTCTCGGTTGTGCAAAGAATCTCGTTGATACGGAGGTTATGCTCGGCATTATGCGGGAGCATGGCATTGAGATTACCAATGAGCCTGCAGAGGCGGATATCCTGATCGTCAATACCTGTGCGTTCATTCAGTCTGCAAAGGAAGAGTCCATTACTACGGTGCTTGGTATGGCGGACTATAAGGAAACGGGACGTTGTCGCAGTCTCATCGTGGCAGGCTGTCTTGGTCAGCGTTATGGACAGCAGCTCCTTGACGAGATTCCCGAGGCGAATGCCATTATTGGGACAGGGGCATGGAGCCGTATCATGGAGGTCATTCAAGAGACACTGAAAGGGCGGCGCCTCTTGATTGCGGGCAAGGATGAGACTATCTACGATGCTAAGACCCCTCGTCTGCGCACGACCCCGAATTATACTGCGTACATCAAGATTGCCGAGGGGTGTGATCATCGTTGTGCGTTCTGTGCCATTCCTCTGATTCGTGGCAGCTTCCGCAGCCGCTCCATGGAGGATATTGTGACCGAGGCAGGTGAACTGGCAGAGAGCGGTGTACGCGAGATCGTCCTGATTGCACAGGACAGTGCAAACTACGGGTTGGATCGATATAAGAAACCAATGCTTCCTACACTTCTGCGCGAGTTGGCGAAGATTGAAAAGATTGCGTGGATTCGTGTTCTCTACAGCTACCCGAAATATTTTACGGATGAGCTCATCGATGTGTTTGCAAATGAGCCGAAGGTTGTCAAATACGTCGACCTCCCGCTTCAGCATGCACACAATGCGGTCCTGCGTTCGATGAATCGTCCAGACACAAGGGAAGATGTGGAAAAACTGATTCATAAGCTGCGCGACCGTATTCCGGGTGTGACGATCCGCTCGACTTTTATTGTTGGTTTTCCAGGAGAGACGGACACGCATTACCAGACGCTCCGTTCCTTTGTGGAGCAGCAGCGCTTTGACAAAGTGGGGATCTTTACCTACTCTGAGGAGGAGGATACTCCTGCGGCGACGATGAAGCAGAAGGTTGCAGAGGAGGTCATGCAGGAGCGCTATCACGATCTGATGAGCCTACAGAGCAAGATCTCTGAGGAGATCAATATCGGTCTGGAAGGTCGTGAGCTGGATGTCCTAATTGAGGGACGTGATGCAGAGCAGCAGGGAATTGCGGTCGGGCGCTCCTATCGGGAAGCGCCCGAGGTGGACGGTCAGATCTACATTGAGGGGGATGCGGAGAGCCGTGTCGGCGATATTGTCCGCGTTCATCTCCTACAGGGATTTACCTATGATATTGTGGGTGAGAGGGTGCATTGATGACCTTTGAGCTTGAAACACTATCTGTGGAGACAGGGAGGACACTCCACGCGGCAGGGCTTACAATTGCCTGCGCGGAATCGTGTACAGGCGGGCTCCTCACGAGTACGCTGACGGACGTTCCAGGCAGTTCCTCCTATATTCTGGGGAGTATCGTATCCTATTCCAACGATGTAAAATCTCGGATACTTCACGTTGCGGAGGATACCCTTGCCGGATATGGAGCGGTTTCGGAGGAGACGGCAAGGGAGATGGCAGAGGGGGTACGCCGCCTCATGCAGACGGATCTTGGTGTCGGCATTACGGGCATTGCAGGACCTGATGGCGGCTCAGCAGAGAAGCCGGTCGGATTGGTCTATATTGCCGTTTCCAGTCAGACCAGGACGGTCGTCCAAAAGAATTATTTTCACGGGACAAGGCTTGAGAATAAGCAGGCGGCTGTGGCTAACGCCCTTGCTATGATACGGGATGTACTAAGGAGTTCCTTATAATGAAGAGATATCGAAAAATAGCTGCGGTGATTGCCGTTGCCGCACTTTTGACGCAGACATCGTTCGCATATGCAGAGGAGGACGCACAGACGGAGCAGAAATCTGCTTCGGTGAATGCTGCAACAGCTGAGCTTTCCTATGCCTATGAAAGCGCGGTATACAAATATCAGATCATGTGTCCGAAGAAGCCTGTTGGCATTATTCCTGCAAGTACTCTCTTTGAGAATCGAGAGGGTGAGGTCCTGATTTTTGATAATGAGGAATATCATATCAAATATGCGTGGGTTATTCTTGTGAATGCGTTCCCCGAGAAGGCTTTGCCAAATCTGAATACGGTGAGCCCCGAGGAGGCGGCAACGCTGCTGCAGAAGATTATGGGAAGCAACGGCTATGAGGGGATCATGCTGATCAATCTGACCGATAGCAACAAGGCAATCTTTGCAATGACTGCCAAAGAGGTTGACATTGATGAGGATGGCGATGGTACGCCGGATGTGACGGCGACGGCGAACAATCAGATGGCGGTGCTTTTCTTCCGTGGAGAAAATGGCGCACGCTACGGGGTTGAACTCATTGATAATCCGGAGCTGCGTGCGTCTTCTGTCAATGCTTTTCTGGCAGGAGGGCGCACACTGCACACATTGCAGTGATCGGTTGTTTTCATAACGATGGAGAGTTGGAGGAGAAATATCAATGAAGATGTCGTCAAAGAAAACAATGCTTACTGCCGCTGTGCTTGTGACACTTTCCTCGGGGTCTGCGTTTGCTGCCACGCCGGGAACGGTGGATTCACAGGACCTCTTTCATGCGAACCGTCTGGTGACAGATCCCGCAAATAAACCTGCGCTGGAGGAAGATACGGGATCGGATCGCTATGAGGCGTCCATATCGGCACAAAAGAAAGAGCGTGTGAGTACGCCAGCACCCGCTGCACATACGCAGCCCACCCCTCCTGCACGGCTTCGCTGGGAGAGCGTTGATGCACGGATTGCTGCACGTAATAACGATCCATCGTTTACACTTGCGGCACAAAAGGCAAAGCCTGTCATTATCACGGCAGAGGATATTCGTCGTGAGGAGAAGCAGGCGGCAAAAGAGGGACGTCCTGTACAGGAGCTGGTCGGGGATGTAAATATGAATCGCCCCGTACCTCCGCCAAGACCAAAGACTGCGGCTGTCCCAACGGAAGAGTATTCCTCCATGCGCGGAACTGAGATGAATGCAGTCAGTAAGGACGCGACCAAGCCAGTTTCGGATTTGTATACGATGCGACAGACTACTCCTATGCAGGAGAGCCATGTTCAACAACCTTCCGCGGAGCAGATGCAGTCCGGTTCCGCAGCAGTCGTCGCAGCGGGGGCTGCTGCGGCGTTTGGGCAGGAGCAGCGACCAACACGCGCCCGCTATCCTCAGCTTCCGCATGAACAGTTCTCGTTGACACCTCCTGCCGAAAACGGTGCACCACCCAAGCAGCCGGAGCGTTTTGGGGCGCTCGGGAGTGCAGTGGAGCAGCATCCCATTGCTGCTCCCGTCAAAGACGCGCTCCCCTCGGTTGAACATTCCGTACGTCCCGCAGGTGTTCCGGATGTGCATCCTCGTCAGGTCGTGCGGGACAATGGGGAGGATCTTGCCGGTGTTTCGGATGAGGTGCGCCGTCATATCCTTGCAGGACAACTTGCGATGGAGGTTCAGCTCCAGCGAGATCCGAGTGTTGCGGGAATGCGTGCGATTACGAAGGTGTTGCGTGAGAATACTACGTTGACACGGCTTCAGAAGATTGACTTCCTGATCGGATTTGGGCGTGCACTTCATCAGAGCGGGCTTCCGCGTCAACAGGAGGCACTTCTCATCAAGACTATCGCAGAGGCGTTCTGATTGCTGCGCACAGGATATGGGGGAAGAACAATGAAACATTTTAATATTGCCGTGATTGCAGGAGATGGCATCGGTCCCGAGGTTATTGCCGAGGGGAAAAAAGTATTTGATGGTATCGCAAAGATGGACGGCGGCTTTTCGGTCTCCTTCCAGGATTTTCCGTGGGGCTGTGAATACTATCTGAAAACGGGCGAGATGATGCCGGCGGATGGTCTGGATATACTGAAGACTTTCGATGCCGTTTATCTCGGTGCGGTCGGATATCCCGGTGTTCCCGATCATGTTTCTCTTGGCGGTCTTCTGCTGAAAATTCGCCGTGGCTTCGATGAGTACATCAATCTGCGTCCAGTGCGTCTTCTAAAGGGGGCTCCGTGCCCTCTCGCAGACGTATCAACGGATGATATCAATATGATTGTCGTGCGTGAGAACAGCGAGGGTGAGTATGCGAATGTCGGTGCGCATCTCTATGCGGGATCAGAGCGCGAGATGGCACTCCAGACAGGTGTTTTTTCGCGGCATGGCTGTGAACGCGTCATCCGTTATGCGTATGAGCTTGCCCGCAGGGAAAAACGTTCACTCACGTCGATTTCTAAAGGAAATGCTCTACGGTACTCCATGGTGTTTTGGGATGAGATCTTTGTGGAGCTTGGTAGGGAGTATCCCGATGTCGAGACCCACAGCCTCCTCGTCGATGCGGCAAGTATGTTCTTTGTCAAAGATCCGAAGCGTTTTGAGATCGTTGTGACAAGCAATCTGTTCGGGGATATCCTCACGGATCTTGGTGCGGCAATTGCGGGTGGGATGGGACTTGCGGCAGGTGCAAATCTCAACCCGGAGCGGAAGTTTCCTTCGATGTTTGAGCCGATTCATGGAAGTGCTCCTGATATCGCGGGACAGGGGATTGCCAACCCGCTTGCCTCAATTTGGTCAATCAGCCAAATGCTCGATTTCCTTGGTGAGCATGAATGGGCGGATCGTGTGCTCTCTGCAATAGAGACACTTCTTGTGGAGCGCAGGACTCTGACCTCCGATCTTGGTGGTACGGCAAAGACTTCGGAGATTGGTGCCGCAATTCTTGAGGTTTTGGGACGCTGAATTTATCAGTGCTTTCATAAACAAGCAATAGAAAAGCGCGAGGCTTAGCCTTGCGCTCTATTTACATAATGGATGGAGCGTACATAAGATGAAAGAGAAGCGCATACGAAAGGCTGTCATTCCTGCAGCAGGATATGGGACACGATTTCTTCCCGCCACCAAGGCAACGCCGAAGGAGATGCTGCCCATTGTGGACAAGCCAACCATCCAATATATTGTGGAAGAGGCGTTGGAGAGCGGCATTGAAGATATCCTTATCATTAGCGGACACGGCAAGCGTGCCATCGAGGATCACTTTGACTCGGCTCCTGCGCTTGAGTATGAGCTCGAACGAAAGGGCAAACAGGACTTGTTGGATCTCGTGCGGGAGACTACAGATGTCAATGTTCACTATGTACGGCAGAAATATATGCGTGGTCTTGGTGATGCCATTCTCTGTGCGCGGAGCTTTGTCGGTAACGAGCCCTTTGCCGTTCTTCTTGGCGATGATGTCGTCTATCATCCGGAGAGATCAGCCCTAGGACAGCTGATCGATGTCTATGAGGCGCGCGGCGGCTCTGTTCTCGGCTGTCAGATGGTGGCAGATGGGCAGGTGTCCTCGTATGGCATTGTTGCGGGAGAGACACTAGAAAATCCGCGCCTTATGCGCGTCTTTGATATGGTAGAAAAGCCTGCTCTTGAGGAAGCACCCAGTCGGATGGCTGTACTTGGACGCTATATCATCAGTCCCGAGATCTTTGCGATCCTCTGTGAGACAAAGCCGGGTAAGGGCGGTGAAATCCAGCTGACGGATGCCCTCAAGGTCTTGGCGCAGACGGAGGAAGTATACGCCTATGACTTTGAGGGCAAGCGTTACGATTTGGGGGATAAACTCGGATTCTTGCAGGCGACCGTTGAGTTTGCGCTGCGGCGTGCTGATCTCGGTGCAGATTTTCGCTCGTACCTGAAAAGACTTGTGAAGACATTGTGAGGCGATCGATTTGCGAAAGGAAAATCAGGCAAATCTGGCACTTGCCATCAGTGTATTTGGTGCAGTCGGGACGGCAGGGCAGGGGAGTTCCCTCCTCGTTTCAACGATTCATCACGGATTTTTGGCGGCGACGGTCGGAGGGCTTGCAGACTGGTTTGCCGTGAAGGCAATTTTTGGACGTCCGCTTGGCATATCGCATCGGACGGATATCCTTCGGCGCAACCGTGCGCGAATCATGGAGTCGCTTGTTCGGTTCTCTGCTGATGATCTGCTGAGTAAAAA
Organism: uncultured Selenomonas sp.; assembly: GCA_963555475.1. GTDB lineage: Bacteria > Bacillota > Negativicutes > Selenomonadales > Selenomonadaceae > Centipeda. The sequence goes on from CAUVVR010000003.1 coordinate 117,333, forward strand.
GAATATCATGGAGGTTATCGAACGAGAAGATATTGGTGCACTGCTCGTAGAGTATCTGGAGCATCGCGGAGGGCGTGAACGCCTCATCGAGGCGACCGTGGATATTCTGCGCCATGTTGCTGCCGATGTGGATAGCCATCGTATTTCAAAAGAGCTTGCTCCATATGTCATACGGGCGCTTCATGCACTCCCCTTGGAGGATAGCTTCGTCGAACTATTGGATGTGCTGACCGAAGAGCCCCATACAGACCGCATTTTCAATATACTGATTCGCATGGGGCTGCAGCTCATTCAGACGCAGGTATTTCAGGAGATGCTCCGTGAGAATATCGCATCTATACGTACGGAATATGAGGGTGATGGAATGTTTCGCGCCTTCGTTCTGTCCTTCTTCGATGACGAGATGATTGCGGCGTGGCTGACCGAGCGGTTGACGGATATTCTGCAATCGGCGATGGAGCACGATGATCGCCGTCACAGAGATGGGGTACAGGCACTTGTTTCCTTTGTAACCGCACTTCGTACCAATCCAAGCCTACACGAGGCGCTCCATCGGTACAAGGTTCATGTGATCGAGCATATTGAGATCGAAAATATTCTGATCGACTTTATTGAGCATCGGATGAAGGGGAGTCACCCCTTCTGGATTCCATACGTTAAGGAACTCCTCAATGAAAAAATAGATGTGTTTGCACATTCCGAAAGCTGGCAGAATCGTGCAGATCGTTGGATGAAAAATCTGGCTGCGGAAGAGGTGGAGAAGCATCACGGAATGATTGCGGAATTTGTCCGTGATTATCTGAATCAGAAATCGGATGATGAACTTATCTCCTTTGTTGAGGGGAAGGTGCAGACCGACTTGCAGATGATTCGCGTGAATGGTGCTATTGTCGGTGCTTTTGTCGGCATGGGGTTATCGCTCCTCGTGGTATGTGCGGAAAGGGTGTGGGGGCTATGAGCCGAACATGGAATAAGGCAGATGCGGCTCTCATATCGTCCACACTCTTTTTTCTGCTCGCCCTGTATCTGCATTTGCACGTTCCGTCTGCGATCTGGACGGATGGGTTGCTCATGGTCAGCGAGGCGGCTCTGGTCGGCGGTGTTGCAGACTGGTTCGCGGTTACGGCACTCTTTCGCAGACCACTCGGATTTCCGTATCATACGGCGATTCTGCCGCGGCGACGCGATAGTTTTATCCATGCGATCGTCGTAATGGTACAAAAGGAATTTTTTTCGCGGCGGAAGATCTTTCGTCATATCGAGAAAATCCACCTATTTCCCATGCTCCAAGAGTTTCTGCACAAAGAAGCAACAGAAACGAGAATGACGGGAACCGTTCTTCATTTTATTCGTGCGTCATTTTTGCGAAAAAAAAATAAGAAGGTGATCGCCTATCTAGCGGAGCGGCTCAAGGGCATCCTCCTGCGTGAAGATCCATCGGAACTCATGAATCGATTTGATGCGCTCTTTCGCACAAATGAATGGGATCGAAAGGCTCTTGTCCGCATCTCCTGTCTTCTTGCCCAGGAAGTATCGACGGAGGAGACGCGGCAGTCCATTCGGGACGGGCTTGCAGAGCTTGAACGTGAGAAAATCGGCGATGGCTTTTTATCGCGGTTGCTTGAGGTGACCAATACAGTCAACCTGGACGAAGGGGCGGAGCTGATCCAGCGTCATACCTGTCATGTCTTGAATGAGCTGGGCAGGGAATACTCTCCTCTACAGGAAAATGCCATCGCACTCCTCCATGACTGCATTGGAGATCTTCGGCAGGATGCAGAGCTCCTGCGTCTTGCGCGTGAATTGCAGGAGCGACTTGCCTGTGAACTGCCCATTGAGGAGACCCTTGGGCGGCTCTTTCAAGGGCTGCGGAAACATTTTCAGATGGATCTCCAACGGGAGGTCGACCCGATTGCGGAACATATGCCGGCGTTTTACACACATTTGCAGAGCATTCTCCACGTCGAATATCAGCATATGCTCTTTCTGATCGAGGAGCAGTCAGAACTGCAGAAGATCATCACCAAGGTGCTCTATGACCTTTTAGCGCGCTCGGCACTCCATGCCCAGACACTCGTCGGAGTCATCGTCAGGAATGTCCTGTCACGTCTTACCGATGAGGAACTCAATCATCTCATCTATGATAAGGTTGAAGAGGATCTCCTTTGGATCCGCGTCAACGGTTCCCTTGTTGGAGGCTGTATCGGGCTGCTCCTCTTCATCTGCATGAACATCTTCTCGTAATGGAATTAGATGAAGTACATCAGATTTTCGTTGCTCTCCTCGCGGTTCAAGGCCGTCAGAAGCTCCTCCAGTGTGATTGCGTTCAGTGTCTCATAGATGCTCTTGTCAAGTACATCAAAGACTTCACGGGAAAGAATATGATTGAGCTGATCCATCTTTTCAGACGCTGGTCCGGTCTTTTCGATCAGGGAGATCTCAATGGAGGCGAGAATATCATAGGCACTGATCGTGCGCGGATGACGCGAGAGCTGATAGCCGCCCTGTGAACCCTTGATTGAGTTGACCAGTTTGCTGCGCTTGAGGAGGGAGAAAACCTGCTCAAGATAGATCTTGGAGATGCCGAGATGTTCCGATATGCTGATGATCGTGATGGGGAAGGAGGCATCGTAGTTGCGTGCGAGATACACCATCGCGGCGATACCGTAGCGACCCTTTGCGGAGATCTTCATTGACTCATCCTCTTTCATAAAACATAGTTATTCTATTAATATGATATGTTAAAAACGAAAAAAAGTCAAACAAAAAATCCCTTCTCATAAGAGAAAGGGATTTTATATTGTAAAATATGGAGCGAATTAACGCTTCGAGAACTGGGATGCCTTACGTGCCTTCTTGAGACCGTACTTGCGGCGCTCTTTCTCACGCGGGTCGCGCGTGACAAAACCTGCCTTCTTGAGAGCAGGGCGCAGCTCTGCATCCATCTCGATGAGTGCGCGCGTAATGCCGTGACGAATTGCACCGGCCTGACCGGACGCACCGCCGCCGGATACGTTGGCAATGACATCGTATTTATCGACCGTCTCCGTCAGGTTGAGCGGCTGACGAACGATCAGCTCGAGGGTCTTGAGACCGAAGTATTCTGCCATCTCACGACCGTTGATCGTGACCTTGCCGTCGCCCGGAACGAGGCGAACGCGTGCAACCGAGGTCTTGCGGCGACCCGTGCCGTAGTAAGTGACTTGTGCCATCGAACAGATTCCTCCTTTTACGAAACTCAGCGAATATCAAACGCCAGCGGTTCGGGTTTCTGTGCTGCGTGGGGATGCTCGGGACCAACGTAAACATTCAGCTTACGGAAGATCTGCGCGCCGAGGCTGTTCTTCGGCAGCATACCCTTGACAGCATGTTCGATGACGCGGGTCGGGAAGCGATCAAGCATCTGACCGGCAGACGTAAAGGTCGTGCCGCCCTGATAGCCGGAGTGACGGAAGTAGGTTTTGTCCGTCAGCTTCTTTCCCGTGAACTTGACTTTCTCAGCATTGATGACGATGACATAATCGCCGGTATCAACGTGTGGTGTGTAGATGGGCTTGTTCTTGCCGCGCAGAACCTTTGCAATCTCTGCCGCAAGACGGCCGACTGTCTGATTCTCGGCATCTACAACATACCACTTGCGTTCAATATCGGCGGCTTTCGCCATAACCGTGGTTTTCACGTAATTCCCCCCTATGAGAGTAAGAGCATTCAATATGTAGAGTTGATGCAATATCCGCTCATGCCTCCGGGGCTAATGGATACATGAAAAATATCACACGTTGGTATTCTAAAAAATTTTGACTGGAATGTCAAGGCATTTTATCCATTGCGTACTTTACTTTTTCTGCGATGCCGCACATTTTTGCCTTTGGCACGGAGCAAGCCGCAATACGTACGCCCATTTTCAGAGGTACAGCGAAAATGAGATCCTCGTGGAGCAGGTTGCAGACCGCCTGCGGATCTGCTGCCGGAATGGCGAGGAAGAAACCGCCCTTATAGGGGAGTGCGGGAAGTCCGCACTGTGCCGCTTCCTGCATAAAGATATCGCCGCGTTCCTGCACGAGGTGATAGAGTGCATCCCGTTCCGCTTCGTATGAGGCATAGGCAGTCTTGTCCTGTTGGATACGCGTCAGGAGGGTCATCGCACCGCGGTTGATGTTCGACCACGTCGCGCGTGCCGCATACTTGCTGATTTCGCCGAACTCATCGATGACTGCCTTGCTCGAAGAGAGTGCGATCAGTGCACCGCAGCGCTGTCCATAGAACGTGTATGCCTTGGACATGGAGAAGGCAAAGAGCGTCAGGACGTTTTCCGGCAGATTGGAGAACTTCTGCATAAAGGCACGTGCTTCGTGCTTTTCTCCCGCAAAGTCGATGTAGGCGATGTCGACGAGCAGATGGATTTTCTTTCCTGCAGCGGCGTGTTTCTTCACGCAGTCCAGCACATGATCCCAGTCCTCGGAGGAGAGGCTGTACCCTGTCGGATTGTGCGCCGGTGTATTGAGGATGATGAGCAGACTCTCCTGCTTCTTGAGGAGCGCGTCAACCGATGCGGCAAATGCAATATGGTTGAAGTTGTTTGCCTCATCAAAGAGTTGGAAGTTTGTCACAGAGGAGCCAAGTTCCTGGCAGATGACATTGTACGTTCCCCAGAACCAATCCGAGGTGAGTACGTGATCGCCCTTTTCCACATAGTTGTCGACAGCAGTACGCAGTGCGCCTGTTCCACCTGCGGTTGCAATCGCTCCAAGGTATCCTGCAGGGCGGTTTCCGGCGAATGTGATGTCGATCGCGGCCTCAAGATATTCCGGAAGCCCCGAGATCGGTGCGTAGGCAATATAATCCTCAACGGGCAGGGAGCGAAAGACGCGCTCGACCGTGGGGAGATGGGCGAGTTTTCCGGCATCGTCCATCACAGCCCCAATGGTTGCGTTCACAACGCGTTCCTCACCGTGTTCGGCGATTGCGGCGCGGCACGCCGCAGCAGCACCGAAAATTGCGTCCTTCAGTCTCCTTGATGCCGCGTGCGATGCAGCCATCTGAATAGCCATGTGTATATGCTCTCCTTTTCGCTTTGAAAGCACGGATCGAATGAAACCCTCCGATAGAGCGGCAAGGCTTCAATAATCCGTGCTTTCCCTAAAATGCACTATGATGATAGCGCGTTGTTCTGTTTATGTCCACAGAATATGTGGGTGTATACAAGTATTCTTATGAATTCGGGAAGAATTCGTCGTGAATGCGGTTGACTGCATCCTTCACACTTCCACCCTTGATGAGACAGGAGATGCTGATCTCAGAGGTGCTGATGATCTCAATGTTGATATCTGCGTTCGAGAGTGCACCGAACATGCGCGAAGCGATCCCCGGACTGCCGAGCATTCCTGCACCGACAATCGAGATCTTTGCGACATCGTTGTCAATGGCGACGGCAGACGCATTGATCTTTGCCGAGATTCCCTCAACAACCTGTTTTGCCTGCTCGGCATCCATTGTAGCAACTGTAAATACAACATCCGTTACGTTCGACTCGGCACTGCGTACGCTCTGCACGATCATATCCACGTCGATGTTGGCGTCTGCAAGCGCAGAGAAGATCGTATGAACGACCCCGGGGACATTGGAAACGCCGAGAACGGTGATCTTGGAGACTTGTTCGTCATGCGTGACACCGCGAATGATAAAGGATTTTTCTTCCACTGTATATTCCTCCCTAATGATGGTACCCGGCTCCGAGGTGAAGGTCGAGCGAACATGAATGGGGATGCCGTAGAGCTGCCCCATCTCCACAGAACGCGGCTGCATGACACCCGCACCAAGACGCGCCATCTCAAGCATTTCGTTGTAGGTGATCTCCTGCATACGGCGTGCACCCTTGGCAATGCGCGGATCTGCGGAATAGATTCCGTCGACATCTGTGTAGATCTCGCAGGCGTCTGCACCGATTGCACCCGCTATCGCAACGGCGGAAGTATCTGAGCCGCCACGTCCGAGGGTCACGGGATTGCCTGCCGCATCCGTGCCTTGGAATCCTGCGATAACAACGATATTGCCCTTGTCTAGCTCCTCATGCACACGCTTTGGCTCAAGACCTAGAATACGTCCCTTTGTATGTGCGCTGTCGGTCCTCATGCCCGCCATTGCGCCCGTAAGGGAGATGGCAGGCTGTCCCATCGAGCGGAATGCCATCGCAAGGAGTGCGATGGAGACCTGCTCGCCCGTCGTCATGAGCATATCCATCTCGCGCGCATAATGATAGGGGCTCTCCACAACCTCACCCGCGAGGGCGATGAGATCATCCGTTGTGTCGCCCATGGCCGAAACAACCATGACAATGCGATCATCGGGGGTTTTCTCACTCAAGATTCGTTTCGCCACATTTTTAATTTTTTCAGGCGTAGCCACCGAGCTTCCGCCAAATTTCTTTACAATTAGTGCCATATAATGTCCCCCTATGGTATTAGTATGATTCCCATAATGGTGAATGCTGAACGCATTATAGCGTAAAAATGAATCAGTGTCCAGTAAGGAGTGTCTTGATGGACAGAGGAGGCCGATAAAAATATGACCTTATTTCATGCTATGCACGAAATAAGGTCATATAGCATTCACTCCATTATATCATAGGAGCAATTTTACTTGTTGAGGAGTGCCTGAATCTCGGCAGCCTTGCCGTCAGAGCCGAGCACCTCTTTGATTTTGTGGGTGACAAGCTCCTTGATGTAGCTGCGGCCATCGGTCAGGTACTGGCGCGGGTCGAAGTGGGCGGGCTCCTTCTTGAAGTGCTCGCGAATACCCGCCGTCATGGCAAGACGGAGGTCGGAGTCAATGTTGATCTTGCAGACGGAAGACTTTGCCGCGCGGCGCAGCTGATCCTCGGGGATGCCGACGGCATCCGGCATATGTCCGCCGTTCTCGTTGATGATCTTCACATACTTCGGAATGACAGAGGATGCTCCATGGAGAACGATGGGGAAGCCGGGGATGCGCTTCTCGATCTCCTCGAGGATGTCGAAGCGGAGCGGGGGCGGAACGAGAACACCGTCTGCGTTGCGTGTGCACTGATCCGGCGTGAATTTGAATGCACCGTGCGAGGTGCCAATCGCGATTGCGAGGGAGTCAACGCCCGTTTTCTCGACGAAGTCCTGTACTTCCTCGGGCTTTGTGTAGGACGCATCCTCTGCCGAGACATTGACATCGTCCTCAATACCTGCGAGCTGACCGAGCTCTGCCTCGACAACAACGCCGTGTGCGTGTGCATACTCAGCGACACGCTTTGCAAGCGCGATGTTCTCGGCGTACGGGAGGTGGGAGCCGTCGATCATGACGGATGTAAAGCCGCCATCGATGCAGGACTTGCAGATGTCGAAGTCCGCGCCGTGATCGAGGTGCAGTGCGATGGGAATATCGTTGATTTCAAGAGCTGCCTTGACAAGATGGACAAGGTACTCATGACGAGCGTACTTGCGTGCACCCGCAGAGACCTGCAGGATCAGAGGGGACTTGAGCTCTCCTGCAGCATCGGTGATGCCCTGGACGATCTCCATGTTGTTGACATTGAAAGCACCGATGGCGTAGCCGCCCTCATAGGCTTTCTTAAACATTTCCTTTGTTCCAACAAGTGGCATGTGATTACCCCCTATTAAAGCTAAAAACATCTCACGAACAATTTCATTATAGCATAGTTTATTTACGGAAGATACCGTTTTTTGAAATTTCCCATCCGTTCTGCTATAATGAGTGGACTAATTTATAAAGGCAGGTGCGTTGCGTGCAGTTGAAGCGCTTGGAAGCGTACGGATTCAAGTCATTCGCCGAGCGGATTGTCGTCCAATTCGATCAGGGGATCACTGCAGTCGTTGGACCGAATGGGAGCGGCAAAAGCAATATTACGGACGCCGTTCGCTGGGTTCTTGGCGAGCAGAATATTCGTATGCTGCGCGGGCTGCGCTCTGAGGACATTATTTTTGCAGGCTCTGCCGCTCGACGTGCACTCAGCGTTGCCGAGGTTGTGTTGGTCTTTGACAATACGGATAAGAAACTGCCCATCGACTACGATGAGGTCGTTGTGAAGCGCCGCCTTTATCGAAACGGCGACAGCGAAGTCTATTTGAATGATTCGCGCTGCCGCATCAAGGACATCTATCAGCTCTTTGCAGATACGGGAATCGGGCACGATGGCATGAGCATCATCGGACAGAACCGATTGAATGACATCCTGGACAGTCGTCCCGAGGAGCGCCGCGTGTTCTTCGAGGAGACGGCGGGCATCACGAAGTACCGCGCACGGAAGCAGGAGGCTCTGCGCAAACTGCGTGAGAACGAGGGCGATCTCGTTCGCCTGAATGATATCATGTATGCCCAGGCAGCGGAGCTTGAGCCGCTTGCCATGCAGTCGGAAAAAACGATGCAGTTTCGCCAGCTCGATGCGGAGCGGCGGAAATATCAGCTTACCTCGCTTGTGCAGCAGCATGATAGACTCTTGCGGGAGCAGGAGTCTATCATGCAGACACTGAACGAGCATCGTGATGAGGAGGCGCGCGAGATGCGTGCGCGCAGGGAGGCTGAAGAGAAAAAGAATGCGCTCGAGGCGGACATTGCGCTGATTGACGGGCGCATGCAGGAGAACACACGAAAGCTCCGTAGACAGCAGGAGAAACTGGACGTACTCCGGCAGGAGGAGTCCCACATCAAGGGGCGGCAGGATCAAGGATCCAAGCGCAAAACGGACGTTGAGGGGATGCGTCAATCTGCCGTTGCAAAAAAGCAGGCAACGGAGCAGGAAATTGCCCAAATCGATGCGATCTTGGCACAGCAGAACGCTGCGATACAGGAAAAAAAAGCGGAGCAGACGGACGTGCAGCAGGAAATCGCACGTGTGCAGGCGGTGCTTTCCAATGAGGAACGGACGATGGCGCAGCACGCATCATCGCGCACAGCCGTACAGCGTGTACTTGCACGCCTGAGGGAGCGGCTTGCAGTTGCGCGGAATGCTGCGGAGCAGGGGGATGAGAGCAAAGTGCGTCGGCAGGAGGAAATCGAGCGTCGTCGCACGGCCCTTGCGGAGGCACAGACAGAATGTGAGTGCAAAAATCACACGCTCGCACAGTCCGAAAAGAATTTGCAGAGCATATCGCAGGAACAGCGTCGTCTTTATGAGGACATTGAGAAACTGCGCAGTGTGATTGAGAATGGCGAGGCACAGCTTCGAAAGTCGGATGCGGAGCTCCTTCGCCTCCGACAGAATCTTGACTTTCAGCGGCGGATACAGGACAGCTATGAGGGCTTCGGGCGGGATGTGCAGACCATCCTGCAGGCGACGGAGGGGTGGCGGCGCGGCATCGCGGGAACGGTCGCCGATCTCATTCGCATCCCGGAGCGTTATCTCACGGCAATTGACGTGGCTCTCGGCGGGAGTGTGCGGAATGTCGTCACGGAGGACACGGATACGGCAAAGTCTGCCATATCGTATTTGAAGCGAAAGAACGGCGGACGCGTCACCTTCCTTCCGCTGACGACGATTACTGTGCGTCCGCCCCGTGAGATCAACCTCGGACGCTATCACGGTGTCATCGGATGGGCAAATACGCTGGTTCAGGCAGAGGGGAAGTTTCAGCGGGTCGCGGATCATCTGCTTTCCCAGACTCTTGTGATGGAGACCTTGGATGATGCTCTGATTGCGGCAAAACAGGAGGGCTACCGCCTCCGCATTGTGACGCTCACGGGCGAGCTCCTGAATCCGGGCGGTTCACTCACGGGCGGCGGACGCAAGAAGGAGCGATCCACACTGCTGAACCGCCGCACGGACATCGAGGCACTGCACAGCTGTCTGCAGGAGCAGGAGGCCGCGCATCAAAAGCTGCATTCCTCGCTGGTGCGGCAAAGACAGCTGCTCAAGGAAAAGAGCGGGGAATCTGCGACTCAAAGGGCTGCGGCGGAGCGTCTGGCACAGGAACTCATGGAACTGCGTGGAAAATGCGATGTTCTAAAGGAACGCATTGTAGATCAGGCGAACACCCTTCATGAGATGGAGCGTGCGGAAGAGGAGCGTTTGGCAAGCGGCGCGAAGCTCATGCAGATACAGATGCGCATGGAACGTCACATTTCCTGCTGTGAGGCGTATGAGGAACGCTTTGCACAGGCAGCCGAGCAGAGCGGTCATCGGTGTGTGGAGCTACGGAATGAGCAGCAGGGATATGAGGAGTGTTTACACGGCCTGGACGTTTCGATTGCGGCTCTTTCGGCGGAGATCGAGACGCGCACGCGCAACCGAAAATCGCGTACATTCGACCTTGCAGAAGCGGAACGCACGCTGAAGGACATTACCACACAGGATGCGCTGCTTGCCGATGAGCTGCAAAGGGACAAGGATCGCCTTGCTGAACTGACGAGCGAGATTGAGCGTCATGATGCGGTGTTCCAAAAACGTGAGAGACGCGGCGAAGAGCTGAAGGATCAGCGATTGGCGCATGAGGCTGAGACCCGGATGTTGGACAGTGCCATCAAGAGTGCTGTTGCACGGATTGAGGATATCCGTATCAAGCAGCATCGGTGCGACAACAGTCTGGAGGGCATTCGCATACGTCTGGGAGATTGCCGTGGAACGCTCCTTTCGGATTTTGGACGGACACCCGAGACTGCGGCTGCAGAGATTATGCAGGATGCAGATCCGGATGTCTTGAAAGAGCGTCTGCGCACTCTTGATGCCGCCATTCGTGTGCTCGGTGCGGTGAATCCCAATGCCGTTGAGGAGTATGCGGAGAAGAAGGCGCGGTACGAAGAGGAAGGGAAGCAGATTGCGGATCTCAGAGCGGCAAAACAGGACATTGAGCAGATCATCCAAAAGATCGATCAGGATATGACGCGCACGTTTCGTGAGGCGTTCCGCCAGATTCAGGAGTATTTTAACGAGATTTTCGTGCGTCTCTTTGGCGGCGGCATTGCGGAATTGCGTCTGACCGATAAAGACGATATACTGAGCAGCGGAGTTGAGATCCTTGTGACCCTGCCCGATAAGAAACGACAAAACCTATCGGCTCTTTCGGGCGGTGAGCGCGCACTCACCGTCATTGCACTTCTCTTTTCGTTTCTGCGGTACCGTCCTTCGCCGTTTTCCATTTTGGACGAGATTGATGCGCCGCTGGATGAGGCGAACGTCTCCCGCTTTGGCGAGTTCCTGCAGGAGTTTGCGAAGCATACGCAGTTTATCGTGGTGACACACCGAAAGGGCACGATGCGTGCAGCGGATACAATGTATGGCGTTACGGTTGAAGATGCGGGTGTTTCCAAGGTTCTCTCCATACGGCTGAAGGATTATGAAGCGGAACAGACCGCATAGCACAGAAAGGAGTTATTGTGGGATTCTTTGATCGGCTCAAAAAAGGCCTGACGAAAACACGCGAGAACTTCACGCATAATATTGAACGGCTTATCATCGGATATGCCGACATTGACGATGAACTCATCGATGATCTCGAGGAGACCCTGTTGATGGCGGATGTGGGCGTAAAGACGACGGAGACGCTCATCGCAGCGGTACGCAAGGGCATCAAGCAGAAGGAGATCCGTACACCCGAGGATCTGATTCCGTTTTTGGAAAAGGAGATTGTTCGCATCCTTGAAGAGGGTGAGAACACATTTCACATGGCGGAACAAGGACCGACAGTGCTGCTCGTGGTTGGTACGAACGGTGTCGGAAAGACGACGACGATTGGGAAGCTGAGTGCCTATTATCGCAGACAGGGGAAATCTGTACTGCTCGCGGCGGCGGACACCTTCCGTGCGGCTGCCATCGACCAGCTGGAGATCTGGGGCAAGCGTGCTGACGCACAGGTCATCAAGCACAGTGAGGGCTCAGACCCTGCTGCCGTTGTCTTTGATGCACTGCAGGCAGCAAAGGCGCGCAATATTGACATTGTCATTGTCGATACGGCAGGGCGGCTTCAGACCAAGTCGAACCTGATGCAGGAGCTTGAGAAGATCTATCGCGTGATTGGCCGCGAGATCCCTGCGGCACCTCATGAGACACTGCTGGTTCTCGATGCAGGCACGGGGCAGAATGCGATCAGTCAGGCGGAGCTCTTTACACAGGCAGCACCTGTGTCGGGGGTTGTTCTCACGAAACTGGACGGAACGGCAAAGGGCGGTGTGACGATCGGAATCAAGTCACAGCTCTCGATTCCGATTAAATGGATTGGTGTTGGTGAGGGGATGGATGATCTTCGCCCCTTCCATGCAGAGGATTTTGTGAGCGCCCTGTTTGTAAAACGTGCGGAAGAAACACAAGAATAAGGGGCTTTGATGGGAAGGGGGATCCGCCATGTATGAGGATCTTGTAGAAGTAAAATGCAGCAGTGAGAATATCTTTGACGGGACGCTGCTCCATGTGCGCCGTGATGTGGTACGTCTGCCGAATGGGAAAGAGTCCGTCCGTGAGTGGATCCACCACCCGGGGGCGGCGGCGGTGCTGCCTGTCCTGCCCAACGGCAATGTCATCTTGGTGCGTCAGTTCCGCTATCCCATCGGGACGGTGACGCTCGAGGTTCCGGCGGGGAAGCTCGACATGGTGGGGGAAGACCCTCTGCATTGTGCGCGGCGTGAGCTGTCGGAGGAGACCGGTTACACAGCGGAGAACTATGATAAACTGACCGTGATCGCGACAACGGTCGGTTTTTCCAATGAGTATATCCATCTCTACCTCGCGCGGGAGCTTTCGGTCGGCGCACAGCACACCGATGAGGATGAATTTGTCAACGTCGTTCAAATGCCGTTCTCCGATGCGTTGGCAATGGTAAAGTCGGGTGAGATTATAGACTCGAAGACGATCATCTCGCTGATGATGGCAGAAGAACGTCTGCGTGGCTAATTGAGTGGGAGAAGTGTATGTTCGGATTTAACTTTGAAGAAATGCTGCTCGGAATCCCCGGGCTCATCATTGCCATGACATTTCACGAGTACGCGCACGCGCGTGCTGCTGTATCGCTCGGGGATTTTACGCCGCGCCTTATGGGGCGTCTGACGCTTGACCCGCGTGCACACATTGACCCAATCGGGCTGATTATGCTGTTTCTCGTGCGTTTCGGTTGGGCGAAACCCGTGATGGTCAATCCCAGTAATTTTCGCCAGCCGAAACGGGATGATATTCTCGTGTCTGTCGCAGGACCTGCGATGAACCTGCTCCTTGGGTTCATCGCATTCTACATTATCTTGTTCATCCGCACGCACAATGTTGACGTTTCTTCCATTACCTATGGGATTATTCAGATGATTTTCGTCTACAATGTCAACTTTGCAATTTTTAACATGCTTCCGATTCCACCGCTCGACGGTTCGCATATTCTGCGCAACCTGCTTCCGCCGGACCTTGCCTATCGCTATCAGTCGATCGAACGATACAGTCTGCTCATTATGATTGTGTTCATTGCAACACCGCTGATGAGTGTTGTCCTGATGCCTCTTTTTCAGTTGGTATACAGAGTCTATAAGATCGTCGGCAGTATCCTTCTGTTCTAGGATCCTCTATGGTGACAGATTACCTTGTGAAATTGGATGCGTTTGAGGGGCCTATGGATCTCCTCATGCACCTGATTGAAAAGAATAAGATCGATCTCTATAACATTCCTATTGCAGACCTAACACGTCAGTATCTTGACTACATCGATACGCTGTACCAGTTTGATATTGAATATGCGAGTGAGTTTTTGGTGATGGCGGCGACCCTTCTGCGGATCAAATCGCGTATGCTGCTGCCGAAGACCAATGAAGAAGAGGAGACGGAAGAAGATCCGCGCATGGAGCTCGTGGAGCGTTTGCTCGAATACCGATGCTTCAAAGAGGTGTCATCCATTCTCTTTTCTCTGAGCGATGCGCAGAGCCCCTATGTGGAGCGTGCACCGATGCCGCTTCCCGCACATCGTCTTCCGATTACGGGGCTGTCGGCGGAGTCCCTGATGCGGATCTTTGCCGATGTGCAGCGCATTCGTGAGGAGCCTGTGATCCCGGCAATCGTCGTATCTGCGGAGGAATACCGTGTGCAGGACAAGATGGCGGACATCCTCACGCTACTGCGCCGCAGGAATGGCAGGATCAAGCTGAACGATGCCTTTCCCACGGGGACGCGTGAGGAACTGCTGTCTGCATTTTTGGCACTTTTGGAGCTTGCCAAGATGCAGATGGTATATCTCTCGCAGGAGCATCTTTACTATGAAATCGTGATTTCGGAAAAGGAGGGAAGCCGTGCAGTCTCTTAGTCGGGCAGCCATTTTGGAAGCCGTGCTGTTTGCTGCCGGACTTCCGCTCTCCCTGTCGAAGCTGGCTGAAATCATCGAAGCTCCCGAATGGGAGGTACAGGAGACACTGACGCAACTGGAACACATCCTGTCGGATCGGGGGAGCGGCATATTTTTACGCAGATCTGCAGGTGGCTATCAGCTCGTGACACATCCGAATGCCTTTCCATGGGTGAAAAAACTGTCGGAAACGGTGCAGCCGACGCTGTCATCCTCGGCGATGGAGACGCTTTCCATCATTGCCTACAAGCAGCCGATTACGAAGCAGGAAATAGAGCACATCCGCGGTGTTCGTGCGGAGCGTTCGATCGGGCGCTTGCTCGAACTTGAGCTGATCTGCGAAATGGGGCGCAAGCAGGTGATCGGACGTCCGATTCTCTACGGGACGACCGATCTGTTTCTGCGTGCATTTGGATTGGAGCAGATTGCGGATCTTCCCGCATTGCCCGATATGGATGATGTAAAGGATACGCTGGACGACGACCAGCTGCGTCTTTTCGAGGAGATGCGTGCTGCTGCGGACATAGTGGAACACGATGCGACGCATGACGATATTGACATGGGGGAACAGAACGTCTCTGTACTTTCGCATACTGCAAAGGATTGAATGGATTGGTTGAATTACTCGCTCCTGCGGGAACAAAGGAAGCGTTTCTTGCGGCGGTTGAAAACGGTGCGAATGCTGTCTATCTGGCGGGAAAAATGTTCGGTGCACGAGCCTACGCCTCCAACTTCGATGAAGATGCGATGGCGGAGGTCATTCGTCATGCGCATCTGAAAAATGTGCAGGTTCATGTTGCGGTCAATACGATTGTCGACGGCGAAGAACTCCCGCAATTAAAAGAGTACCTCGCCTTTCTCTACGATGTGGGAGCGGATGCGATTCTCTTACAGGATCTCGGTGCTGTGCGTCTGGCAAAAGAGATTGTGCCGCAGATGCCGCTTCACGCGAGCACGCAGATGACAGTACATAATCTTGCAGGTGTTCAGGCACTTGAGGAACTTGGTTTCTCGCGTGTGGTGTTGGCGCGTGAGCTCTCCATTGCCGAGATTCGGGATATCTGCAGGAAGAGCCGCGTTGAGATCGAGAGCTTTGTGCACGGTGCGCTTTGCGTCTGCTATTCAGGGCAGTGCCTGATGAGCAGTATGATCGGCGGCCGCAGCGGAAATCGTGGACGCTGTGCACAGCCCTGCCGGCTGCCCTATACGCTGGTTGATGCAAAGGGAAGTGACGTGCTCGGCGAATCCGCCGGCAACTTCCTGCTCTCACCGCGCGATCTGAATGCAGTCGAACTCATTCCGCAGCTCCTTGATGCGGGGATTGATTCGCTCAAAATCGAAGGGCGGATGAAGCGTCCGGAGTATGTTGCGACGATTGTGCATACCTATCGCAAGGCAATTGACCACCATCTCAATACCAAACAGGATGCTGTTGATGATACGGATCGCGATCATTTGGCGCAGGTGTTCAACCGTGATTTTACAACGGCATATATGGAAAAACGGCAGGGTCGGTATATGATGAGCGACCGCCGTCCGAACAATCGCGGCCTTCTGATTGGACGCGTTACGGCATATGACCACGCTGCACAGATGGTTTCCGTGAAGCTTACCAGAGCACTCGCCGTACACGATCAGGTGGATTTCTGGGTCAAGGTCGGCGGGCGTGTCAGTGCTGAGATCGAGCACCTGTATGATAAGAGCAGAAAGGAATGTGCGGAGGCTGCTGCGGGGGATATTGTTTCATTTCCCATACGGGGAAAAGTTCACATTCATGACCGTGTATTCAAGGTCTATGATGCAAAACTCATGAATGCGGCAAGGCACTCCTATGATGCCGACTCCTGTGAACGTATCCCTCTTCGTGCCGTTCTTCATGCACGGCTTGGAGAACGGCTGCGCCTCTCACTTACGGACGATGAGGGGAGCACAGCGACGGCAGAAAGTGACTACATCGTTGTTTCGGCGAACAATCGGCCGCTCACGGTCGAGACCGCTGAAAAGCAGATGGGGCGTCTTGGTACGACCTTGTTTTCCCTTGCAGAGCTTTTCTGTGATATGGATGATGCGGTAATGGTGCCGGTCAGTGAACTGAACAATTTGCGTCGCTCCGCGATTTCTGCACTGGAAGAGATGCGTATACAGCACTTTGAGGAAAACCGTACCTCCACCGTGCATTTTGCACAACAGATCGCAGTGGATTCACTCCTGCCATCCTCGGGTTTTGATGCGCTGCAGCCGGCGACACTCATGGTTGCCGTTGATGATATGGAGGCGATGAAGACTGCTGTTGCTGCAGGTGCGGACGGCATTCTCTACGGCGGGGAATCGTTTCGTGGAGTGGCACTCCAACCGAGGGATTATGCAGCTGCTTGGGATTATGCGAAGGACTGCGGAATCCGCATCGACTACAATACGCCGCGCATTGTGCGAGGGGACGAGCAGGCTGCTCTGATCCGCCTGTTTGAGAGCTTTGGAGAAAAACAGCCCGCAGCCCTGCACGTTCATCACGTTGGAACGGCATATCTTGCGCGGGATCGTGTGCCCGTAACACTCCATGCGGATTATTCGATGATCTCCTATAATCCGTCTGCACTTCGGTTCCTGTATGCGCATGGATTTGGTGAGGCAACGCTGTCACCGGAGCTCAACGGCAGACAGATGGAACGTCTTGTCAAGGATTGTCCCATTCCGCTCACCGTGGTTGTCAGCGGGCGTCTCCCGCTCATGATTTCGGAATACTGTGTCTTGGGCAGCTTCCTCGGGGGGCTTGATACGGGAAAATGCTCCATGCCATGCCGCAGACAGGAATTTTTCCTCCGTGACCGCAAAAATGTGGATTTCCCTGTGATGACGGATCAGTTCTGTCGTATGCACATACTCAACAGCAAAAAGCTGTCCCTGCTGCCCTATGTGCATCAGATTCGGCGCATGGGGGTCGCAACCCTGCGAATCGAGGGGCGTGGTCTTTCCTGCAGCGAATTGCAGAGCATCGTTCAGATGTATCGGGATGCACTCGGGCGCAAAGCTCCGCGCAGCGAGGAAGATGAGGAATATCTGCGTATGCAGGAGGGCAAAGGCATTACGCGTGGGCATTATTTCCGTGGCATTTTATAAGAGGTACACATGGACACTGAGTCATTTAAGGTTTTGGAATACGGGAAAATCACAAATTGGCTTGCTTCGTTTGCCTCCACCATGTGCGGCAAGGAACTTTGCCGCAGCGTCATACCAAGCGGAGATTATGACGAAGTCGTGCGCCTCCATCAGGAAACGGCGGAGGCGGTACAGGTCGAGCAGATGCAGTCGCCGCCGTTCGGGGGGATCTATGATCTGCGTACACTTCTGAAAAAAGCGTCGATGGGTGCTGTCCTTGAGATCGATGAACTGCGCTCCGTGATGAGTACGATGTGCGGGATGCGGAATGTGAAATACTTCTTTCGCGATCTCGCATTGGATGTCCCGCATCTGAAGGCGATGGCAAAATCAATTGAGATTCTCGGCATGGTGGAGCGTCATCTCAAAGATACGATTGATGAACACGGCAATTTCCGTGACGATGCCAGCCCCGAACTGCGCAGGATCACACGCGAACTCCAAACGGCGCAGGCACGCGTCAAGGATCGCCTCTCTGCGATTCTGCACGATCCAGCGAATCAGAAATACTTTCAGGAAGCCATAGTCACCGTACGCGATGAGCGCTATGTCATTCCGGTCAAGCAGGAATATCGCAATTATTTTCCGGGCGTGATTCACGATCAGTCTGCCAGCGGAGCGACACTCTTTGTAGAGCCGCTTGCGACTGTGGAGCTGAACAACACCGTACGGCAGATGGAACTTGCACGCGAGCAGGAAATCCAACGGATCTTGCAGAAGCTTTCGACTGAGATTGCACAGAATGCAGCCATTCTTTCGGAGAACTGCACGATTCTCTCAGAGATGGATCTTATCTTTGCTCGTGCGGGGCTTGCGCGTGAAATGCAGGCATATCCCCCCACATTGAATCAAAGCGGTGTTGTTCATCTGAAGAGGGCACGACATCCGCTGCTCCCGAAGGACAAGGTTGTACCGATTGACATCGAGCTCGGGCAGCACTTCTCCATTCTTCTGATTACGGGTCCGAACACGGGCGGCAAGACTGTGAGTATGAAAACGCTTGGTCTTCTTGCACTGCTTGCACAGTCCGGCTGCTTCCTGCCGACCGCACCCGATTCGGAGATTCCCGTTTATCGCAATATCTATGCGGACATTGGAGACGAGCAGAGCATCGAGCAAAGTCTCTCCACCTTTTCGGCGCATACGCGGAACATTGTCCGTATCATCGACAAGGCGGAGCAGGGCGACCTCATCCTGCTGGACGAGGTCGGGGCGGGCACCGATCCGGATGAGGGGGCTGCTCTTGCACGCAGCATCATCGCACATTTTTTGCAGCAGGGCATTGCTGTGGTTGCCACAACCCATTATGCCGTATTAAAAACCTATGCTTATGCAGAGTCGGGGATTGAAAATGCTTCTGTCGAGTTCGATCTCAAGACACTGCGTCCGACCTATCGGCTTCTAATCGGGATTCCCGGAGCGAGCAACGCCTTTTCCATCAGCCGTCAGCTCGGTTTGCCGCAGGATATTGTCGCGCGTGCTGAGCTCTATATCAGCGAGGAACACACGCATTTTGAACATGTCGTCAACGAACTCGAACGGGAAAAGCAGGATTACGAGAGCAAAAACCGCGAACTGCGCAATAAAGAGGCGGAGATAAAATCCGTGGAGGTGCGTCTCCGTGCCGAACGCGAAACGCTCTCAAATACGCGGCAGGAACTTCTGCATAAAGCGCGCGAAGAGGCGAACAACATCGTTCGTGAAGCGCGTCGCAGCGCAGAGGAAACGATCAAGTCGCTTAAGGAGCAGTTTGACGATCATGGGGTGAAGGAACGGCGCAAGGCGATTCAGGAGGCAAGAAACCGACTGGACGAGGCGTATATTCAGGATTCTCTGCAAAAAAATTCGGCGGTCGGAAAAACAATCCGCCCTGACGATATTCGGAGCGGCGATATTGTCTATATCGAAAGTCTTGCACAGGAGGGAACGGTCCTGTCTATTCAAGGAAAGGAACTCACTGTTCAGGTGGGTGGACTGCGTACCATCGTCAAGATGAGTGCGTGCACATTTGTCACGCGAAAAAAACCAAAGGAGAATACCAAGGTGCATGTCGGAACGTCGATTTCGCAGAAAACGGCAGAGATTCGACCGGAGATTGACGTGCGCGGCATGACCGTACTTGAAGCGGAGGCCGTCCTCGGGAAGTTTATTGACGACGCTGTATGTACGGGGCTGTCCAAGATCCTTGTGATTCACGGAAAGGGGACGGGGGCACTGCGGCAGGGCTTGCAGGATTACCTGAAGCAGCATCGCTCTGTGCTGCGTTTTTCATTCGCCGATATCTCTGAGGGTGGAACGGGTGCGACTGTCGTTGAGTTGAGGTGAGCAGGAGGATTGTCCTTTTTCATAAAATATCCTTACAAAAATTGCAGTTTGTGATAGAATAAAGAAATTGGATTGTAGTCGGGCGCAGTTGGAGTAAGTTCCGGACAGGAAGGTATCTATGCAGAAAAGCGAAAAGAAAGCGACAAAGAAGTCAAAGAACGGCTCTATTCTTGGAAAAGCCATTCTTGTCATAGGTCTGATACTGTTTGTCATGATTATCGGCGTTGGCTGCGGATTCCTCACGGCAAGTCTGAATACCAGACCGAATCTCGCGGAGGATATCGTCCCGCCGGCATCGTCGCAGATCTACGATATCAACGGCAATGAAATTGCCAATATTCATGCGGCGGAAAACCGTAGACCTGTCAGCATCAATGAGATTCCCCAAAATCTTCAAAATGCCTTTGTTGCTGTTGAGGATAATCGCTTCTACGAGCACATCGGTATCGACCCGCGCGGGATCGTGCGTGCTGTTTGGGCGAATATTCGTGGACGTGAGGTCACAGAAGGTGGTTCCACCATCACACAACAGCTTGCGAAGAATGCCTATCTGACGCAAGATCGAACGCTGAAACGTAAGATACAGGAGGTTTTTCTTGCGCTTCAGTTGGAACGACAGTATACGAAGCAGGAAATTCTCGAACTCTATATGAACCAGATCTATTTCGGCCAAGGGGCATATGGGGTTCAGGCAGCGGCACGCACATATTTTGGTAAGGATGTTAAGGATCTGACACTGAACGAATGTGCGATGCTTGCAGGGATTCCAAAGAGTCCGAACTACTATTCGCCTATCAATAATATGGAGGCGGCCAATCAGCGTAAGGGTGTTGTGCTTGACCAGATGGTCAAATACGGCTATATAAGCGATAGTGAAGCAAATGTGGTAAAACGTGAAGAGCTCTCTATTGCAAAGGCAAGCAATGACGGTGTCAAGGGGCCTTCTTATTTTGTTGATTATGTGCTGCAGCAGCTTGCCGAGAAATATGGAGATGATGCTATCTACAAAGATGGGCTGAAAATATATACGACCATAGATATGAATTTGCAGGCAGCGGCAGAGAAAGCCATGCAGAATCTCCCGACATATTTTACCGATGCAAATGGCCTTGTGCAGCCACAGGGGGCACTCGTTGCCATCGATCCGCATACAGGATATATCAAAGCCATGGTCGGCGGGCGTGGCACGGATCAGTTTAATCGTGCGGCACAAGCCGTACGTCAGCCGGGTTCCGCATTCAAGCCGTTTGTATTTGCAGCGGCTCTCGAGAATAAATATACGGCAGATACCGTCATTGACGATAAGCCGCTGAAGATCGACGGATGGGAACCACAGAATTACAGCCGTAACTTCTCGGGGAAGGTGCGCTTGCGGGATGTTGTGAGGTGGTCGCTCAATGTGCCGACGGTTCGGATCGCACAGGATATCGGCATTGACAAGGCAATTTACTATGCACAGGAGATGGGGATATCGACCTTTGTTCTCGATGGGGCGACGAATGACCGCAATCTTGCCATTGCGCTCGGAGGTATGACGCGTGGGGTCACACCGCTGGAACTCACAAGTGCATATGGTACCTTTGCAAATCGGGGAATTCATGTCGAGCCGGTTGCCATCATTCGCGTTGTTTCACGCACGGGAAAGGTGCTTGAGGAGGTGCAGCGGAAGGAGAAAAGTGTTATTTCTGGAGCGAATGCCGCAACCATGACTGCGATGATGGAAGATGTTATCCGACGAGGGACAGGAACACGTGCCAATATTGGAAGACCGGCAGCGGGGAAGACAGGAACCACGAGCGACTATCATGATGCATGGTTTGTCGGATATACACCAGATTTGGTCGCGGGGGTCTGGATCGGAAATGACAGTGTCGGCGATTTGCATGGAATGGCGGGAGGAATGACTCCCGCTGTTATATGGCAAGCATTTATGCTGAAAGCCCATGCGGGACTTCCTGTGCGTCATTTCGATGGAGCGCCCTCTTTCGCGGATTCATCAGATGATCTTCCCATTGAGAATCCAGAGAAAGAAAAAAATCCAAAGAAAAAGCCGGACGCACATGGAAAGGAAACAGAAACGAAGGGAACGCACGGTACAGAAAAGAGTGAAGCCTCTGTAAATGCCGCCTCCTCAGCGCGTTCTGCACCATCCGAAGCCGAGGCTCCTGAGCCGGGCATGGGCGTGGAAAAAGGGCGAAACTAAGAAAGAGGTAATAGATTGAATGCCATTGATATACTGAAGGAACGTGGTTTTCTTGCGCAGTGTACGGATGAAGAAGGGCTGCGCGAACTTCTTGGACAAGAGCAGGTTTCTTTTTATACCGGCTTTGACCCGACGGCGGACAGCCTTCATGCAGGACATTTGATTGCCCTTATGGCGATGTCTCATTTGCAGAGAGCAGGGCATCGTCCGATCTGTCTTGTCGGCGGCGGCACAGGAACGGTCGGCGATCCCTCGGGACGTACGGATATGCGCAAGGTGATGACCGATGACATTATCCGCCATAACTGTGATTGTTTCCGCAAACAGATATCACGCTTCATAGACTTTACGGATGAGCGTGCAATTCTGGTGGACAACGGGGATTGGCTGCGTAAGCTCAACTATATCGACCTGCTCCGTGATATCGGGGCGCATTTCACCGTCAATCGTATGCTCGCTGCAGAGAGCTATAAGCAGCGGTGGGAGAAGGGGCTGACCTTCCTCGAGTTCAACTATATGATTATGCAGGCGTATGACTTCATGGAGCTCAACAAACGATATGGCTGCAAGCTGGAGATGGGCGGCGACGATCAGTGGTCGAACATCATCGCGGGCGTAGAACTTTGCCGCCGCAAGAAGAATATTACGGTCTTTGGTCTTACCAACAAGCTGCTCACAAAGAGCGACGGAACGAAGATGGGAAAGACGGCGGGCGGTGCACTCTGGTTGGACGCGGAAAAGACTTCGCCCTACGACTTCTACCAGTATTGGCGCAATGTTGACGATGCCGATGTTGAGATCTGTCTCTCGCTGCTCACCTATCTTCCGATGGATGAGGTGCGCCGTCTTGCCGCCGCTGAGGGACAGGAGATCAACCACTCCAAAGAGATCCTTGCATACGAGGCGACGAAGATCGTTCATGGAGAGCAGGAGGCGCAGAAGGCGCAGGAAACGGCAAAGGCACTCTTTGGCGGCGGTGCATCGGCAGAGCTTCCGCAGATTCGCGTGGAGCTTGGTGAAAAGTTAGTCGATGCTCTCACGCGCGGGAATGTATTCCCATCCAAGGGGGAGGCGCGTCGCCTGATTCAGCAGGGCGGGCTCACGCTCAACGATGTGCGTGTTGCGGACGAGCATTATGTACTCAGCGAAGCAGATTTCTCTGAGGGTACTGCATTGGTCAAAAAAGGAAAAAAGAAGCACTATCAGCTTGTATATTGAGAAGGAGATCGAAGCGATGTCAGGACATTCCAAATGGGCTAATATCAAACGAAAGAAGGGCGCTAATGATGCCATTCGCGGCAAGATTACTACGAAGATTGGGCGTGAGATCACGATTGCCGTCCGTATGGGCGGCGGCGACCCGACAGGCAATATGCGTCTGAAACTTGCTCTTTCCAAGGCGAAGGCAAACAATATCCCGAAGGACAATATCAACCGTGCCATACAGAAGGGACTTGGCGCAACTGAGGGGAGCAACTACGAAGAACTCTTTTACGAGGGCTATGGTCCCGGCGGCACGGCTGTCATGCTCGACATTCTGACGGACAACCGTAACCGTACGGCGGCAGATGTTCGTCATCTCTTCTCAAAGTATGGCGGCAATCTCGGTCAGGACGGCTGCGTGTCGTGGATGTTCAAGAAGAAAGCGGTCTTTATTGTCGAGCGTGAATCGTTCGATGATGAGGATGCCCTCCTGGAGATTGTCCTTGAGGCAGGTGCGGAGGATATGCGTTCGGAGGACGATGTCTTTGAAATCACTGCCGAGCCGGAAGCTTTTGAGGCGATTGAGGCGGTTCTCGGAGAAAAGGGGATTGAGACGGCATCTGCCGAGGTGACGATGGTTCCGGATACCACGGTTCATCTTGCCGACAAGGATGCGGAAAAGATGCAGACCCTGATCGATGCGCTCGAGGACAACGACGATGTCCAGAACGTCTACAGCAACTATGAAATGGACGAATAAACGGAGGTTCACCGATGAAAGTGCAGACAAGGTGTCTGCACTTTTTTAGGGAAATAAGATGTTAGTACTCGGTATCGATCCAGGCACTGCGATCTGCGGCTACGGCTTTGTAGAGCAGAATGGCTCGCGTCTGCGGGCACATGGCTACGGTGCAATCACAACGCCATCAAAAATGGCGGTGGAAAAACGACTTTTGAAAATTCATACCGAACTGGTATCACTTATTCAAACGTATTCCCCTGATGCAATGGGGGTGGAGCAGCTTTTCTTCAATCGGAATGTGACGACGGCGATTCCGGTCGGACAGGCGCGCGGTATTGTTCTTCTAGCTGCCGCTCAGAACAACATTCCAATCGTGGAGCGGACGCCGCTGCAGGTGAAGCAGTCGGTAACGGGGTATGGAAAGGCGACGAAGGAACAGGTTATATACATGGTGACGAAGCTCTTGAACCTGCCTGCTCCGCCTCATCCTGACGATACGGCAGATGCACTTGCCGTTGCCATCAGTGCGGCACACTGTGTGGACAGCATCGCTTGGCGCAATCGAATGTAGACGGGGAGTACAGAGTCAATGATTGGATTTTTACGCGGAAGAGTTGCATATACATTTCCGGACTATTGTTTTTTGGATGTGCACGATGTTGGCTATCGTGTGTTTATCTCTCATCAGACGTGCAATCAGATCTCTGTCGGCACAGAGGTCATGCTCTATATCCATACCCATGTGCGCGAGGATGCAATTCTCCTTTATGGTTTCTTTTCACAGGAGGAGTATGACCTCTTTCAGCACTTGATTGGCATTT
Source organism: uncultured Selenomonas sp. (assembly GCA_963555475.1). GTDB lineage: Bacteria > Bacillota > Negativicutes > Selenomonadales > Selenomonadaceae > Centipeda. The sequence continues at coordinate 142,071 of CAUVVR010000003.1, forward strand.
CCGGCATCGGACCGAAGGTGGCACAGGGAATTCTGTCCGCAACTACGGCAAATGATTTTTATCACCTGATTCATCGGAAGGATGTTAAGGCGATTACAAAGCTTCCCGGAATCGGAAAAAAGACGGCCGAACGCATCATCTTAGAACTCAAGGATAAGCTCTCGGATACTTCCTTTGATGTGTTTGATGCATCCGATGATACGGCCGCCTTGGGGGATGCGACGGGGGATATGGTTTCGGAGGCGATCGAGGCACTCCTCAGTCTTGGCTTCCAGCAGAGTGAAGTCCAGTCTGTGCTCAAGAAAAAATCCGATTGGGAAAGTACGGAAGAAATCATTCGTTACGCATTGGCAGAGCTACAGCGTTTTTGAGAAAGGGGGGATTCACCGTTGGATATGTACGAGGATGAGGAGTTGGTGTCCTTTGAGGAGCAGAGTGCGGACGGATGGCAGTACAGTCTGCGCCCGCGTCGGCTGAGTGAGTATATCGGGCAGGACAAGGCGAAGTCGAATCTGTCCAAATTTATCCAGGCGGCGCTTTCCCGCAACGAAGCTCTGGATCACGTCCTTCTCTATGGACCGCCCGGGCTTGGCAAAACAACACTCGCGGCGATTATTGCGAATGAGATGGGGGCGAATTTTCGTCAAACGTCTGCTCCTGCCATCGAGCGACAGGGGGATCTTGCCTCTCTGCTCACGAACTTGCAGGCACACGATGTCCTGTTTATCGATGAGATTCACCGCCTCTCTCATCATGTCGAGGAGATCCTTTATTCAGCGATGGAGGATCACGCGATTGACATCATCATTGGCAAGGGGCCGAGTGCTCGCTCTCTGCGGCTGGATCTTGCGCCGTTTACTCTGGTTGGTGCGACGACAAAGACAGGGGCTCTTTCTGCTCCGCTGCGTGACCGATTCGGGATTCAGTCGCGTCTGGAATACTATACCCCCGAGGCTCTTTTGCTCATCATCGAACGTACGGCGGAGATTCTTTCCGTCCATATCGAGCGTGAGGGTGCTCTGGAGATCGCGCGTCGCTCGCGCGGAACGCCGCGCGTTGCGAACCGCATTCTGAAGCGTGTCCGTGATATCGCACAGGTGGCAGGAGAGAGCATTATCTCCAAAGCGGTGACGATGGAGGCACTGGAAGCCCTTGAGGTTGATGAGATGGGGCTTGAAAACAAGGATCGTCATATGCTCGAAGTCATGATCCAAAAGTTCTCCGGCGGTCCCGTCGGACTGAAGACGCTCGCAGCGGCACTCAGTGAAATGGTGGAGACCATCGAGGATGTCTACGAGCCGTACTTGATCCAACTCGGCTTTATTGCACGTACGGCACGCGGGCGGGTTGTCACGCGCGGCGGATACGAGCATATGGGGATGATGTTTCCCCCAAATGATAACAGACAAGGAGAATTGCTCTGAGATGAAACTGCTCATGCACATGTGCTGCGGACCATGCTCCTGCTATCCACTCAAAAAACTGCGTTCCGATGGCATTGAGCCGACCGGCTATTTTTTCAATCCCAATATTCATCCATATAAGGAGTGGGAGGAGAGACTGGAAAATGCAAGGAAATTTGCAGATCTGATGCAGATGGACTTCATTGCAGATGAGATGTATGCCATGCGCGAGTTCCTCAAAAAAGCCCTTCCGGCGGAGGGGACAAAGAAGGGGCGCTGTCGTATGTGTTATACATGGCGTCTGGAAGAATCGGCGCGGTACGCGGCAGAACACGGATTTGACAGTTTTACCTCGACGCTGTTTTACAGCATTTATCAGCAGCATGATCTGATGCGCTCTGTTGCGGAGCGTTTTGCAAAAGAATACGGGATTTCCTTTTACTACGAGGACTTCCGCGTTGGTTGGCAGGAGGGCATCGATCTGAGCAAGGAGCTCGGACTCTATCGCCAGTCCTACTGCGGCTGTGTGTTCAGCGAGGAGGAGCGGTACAGTCGGGTGCTTCGGAAGCTCCAACGCAAGGAGAACAAAGAGAAGAAACGTCTGCGCCTGATGGCATGATAAGCGAAAGAAGGGCTTACGATGAAATCTTATCTTCGCCTGTGTATCTTCTTCCTCTGTGCCGTGTTTATCATGCTGCCACAGCAGGTGTCTGCTTCATGGCAGCCGGAAATCTCTGTAGGGCTTAGTCAGGGGATATCTGAGATTCAACTTTCGGCAACAAACGGAAAGCTGTCTGTTTATGAGAATCCGGAGCAAAAGCCGATTCTTGTGGTGCCGCAGGGGGAAACACTCGATGTTCGTATGATGCGGGAACAGCTTGTCGTAAACGGACGGGAGATCAAAGGGGAGCGTCTGGTGATTCAGCCTGAGCCCTCCGGATTTATCCAGGTAAATCATACCCCGTATCGTGGCTACATCGCCATTCTAAAGAGGACAGGGCTTACCGTTGTCAATTATGTCCTTGTAGAGGACTATCTCTACGGCGTCGTCCCGAAAGAGATGCCGCCGAGCTGGAATGTGGAGGCGTTGCGAGCGCAGAGCGTGGCGGCGCGCACCTTTGCCCTGAAAAATCGCAAGCGTCACAGCGCGGAAGGGTTTGATCTCTGCAGCACCTCGCATTGTCAGGTCTATGAGGGGATGCCGGCAGAGATGCGGACGACAACAGAGGCGGTCGACAGCACGCGTGGAGAAGTCCTTTTCTATAAGGGCGCAATCATGGATGCGCTCTTTCATACAGATTCCGGTGGCATGACGGAGTCCAGCGAATATGTATGGGGCAGCCCTGTGCCGTACCTGCGTGCGGTGACGGAGGTTCAAATGCAGACACAGCCATGGAACCGCACCATTTCCATGAGTGAATTTGCACAAAAACTGGAAAAGAATGGAAGGGCGATTGGAACGCTGAAAGAAGTCCGCTTGTCACCGCTGACTGTGGGCAAGGGGAGTTCTGACCGAAGCCCCTCCGGACGCGTTCGTTCGGCAGAGTTTGTCGGAACAAAGGGGCGCATCACACTCTCGGGCAACGAGCTGCGCTCTATATTTTCCCTCCCAAGCACGCTGTTTTCCATACGCATTGGCAAGACGGACATAAACTTCAGCGGCTATGGTTCCGGTCATGGCCTTGGCCTCTCCCAGTGGGGAGCAAAGGCCTTCGCGGACAAGGGGAAGAGTTACAAGGACATCCTCTTTCACTATTATACGGACGTTACCCTTGAGAAGCTATACTAGGCCAGGTGAACTACGAGATGGATATTTCTGATTTTGACTATGATCTGCCGGAGGAACGTATCGCTCAGATACCGCTAGAGCCGCGTGACAGCGCACGCCTTATGGTTTTGCACCCCAATGAGCATAGGATTGAGCATCGGCATTTTTATGAACTTGGCGATTTTCTAAGAAGCGGCGACGTTCTGATCTTCAACGATACGCGTGTCATCCCTGCACGACTCATCGGTGCGCGCAGTCAAACGGGCGGGAAGGTCGAGGTCTTTCTCCTGCGCCAAATCGACAAAGACCAATGGGAAGTGCTTGTTAAACCGGGGAAAAAAGCGCGTGTTGGCTCTGTCATTCAGTTTGGTGATGAACTTTCCTGTGAGATCATTGCCGATACGGATTTTGGCGGACGTATCGTACGATTTATCTACCACGGTATCTTTGAGGAAATTCTGGATCGCTTGGGTTCCATGCCTCTGCCGCCCTACATTCATGAAAAACTCGAAGACCGTGAGCGATACCAGACGATCTACAGCCGTGTAAAAGGCTCTGCGGCTGCGCCGACGGCAGGTCTCCATTTTACGGGAAATCTCATGGAACGACTGCGCGAACAGGGCATCCAATTCGGCTTTATCACCCTCCATGTCGGATTGGGGACATTCCGACCGGTTCATGTGGATGTGATTGAAGACCATGTGATGCACCGCGAATTTTATTCTGTTCCCGCTGAGACTGCGGAGCTTATCCAACGGGCAAAAATTGAAGGGCGACGTATTGTCGCGGTCGGTACAACGTCGATTCGAACGCTTGAGGCATCGGCTACAAGCACGGGACATGTTGAGGCAGGATCGGGATGGACGGATATATTTATCTACCCCGGATATGAATTCAAAGTCGTAGATGCTGTGATTACGAATTTTCATCTGCCAAAATCCACATTGATTATGCTCATCAGTGCATTTGCAGGACGTACGTTTACGCTTGAGGCATATCGGACAGCAGTGAAAGAACAGTATCGCTTCTTTTCCTTTGGCGACGCGATGTTCATCCCATCCAAATCGTAAAAAAGCAACGCGATCGAGAATCGCGCTGCTTTGTATTATGGAAGTTCTTGGAAAACGTCGCGGTGTTGATTGATGATCTCCGCCATCATTCGTTTCCCATCGATATCTGGGTGAAGCCCATCCGTGGAAAGCCGTGTATCAAGAATTTGCTTCTGTGCATCATAGAAATACGGTTCAATATCAATGTAGAAATCCTGTGACCGAATCCACATATTGACGGCTGTCATCTTCCACCTCCATGAGAGATCTGTTTCGGAGTGGAAAGCAAGAGAAATACGTTCCGGGTTGAGCGGCAGAAGTGTCAGGAAGATCGGGCGGATATCATGGGCAAGGCATTTTTTTTGCAGTTCATTCAAATCATCGATGATGTCCTGCGCCGTTATGCCTGTTGCCCGTAGACTGTTTGACCCCGTCAGGATCAGAAGATTGGCAGGATGCAGGGGAAGTACGTCCTGCTCAAAGCGTTCCAGCGTTGTATGAGCGGTATCACCGCTCCGTCCGAGATTGAGGCAGGCGAATGGCAGATATGTGGTGTAGCTGTACTCGAGGAATGCAGGGGAGCTTGAGATTGCACCTCCTCCGTGTGTGATGCTGTCCCCCAGGGCTACTGCATAGAGGCGATTCTCGAGTGGTGCATCAACCGTGAATGAGGCGAGATCGGACCATGTTCCCACCGTGTTTCCTTGCGTATCTAATCCGCGCACGCGCCAGTAATATTTGCCTGCATAAGGTCGAGCGTATTCGTCGTAGATGGCATTTGTGGCAGTGATTGTCTGCGCCCATACTCGTTTGGGATCAGGTTTTGTTCCATGTTTCTGTGTAGGCGGCTCTGTGAGCAGTTCCACTTCGTAATGTGTTACTCCGTTTAATGGAATCCATTGATATACGGGGTAGATTGGCTGGTGGAAATTCAGCACCAGATCGTATGTGTTTGGAATCGGACGGTTCGGAAACTCGGCGGATTTATCCAGATACAGCGGCTCTGCTACAGAAAACTCTCCGATTGGCTCATGTTTGAGACCGAGGGCGCGTACGCGCCAATACAGTTTTTCATGAGTCTCATAGGGACGCAGATCCGCCTGCCATCCATTCGTGAAAATATTTTGTGTGCTCGTCAAATGATTCGTTGGAGAAAGCTCCGTACCGCCTTCTTTTGAGGGCGGTGCAGACAGGATCTCGACCTCATAGAGTACGGCGTTTGGGATACTGTGCCACACGAGGAAGGGCATGAGACTTGCTGGCTGTTCTTCTGTATAGTGGGAGATGGGGATTGGCGATTTTGTCATAAAGTAGGGCGTTGGAATCGGTGATGAAGGGGGTGTCACTGCGCCAAACATACCATAGGCGGTAATCCGGTAATAAAAAGGAATCGGTGCAGAGGAGACGGTATAGGAGGGCATAGTGGTAAACTCGGTCTTTACATGTTCATATATAGGTTCCCCTGTAACCGTTCCCGTAGTCTTGATATATGTATCAATGCGATAATAGCAAGGATACGGGAGACGCTCCCAGATGAGAGTGGAATTTCCACCGCTTTCATGAACTTCGGCGGTGATGTCGATTTTTCTCAGGTTCAAAAGATCTGTTTTCTCAACGGTGAAAATACAACCGAGGACGGCGAGAAAAATAATTGCCGTGAAGAAAAAATAATGCTTCATTCATTCACCTAACATACTATCATTCAGAAAGTTGAGGGATTCCTATGGAAAACAAAGGCCTCGTCATTGTCCATACCGGTGACGGAAAGGGAAAAACAACGGCGGCTCTGGGGATGGCAATGCGTGCATGGGGGAATCATCTGCGCGTGCTCATTCTCCAATTCATCAAGGGCAGCTGGAAGTATGGAGAACTTGAATCCATCAAGGCACTTGCTTCGATCAACAATCAGATTGAAATTCGGCAGGGCGGTCTCGGATTCTCGCAGAGAGGAAACGGCGCAGAAGAAGAGCATCGGTGCGCCGCCGCAGAGCTTCTTCAGACCGCTATGGATGAGCTTCGGAGCGATGCGTGGGATATGATCATCCTCGATGAATTTAACTATGCCTATTCCTTTGGATTCATCTCATTGGATGCATTGGAACAGCTACTTTCCGTACGTTCCGAGAAAACACATCTGATTTTTACGGGGCGGAATGCGGCGAAGCAACTCATTGACCGTGCAGATCTCGTCACCGAAATGCGTCTTGTCAAGCACCCCTTTCAGCAGGGGATCAAAGCGCAAAAGGGAATTGAGTTTTAATAATTATAGCACATTCATCGTATGTGTGCCATGAGCGATAAACTCATTGCGCAAAGCTATTGAAAAAAAACATGGAATGCGTTAAAATCTCTGTCATGCCTTTGTAAACTGTGGTTGGTTTATGGATGTGTGTATGATCCATAAATCAATGTAGATTGGGAGAGTTATTATGAGAAGTGATGTTGTAAAAAAAGGAGCGACACGCTGTGCGCATCGCTCGCTTTTTCATGCGAACGGATATGGTTCGGATGATCTCAGAAAGCCGCTGATCGGTGTCTGTAACTCATTTAACGAGATCATTCCGGGGCACTTTCATTTGAATACGATTGCGGAAGCTGTGAAGCTTGGCGTGGCAGCCGCAGGTGGAACGCCGATTGAATTTCCGTCGATCGGCGTTTGTGATGGAATTGCGATGGGGCATACGGGGATGAAATACTCCCTTGCAAGCCGTGAGCTGATTGCGGACTCCATCGAAGCCGTTGCGATGGCATCGGGATTCGACGGACTTGTCCTCATTCCGAACTGCGATAAGGTTGTGCCTGGGATGCTCATGGCGGCGGCACGTCTCAATATCCCGGCAATCCTCGTCAGTGGAGGTCCCATGCTTGCGGGACGCCACCGCGGACGTGACATCAGTGTCAGTCAGGCGTTCGAGGCTGCGGGGATGTTTGCTGCAGGAAAGATGGATGCGCATGAAATGACGGCGATTGAGGAACATGCCTGCCCGAGCTGCGGTTCCTGTTCCGGACTGTTCACAGCGAATACGATGAACTCCCTGACCGAAGTGCTCGGCATGGGGCTTCCCGGTAATGGAACGATTCCCGCACCCTATACGGGTGAGCGTCGCTTGCTTGCAAAACAGGCGGGGGCAGTCATTCTCGATCTCGTTGAAAAAAATATCTGTCCGCGTGATATCATGACGCTTAAAGCCTTCGAGAATGCGATTACGGTCGATATGGGCATTGGTGGCTCGTCGAACACGGTACTGCACCTCACTGCGATCGCGCACGAGGCAGGGATCGAGCTCCCGCCGCCGCTCTTCGATGAGATCAGCAGACGTACGCCGTATATTACGAAGCTGAGCCCGGCAGGAACGCATCATATGCAGGATCTGAACGAGGCAGGCGGAATCTCGGCTGTCATGAAGGAGCTCTCGAAGAAGAATCTGCTGCATCTGGATGCGCTGACGGTTACGGGCACGGTGCGTGAGCGTATTGCTCATGCCGAAATCCTTGATCCCACGGTGATTCACAGTGTCGAGAACCCCTATCGTCCCGAGGGAGGTCTTGCGATTCTGCGCGGCAACCTCGCACCTGATTGCGCGGTTGTCAAAGCATCGGCGGTTGCGGATGATATGCTCACCTATCGTGGAACAGCACGCTGCTTTAACTCCGAAGAGGAGGGCGTCAACGCCATCATTGAAGGGAAGATCCATGATGGTGATGTCGTTGTCATTCGCTACGAAGGACCGAAGGGCGGTCCCGGAATGCAGGAGATGCTCAACCCGACGGCGGTCATTACGGGAATGGGGCTGAAGGTCGGTTTGATTACAGATGGTCGGTTCAGCGGCGCAAGTCAGGGGGCTTGTGTCGGTCATGTATCGCCGGAGGCGATGTCGGGCGGGCCGATTGCACTGATCGAAGACGGCGATATGATTACAATTGATATTCCGAATCGTAAACTTGAGCTCGAAATCAGCGACGAAGAACTTGCAAAGCGTCGTGCAACCTGGGTACAGCCCGAACCTAAGATCAAAACGGGTTATCTTGCCCGCTACGCAAAGCTGACGACATCTGCGAATGAAGGTGCAATTCTGCGCTAAGAAGAACATCGTGCAACCCACGGGAGTTTCTGTGCCTGTGGGTTGTTTTTATAGGTGTAATTCGCTATAATGACGGTGCATTATTTCTGAAAGAGAGTGGAGGCTCATAACATATGCACATTGTCCTAGTCGAGCCGGAGATTCCGGGGAATACGGGGAACATTGCACGGCTTTGTGCAGGAACGGGCATCGAGCTTCATCTCGTGCGGCCGCTTGGGTTCTCGACGGATGACAAACATTTGAAACGCGCGGGACTGGATTATTGGTATCTTGTCAAGGTACATTATCACGACAGCTTTGACGAGGTTCAAACGAAGTATGAGGACCATCCATTTTATTTCTGTACGACGAAAGCTGCACATATCTACTCTGACATTGCCTATACATCGGACGTATTTCTCGTCTTTGGCAAGGAGACGGCGGGTCTGCCGGAATCGTTGCTGGCTGCCAATGAGTCGCACACGATTCGTATTCCGATGCACACGGGAGCACGTTCTCTGAATTTATCCAATGCTGTTGCTGTCGTTGCATACGAGGCTCTGCGTCAAAATGCTTTTGTTGAATTAAGTCTTGCCGGAACAGGCTGTGGGGGATCGCATAAAATATGAACAAGGAATTCGTTCGCGCTTGTTATCAGGAATTCGATCCACTGCGTCTCTTTACGGATGCGCCTCTGCGTTTTCACACGACCTTTCGGATCGGGGGACCTGCCGATTTGCTCTTTTATCCGCAAAATACGGAAGAAGTACAGAAAATTATCAGTCTCGCAAGGGAATATGGTGAGCCGATTACATGGCTCGGCAACGGGTCAAATATATTGGTGCGCGATGGCGGTATCCGTGGCCTCGTAATACGATTTAGTCGTAAGATGGCATCCGTATCGCGTGAGGATACGGATCTTGTCGTTGGTGCGGGTGCTCTGCTGCGGGATGTTGCTGCATATGCAAAGGAGAATGGTCTTGCGGGGCTTGAATTTGCCTGTGGGATTCCGGGGAGCATCGGCGGTGCGATATTTATGAATGCGGGGGCTTATGACGATGAGATGAAATCGATCGTTGTTTCGGTAACGACTGTTTCTCAAAGTGGGGAGGTTCGGACGTATTCTTCCGATGAGCTTGATTTCGGCTATCGCCACAGCATCTTTCAGAGCTGTGATGAGGCAATTTGCGAAACACGTCTGCATTTACACGCAGGTGACCGTGCGCAGATCTTGGCGCGCATGGAGGATCTGAACCAGCGTCGCGAAAGCAAGCAGCCCTTGGCATATCCAAGTGCAGGAAGCACATTCAAGCGTCCTCCGGGATATTTTGCCGGAACACTGATCGATCAGACGGGGTTAAAGGGGCTTACCGTCGGCGGTGCACAGGTTTCACAGAAACATGCGGGGTTCATCATCAACATTGGCAATGCGACAGCGGATGACGTTCAGCGATTGATTGCAGCCGTGCAGAAACGGGTTTATGCGAAACATACGGTAGAACTTTTTCCGGAGCTGCGCATCATTGGAGAGCCCTGATTAACGGAATATACATATGAGGAGAATGCTTCTTCCCCATGGAAAAATATAAAGAACTTACTGATTTTTCATCAAAATATCCAAACATCGTAATTGCACTTGGTATGTTTGATGGCATCCACATCGGTCATCAGGAAATCATACGGACGGCAGTTGCAAAGGCGCAGGAAATCAATGGGGCTGCGCTTGTTTTTTCATTTTCCAACCACCCGCGTTCCATCATTGCTCCGAAAGCAGTGCCGCACCGCATTGCAAGCGATGCCATACGTTTTTGTGTTCTGAAGAATCTTGGCGTGAACGCCTTGGTGGAAATCCCTTTTACGGCTGATTTTGCTGAGACGGGCGCGGCGGATTTTATTGGACTTTTGCAGCGGCATTTTTTGCCGAAATACATTGTTGTGGGGGAGAATTACACCTTTGGCAAAGGAGGACAAGGGACGCCGAAAATGTTGCAGGACAGTGCCGCGACATACGGTTTTCAAGTGATCGTATGCCAATCGGTCATGCGTGACGGCGCACCGGTAAGCAGTACACGGATTCGCGCCCTCATTGCAAATGGGGATCTGTCCAAAGTCAATGAATACCTCGGCTATCCGTTTACCATCAATGGGACGGTGATTCACGGACAGGAACGCGGGCGTAGCCTTGGCTTTCCGACAGCGAATCTGGCACTGCGCGAAGAATTTGAGCATCTGCCAAATGGTGTCTATGCCGTAATGGTTCTCTATCAGGGGCATCTTTATCGTGCGGCAGCAAACATCGGAAACAATCCAACATTTGACGGTTGTGATCGACGGCTGGAAGTTCATATCATGGAGTTTTCAGGGGATCTTTACGATGAAGAGCTCATGATTTCATTTTACAAAAAAATACGGGACGAGCAGTGTTTTTCTTCCATCGATGATTTAATCCGTCAGATTGCAGATGATAAAGAGACTGTCGAACATATTTTTGATAAAAGTTTTCGTTTACAAGAAAATATTTCTATGGTAATATGATGAGCGCAACAGAACCATGACTCAGATAGCGAATAATCCGACGTTTTCTTGGTCAGTGGTGAAAATTTATGAGGAGGATTCGATATGCTCACACAGGAAAAGAAACAGGAAATCATCAAGGAACATGCGGTACATGAGGGAGATACAGGATCACCCGAGGTACAGATTGCTGTCCTGACGGCACGCATCCAGTACCTGACGGAACATCTGAAGGAACACAAGAAAGATCATCACTCACGCCGTGGGCTTTTGAAGATGGTTGGCCATCGCCGTCGCCTTCTGAGCTATCTGTATCAGACGGATATTGAGCGCTATCGTTCGATCATTGCGAAGCTCAACCTGCGTAAGTAATCGTTCGGCACAAATACAAAGAGCGGGGAGCGTCCCCGCTTTTTTGCTATCGGTACAAGGATTCTATGATGTTTTGTCGAATGATTTTGTTAATGGAACGATTTAAGGAAGTATTGATAAATTCAGCACCGCCGTCTTAGCACATCTTTTTCACCCTGTCTTTGTCGACAAATCCTCCACATAGCGGACGGCTATGCGTCCGGTTTGTCTCCTTGACAGGACAAAAAATATGCACCAATCTGACGGACTTCATTTTATCAGCGATTCCTTAAGAAACGACACTAGGAGGATATGTATGCAATGCTTCGAGATTGAGCTGGGCGGACGTAAGCTGACAATAGAGCAAGGGAAGATGGCAAAGCAGGCGAACGGTGCTGTACTGGTTCGCTATGGCGACACTGTTGTCCTAGTGACGGCAACTGCTTCGAGTGCACCGCGTGAGGGAGTTGATTTTTTCCCCTTGACAGTGGACTATGAAGAGAAGATGTATGCAGCAGGAAAGATTCCAGGCGGCTTTATCAAGCGTGAGGGCCGCCCGAGCAGCGATGCCGTGCTCTGTGCGCGCCTCATTGATCGTCCCATCCGCCCTCTTTTCCCCGATGGCTTTCGCAACGATGTCCAAGTCGTTGCGACAGTCTTGTGCGTAGAGCAGGACAATCCTCCGGAAATTGCTGCGATGATCGGTGCTTCCTGTGCGCTGACGGTGTCTGATATTCCTTTCATGGGACCGATTGCGGGCGTTCGTGTTGGCTATGTTGATGGAGCGTTTGTCATCAATCCCACGGAGGAGCAGCGTGCTGTTTCGGAGCTAAATCTCACCGTAGCCGGCTCTCATGATGCCGTGATGATGGTGGAAGCAGGCGCAAATGAACTTTCTGAAGAAGTCGTTCTCGACGCGATCCTGTTCGGTCATGCTGAGATTCGTCGCCTTGTCGAGTTTCAGAACGATATTCGGAGTGCCTGTGGAAAAGAAAAGATCGTTCCCGCAATTTTCGCTGTTTCCGAGGAGCTGGAGTCCAAGGTACGTACGTATGCGGAGGAGCGTCTTGATGCCGCAACGCGGAACAGTGACAAACTCGCACGCGATGCGGATATTGCCGCAATTAAGGCGGAGACAGTCGAGCATTTCATCGAGGAATATCCGGAAGCGGCAAAGGAGATCTCACAGATCCTCTACAAGATCGAAAAGGGCATTGTTCGTCATATGATTACGCACGAGAAAATTCGTCCGGACGGACGTGCGCTGGACGAGGTGCGCCCTGTCAGCTGCGAGGTTGGCATCCTGCCGCGTACACACGGCTCGGGGCTCTTCACCAGAGGTCAGACACAGGTACTTACTGTCACGACCCTTGGCTCTATTGGAGACGAGCAGATCATTGACGGTCTCGGCCCTGAGACGACGAAGCACTATCTGCATCACTATAATTTCCCGGGATACAGTGTCGGTGAGGCGCGCCCCATGCGCAGCCCCGGACGGCGTGAGATTGGGCATGGAGCGCTTGCAGAGCGTGCTCTTTTCCCGATGATTCCATCGATCGAGGACTTCCCCTATACGATTCGTCTCGTCTCGGAGATTCTCGAATCGAACGGCTCGAGCTCAATGGGGAGCGTCTGCGGGAGCACGCTGTCGCTTATGTGTGCCGGCGTTCCAATCAAACGGCCTGTGTCCGGTGTTGCGATGGGGCTCGTGCGCGATGGCGATGACTACTCGATCCTGACGGATATTCAGGGGATGGAGGATGCGCTCGGCGATATGGACTTCAAGGTCGCCGGAACGACCAAGGGGATTACGGCAATTCAGATGGACATCAAGATTGCCGGAATCACGCGGGATATTCTCGCATCCGCTTTGGCTCAGGCAAAGCAAGGACGCGCGTTCATCCTTGAGAAAATGCTTGCGTGCATTGACAAGCCTGCCACAGAGCTCTCACCCTATGCACCGCGTGTGGAAGTCATTACCATTGATATTGATAAGATTCGCGACGTCATTGGAACGGGCGGCAAGGTTGTTCGTAAGATCATTGACGAAACGGGCGTGGATGTCGATATTCACGAGGATGGAAATATTTTCATCACATCTCCGAATATGGATGCGATGGATCGCGCCCGCAAGATGATCGAGGACATTGTGCGCGAGGTCGAGGTGGGGGAGGTCTATACGGGGCGCGTTACGCGTTTCCTGAAGTTCGGTGCATTCGTTGAACTTCTGCCCGGTAAGGAAGGGCTTTGCCACATCTCACAGCTCGCAAAACACCGTGTGGAAAGTGTCGAAGATGTAGTAAAGATTGGCGACCAGCTTGAGGTCAAGGTCATCGAAATTGATGAAAAGGGACGCATTAACGTCAGCCACAAGGCACTCCTCTGATGATTCAGGTCTACACTGGAAACGGAAAGGGGAAGACGACGGCGGCAATCGGTCTTGCCATACGCGCCCTCGGAGCTGGATATCGCGTGTTCATCATGCAGTTCATGAAGAGTCTTGCCTATAGTGAGCAGGGGCTCTTGCGTAAAATGCCGAATATGACGCTGGAGACCAGTGGAAAACCCTTCTTCGTCGCAGAAGAGGGGATGATGGATGAAAAAGCGCGGGAACAGCTTGGCGATGATGTCGTCATCTTTCCAAAAGGAAAGCCTCCGGCAGATTATGCTTCCTTGCTGACTGTTGGTTTTGACCGTGTGATGGATGTTATTGCCAAACAAGAAGCAGAGCTTGTCATATTAGATGAGATAAATATTGCGCTTTCCTTTGGACTCTTGCAGAGAGCACAGATGGAGGAACTGTTGGATATTCTTCCTGCGAAAACTGAGCTTGTCTGCACAGGCAGAAATGCACCTAAATGGCTTCTTGACCGTGCCGATTTGATTACGGAAATGAGGGAAGTGCGCCACTATTACGAGCGAGGCGTTTCTGCACGAAAAGGAATTGAAAATTGAAGGGAGACTTATGATGGAGTCGATGATTCGGGATATTGCACTCGCACCGTCCGGTCACGCAAAGATTGATTGGGTGAAGCGGTTTATGCCGGTAATGGCGGCAGCTGATAAGGAGTATTCGGTCACGAAGCCGTTTGCCGGCATCAAGATGGTCATTACCCTGCACCTCGAGGCGAAGACGGCCTACATGGCGACGATCTTCAAGCACGCGGGGGCGGAGGTTGCCGTTACGGGCAGCAATCCGCTGTCCACGCAGGATGATGTTGCGGCTGCGCTTGTCGAGGAGGGCATTCACGTCTTTGCATGGCATGGCTGCACGGAGGAAGAATATTCCGTATTCCTCAATAAGGCACTCGATATCAAGCCGGACATTGTCATTGATGACGGCGGCGATCTGGTCGATATGCTCCATACAACGCGGCGTGATCTTCTTCCAGGACTCATTGGCGGCTCGGAGGAGACGACGACGGGCGTGCATCGCCTAAAGGCGTTGGAGCGTCAGGGCAAGCTTGAGTTCCCGATGATTGCGGCAAATGACGCATACTGCAAGTATCTCTTTGACAACCGCTATGGGACAGGGCAGTCCACATGGGACGGTATCATGCGCACCACGAACCTTGTCATAGCGGGGAAGACGGTCGTTATCGCAGGATATGGCTGGTGCGGCAAGGGCGGAGCAATGCGTGCGCGCGGCCTTGGCGCAAATGTTATCATCACGGAAGTCGATCCCATCAAGGCGATTGAGGCGGTCTTTGACGGCTTCTATGTCATGCCGATGGACGAGGCGGCAAAGGTGGGCGACATCTTCCTGACGCTTACGGGAAATAAGGACATCCTCTGCAAGCGTCACTTCGACGTGATGAAGGACGGAGCTATGATGGCGAACTCCGGACACTTCGATGTTGAGATCAACATTCCGGAGCTGGCCGAGGGCTCGGCATCCAATAAAGTCGTACGCGAGAATATCAGGGAGTTCGTCCAGCCGGATGGGCGCCGTCTCTATCTCTTGGCAGAGGGGCGGCTGGTCAACCTTGCAGCGGGAGACGGACATCCTGCGGAAATCATGGATCTTTCCTTCGGCGTACAGTTCTTCTCTGCGCTTCATCTGGTGCGGAATGGAAAAGAAATGAAGAAGGGCGTTCATCTGATGCCGGATGAGATCAACGTTGAGATCGCAAATATCAAGTTGAATTCCCTTGGTGTCACCATCGATGAACTCAGCGCGGATCAAAAAGAATACCTTGGGCTGGCATAGGAGAGACTGCATTGAATACGCTGATCAAAAATGCCACCGTCCTTTTGCCTGACGGGACAACTCCGGTTGCCAACATTGCCATTACCGATGATCGGATTGCGGCCGTGGGAGACGTTCCGGAGAACTTTCAAGCGGATAAAGTTATTGATGGAACGCAGCATTTTGCAATTCCCGGATTTGTCAACGCGCATACACACGCGTCTATGACACTCCTGCGCAGCTATGCGGACGACATGAAGCTCATGGATTGGCTGGAGCAGATGATCTGGCCGATCGAAGCAAAGCTGCGTTCGGATGATATCTATTGGGGAGCAATGCTTGCGGCGGTCGAAATGATCCGCAGCGGTACGACAGCGTTTGCTGATATGTACGGGCCGGATATGGAGCGCGTTGCCGAGGTCGTTGAGGTCTCAGGTTTGCGCGGTGTGCTCTCACGTGGTCTTATCGGTATTGTGCCTGACAGTGACAAGAAGCTGGAGGAGAATGCTGCACTCTATGAGAACTATCATGGAGCGGCACAGGGGCGCATCACCGTTATGTTTGGTCCTCACGCTCTCTATACCTGCCCGCCGGACTACCTGAAAAAGATTGCTGCTAAGGCACAGGCACTTGGTGCTGAGGTTCATATCCATATGTCGGAGACCGTGGGTGAGATCGAGAACTGTCTGAAGGAATATGGCAAGCGGCCGTTTGCCCATGTTGCTTCGACAGGTCTGTTTGAGAATGGAACGCTTGCGGCGCACTGTGTGCATCTGGATGATGAGGATATTGATATCATCAAGAAGTACCGGATCCGTGTTGCACATAATCCCGGCAGCAATATGAAGCTCGCCAGCGGAACAGCCCCCGTACCTCGTTTGTTGAAAGAGGGCATCTGTGTTGCGCTCGGTACAGATGGGGCATCCAGCAACAATAATTTGGATATGCTGGACGAAGTACAGTTAGCAGCTCTGATGCACAAGGTGCATACGCTTGATCCGCTTGCCGTTCCTGCGCTCACTGCGGTCAAGATGGGGACGGAGTACGGTGCACAGGCACTTTCCCTCCACGATGTTGGTCGTCTGCAGGCGGGGGATAAGGCGGATATCGTGCTTTTCTCCATGCACGGGGCGGCATGGACGCCGTGCTACAATCCCGTGTCACTCCTTGCGTACGCTGCGAAATCTTCGTCCGTTGACACGGTGATGGTGGATGGAAAACTCCTCATGGAGAATGGTGCACTCACGACTTTGGATGAAGAGCGCATCCTGTTTGAAGCACAAAAAGTTGCAGATCGCCTGACAAAATAGTATACTGATGTACCGTAGACAAAGGTGATTTCATTTGCTATGCCTCCGCCCTCTTAGGGCGGGGGCATAATGTGATATGGAGGGATTGTTGTTGGGCAAGAAAAGTTCTGGCCGACGAACGTCGCGGTCTGTTTCCGCCAAACGGAGGAGTACGGCGCCGAACGGATCAGGACGGAAGTATGAACTCGTTGGTCTTATCCTTCTTGCGTTTGCGCTGATTTCAGGGGTTGGGATTCTCGGACTGAATGTTGGTTTTGTCGGCTTCTTTTTCGCGGACTTCTTTCGTTATCTCTTTGGTTGGGGCGCGCCATTCGCTCTTTTGATCATTGTCCTCATAAGCCTGCAATACATCATACATCATCGCGGGCTGCTCTATACAAAAAAATTCTTTGGTGTCATCGGCTTGTTCATTTCACTTCTTGCCGTATGGCATCACGTGGTTGTTCCTGTTGACGAGGAGATACTCCCGCAGAATCTTGCAGATGGCGGGGGATTGATCGGCGGTGGCCTCCTCTTCCTGCTCCGCGCCTGCTTTGGTGTGGATGGTGCAATTATTTTGCTGAGTACCATCATTGTCGGATCGGTTCTTTTGGCTACAACTTGGTCGCTTGCCTCCGGCTATATGAAAACGAAAGAACAGGCAAAAAAAGGGGCAAATGCAGCGGGCGCAGCCCTCCAAACGACGCGCGAAAAGATGAGCGTGGCGGCAGAGAAAATCGAAACGAAAACATCGGCGATTGTCCATGATACGCTGTCCGCCGTTCCGTATAATCAGGCAAACGATCCCATGTTTGCAGAGGAACACAAAGAACCTGACCATCCGGCTATGGAAGAGAGCATGGAAACACTACCGCTTGAACCGGAAGCACAAACCGTTCCCCATGAAGAAAATGAGGTGCATGAAGCAGAGCCTGTGCAGGTACATGATGTTCCTGTTTCGGCAGCAGAGCCAATTCCTATAGAGGAAGAGCAGGAAGCTCGGACACCGATTCTCTTTGACTATGAACGGGAAATTGAAACACAGGATGATGTGCCTGTTATGCCTCTGGAGTCGCCTCCTGTCAGCATGGATGAGAGCGTGTCACTGGAGGAAGAGGATATCGATGAGTCTGCGGAGTATGCGGAGGTTTCCGCTATCTCTTCGGAAGACGTGGTTGTTCCACCAATTTCCCCGCTCCCCACACCTCCGGCCGCTGTCATCGCTGATGAGACGGGTGAGCGTCCTTATGAGCTTCCCAAAGTCACGCATATTCTTTCCAAACACATCAAGAAAGAGAATGATACGCTGGCACAGGAAATCAAGGAAAATGCACAGGTTTTACAGCATACACTTGAGAGCTTTCATGTGAATGCGAAGGTTGTCAGTTTCTGTCATGGCCCTGCAGTAACACGATACGACCTTGAACCTGCACCCGGGGTGAAGGTGAGCAAGATCACGAATCTTGCCGAGGACATTGCACTGCAGCTTGCGACCTCCTCGGTTCGTATTGAGCCGGTTCCGGGCAAGGCGGCCATTGGCATTGAGATCCCAAATCGCACACTGGAAAGCGTTCAGCTTCGTGAGGTTTTGGAGAATCCACAGTTTCAGGAAGCATCATCTAAACTTACGGTTGGTCTTGGTATGGACATCAGCGGACAAGCCATTTTTGCCGATATCGGAAAAATGCCGCATCTCCTGGTTGCAGGGGCAACAGGCTCGGGGAAATCCGTCTGCATCAATACCTTGATTTCGAGTATCCTGTTTAAGGCGACCCCCGATGAAGTAAAGCTCATCCTGATCGATCCGAAGATGGTGGAACTCTCGAATTATAACGGGATTCCACATCTCATGGTTCCCGTTGTGACCGATCCGAAAAAAGCGTCCTCTGTCCTGAATTGGGCAGTACAGGAGATGGAAAAACGCTATTCGATCTTCGCAAATCACGGTGTTCGCGATATCAAGTCCTTCAACCGTCGTTATGCGGAGGAAAAGCTCCCGCTTATCGTCATTGTCATTGACGAGTTGGCGGATCTGATGATGGTATCGCCAAAGGACGTGGAGGATGCCATTTGCCGTATCCTGCAAAAAGCACGTGCAGCGGGCATTCACATGATACTTGCAACGCAGCGTCCATCGGTCAATGTCATCACAGGGATTATCAAGGCAAATCTTCCGTCGCGCATTTCGTTTGCGGTTTCGTCTCAGGTAGATTCGCGTACGATCTTGGATCGCGGTGGAGCAGAGACTCTTCTTGGGAAAGGCGATATGCTTTTTTCTCCGCAGGGTGCGCCTAAACCGATTCGCGTGCAGGGGGCATTTATCAGCGATGAAGAGGTTGAAATGCTGCTGGACTTCATCCGTGCACAGGGACAGGAGATCAGTGAGAATGAGGAACTGATCGACTTTATGGAGAATGAGGCGGCGGAAGCCGAACGTGCAGATGCAGATGAGGTTTCTGTGCGGTATGATGAACTTCTTCCCAATGCGGTAGAACTCGTCATGTCCACGGGGCAAGCATCTTCATCCAATATTCAGCGCAGGCTCGGTGTTGGCTATACGAGAGCGGCACGTCTGGTTGATACAATGGAGGAACTGCGGATCATCGGTCCCAGTGCCGGCGGCAATAAGCCGCGGGAAATCCTTATGACATCGGAACAGGCAAAAGAACTGGTAAAAAGTCTCATGTGATGTGGGGGCAGTGTATCATGTATACTGGTTTCTGATGCCGAGGTTTCTATATTTTTTCTTGATTTTATGCTATACTTACGCACACTCAAGTTCTTGATGAACATGATTTTAGGAGGGCGATTACGTTGAAGTACATGACCGGAAATGAACTGCGAGAAGCGTATTTGCAGTTTTTCGCAGAAAAAAAGGGCCACCTTCGTTTGCCTAGTTACTCCCTTGTGCCGGAAAACGATCCTACACTTCTTTTGATTGGGGCCGGTATGGCACCCCTGAAGCCTTTTTTTACTGGTAAGGTGAAACCTCCACGTCCTCGTATTACCACCTGTCAGCGTTCTGTTCGTACAGGAGATATCGAGAATGTCGGACGTACTGCACGTCATCAGACGTTTTTTGAGATGCTTGGAAACTTCTCCTTTGGAGATTACTTCAAGAAGGAGGCGATTCCGTGGGCGTGGGAATTCCTGACAGAGGTTATTGAACTTCCAAAAGATAAACTCTGGGTTTCCATCTATCCCGAGGATGATGAGGCACGCTCCATCTGGCTGTCAGATACGGATGTGCTGCCGGAACATATCGTCGCGTTGGAAGACAATTTCTGGGAGATCGGTTCCGGCCCCTGCGGACCGGATTCTGAGATCTATATTGACCTCGGCGAGGAGCGTGGCTGCGGTGAACCGACCTGTGGGATCGGATGTGACTGTGACCGCTTCCTCGAGATTTGGAATCTCGTGTTTACGCAGTATGATCGTACAGAAGAGGGGGAGTACAATCTCCTTGCGCACAAGAATATTGATACGGGTTGTGGCCTGGAGCGGCTTGCCTCGGTCGTTCAGAACAAGAGAACAAACTTCGAGACAGACCTCCTCTATCCGATCATCGAATACACATCTAAGATTTCGGGTGTAGCCTATGGTGTAGATCCGAAAAAAGATATTTCGCTCAAAGTCATTGCAGATCATGCGCGCTCTGTTGCCATCATGATTATGGATGGAATTCTGCCGTCGAATGAGGGGCGCGGCTACGTTCTGCGCCGTACGCTCCGCCGTGCAATCCGCCATGGACGTATGCTTGGAATCACAAAGCCGTTCCTTGACGGTACTGTAGATGCCGTCGTTGATATTTTCCGTGATGCAAAGGATTTCAGCGAACTTCTTACGAAACAGGATTATATCAAACGTGTGATTCGCGTGGAAGAGGATCGGTTTGCTTCTACGCTAGCGCAGGGGATTGAGCTTTTGAATGAAGAAATCACCCGTCTGAAGGATGCGCATGAGACGGTTCTGCACGGTGAGGTTGGTTTCAAACTCTACGATACCTATGGATTCCCACGGGAACTCACCGAGGAGATTCTTCACGAACATGGAATCACCTTGGATGATGAGGGCTTTCATCGTGAGATGGAGAAGCAGCGTACACGGGCACGCAGTGCACGCGGAGAAAATCAGGCGGTTGCTGTTCCGGATCTCTCGGGCATCGATACCGGAAGCCTCACGGAGGATGCCACGGCCACGACTGCTGTAGTTGTTGCGATCTGGCGCGATGGCGAACTTGTTGATTCGCTGCGTGATGGTGAGAGTGCCGGTATTATCCTGAGCACGACGCCGTTTCATGCAGAAGGCGGCGGACAGGTCGGCGATGAAGGTATTCTTCGCAGTGATTTGGGGTATCTCTCCGTCAGCAATACAAAGAGACTTCCTGATGGAACGGTCTATCATCTTGCCTATGTTGAAGAAGGGCAGATACAGTGTGGTGACACCGTAGAGATCGGACTTGATACGAAGAAAAAACTCTCATCTGCGCGAAATCATACGGCGACACATCTCCTGCAGGCGGCACTTCGGCGCGTTGTCGGCGATCATGTTCAGCAGGCGGGCTCTCTTGTCACACCGGAACGGTTGCGCTTTGATTTCACGAATTTTGAGCCTGTGAGCGAGCAGCAGCTGCGCGATGTTGAGGAGCTGGTCAACGAGGAGATTCTGCGGTCAACCGATCTTCATATCTCCATGATGCCGATCGATGAGGCGAAGGCACTGGGGGCTATGGCACTCTTTGGAGAGAAGTACGGCGATATCGTTCGTGTGGTTCGTGTTCCGGACTTCAGTATTGAGCTTTGCGGCGGTTCTCATGTGACAAATACGGGGCAGCTTGGCCTGTTCAAGATTGTCAGTGAGTCGGGTGTCGCTGCGGGGGTGCGCCGCATTGAGGCGATTACCGGGCGTGCCGCATGTGCATATGCGGCAGAGATGACAAGGACTGTTCAGGAAATTGCGCATAAACTGAAGACGAGACCCGAGGAACTTTGTGCTCAGGTCGATAAGTTTATGAGTGAGCGAAAGAGCATGCAGGAACAGCTGCGCAGTTTTGCTGAGTTCCGTGATAAGGCAGATGCACAGAAGCTGCTTATGGGGGTTCAAGAGATTGGGGACTTCCATGTAGTCCTTGGAAAAGCCAATGTGGACGCGATGGATGAACTTCGTAACATTGCAGATTTGACATGTGAGAAACTTGAGATAGGCATTGTCGTCCTTGGAGCTGTTATTGATGATAAGGTCAGCCTTGTCGTCAAGGCGGATAAGGGTGCTGTAAAACGCGGGGCTCATGCGGGCAATATCATTAAGGCTGCTGCAAAAGCGGTCGGCGGCGGGGGCGGCGGACGTCCCGATATGGCACAGGCGGGCGGCAAGAATCCAGAAAAACTCCCGCAGGCATTTGAAGAGGCGATTGCTGTGATCCGTCAGCAGGTCTCATAAACGTATTGGTCTATGGCTGTCACTGGTTGACAGCCATATTTTTTAGAAGGGGTTTCATGGAAAATGACATCACCGAGCTGCTAAAAAAGCGAGTGTACCTATTCCTTATCGTTCTGCTGCTGATCGTCTTCTGTGCATCGTTTATCCTGCTGCATCAACGGGGCGGATCGAATGAGTTCATGCTGTCCAATGCGCGCCTCGTCTACGAGCAAAGTGATTTGCAGGCGGGGAATACCTCCGTCGTTCAAGAGCTCCATATTGCGGAGGGCGACCATGTAACAGCAGGGATGCTCCTTGTCACGGTACAGAGTGTGTTTTCGGATGAAGAACTCGCTCGATTGCAAAAGAATGTCGAGCTTGCACAAAGGAATGTCGAACAGATTCGATACGGCGCAGCTGCGGTATCTCAGAATTCCCCCGCATCCTCCGAAGGGCTGGATGCCGCACGAATGCGTATGGAGCGTATGAACGAACTCTATGAGATGGGGGCAGTCAGTGCAGCCAAAAGAAATGAGGCCGCTGCGGCATATGAGCAGGAAAAGAACGCGCTGACGATGGGAAGTGGGCAAATGGTAGTACCAAATGCTGCGGCGCTCAAGGCAGCAGAGGAGCAGCTGAAAAAGGCGGAGGAGACCCTAGCAAAAGCGCGCGATCATGCGGGGACAACAGGGCTCTTTGCTGTGCGAGAAGGTGTGGTCTCGAAGATCCACGTAAAAAAAGGTGACCTTATCGACAGTGGAGCTTCGATTCTCACACTCGATCTTGTGGAGAACTGCTGGATTGAAGCCGAGATTTCTACAGAGGATATGAATAGGATCTATCCGGGGCAAATTGTCCGATATGAATTGAGCGGTCGGCCTGCTGAGGCTACCGTTGAAGAAATCACAGATTCTGAAACGGAGCCTGAAGACAAAAAAATTGTTCGCATATCTGTGCCGCATGATCGAATCACAGGGAATGAGGAAAACATTACACTCCATTTTCTGCCTTGAAAGAGCATGCGACTGAACTTTTCGGGCATCTTATTCTGTGCTATACTGTGAACGAATAGCAAGGTAAGATGGGGCACTCATGAGAGGAATCTGCATATGGTAAATGAAAAATTGAGAGATGATCTGACCGATCAACTGTGTCGTGCAATCCTTTCATTGGATACAATGGAGGAATGCTATCAATTCTTTGAAGACATCTGCACGATAGGAGAGCTTCGTGCCATGGCACAGCGTCTGGACGTTGCCCGCATGCTGCACGAGGGAAACACCTACGACGATATCGTTGCACATACCGGTGCCAGCACTGCGACCATCAGCCGTGTCAAACGCTGCCTGAACTACGGTGCGGATGGATACACCCTCGTGCTGGAAAAAGGCATTTCTACGACAGATATTCATAAGGAGAAGAGCGATGCATTCTGAACAATTGATTTTAGAGACACCATATGGCACGCGCGATCTTCTTCCTGCAGATGCGGCGGCAATGCGCCATATGGAGAATATGTTGTCCTCCTTGTTCCTATGCTGGGGATATCATGAGGTTGTGACACCGACGATTGAACACTTGGAAACACTTGCTCCACGAATGCAGGATGAGAACTCTCTTTTCATGTTGCTCGGCAACAAAAATAAGCTTCTTGCGCTTCGCAACGAAATGACGACACCGATTGCACGCCTTGTCAGCAGCCGTCTGAAGGATGATCCAAGACCGTTGAAGTTATCCTATATTGGCAATGTGTTCCGTATGGAGCAGACCCAGATGGGGCGACAGTGCGAATTTCATCAGGCAGGAGTCGAACTGATGGGGAGTGACAGCCCTGCTTCGGATGCAGAAATTATCGCGCTTGCAATCGAAGCAATTTTGAAGTCCGGAATCAAGGACTTTCAGATCCATATGGGGCAGATTGCCTTTCTCGATGCAGTCTTGTCCTATTTTGAGATTGAGGATGTGCAAAGAAAGGCACTGAAGTCTGCAATCGAATGTCACGATATTGTGCTCATGGATCGTATTATTGATGCATTGCCGTTCTCTGAACAGGATAAGCTGGCGATCAAGCAGCTTCCTCTTCTGAACGGGAAAGAGGATCTCCTGCAAAAACTTTATGACTTCCCGCGCAGTGAGCAAAGTCACTCTGCCACTGACAATTTAGAAGAGATATATCGAATTTTGAAATCCTACGGATTCTCGGACTACGTCCGTTTTGATTTGGGCATCATTCGGGATTTCAACTATTATACGGGGATGGTTTTTGAGGGATACGCACCTGGGTTGGGATTCCCTCTCTGCGGAGGCGGACGATACGACCGCCTTTTGACAGAGTATGGGCATCCCATGCCGGCAACGGGATTTGCACTCGGGATCGAGCGGCTTTTATTGACGCTTGAACGTCAGGGGGGGCGCGTACCGTCTCCATCCAAGAATTTCTATGTTGGGTATGGGGAATCATCCATCGGCAGCGCGATTCAGCGGGCATCTGAATTGCGGCATGCAGGCAATACCGTAGAGCTTGGTCTTCGCTCGCAGTCCTATGAGGAAGCGGAATCTTCGCGTGTGGAGCGCGGATGTGAGCAGCTTGAGTATTTTGAATGAAACAGCGTGTAAGGCAGTTCCTGCGAGCATTGTTCGGTCGCTTGGATGCGGAAGGTCATACCTTTATTAAATCCTATTTGAGTGCAGCAGAGCAAAAATTATTCTACGCAATGCACGAAGCGGATCAGTACCATGCCTTTCGGGTCGCTCTTACGGCAAAAAGAATCTATATTCAGCAGGGATATTCGGAATCAGATTCGTATATCCTGCTGATACGATGTGCGTTGCTTCACGATATCGGTCGTATCAAAGGGACGGCGGATATCTTGGGCAAGGTATTTGCCGTTCTTGCAGATCGTTTTTTTCCTTTTGCAGCCCATTATTTCCTACGGTGCAAGGATTCCCGTGATGTGTGTGGACGCATAGGGACGGCACTCTATGTCCATATTGCCCATCCCTATATCGGAGCAGCGGCACTGCGTGAGATCGGAGATACCCGTGAGGCAGCAATTGTTGAGCAGCATCAAAAAAAAGCAGCACCGGAGGATTCTCCGGTGCTGTCCATATTAAAGCTGGCGGATGCACAGAATTGAGGAAGCACTGATAAATTCAGCCACGCCATCTTGACGCATCTTTTTTGCCCGCACTGTGCCCTCGATCCTCCACATAGCTTTGGCTATGCGTCCGGTTTGCCTCCTTGTTCGGACGAAAAAATCTACGCCAACCTGTGACGGACTTCATTTTATCAGCGATTCCTTGAATCAATGGCTCAGTAGCCGCGCTGCTTGTCTACTACGTTGAGCATCCCAATGCGCTGCGGGAAGATCTGTAAGTTGTTGCGAAAGATCTTGAGCGAGCGATCCAGATACATCGGCGAGATTGCAGAGTAATGCGGTGTAATGAATAGATTCGGAACACTCCACAGTGGGGAATCCTCGGGAAGCGGCTCGGTGGCAAAGACATCCAGAGACGCACCCCGTATGCATTTCGATCTGAGAGCCTCCACCAAGTCGTCCTCCTCTACGACGTCACCGCGGGAGACATTGATAAAAAAGGCGTTTTCTTTCATCATATGAAAGGTATGTGTGTTAAATAATTTTTTTGTCTGAGGTGTCAGCGGGAGCGTAACGATTACATAATCCGCGCAGGACAGAGCATCGGACAGATGATCTATGGTGAACAGCTGATCCACGAATGGTTCTGTGGACTCCTTTTGCTTTACTGCAACGATCCGCATTCCCATGTTTTTGAGGTGTTTTGCAATTTCTCTGCCAATGCTTCCCAAGCCGATGATGGCGGCAGTCTTACCAAACAGCTCATCGGGCTCGGTCAGCCGTTTCCAAACATGTGCCTTTTGATTTTCCCATGCCTCGATGAGACAGCGGCTGGACGCGAGCATTGTTCCGAGAACGTGTTCCGCCATGGGGATGCCGTGAATTCCGCGTGAATTTGTCAGCAGTATATCAGACCGGCAGAAATCATCGTGTGAGAGCAGTTTTTCAACACCCGCACTGTATGTGTGAATCCATTTTAGATGAGGCATTTGGGGGAGATACTTCTCCATCTCCATCTGCGCATCATATCCAAGTAAGATATCAATATCCGAGAGATCGTCTTTCAAGTCTTTTGGACGTATGCATCTGAGCGTGCAATCCGGATAGCTCTGGTGGATCAGATCCATTTGCTTGTCGCTTAATCGCACAAATGATAGTATTTGAAGTGTCATCTGCGACTCCTTTTCGTACGTATGGATAGATTTTCTAATATTATTCGCGATGATTTTTGAAAACCCTTTTTTGATGGATTGACCTACAGACCGCAACGTGGTACTATACATTAATATTAGTTCTTTAATTGACTAAAGGATGAGAAGGGATTATATGGCGAAATACGTTGACGATTATCTGACTATAGCATTGCCCAAAGGAAAGCTGTTCTCTCTTTCTGCGAATTTGTTTGAGCAGGTCGGCGTTACGGCGGAACACCTGAGTGAAAAATCCCGCAAACTCATTATATCAAATGATGAATGCAAGGTTCGGTTCATTATCACAAAGACTTCCGACGTTCCGACCTATGTCGAATATGGTGCTGCGGATATTGGCGTGATTGGCAAGGATGTTTTGGTGGAGTCCGGGCAGGATGTTTATGAGCTGCTCGATCTCGGCTTTGGAAAATGCCGGCTGATGATGGCTGTTCCACGGGAAGAACGCCGCAGCCGCCTGTTGGACTATGCACATACACGGGTGGCGACCAAGTATCCGCATATTGCAGAGCAATTTTTTGCACAGCAGGGAATGCAGATGGAGTATATAAAACTCAACGGATCGATTGAATTGGGACCGCTTGTGGGGCTTTCGGAGAGCATCGTCGACATTGTGGAAACAGGGACAACGCTGGTCGAAAACGATTTGGAGGAAATTGCCCACATCATGGATGTGAGTGCTCGACTGATTGTCAACCGTGTGAGCTTCAAGCTGAAATTTGATCGTATTTATCGCATTGTAAATGATCTGAAGCAAGTTTTGGAAGGTGGGGAAGTACGGTGAATATCGTATCTGTTGCAGATATTGGCATGGAACAAGCGGGGCGACTGCTTCAGAAGAAGGCATTTGATGAGGTTGTACTGAGTGACCGTATTCGCGCGCGCAATAAAGAACTTTTCGGCGCGGATCTTTCTGCGACAGAGCTGGTTCACCGTATTGTTCAGGAAGTACGTCGGAAGGGCGATCAGGCACTCTTTCACTATACGAAATTACTGGATTCCGTTGATTTGACATCGGATCATTTGATAGTGTCCGAGGAAGAATTTCAGGTGGCGGAGCACAGTGCCGACCCGAAGGTTGTGGCATCACTGAAAAAAGCGGCGGATAATATCTTTTCCTACCACGAGGAGCAAAAACCACGCTCGTGGATGACCTACCGCGCGCATGGGTCAATCCTTGGGCAGGAGATTCTTCCGCTCTCACGCGTTGGCATCTATGTCCCAGGGGGGACGGCAGCATATCCTTCGTCCGTTCTGATGAATGCAATTCCGGCACTGGTTGCGGGGGTAGAGGAAATTATCATGTCTGTCCCAACCAAGGACGGTGTGCTCAATCCGTATGTTCTCGTTGCGGCACATTTCCTTGGTATCCGTAAGATCTTCAAAATGGGTGGAGCGCAGGCCATTGCGGCGATGGCATATGGGACAGAGAGTGTTCCGCGTGTCGATAAGATTACGGGCCCCGGCAATATCTTCGTTACACTGGCGAAAAAAGAAGTATATGGTCATGTAGATATTGATATGCTTGCAGGCCCAAGCGAGATTCTGATTCTTGCAGATGACAGTGCCTCTCCGAAGTACATTGCAGCCGATCTCCTCAGTCAGGCAGAGCATGATCCGCTTGCTTCAAGCATTCTTATCACGAATGATCGAGTCTTGGCAGAGCACACTCTGAACGAAGTACATCGTCAGCTGGAAAGCCTTCCGCGCAAGGACATTGCGCGTGCCTCGATTGAGGACAATGGATGTATTATCGTGACGGAGAATATGGAGCAGGCAGTCGTTCTTGCAAATATATCGGGACCGGAGCATATGGAGCTTCTTGTCAAAGATCCTTTCCATATGCTGCCTCAGATTCGATGTGCCGGTGCGATCTTTGTCGGAGCGTATTCGCCGGAACCGCTCGGGGACTATTTTGCGGGTCCAAATCATGTGCTGCCAACGGGGGGGACTGCACGCTTTTATTCTGTTTTGAACGTCGAGACCTTTATGAAGCGCACGAGTATCATCTCTTATACGCAAAAAGCTCTGGATGAGGTCAGCGATGATATTATCCGTCTCGCTGAGACGGAAGGCCTTGATGCCCATGCGCGTGCAATTCAGATCAGGAGGGGAGAATATGCTGAACTATCGTGATGGATTGGCTGGGATGCCAAGGTATGACACGCATGAGTTGGACTGGCGCATCAAAGTCAATGCCAACGAGTCCAATATTGGACAGCCTCCCTTGGTCGAGGAGCGTATCCTGTCACGCTTGTCGCGTGTTGCTTTTGCACGCTATCCCAATGAGGAATACAATTTGCTCTGTGAACAGATCGGGGAAACGTATGGATATCGTCAGGAAAACGTCATCATAGGAAACGGCTCCAGTGAGATCATAGAAAAGGTGTTTCATGCATTTGGTGGAAACAAAGCACATAAGATTGTTTATCCAACACCTTCGTTCTCCATGTATGGAATCTATGCGGCGGCAGCAGATGCAGAGGGGATTGCGGTTCCGCTGCGGGATGATTTTACGCTGGATGTAGACGCGTTTATTCAGACAGTTAATCAAAACAATGCCTCCCTCGCGGTCATTTGCAACCCGAACAATCCGACGGGGGGCGTATTGCCGCTCGAAGCAACTGAGCACATTGCGGAGCATATCTCATGTGCCTTTCTGATTGATGAAGCATATGTCGAGTTTTACGGAAATACGTCCATTCCGCTTCTGAAAAAATATCCGCATATGATGATTGCGCGCACCTTTTCAAAGGCGTATGCGCTTGCCTCATGCCGTGTCGGTTATATGTTGGCGCATGGGGATGTGATCGAGATGATTGCAAAGACCTATATGCCATATCATATGAACGTGCTGTCCTTAGTGACAGCAGATACTGTGTTCCAAATGCGGTCGGAGTTTGAGCCGCAGATTCAGATGATCTGTGCAGAGCGCGAGCGTATGCGGGAACAATATGAACGTCTCGCGGGGGTAACGGTCTATCCGTCTCATACCAATTTTATTCTGCTTCATTATCCTCATGCAGAGGAACTCAATGAAGAGTTCATCCAATGTGGCATCGGGGTACGTAGTTTTGGAAAAGTACCGCAGTTAGCGAATATGCTGCGTATCTCCATCGGCCGACCGGATGAAAATGATGCAGTATATCGTGTCATGAAGTCTTTTGTGGAGGGAAATCCATGAGGACACGCAATGCAGACATACATCGAAAGACAGGGGAAACCGATGTGCATGTCTCCGTCGGACTGGACGGAACGGGCGTGTCGGAGATTGATACGGGCATCGGCTTCTTCGATCATATGCTGACTCTCTTTGCATCTCACGGGCTCTTTGATTTGACTGTAAAATGTGATGGCGATATTGAAGTCGATGGACATCATTCCGTTGAGGATATCGGTATTGCGATGGGCCAGGCATTTCACGCCGCACTTGGAGAAAAGCGCGGTATTGCAAGGTATGGATCGTTCTATCTGCCCATGGATGAGACGCTTGTATTAGCGGCTCTGGATATCAGCGGGCGTCCTTTTCTCGTCTACGATCCCGGGGAAACGCCGATGACACCGATGATCGGCGGCTATGATACGGAGCTCACGGAGGAGTTCCTGCGTGCATTTGCCTTTCATGCGGGACTCACACTTCATGTGAAGATTCTCTACGGAAGGAACTCACATCACAAAGTGGAGGCAGTGTTTAAGGCGGTCGCGCACGCACTTCGAATCGCCGCAGAGAAGGATGCGCGACTGGGGGATATGATTCCATCGACCAAAGGTGTTCTGTAAGGAAACGCTATGATTACAATTATAAACTACGGAGCCGGAAATTTATTCAGCGTCGAGAAGGCCTTTGCTGCGTTGGGTGCGAAGGTTCGTGTGAGCGGAAAAGCCGACGACATTCTTGCTTCGGACAAAATCGTCCTGCCAGGGGTGGGAGCTTTTGGCGACTGCATGATGCAGCTCAAGGCATCCGGCTTGATCCCTGCCATTCGCGAATGCGTTGATCGTAAGATGCCGCTGCTTGGCGTCTGTGTCGGTCTTCAGATTCTTTTTGCAGGCAGTGAAGAATCCTCCGGTGTAGAGGGGCTTGGTTTCTTGGATGGCTGTGTGCGAAAGATATCTGCACCGCATGAAAAGATTCCGCATATGGGCTGGAATGCACTCGATATCGCGCAGGCACATAGGGATAATGGATTGTTTGTAGGGGTACCACAGGGTTCCTATGTATATTTTGTGCACAGCTATCATGCAGTACCGGAGGATAAGGATATAGTTTCATCGACCTGCTTCTATGGAGAGGAAATTACAGCATCCATATCTGCCGGAAATATCATGGCAACACAATTTCATCCCGAAAAATCGGGGGATATTGGACTAAACATCATTCAGAACTTTATTCGTCACGGATAGGAGGGAAGCAGATGATTATTTTCCCCGCGATTGACTTGCGTGACGGCAAATGTGTCCGTCTCCTCAGAGGCGACTTTGCACAGGAAACAATCTACAGCAGCGCACCCGAAGAGGTTGCACTGCGTTGGGAGCGGGAGGGTGCTGAGTACCTGCATGTAGTTGATCTTGATGGAGCACTTGCCGGAAAGCCGAAAAACACTGAGGTCATCAAGACGATTCTCAGCAATGTTCAAATTCCCGTTGAGCTGGGCGGCGGCATTCGTGCGCTCGAAACGATAGAAGACACCTTAGCTCTTGGTGTGACACGCGTGATTCTTGGATCTGCCGCGGTACAGAACCGCGACCTCGTGAAAGAGGCTTGTCGGCTCTATGGCGATCGCATTGCTGTTGGCATTGATGCGAAGGATGGCATTGCCGCCGTGGACGGGTGGGGCATATCGGGCGGTATTTCTGCTGTCGACCTAGCGAAAGAGCTTGCTTCCTATGGTTTGAAGACAATTATATACACCGATATCGCACGGGATGGAACGCTCTCCGGTGTTAATATTGAGGCAACTGCAAAGCTGGCGGCAGAGTCCGGTATAGATATTATCGCTTCCGGTGGCGTAAAATCATTGGAAGATATTCATGCCTTAAAAGTCAGAGAGGCAGACGGTATTATCGGTGTAATTGCCGGAAAATCCATTTATGAAGGAACGCTTTCCTTACCTGAGGCGATTGCCGCAGCTCGTTGAGATTAAGGGGGAATTTCGTCTTGAAAAAAACATTTGCAAAGCGTATTATTCCATGTCTCGACGTCAAGGAGGGGCGCGTTGTCAAGGGGACGAATTTTGTCGGGTTAAGGGATGCGGGAAGCCCGACGGAATTAGCCGAACGTTATGATAAAGAATGTGCGGATGAGCTCGTGTTTCTGGATATTACGGCGTCACATGAAGAACGCAACACAATGGTTGATGTCGTATCTGACTGCGCTTCAAAAGTTTTTATCCCACTTACCGTTGGCGGTGGAATCCGCAATTTAGAAGATATGCACCGTATGCTGAACGCAGGGGCAGATAAGATCTCTGTCAATACAGCGGCAGTGAAAAATCCAGAAATTATACGCGAGGGAGCGTTGCGGTTCGGAAGTCAATGTATTGTCGTTGCAATTGATGCACGACGTAATGGCATAGACACATGGGAGGTCTATGTCAACGGTGGCAGAACACCGACAGGGATGGACTGTATTTCTTGGGCAAAGGATGTTGTCGCGCTTGGTGCGGGTGAAATCCTGTTGACTAGTATGGATGCTGACGGCACAAAGAATGGTTATGATATTGCACTCACACGTGCAGTATCGGAAAATGTCAACGTGCCCGTCATCGCTTCCGGAGGTGCCGGCAAATTGGAGCATTTCTATGATGTGCTTGCCGAAGGAAAAGCGGATGCCGTATTGGCTGCGTCGTTGTTCCACTATGGAGAACTTTCCATAAATGAAGTGAAGATGTATTTGAAGTCGCGCGGACTGGAGGTTCGATTCTGATGAGTGTTGATATTTCAATGGTGAATTTTGACGAACACGGGCTTGTTCCTGTCGTTGTGCAGGAAGAAAACAATCAAGTTCTAATGCTTGCTTATATGAATCGTGAATCCCTTGAGAAAACGGTGGAAACGGGATTCGCATGGTACTACAGCCGCAGCCGCAAGAAGCTGTGGAAAAAGGGCGAAACCTCCGGAAACGTGCAGCGCGTGCTGGAACTTTCCTACGACTGTGATGGTGATACAATTCTGCTGCGTGTCAAACAGACGGGTGTAGCCTGTCATACGGGGACATATTCATGCTTTAATGGTAGAAAACTCTATCCTACTAGTGAAAACAGTATTGTTCCTGTTGGCACGAGAGATGAGATGCCGCTTGCGGAGATTCTGTCCGATCTCTATCAGGTGATTCAGAGCCGCCGCCTGCACCCAGTCGAAGGTTCCTATACGAATTATCTCTTTGATAAAGGTCAAGACAAGATATTAAAAAAGCTTGGCGAAGAAACAGCAGAGACGATTATTGCCTCTAAAAACAACATTCGTGAGGATGTGCTCTATGAAATGGGAGATCTCTGGTATCATTGCTTGGTTTTGCTCGCGTACCACAATATGACGCCGGAGGATTTGCTCGAAGAACTGAAGCGGAGACATAACGGCGGCAACTATCATAAGTTTGCCGGAAAAACAGGAATGCGACCGGATATGTAATTTTTACAGTGATTTCTCCCTCCAACTATCCATAATGGTAATTATGGATAGTTGGATATGAGATGAAATTTATTGTAAAACCGATATAAAAATATGTGAATTTTATAACTTGTCATTGACAATAACTCAATTTGAATCTATAATTTAGACGTTGGGTTATATAATTTTTGATTATACTTTTAATCAAGGAGAGTGTTCTTTTATGGCAAAGAATCCGGTCAAAATCACTGAGACTGTCCTCCGTGACGGTCACCAGTCACTGCTGGCAACCCGCATGAGAATTTCAGACATGCTTCCGCAGCTCGCGGCGCTTGACGCCATGGGTTACAATTCGCTCGAGGCGTGGGGCGGTGCTACGTTTGATAGCTGCTTGCGCTTCCTTGATGAGGATCCGTGGGAGCGCTTGGATATTCTGAAGAAAAACCTCAAGACGCCGATTCAGATGCTTCTCCGTGGTCAGAACCTGCTCGGCTATAACCACTACTCCAACGACGTGGTAGAGAAGTTCGTTCAGAAGGCGTCGGAGCATGGTATCGGTGTGTTCCGCATCTTCGATGCACTCAACGATATCCGTAACCTCAAAGTTGCGATTGATGCAGCGCTTAAGTGCCCGGAGAAACCGCATGTTCAGGGGTGTCTGGTCTATACGATTAGTCCTGTTCATTCGAATGAGAGCTTTGTTGAGTTGGCGATTGAGCTTGAAAAGATGGGCTGCCACTCCGTCTGCATCAAGGATATGTCGGGACTTCTGAAGCCGTATGTGGCAGAAGATCTTGTCAAGAAGCTCAAGGCTGCAGTGAAGATTCCCATTGACCTCCATACGCACTGCACTTCCGGGTTTGGTCATGCAACCTATCTGAAGGCAGTTGAAGCAGGTGTTGATATTATTGATACTGCACTTGCCCCCTTCTCAAGCGACACTTCTCAGCCGTGCACGGAAACGATGGTGGCAATGCTTGAGGGGGAGGAGCGCGATACAGGGCTTGACCGTCAGGCAATGACGCCGATTTCCAAGTACTTCCTTGGTGTCAAACAGGATCTCATTAAGACCTTCAACCTCAAGGGATACTTCGATGTGAACCCGAATGTTCTCGATTTCCAGATTCCCGGTGGTATGCTTTCCAACCTTGCAAACCAGCTCAAGGAAGCGGGTATGGAGGACAAGTATCAGGATCTGCTGGATGAGATGCCGCGTGTTCGCAAGGATGTCGGCTATCCCCCGCTCGTTACGCCGTCCTCGCAGATTGTTGGTACGATGGCGACATTCAACGTCATGACCGGTGAGCGTTATAAGATGGTTCCGACCGAGTTTAAGGATCTCGCACGCGGCAAGTTTGGCAAGACGCCGGTTGAAATTGACCGCAAGTTCCTGACGGATACGCTTGGTATCCCTGCTGACGAGATCATTGATGACTGCTCCATCGAGGATGCAAAGGCTACGACATTCGCAGAGTTCAAAGAAGAGCTCAAGAACAAGGGCTATATCAATCCGTCGGATGAGGATGTCCTCTCCTATGCACTCTTCCCGCAGGTCGCGGAGGAGTTCTTCCAGAAACACTATAAGCCGATCACCGCTTATGTCAAAGAGTAATCTGTAAGAGTTTTCTCAAAAAAGCTCGAGCTCTATGAAAAGAGCCCGAGCTTTTTTATGAGAAGAATACGGATTTCCCGATAAATTCTCGCAGAATGGAGTTGTTGGGAATATCGTCTATGGTGTTGATTTCATCGACATATTGAAGAAAACGTAGAATCAGGCGGGCTTCGGTATAGCCTTCCTCCCCCCGATGAATTTCTTCCAAGAGTGGAACAGCATATTTCTTTAAGATACCAATCTCATAGATCAGTGCCGAGTTGAACAGGACATCTGCCTCCTCTTGGAATGGAAAGATGTACTTCTCCTCTCCCGCCCTAACGTCCGGCCATTGGCGAATGCTCTTGAGTGCTTTTGCGCCACGAAATTGATAGTCACGCACCAGACGGCGAAGAAAACGTACTTCTGTCGTTGGAATTCTGTTATGTGCGTCGATATTCAGCTGTGTCAATGCGCTGATATAAATTTTATATTTATTGATACGTGGGATATCCTTTGTCAGATACTCGTTCAGCCCATGAATTCCTTCAATAATGATAGGCTGATCGCTGTAAATGGACAGAACAGCCTCCTTTTTCCATTCCCTTTTCCCTGTTATAAAATTATAACGTGGAATTTGGACCTCCTTCCCCTCAAGAAGGTCGATCATGTTCTGATTGAAGAGCTTTGTGTCAAGTGCATCAAGGGATTCGTAATCATACTGCCCCTTCTCGTTCAGTGGTGTATCCTCGCGGTTGAGGAAATAGTCATCCAAAGAAATCATAACGGGGCGAAGTCCGTTGACACGCAATTGAACACGCAGTCTCTGTGCAAATGAGGTCTTTCCGGATGAGGACGGTCCTGCAATCAGGATCAGTCGGATATTCTCACGATGAGAGGAAATATGGTCTGCAATCTGTGCGATACGTTTCTCTTGCAGTGCCTCTGAAACACGAATGAGATCCCCTATCGTATTTTCCCTATTGATTCGATTGAGATCGGAGATAAAACGACAGTCCAAAATATCTGCCCAAGCCTTTGATTCTGCAAGGATTGAACCGAATTTCGGCTGATTGATGCGCTTCCTGACCTGACAATTTGTCATTTCATCAGGGGTACGAATTAACACACCATCCGGTTCATAGTCTAGCTCAAATCTGCCAAGCTCTTTCGTCTCGGGAAGCATTGGACCATATAGATAGTCTATATAGTCCTCGCAGGTATATATGCTGATGATAGGCTTTATGAGTGTCGAAATCAGGTTTACTTTCCCTGTTTGCCCAAGAGTTTGAAAGGTATCAATTGCGTCCTGTCGCGGAATACTGCGCTTGACAATGGGAAGATTGGCTGCAATCATAGCTCGCATCTGATGATCTATTTCTTTTATGAATTGTAGATCAATCGTGCGATTCGGTATTTTTATTTCGCAATACAGTCCTTTATTTACCGTGAATTTTGCAATCACATTGCTGTTTTTCTCAAGTTTATTTACCGCCGCAATCAAAAGAAAAAGCACAGAGCGTCGATAGATGACCCAGCCCAATAGTGAGTTCAATTCGATGAAATCAATTTGATCAGTATCCTCGTAAACGGTTTGAATATCATGTACTTCACCGTTAATTTTCACTGCAACAATTGGGCTGGAATAGTTGCTTTGTACCTGTTTCGCCATCATTATCAGGTTTTTGTCCATGGATATCCCCTTTCTCTTGTCTCTATATAAAAATCCTGCTCTCAAAGTGAGCAGGATTTTTATATACTTTCCATTAAATAAATAATGTTACAAATTGATATGTAAGAGCTCCCATGATTGCTGTACACGGAATTGTCATCACCCATGCTACAACCATCTGTTGAGCAACACCCCATCGCACCGCATTAATGCGTTTTGCCGCCCCTACGCCCATGATAGAACCGGAAACGACATGTGTCGTGCTTACGGGGAGATGTAAGAGCGTTGCACCAAATATAATGATGGAGGAATTCAGGTCTGCCGCAAATCCGGAAATCGGCTGAAGCTTGAATATTTTTCCTCCGATCGTTTTGATAATACGCCAGCCCCCTACTGCGGTTCCGCAAGCCATGGCAGTTGCTGCTAGTATCTTGACATAGGTCGGAACTTCAAACACATCGATATATCCACCAGCAAGAAGTGCCAGTGTCATAATACCCATGGATTTTTGGGCATCGTTTGATCCGTGAGAAAATGCCATCGTAGCTGCTGTTAAGATCTGCATTTTCTTAAATTTTCCGTTGATTGCTGTGGGACGAAAACGTCCAAAGAAACGGAATAAGAGGAGCATGATGACACACCCCAATGCCATTCCTACAAGGGGAGAGAGAATTAAAGAAAGAATGATCTTACCGATTCCGTAAAAGTTGAGCCCATCGATCCCCGAGGCTGACATGAGTACTGCACCAATCAGTCCCCCAATGAGCGCGTGGGAACTGCTGGACGGCAGACCAAATCGCCATGTAATAATGTTCCACACAATAGAGCCGAAGAGTGCCGCAATCAGTATGTGTTCATCTACATGAGAGGCAGATTTTACAATATCAGATCCTATGGTTTTTGCAACACCTGTACTATACATTGCACCGAAGAAGTTGAGGACAGCTGCCATAATAATTGCGTGCTGTGGATGAATGGCTCTCGTAGAAACAGAAGTGGCAATTGCATTTGCCGTATCATGAAAGCCATTGATGAAATCAAATAGAAGTGCCAGGAGTATGACCAAAAAGATCAAAAGCTGAAAATCAGGCATATTTCATTACCACTCCCCGCAGCATATCCGCAATGAGTTCACAATGATCCAGCGTATCTTCCAACTGTTCGAGCACATCTTTCCAACGAATGAGCTCGATTGGGTCTTTTTCATTATCGAACAGATAGGCAACTTCTCTCCGATAGATGAGATCCCCTTCACTTTCATAGCGTTCAATCTTATGGGAGGCATCTAGGATCTGTACCTGATTCTTTCGTATGTTTTCCAGATAGGAAACAGCACGCACAACTTCTTCTGTTGAAGAGATCAGGAGATTCGTCAGATTAACTGCTCCGGTCATAGGCTGACCCATACGGTACATCTCGTATCGCTGCAGGATTCCCTGCAACAGATCGACACCATCGTCAAGGTTGTTTGCCAAGGCATAGATATCTTCGCGATCAATCGGCGTGATAAATGTAAGATTCAGCTTGTCGATGATACGGTCATTGATTGCATCTGCTTCATGCTCAATACGGTTGATTTCCTCCACCTTTGCCGCTGCGGAAGTATAATCCTTCATAACATCATCTAAGACCGATGCACCTTTTTGAAAGAATTTTGCACTCTCCAGGAACAGATCAAAGAATTCGTCGTCTTTCTGCTTGAAATTAAACATAAATCCAGATTCCTTCCTAAGAAGATTAAAGTCGGAGGGATATATTCATAAAGACTCATAACTCAATAATATCATTATTTCAGATTGACAGCAAGATAAAATTTGAAAACCTTTTACGCTGTGATTCAATATTTATGCAGGGTTCATTGTAAAATGAAATCGGACACATAAAAAAGTAGAACATACAGAATCCGT